>JAHJJD010000021.1 GCA_018822845.1 Gammaproteobacteria bacterium | reverse complement strand
TAATCACCGCATGATTTGCGGTGATTAAGCCCCGTATTCACCGCAACCCCACCTGTTCCCTGCTTACTCGTCTCTAGTAGGGTAGACAGGCACGCTACTCCCCTATGTGCTACAACAAGGGTTCAACGACAAAGGAGATCTGCAATGCTGTGGTTACTGATTCTCGGGGTGTTGATGTGGAGTATCGTGCACCTGTTCCCTGCCATCATGCCTGCCAAACGGGCAGAGCTGATCAGCCGCTTCGGCAATGGCAAATATCAGGGGCTGTTTGCCCTGAAAATCCTCATCGCCCTGGTGCTGATCGTGATCGGCTGGCGCAATACACTGCCGGAACCAGTCTACGACCCACCCGCGTTCGGCAGGCATATCACCATGCTGCTGATGCTGTTTTCCATCATCCTGTTCGGCGCTTCCAACGCAAAAAGCTGGCTGAAAAAGAATATCCGTCACCCGATGCTCAGCGGCATGGCCGTGTGGGGGATTGCGCACTTGCTGGCCAACGGTGACATCCGTTCGCTGGTGTTGTTTGGTGGAATGCTGCTGTGGGCGCTGCTGTCGATCTATTTTATCAACCGGCGCGATGGCACATGGGTGAAACCGGCAATGACCGTCACCCGCGTGGATGACCTGAAACTGCTGGGCATCAGTGTGGTGGTGTATCTGCTGCTGGTGTTCCTGCATCCGTACTTTGCGGGCATGTCGCTGATACCGCATTAAACAGGCAGAAAAAAGCCCCGAACCAGCGGGGCTTTCTTCACTCCTCCCCTGACAAGGGGAGGTCGGGAGGGGTTTCCCCTACTTCATCGTCACCATTTCTTCCGCGCTCACCGGATGGATCGCAATGGTGTCATCAAAGTCCTGCTTGGTCGCGCCCATGCGGATGGCGACCGCAAACCCCTGCATCATTTCATCCACACCCAGACCGATGGCGTGACAGCCGACGATCTTTTCTTCCTCGCCAACCACCACCAGTTTCATCGCGGTCTTGGCCTTGTGCTTGGCGAAGGAGTAATACATCGGGGTGAATTCGGTGCTGTAAACTTTCACCGCATCACCGTACTGTTCGCGCGCAGCCTCTTCCGACAAACCAATAGTGCCAATCGGTGGATGCGTAAACATCACGGTCGGGATCAGGCTGTAATCCACCTTGCGGTCTTTCATGCCACCAAACAGGCGCTCACCGAGACGGCGGCCAGCAGCAATCGCTACCGGGGTCAATTGCACGCCACGCTTGTTGATGATGTCACCAATCGCGTAGACGCCGGGAACACTGGTTTCCTGCCATTCATTGACATCGATCAGGCCGTTGTTGACGGTTTCAAGGCCAATGTTTTCCAGCCCGATGTCGTCGGTGTTGGGCTTGCGGCCAATCGCCCACAGCAACTGGTCCAGCCCTTCCAGCGTAGTGCCGTCAGCGTAGTGGATGGTCAGCTTGCCATCAGCCTGCTTTTCGACGCTGGCAATCTTGCCGTTGTCGTTGAACTGCACGCCGTCGTGTTCCATCTGCATCCGCAGGGTTTTCTGCATCAGATTGTCGAAACCGATCAGCACCGGGAAACCCTGGTGCAGCATGTGCGTTTCCGTGCCCAGTGCATTCAGCACGCCTGCCAGTTCCAGCGCGATGTAGCCGCCACCAACCACCGCCGCCTTGCCGGGCTGTTCGTCCAGTTCGAAGAATCCATCGGAAGTAATGCCGTGTTCCGCGCCGGGAATATCGTTAGGCACGACCGGGCGTCCGCCAGTGGAAATGACGATGTGCTCAGCCGTGTAGGTTTCGCCAGCCACGTCCAGCGTGTGTGCATCAATGAAACGCGCCTGACCTTCCAGCAGGTCAATGCCCGCTTCGGCGAGGAAACTGTCCATGTACCAGTCGTTGATGCCGCCGATCATGTTGTCGCGTTTCATCACCAGCTTTGCCCAGTCGAGCTTGCCGGGAACCGTGGCGAAGCCGTAATCCTGAGCTTCGTGCTGGGCATGAGCCAGATTGGCGGCGAACCACATGACTTTCTTCGGTACGCAACCACGGTTGACGCAAGTACCGCCGAGGTCTTCGTTCACTTCCACCACGGCGCATTTGGCACCGTGTTTCGCTGCCTTTTCCACCACTGACAGGCCGCCGCTGCCTGCGCCGATGGCGATTAAATCGTAATGTTGGCTCATGCTTTGCTCCGTGTTTGTACCCCTCACCCCAACCCCTCTCCCTCAAGGGGAGAGGGGCTTAAGATGAAGAGCGATATAATCATTCCCTTTCTTGTTCCCCCTCTCCCCTTGAGGGAGAGGGGGCTAGGGGGTGAGGGGTCTCTTACCGTGCGTTCAACCACGCTTCCAGCTTGTCCGAACCACCGATCAACGCACCGTTGATGAATACCTGCGGAACCATATCAACACCGGCTACCGCGCGCAAACTGCGGTTGGTGTAGTCCTGGTTCAGCACCAGTTCGTCGAAGTCGATTTCAGCGTCGTGCAACATGCCTTTGGCCTTGGCGCAGAACGGGCAGCCGGGGCGGGTGAATACGGTCACATCCAGTGGAGCCTTGGTGTTCGGGCCAATGTAAGCCAGCATGGTATCAGCGTCGGAAACTTCAAACGGGTCGCCCGGCTTGTTGGGTTCAATGAACATTTTTTCCACCACACCGTCTTTCACCAGCATGGAATAACGCCAGGAACGCTTGCCGAAACCGAGGTCGTTCTTGTCGACCAACAGGCCCATACCGTCGGTGAAGTCACCATTGCCATCCGGGATGAATGTCAGCTTGTCAGCCTTCTGATCCACTTTCCACTCGTTCATGACGAAGGTGTCGTTGACCGACATGCACACGATCTCGTCTACGCCCAGCTTCTTGAAAGTATCCGCCAACTGGTTGTAGCGCGGTACGTGGGTGGAAGAACAGGTCGGGGTGAACGCGCCCGGCAGTGAGAACACGATGACGGTTTTGCCCTTGAATACGTCGTCAGTAGTGACATCGACCCACTCGTGGTTCTGGCGGGTACGGAACGTAACATTGGGGACGCGCTGGCCTTCTTTATTTTCAAACATGGGTAGTCTCCTTTTGAGAAAAAACAATTTAACAATCTTTAAACAATCTATAAAACTGATCTGATGGGCGCAGTATAAGGAAACGCTAATCGAATTCAAAGCGGATTGTATCTAATGTTATGTTCGGTTTATACGATCACGACGGCAGGTGCAAATGCACCTCTTGCGCCTCTTCCATCAACTGGATGGCATCATCCAGCGCAATCTGCTCGGGGTTGTGCTGGCTGCTGGCGTTGAGGCGTTCGAACAGCGCCTCTTGTTCCAGTATGTAGCGTTCGCCCGTTTTCAGTTGCACATACGCCGCCCACGGGATGAATTTGGTCAGCGGGAAAAGCTGCCCATCCGCCGGGGAAATGTCCACATGCAAACCGGAGACATACACCAGATTGCGTCCCCGGTAAGCCTTTTCCTGCGAAACGCTGCGGAAGGCGCGGTCGAATTCGGCCTGGGTGTTGGCCTGCGCCGCCGTCAGCATCGGCTCGGCGGAAGTCACGATCCACGGCATTGCGCCGATCAGGTTCTGCTCAAGCTGGCGGGTACCATCATGGTCTTCGGCCAGATCGGTACGGTAGGTGAAATATTCCGGCAGCAAGGCATCGCCGATCGGCTGCTTGCCGTCCCCTTCACTGAAAAACCAGCGCATGTGCTGGTGGAAATGCTGCGTGGCGCGGAACGTGCGGGCAGTGCTCTGGATCGACAGCGGTGCCATTTCCCCATCACCCTGGTTTTCCACCATCCGCTCCAGATGCAATACCAGGCTGCGTTCGCGGCTGCGCGACAGGTACTGGTTATCGATGGTCAGGCGGCAATGATCAGCCCGCATGTCGACAAACACATTGTTGCGGGCGAATTCGTATTCCTTCAGATACCAGTTGAGCGTGCCGTGGATTTTGCCGCAGTTGCTGGAACAATCGCCGTGGCTGGTCTGGGAACGGCGATAAGTGCCGAACGTGCAGGTTTGCGGGTCATAGCCGACATGGCTGGAATGCACGATCACCAGATCCTCGCCATGGTGCGCGTGCGGCCCGTGCCGGTCGCAGGCCATGATGCCGCCCACCCGCCCGTGGTTAAAGGGAAACGTACCGAAATGTTTGGCCAGCAGAATGATCGGATAACCCTGGCTTTCATCGGAGCAGAATGCCCGCGATGGCATGATCTTGCCCGGTTCAAACCCCAGCTCCCTGCACCAGTTGTACAGGCGTGGCACGAAACTGCTGTAACGGAACCAGTAGCCTTCCATGCGGAAATGGCCAAGGCTGGCCTGGATGTGTTCGCGGACGTTATACACTGGACGTTCACCAAATCTCTACGGAAATCAGGGTTAAAGTGTACCTTGTGCGCGTGCCTTCAGGAAAAAAAAAGGGGCTGAAAGCCCCTTTTTCCCATGCATTACGCTGTTTCATCCTTCTTGGTAGCACGTTTGCGTTCGTGCTCCAGCAGGAAGCGCTTGCGGATGCGGATGTTTTGCGGGGTGATTTCCACCAGCTCGTCATCGTCGATGAATTCCATCGCCTGTTCCAGCGTCATGCGGATCGGTGGAACCAGAATCAGGTTTTCGTCAGTACCAGCAGCGCGGATGTTGGTCAACTGCTTGGCTTTCAGCGGGTTGACCACCAGATCATTGTCGCGGCTGTGAATGCCGATGACCATGCCTTCGTAGACTTCCTCAGCGTGACCGATGAACATCTTGCCGCGCTCTTGCAGGTTGAAAATGGCGTAAGCCAAAGCCTTGCCGGTCGCGTTGGAGATCAGCACGCCGTTATGGCGCTGACCGATCGAACCCGGCTTGATCGGGCCGTAATTTTCAAAGGTGTGGTACAGCAAACCGGTACCGGAGGTCATGGTCATGAAATCGGTCTGGAAACCGATCAGGCCACGTGACGGCATCAGGTATTCCAGACGCACCCGGCCTTTGCCATCGGGAGCCATGTCCTTCAGTTCGCCACGGCGTTCGCCCAGCGCTTCCATGACCTTGCCCTGGCTGGCTTCCTCGATGTCGATGGTAACGTTTTCATACGGTTCCATCTTCACGCCGTCGATTTCGCGGATGATGACTTCCGGGCGCGAAACGGCGAGTTCGTAGCCTTCGCGGCGCATGTTTTCGATCAGGATGCCGAGGTGCAGTTCGCCACGGCCAGAGACCTTGAACTTTTCCGGATCCTTGGTTTCTTCCACACGCAGGGCAACGTTGTGCAGCAGTTCCTGTTGCAGACGTTCGTTGAGGCGGCGGGAAGAAGTTCCAACTTTAACTTCCTTGCCTGCAAAGGGTGAGGTATTAACCTGGAAAGTCATGGTGACGGTAGGTTCGTCAACACTCAGCGGTGGCAGTGCAACGACATTGTCCGGGTCACACAGGGTGTCGGAAATGTGCAGCTCATCCATGCCGGAGAAAGCGATGATGTCACCAGCACGGGCTTCGTTGACTTCGACGCGATCCAGACCATTGAAGCCGAGGATTTTCAGGATACGACCACTGCGGATATTGCCATCGGTGCCGATAGCCTTGATCTGGGTGTTGGTCTTGATCTTGCCCTGCTTGATACGGCCAATGCCGATGATGCCGAGGTACGAGTTGTAGTCGAGCTGGCTGACCTGCAACTGGAACGGCGCGTCCACATCTACGTCAGGCGCAGGCACCGAATTGATGATGGTCTCGAACAGCGGGGTCATGTCACCGCCGGACACGGTTTCTTCCAGACCGGCAAAGCCGTTCAGGGCAGAAGCGTATACGACCGGGAAGTCGAGCTGCTCATCGGTTGCACCAAGGTTGTCGAACAGTTCGAACACCTGATCCATGACGCGGTGCGGATTGGCACCGGGGCGGTCGATCTTGTTGACGACCAGGATAGGCTTCAGACCGTGGGAGAAGGCTTTCTGGGTAACGAAACGGGTTTGCGGCATGGGGCCATCAACCGCATCGACCAACAGCAATACGGAATCGACCATGGAGAGCACACGCTCTACTTCGCCACCGAAGTCCGCATGCCCTGGGGTATCGACGATGTTGATACGGTATTCGACGCCAGTATTGGGATTGGTCCAGCGCAGGGCTGTATTTTTGGCAAGGATGGTAATACCGCGCTCTTTTTCCAGCGCGTTAGAATCCATCATGCGTTCGGAGACTTCGGCGCGTTCGCCGAGGGTGCCGGATTGTTGTAACAACTTGTCCACCAGGGTGGTTTTCCCGTGGTCGACGTGGGCGATGATGGCGATATTTCGCAGGTTCTGGATCACAGCGCTGTACTCATGAGTTCGTGAAGGCGCGATTATACTGAGAATATGTTAATTTTCTAATGAATTTGCGAAATTACCTGTAGACAGGTACAAAAACGCCATAAACTTGCGCCTTTGTCGCATAAAAGCGGAGTGATGCATGGAATTACCGATTGCCAGCCATTACAACATGCTGGGTGGCGAAACGGGTGTACACCGTCTGGTGAACCGTTTCTACGACTTGATGGACGAATTGCCGGAAGCCTGGGAACTGCGCAAACTGCATCCACAGGATTTGCAGGGGTCACGCGACAAGCTGTTCAAGTTCCTGTCCGGCTGGCTGGGTGGGCCGGGCTTGTATGAGGCGGAATACGGGCACCCGCGCCTGCGTGCACGCCACCTGCCATTTCCTGTGGATATTCAGGCACGCGACCAGTGGCTGATGTGCATGAACATGGCGCTGGATGAGCAAATCAGCGATGAATTGCTGAAAGTTCAGTTGAAATCTTCCTTCGCCAATGTGGCGGATCACATGCGTAACCGCGCGGGTTAGGGCTTAACCGGGCGATATTCCCCGATCAGTTGCAGCACCGTATCCAGTTGCTCTTGTGGCGTATGGAAATGCGGCGACAGGCGGATTCCACCGCCGCGCGGCGCACAGAATACGCCATTACCCTGCAAATGCCGGAACAGCGCATCCACATCACCCCTCACCGGGCGGAAGGTGACAATCCCCGAACGCCGCTGTGGGCGTAAGTCACTGAGTATTTCCAGCCCCGCAAGTGCCTGCAAACCTTCCACCAGACCAGTCATTTTGGTGGAAAGCTGCCGCCAGACCTCATCCATGCCCACTTCCAACAACAGGCCGAGACTGGCGTTGAGGGCGTGCACGCCCAGCATGTTGGGGCTGCCGCATTCGAAGCGGCGGGCGTGCGGGTAGGGAACGCAAGCTTCCACGGTGTAATCCGTCATGCCTGCCGCCATGTGCCAGCCGTACTGGGTGAGGCTAAGCTGCTCCAGTATTGCGCGGCGCACGTAGAACAGCCCCAGCCCTTCCGGTGCCAGCATCCATTTGTGCCCATCGGCAGTGGCAAAATCGGCCTTGATGGCCTGTACGTCGAAGGGAATCGCGCCCAGTTGCTGGATGGCATCGACGCAGAACAGGATGCCGTGCTCACGGCAAAAACTGCCAACTTTGGCCAGGTCCATACGCAAACCATCGGCATATTGCACGGCACTGATACTGAGCAGGCGGGTGCGCCCATCACAAAGCGCCAGCAAGGCATCTTCCGGCTCGCCCTCGCAGGCTGTCAGGTCAAGCTGGCGGAATTCCACCCCCTTGCTGGCCAGCGATGACCAGACGAAACGGTTGGAAGGAAATTCCTGACGGATGCCAACCACATTGTCGCCCGCTTGCCAGTCCAGCCCGTAGGCAACCAAGGACAGCCCTTCCGACGTGTTTTTCACCAGCGCCACATCATCGGGCGAGGGCGCGTTGAACAGGCGTTGTGCTTTATCCCGCAGGGCCTGTTCGGTTTCCATCCATTGCAGGTAGCGCAATGAACCCTGCTGCGCATTTTCCTCGGCAAATGCCTTGACTGCATCCGCCGTTACCTGTGGCCAAGGGCCAACCGCTGCATGGTTCAGGTGAAACAGGTTGTTGTGGACGGGAAACTGTCTGCCCGGATCAATCATGGGGGAAAACCAGATAGTAAATGCCAAATTGTCCGGTCTCATCCGTCCAGAAGCGGCAGTTGCGGAATCCCGCCGTCTGCGCCAGCGCCACGAATTCAGCCGGGTCGTATTTATAGGAGTTCTCGGTGTGGATGCGTTCGCCAGCAAGGAACTGGAAGCTTTGGCCAGCCACTTCCACTAACTGCAACTTCAGGCTGGTCAAATGCATTTCGATACGCCCCAGCAGCTCATTGTAGCAGGCGTAATGGGCAAAAGCGTCCAGATCGAAATCGCCATCCAGTTGCTGATTGATGCGCGCCAGCAGGTTCAGGTTGAAGTCGGCAGTAATCCCGGCTCTGTCGTTGTAGGCGGCTTCGAGGACACGTTTGTCTTTCTTGCGATCCATGCCGATCAGCAGGCCACCGCCTGCGCCCACCAGCCGCCCGGCCCTGAGCAGGAAATGTTGCGCTTCCACCGGTTCGAAATTACCCAGACTGGAGCCGGGGAAAAACAGCACGCGCCTGCCATCCGGCACATTTCCCGGCAAATTCATGGTGTGGGTGAAATCCAGGCAGGTAGCGTAGATGGGAAGACGCGGAAAATCCGTTCCCAGCTCATGCGCGGACGTAAACAGGAAATCCCCGGAAATATCCATCGGCACATAAGCCGCCGGACTCAGGGCAGCAAGCAACAGACGTACTTTTTCACAATTGCCGCTACCGGGTTCGATCAGTACGCTGCCCGGCCCGATCAGTTCAGCCATTTCCGCTGCATGGGTTTGCAACAACTGCCGTTCCACCTTGGGAAGATAGTATTCCGGCTGTTCCAGTATGGCCTCGAACAGCAGGGAGCCGCGCTGGTCGTAGAAAAACTTGGGTGGAATCCACTTGTTGTCCCGTGCCAGGCCTTGCAGGACAGCGCTGCGGAAACTGGCGAGTTCGGGTTGGTAATCATGAAACCGAAGTTTGGGGCAAGCTGCGCTCATATGTCCTCCGCGAGCCGGATGCCGCTGAATTGCCAGCGGTCATGTGGATAGAAAAAGTTTCGGTAAGTAGGGCGGATATGGTCTGGTGGCGTCACGCAGGCACCACCGCGCAACACCCACTGGTTACACATGAATTTGCCGTTGTATTCACCCATGCTACCGGCCAGCGGGCGGAAGCCGGGGTAGGCGGTATAGGGTGAGGCACTCCATTCCCACAGCGTGCCGTACCACTGGCCGCCGCCGGGTTGCGGGTGGAATATGCCGCTGTCACTGAAATGGCCGTGCGCTTCCAGCTCCAGCAGCCTGCTTTCCAGTTCGGCCTCCAGCGGCAGGCGCTTGCCCGCCCAGCGGGCGAAAGCATCCGCCTCGTAATAGCTGCTGTGGCAGACCGGAGCCTCCGGATTGAGCGGCTCCAGGCCGTGCAAGGTGAATTCATGCCAGCGGCCATCCACCCGCCGCCAGTACAACGGATGCTGCCAGCCGTGCTGGCGGATGTGGTTCCAGCCATCCGCCAGCCATAGCTCCGGGCGCTGGTAGCCGCCATCCGTGATGAATTCCAGATATTCGGCATTGGTGCTCAGGCGGTTCGCCAGCCGGTGCGGCTCCAGCCAGACCTTGTGGCGCGGTTGTTCGTTGTCGTAGGCAAATGCAGCGCCACCGAAACCGGTTTCCAGCAGGCCACCTTCACGCTCTTCCCAGCCCAGCAGAACGGTTTTCGCACTGTCCGGCTGCGGGCGGGCTATATACGCAGGGAACAACGGGTTGACGGAAAAATTATGCTTGATGTCCATAAACAGCAGTTCCTGATGCTGCTGTTCATGGTGCAGGCCGAGCGCGGTGCGCAAGGCAATGTCACCCCGTTTTTCCGCTGGCGCTCCATCCAGCAACAGCAGCATGCGTTCGTCAACTGCGGCACGGTAAGCGTAAATCTCCTGCACGGTCGGGCGTGACAGCAAGCCACGTTGCGGGCGCGGCTGCATGTCGCCAACGCTTTGGTAGTAGGAATTGAACAAGTAGGCGTAATCGGCACAGTATGGCTGGAAGTTTTTCTCGAAAGCCCGCAACAGGAAGGTTTCAAAAAACCAGCTCACATGGGCAAGATGCCATTTCGGCGGGCTGGTTTCGGTAATGCTTTGAATCTGGTAATCATCCACCGCCAGCGGGGCGCAGATGGCGGCAGTGACGGCGCGTATGCGCTGGTAATGGGCGATGAGTTCTTCCGGTGCATATTGGGGGCTGGCAGCTTCGGCCTGAAAATACGTTGCATTCATGCATGATTTCCTCCTTGCAGGCAGGTAGCGCGTTTGAGTTTACCCGTTTATTCCTGCAACCCGTTATCGCAGCCATTAGGGAATAACCCTTGCTCGACAGCTAATCCCGCTTACGCCGTCCAGACTGCCTGATCCGTCCAACGGTTTGTTTCCAGGCAAACAGCCACCTCAAGCGTAACCCGCCTGCCCGGAGTCTGCCGTTGTTCAGTCCTTCAACACCGCCCGAATCGCCTATAACCCGTTACCGGACTATCCGGAATCCTGCCAGACGGGCAGTGTGGCGGGGTCAGTTTTCCAGATAATGGCCGCGTAAAGGGACTCCCAGGAGTCAATCAGGCTGATGGCAAAATGCGCCCGAATCCGCTCCCATAG
>JAHJJD010000020.1 GCA_018822845.1 Gammaproteobacteria bacterium | reverse complement strand
TGTCAAGCACTTTTTTAAACTCTCTTTCTTGCCTCCGGAAATTCATAATCTTCGACCTAAGTACCTGATTTCCTTTCCGTTTTCAGACCGCTTCCGGCCTGATGAAGTGGCGCATTATACAGCCACCATTCAGCCCGTCAATGACTTTCTGAAAGTTTTTTCCATCAATTCAGGGTGATTTTTGCAAACTTGCGTTTACCCACCTGGAACACAGCAGAAATACCCTTTTCAATCAAAAGGCTGCGATCTTCAATCTTGTTTCCGTCAATTTTTACCGCTCCTTGCTGAATCATGCGCATGGCGTCAGAAGTACTGCCGACCAAACCGGCAGTCTTCAGCAAAGTAGCAATTGGCATGCCTTCAGCCTCACTTGTGAGGCTGACTTCCGGCATCTCATCCGGCATCGCGCCTTTCTGGAAACGCGCAATGAAGTCTTCACGGGCACCAACGGCAGCATGACTACTATGGAAGCGTTCAATGATTTCTTCCGCCAGCAGGAACTTGAGATCGCGCGGATTCGCCCCTTGCTCCACTTCCTGCCTGAATCGTTTGATCTCGCTTAATGGACGAAAGCTGAGCAATTCGAAATAGCGCCACATCAATTCGTCCGAGATGGACATTATTTTGCCAAACATGTCATTGGGCGCATCAGTGATACCAATGTAGTTACCCAAGGACTTGGACATCTTGTTGACTCCATCCAGCCCTTCCAGCAACGGCATGGTGATAACAATCTGCTGCTCCTGACCGTATTGACGTTGTAACTCGCGCCCGACCAACAGGTTGAACTTCTGGTCGGTACCGCCGAGTTCCACATCGGCTTTCAACGCTACAGAATCGTAACCCTGTACCAGCGGATACAGGAACTCATGGATGGCGATTGCCTGACCGGATTTGTAACGCTTGCTGAAATCATCCCGCTCCAGCATTCGCGCAACCGTGTATTTGGCCGCCAACTGTATCAACCCGGCACTACCCAACTGGCTCATCCAGGCAGAGTTGAACGTAACTTCTGTTTTATCCGGGTCAAGAATCTTGAAAATCTGCTCTTGGTAGGTCAGCGCATTCTGCTGTACCTGCTCTGCTGTCAGTGCTGGGCGAGTAGCGGATTTGCCAGTCGGATCACCGATCATCCCGGTAAAGTCACCGATCAGGAATAAAATGTGGTGCCCCGCCTCCTGAAACTGACGCATCTTGTTTATAAGTACTGTATGCCCTAGATGGAGATCGGGGGCTGTGGGGTCGAAACCGGCCTTGATCCGTAAAGGACGGCCTTTTTTCAGTTTCTCCTTAAACTCGGATTCGACCAGGATTTCCTCCGCCCCACGCCCTAATTCACTTATTATGTCAACAATTTGATCCATCTAGTTAAGCTCCAAGATTGACAATAGGCTGTAATTGGCCTAAAAAACTGACCTAGCTTAGCAGTTTTGCTGACAACTAGGCTATGCCAAGAGTGTAGGTCAGCTATTTTGCAGGCAAATGCCTGCAAAGCAACCTGAAGATTCAGGAAAAATTCAGTCTGTGCCCGTTAACCTCGCCGAGGTTAGCCGTTTTTGCGTCATTTTTTGAGCAAGAATGCCTGGCAAGACTTTAAACAACATGGAGTAGTAACCTTGTTACCGTTTAAACGAAGGCCATCGTCTCCAGTCGGCAAAAAAGACTGGAATGAGGCCATGAAACGCTACAACCTACCGGTTGGCGGCATTGAAGTAGTTATCCCCGGAGACTACAAACCCAAGCAAAAGCTGGACCACACAACAACAAAGCGGATCAAACCAGCCAGACCTGCATCAGCAGCAACAGCTGCTGCCTCACCCCACAAGCATCTCCGGTATATTGCCACCCGCACTCTCCTTCTTACCTGTGGTTTGGCTACATTGGGCAACATTCCTGTGTATTCAATGATCAATTCACCGGAAGAAGGCAAGATTTTAAATCTGGCCACCCAACTCGACAACAACTCACCTGCACAAGTCATGAAAGATTTGAACTTGCCTGCGGTTGCCGTCGAGTCATTTTCTGGCTATGCCGTCGACGTACTTCCAGACGCCCGCCAAGGCAACTGGATCATGCGTTCTGTTGAAAGCGAAGATACGCTTGAAACTATCATAAGCAAGCTGGAACTCAGCAAAACTGCCAAGGCTTTGCTGGAAAACAGCAACATTCAGCAGGAACTCAAAGACCTCAAAACCGGTGCTCACATACTGGTGCAGATCGTTGATGATCAGTTGCTGCAACTGATTTACGCCAAAGGCAAAACCAATGCCTATATCGTCTCTGCAACTGACGAAGGTTATGCAGGCAAATGGGAAAGCGAAGCTTTTGCCATGGCTGACTCCAGAATCGCCTTCACTGTCAAACACTCCCTACAGAAAGATGGCAAGGCAGCCGGACTCTCCAACTCGGTTATCCGCCAGATCAGTCAGGTATTCCATAAGGATATGGATTTCAGGAAAGGCGTGAAGGTTGGTGACAAGGTCGGCGTCATTTTCGAAGACTTCCGCTATCAAGGCGAGAGTATTTATACCGACAAAATACTCGCAGCAGAATACACCAGTCGCAAGAATACCTGGCAGCGTATACGCTTTACACTGGAAGACGGCAAGACAGATTACTTTCGCCCGGATGGCGATAGCGAGCTGAAGCGCACTGCATTTGACCGCAAACCCATTGAAGGCGGGCGCATGAGCTCCGGTTTTGGCATGCGCCGTCACCCGGTATTTGGCTTGCGCAAGGCTCATGCAGGCACTGACTTCGCCGCGCCACGTGGCACACCGATTCATGCAACTGCGGATGGCAGCGTCAAGTTCCTTGGTCGCCAGGGAGGTTATGGGAATGTCGTTGAACTGCGCCATCGCAATGGCATCACCACCTTGTATGGCCACATGTCCGCATTCAAGGAAGGGCTGGGTTCCGGAGAAAAGGTCACGCGGGGTGATGTTATTGGTTATGTTGGCTCCACCGGCACCTCGACTGGCAACCACGTACACTACGAGTTCCGCATCAATGGCGAACCACAAAACCCCATGACTGCCGATCTGCCTGAGGTTGGCATCATGAGTGCCACTGAAATGCGCAAGTTCAAAAACTTTGCATCATCCATGACACAACAGCTTGCCGACCTGCGCAAGCTGGCTTCACTGGATAAACCGCTGAAAGATCAGTCAGGTGGCTAACACCTGTTGCTGATATTCAAACGAATCAACAGCCTGCTGGAAGGCAGGCTGTTGATTACTCGGCCTCTTCAATCCATGCCATCTGAATGGCTTCCAGAATCTTTTCGTTGGAATGATTGGGGTCGTCATTGAAACCGTCCAGCGCCATCACCCAGGTGTGCAGATCGGTAAAGCGGACGTAACGCGGATCAACATCCGGATAGTTTTCGTATAATTCGACCGCAATCTGCTGCGTATCAGTCCATCGCAGATCCATCGTGAAACTCCTCTCTAGTGGTGTTCTGACACCATATTGATGGTGTATTTGGGGATTTCGATCACAAGGTCTTCATCCGCCACCTTGGCCTGACAGCTCAGGCGGGAATCGGGGTCTACGCCCCACGCCTTGTCGAGATAATCCTCCTCCTGATCGGTGGCATCATCCAGTGAATCGAACCCTTCACGAATATAGATATGGCAGGTGGTGCATGCACAGGATTTTTCGCAGGCATGTTCGATTTCAATACCGTGTTGCAAGGCTGCATCGCAAATGCTAATGCCGGGTTCAACGTCGATAATGGCACCTTCAGGGCAGATGTCTTCGTGCGGTAGAAAAATCAGTTTCGGCATGTGTTATTCCTTGAATTCGTCAACCCGGTGCCCGGCCATGGCGGCGCGTATGCTGGCATTCATGCGGCGCTCGACATAGGACTCGGCGGCTTTTTCCAACGCTTTGATGCCAGCTTCGATAGCACGGTGGTCTGTTCCCTGCCGTAAGTGCACCAACTGATCGCGGGCAATCAACAGGGCGGTACGTTCTTCCGCCGTCAGCAGCACATCACCGTCAGCCTGGAGGGCTGCTTCCAGCGCCTCAATGGAACGGTCGGCTTCCACCTGCTGTTCACGCAGGCGGCGAGCTTCCATATCTTCGCGCGCATGAGCCATGGAATCACGCAGCATGGTTTCAATTTCGTTGTCGTTGAGGCCGTAGGAGGGCTTCACTTCCACCCCGGCGCTCACACCTGTAGTCTGTTCCTGCGCCGTCACACTCAGCAAGCCATCGGCATCCACCTGAAAGGTCACGCGGATACGCGCAGCACCTGCCACCATCGGCGGAATTTCGCGCAGCGAGAAACGTGCCAGTGAACGACAGGTTTCCACCGTCTCGCGTTCGCCTTGCAGGACATGGATGGACATGGCAGTCTGCCCGTCCTTGAAAGTGGTGAATTCCTGCGCCCGCGCCACCGGGATGGTAGTGTTGCGCGGAATGATTTTCTCGACCAGCCCGCCCATCATTTCCAGCCCCAGCGAGAGTGGAATGACATCCAGCAGCAGCATGTCGGAATCGGGTTTGTTGCCCGCCAGTACGTCAGCCTGAATGGCGGCACCGATAGCAACTACACGATCAGGGTCGATGTTCACCAGCGGTGGCTTGCCGAAGAATGAGGCGACCTGATCGCGTACTGCCAGCACACGGGTGGAGCCACCCACCATCACCACATCCTGAATCGCCTCCTTGTCCAGATTGGCATCGCGCAAGGTGCGGCGGCAGGCCATCAGGGTCTTTTTCACCAGCGGGGCAATCAGTTCACCCATATGGCTGCGGGTCAGCTCGCCCTGCCACTCGCCCAGCTCAACTGGAGCTGTTTCGGCTTCGGTGAGGGCTTCCTTGGCATTGCGCGCCGCCACCATTGCCGTGCGCAGGATAATCCGGTCGGAACTACCAACCAGCCCTGCTTCCTGCAACAGCCATTCGGCAATCACATGGTCGAAATCATCACCACCCAGCGCGGAATCCCCACCGGTCGCCAATACTTCAAACACACCCTTGTGCAGGCGCAGGATGGAAATATCGAACGTGCCACCGCCGAGGTCGTACACGGCAATGACGCCCTCCGCCTTCTGATCCAACCCATAGGCAACCGCAGCGGCGGTCGGTTCATTCAACAAACGGAATACATTCAGACCAGCCAGTTTGGCCGCATCCTTGGTCGCCTGCCGCTGGGCATCGTCGAAATAGGCTGGAACCGTAATCACCACGCCAGCCAGATCGCCACCGAGGGTATCTTCCGCACGCAGCTTCAATACCCGCAGGATGTCCGCCGAAACTTCCACCGCCGACACTACGCCGTCTGCGGTCTGGATGCGCGGCACAGCAGAACCGCCCGTCACGAAATGATACGGCAAATGCCCACCGAGCTGTTTCACATCCTCCACCCCACGCCCCATCAGGCGCTTGGCGGAAGCAATCGTATTCAGCGGATCGGTCGTCATGGCAGCTTTGGCTGCATAGCCCACAATAGGCGCAGCAGCGGCCTGATAGTGCACCACGGAAGGCAGCAAATGTCGCCCTTGCGCATCGGCAAACGTATTGGCCTGGCCACTGCGAACACTCGCCACCAGCGAATTGGTGGTGCCAAGGTCAATACCTGCCGCCAGCCGGTGCTGATGGGCGGCGGTAGCCATACCGGGTTCGGAAATCTGTAGTAATGCCATGGGTAATCCTAGAGGCTTTCGTCCAGACGCTCTTCGCGGCTCCGGATGTCTTCCAGCAGACGTTCGTAAAAGCGCATTTTCAACATTGCATCTTTCGCCGCAGTGAAATCCTGCGCTTGCCAGTTGGCGGCGAAAACATTTTCGAGTTCTGCCAGTTCCTGCCGCACCTGCTTGCCAATGCCTTCCAGTGCATCGAACGGATCGGCGGCGGATTCGGAATCTTCCAGCGCCTCGCGGATTTCCATCTGCTGCATCAGGAACATGGGGTCGGACGCCGTATCACGTTCGTCATTGATTTCCACACCCGCCAATGTCAACAGGTAGCGGGCGCGCAAACGTGGCTGGCGCAAGGTTTCGTGCGCCTCATTAAGCAAGGAAGTAATTTG
Organism: Gammaproteobacteria bacterium; assembly: GCA_018822845.1. Lineage (GTDB taxonomy): Bacteria > Pseudomonadota > Gammaproteobacteria > Thiotrichales > Thiotrichaceae > Thiothrix. The sequence continues at coordinate 22,090 of JAHJJD010000020.1, read as the reverse complement.
CATTGCCAGACGCCGCTCCTGATCGCTGCCACTGGCAAAGCGGTCAGGATGGTATTGCGATTGAAGCTCCCGGAAACGGGCGGACAGCACCCCGCCGTCAACTGCAAACTGGCGGGGCAAGCCGAAAAGCGCGAAGTAATCCTGTTTGAGTTCCTGCAACATCGTCAAACGGAAAAACTCTCACCGCATCCGCAACGGGCTGATTCGTTTGGATTGGTGAATTTGAAACCTTCGTTCAAGCCCTCTTTGGCGTAATCCACTTCCGTACCGTCCAGATACACCAGCGCCTTGGGGTCGACGATAACTTTCACACCCTGGCTTTCAAACACGGTGTCGCCTTCCTGGACTTCATCAACGAACTCCATGACGTAGGCCATGCCGGAACAACCCGTGGTCTTGACGCCCAGACGCAAACCAACACCTTTGCCACGGTTGGCGAGGAACTTGGTAACGCGGTCGGCAGCGGTTGGAGTCATGGTAATCATGTTAGCCTCCTGCCTGCTTCTTCTGGTAATCCTCAATCGCAGTGCGGATAGCATCTTCAGCCAGCACGGAACAGTGCACCTTGACCGGCGGCAAATCCAGTTCGGCGGCGATGTCGGTATTCTTGATCTGCTTGGCTTCCTCCAGCGTCTTGCCCTTGACCCATTCGGTCAGCAGGCTGGAAGAGGCAATCGCGGAACCACAACCATAAGTTTTGAACTTGGCGTCTTCAATGATGCCCTGCTCGTTGACCTTGATTTGCAGTTTCATTACGTCGCCACACGCAGGCGCGCCAACCATGCCCGTGCCAATGTTCAGGTCAGCCTTGTTGAAGCTGCCGACGTTGCGCGGGTTTTCGTAGTGGTCAATGACCTTTTCACCGTATGCCATAATTTTGTCCTCTCAAGCGAAATCTTAATGCGAAACCCATTCAACCTTGCTCAGGTCGATGCCTTCCTGGAACATTTCCCACAACGGGGAAAGCTCACGCAGCTTGTCGACGGCAACGTGGATGCGCTCAATCGCCAAATCTACCTCTTCCACCGTGCTGAAGCGCCCCATCGACAGACGCAGGGAACTGTGCGCCAGTTCATCGCTACGGCCCAGCGCGCGCAGCACATAACTTGGCTCCAAGCTGGAGCTGGTGCACGCGGAACCAGACGACATGGCCAGTTCTTTCAACGACATCATCAAGCTTTCACCTTCCACGTAGTTGAAACTGATGTTCAGGATACCTGCTACGCGCTGCTCCAGATCACCATTGACGTAATGCTCTTCAATGTCCTTAAGCCCATTATACAACCGATTGCGCAACATCAGGATACGGTCATTTTCCGCATTCATTTCAGCTTTGGCAATGCGGAAGGCTTCACCCATGCCCACGATCTGATGGGTAGGCAAGGTACCGGAACGCATCCCGCGCTCGTGGCCACCGCCGTGCATCTGCGCCTCGATGCGCACACGTGGCTTGCGGCGTACATACAGCGCGCCGATGCCTTTCGGCCCGTAAATCTTGTGAGCGGAGAAGCTCATCATGTCGACCTTGAGCTGCTCCGTATCGATGGGCACTTTGCCTGCACTTTGGGCGGCATCGACATGGAAAACAGTCTTGTTGGCACGGCACATTTCACCGATGGCGGCGATATCCTGAATGACACCGATTTCATTGTTGACGTGCATGATGGAAACCACTGTGGTGTCTTCCCGCATGGCATCTTTCAGCTTGTTCAGGTCGATCAGGCCGTTTGGCTCAGGGTCGAGATAAGTGACTTCAAAACCTTCGCGCTCCAGTTGGCGGCAGGTGTCCAGCACCGCCTTGTGCTCGGTCTTGCAGGTAATGATGTGCTTGCCCCGGCGGGCATTGAAGTGAGCCGCGCCCTTGATGGCCAGATTGTCAGATTCGGTGGCACCACTAGTCCAGACGATTTCTTTCGGGTCGGCGTTGATCAGGGCGGCAACCTGGGCGCGCGCCTCCTCCACGCCTGCTTCAGCATCCCAACCGAATGCATGGCTTTTGGATGCAGGGTTGCCGAACACGCCATCCAGCGTCAGGTATTGCATCATTTTCGCGGCGACACGCGGGTCAACCGGGGTAGTTGCGGCGTAGTCGAAGTAAATGGGTGTCTTTAGTTCACTCATTGGGGCTAAATCCTGCACTGGCATTAATGGGAATGGGAATGCTGGGTGGTAAAATCGATGCGCTTGTTCTGCTGACGCGCGGCGGTTTCCCGCACTTCGACCCGAGCGGTCATGTCAGCCAGCGTGATGTCGGACAGGAACACCCGAATCTGGTTGCTCAAATCCATCCACAGGTCGTGGGTCAGACAGCGTTTGTGGTCCTGGCAGTCGCCCAGACCACCGCAACGGGTTGCGTCCACATGCTCATCCACGGCGCTGATAATATCAGCAATAACAATATCTTGCGGCGCACCGTTCAACTGATAGCCACCGCCCGGCCCGCGCATGCTGACGACCAGACCTGCCTTGCGCAATTTGGCGAACAGTTGCTCCAGGTAGGAAAGTGATATATCCTGCCTTTCCGAAATTTCCGCAAGCGATACCGGGTTCTCGCTGGTATGCAGCGCCAGATCCAGCATCGCTGTCACCGCATAGCGTCCCTTGGTTGTCAGTTTCATGATAGTGCTCTCCATTCAGGCTGGAAGCATCCTAGCAATACCCGACAAAAGTAGTCAAGTATTATGGTTATGACTATCCCTTTTGGAAGACTCACCAGAACCGTTTGATTCCAGACCAAAACCCTCCGCCCGTAATTCCGGCAGCGGAATGACTTCCAGCTTGCCGCCGAGACGGTGGACTTCTTCACAGAGCTTGTCCATGCGCTCGTCCATCAGGTGGATGTGGTCGAGCATGCGGTTGACCGCATTGGCTACCGGGTCGGGCATGTCCTGGGTGGCACCGTAGGCGTCGAAGCCCATTTTCTGGGCGATTTCCTCGCGGCGCTTTTCGTGCAGCTTGCGCGGGGTAATGATCTTGCCCGGAATGCCGATGACGGTCGCACCTTCCGGCACGTCTTTCACCACCACGGCGTTGGAGCCGACCCGTGCACCATTGGCGAGGGTAATGGGTCCAAGAATCTTCGCCCCTGCACCGATGACCACATCGTTGCCGAGGGTGGGATGGCGCTTACCCTTCTGCCAACTGGTTCCGCCCAGCGTAACGCCGTGATAGAGCGTGCAATCGTCACCGATTTCAGCGGTTTCCCCAATCACAACACCCATGCCGTGGTCGATGAAAAAGCGTCGCCCAATGGTCGCGCCGGGGTGGATTTCGATACCAGTGACCCAGCGGGCCAGATTCGACAGCACCCGCGCCAGCCATTTGAAACCATTGCCCCACAACCAGTGGCTGACACGGTGAATCAGGATTGCATGCAAACCAGGATAAGTGGTAACGATTTCAAATACATGACGGGCGGCAGGGTCGCGCTCGAAAATGCAGTAGATGTCTTCACGGATTCGCGCAAACATGCAGTTCCTCAGGCTGTGGCAGATTCAAGCTGCGTAGTATGCCTGCATCTGGCGGGCTGCGCCAATCGCGGCCTGCCCAAGGGCTATGCCGCCGTCATTGGTGGGAATGGTGGAATGGGTCAGAACCCGTATGCCCTGCCCTTCCAGTCTGGCCAACAGGCCGCTGAACAGCAGGGTATTCTGGAATACGCCACCAGACAGCGCGATGGCCTGAATCTCTGGGCGTGCGGCGCACAGTTTCCCGGCCAGTTCCGCCAGCACATGGATCAGCCCCTGATGGAAGTGGGCGGAAATAGCTGCGGACGGGTAGCCTGCCTGCATGTCTTTCAGCAGCTCGTACCACATGGGTGCGGGGTCGATTTCCCATAGACCGCTGGCGTTGCGTTCCAGCGCGAATGGATAGGGCGGAACCAGTTTGAGCAAACCGGCAGGAGTAGCCGCCTCCAGCTCAATGGCTGCCTGCCCTTCGTAACTAATGGCCGCACGGCTGCAACCGAGAGCGGCGGCGACGGCATCGAACAGGCGTCCGCAGGAACTGCTCATGGGCGAATTGAGGCCGCGTTCCAGCATGCTTTCCAGCGTTTTCAACGGTTGCGCTTGCAGGAAGCTGATCAACTCCAGATCGGGGAATACAGCGCTGACTTCCTGCCAACCCAGTTGTTGCAGATGCGCCCAGGTGTTGCGCCACGGTTGCAGAATGGCTTGCGTGCCACCGGGCATGGCGACCGGTTTGAAATGGGCAAGGCGTTGGTAACCCTGGTAATCGGCCAGCAGGAATTCGCCGCCCCAGATGCTGCCGTCCTCGCCGTAACCTAGTCCATCAAGGACAATGCCAAGAACTTTGCCGCCATTCAGAGGCCAGCCATTTTCAGCCATGCACGCAGCTACATGGGCATGGTGGTGCTGAACTTCGATCAGGGGCAAATCCTGTTCCCGCGCCCATTGCTGCCCCAATTGCGTGGAACGGTAACCGGGGTGCTTGTCCACCACAATCATGCGAGGCTGGTGCGCAAATAATTGCTGGTAGAGCCGCAGCGTATGTTCGTATTCGCGCCAGGTGCGGGCGTCTTTGAGGTCGCCAAGGTGCTGGGATAACACCACTTGCCCGTCACGCAGCAAACCGAAGGTGTTTTTCAGCTCGCCACCCATCGCCAGCAATGGCGGCGCATTGCCGAAACCCTCGGGCAGATTGAGCGGCTCGGGTGCATAGCCACGCGCACGGCGCAGCGTCCTTGGCTTGCCTGCCAGTACCCGCGTTACGGAATCATCCACCCGGTTGACGATGGGACGATTATGCAGCAGCAGATAATCGGCGATGCCCTGCATGCGCTGGCGGGTTTCTTCCACAGTGATGCATTGCGGCTCTTCGCTGAGGTTGGCGCTGGTCATGACCAGTGGAGTTTGCCAGGATTCCAGCAGCAGGGCGTGCAGGGGGGTGTAGGGGAGCATGAAGCCGAGGGATGTAAGAGAAGAAACCCCTCCTAGCCGCCCAGCCGCTTCAACGCGGCGCTTCGCCCCCTTGTCAGGGGAGGAACAAGAGGTAAGACCGTCTTCGCTCCCTCCCCTGACAAGGGGAGGGCTGGGGAGGGGTTTCTTTGCCAGCAATACGATCGGGGCATGTTTGCTTTGCAGCAGTTTGGCTTCCGTCTCGTTCACGTCGCAATAGTGACGGATTGCGTCCAGGTCGCGCGCCATCAGCGCCAGTGGTTTCTGGTAGCGGCGTTTGCGGCGGCGCAGTTCGGCGACAGCGGTTTCATTGCTGGCGTCGCATACTAGATGGACGCCACCCAGCCCCATCAGGGCGAGGATGTTGCCTTCCCGCAGCAGGCGACTGGCAGTATCGATGCAATCGCGTTCTCCGGAGGTGGGATCAATCCCCTGCCCTGCCCTATTTTCCAGCCAGATGTGGGGGCCACACGCCGGGCAGGCGTTGGGCTGGGCATGGAAACGGCGGTCAGCGGGGTCGGTGTATTCCTGCTGGCAATCGGGGCAAAGTTTGAAAGCCGCCATGCTGGTATTGGCGCGATCGTAGGGAATGCCGCGCACGATGCTCAGACGCGGGCCGCAGTGGGTGCAATTGGTGAAGGGGTAACGGTAACGCCGGTTGGTAGGGGCGAAAATGTCGGCGCGGCAGGCTGGGCACATGGCGGCATCCGGCACGATACCGGTGTGAATCTCGCCGGATTCGCTGGCAATGATGCGGAAGTCAGCGTGCGGACAATCTGTTTCCAGCACTTCCACATGGATACTGTCAATCCGGGCAAGCGGTGGAATGTCGCTGCCCAGTTGCTGCTGGAAAGTGGCAAGCACTGCATCGCTGCCCCAGGCTTCGATCAGGACGCCGCTGCTGTCGTTACGCACGGTTCCGCCAATCCCGCCTTCATGCGCCAGCCGCCAGACGTTGGGCCGGAAGCCAACACCTTGCACCAATCCGGTAATGCGGATGCGTAATGCCATGCCCGAGCCTCAGCCGCTGATACGGGCGGCCAGATGCGCCCAGTCGATTTCCTGCAATACCCGCGCCTGATGCTGGATGTAGTTGTGCTGCATCGCCGCCTGTTGCTGTTCTGCCGTGGTAAAACCGTGGAACGGCAGCATGGCTTCATAGGCCGCATCCTGATGTGACTTGAGCGGCGTCAGCACGTCTTCGCGGCGGGTATGGAAAGCGTCTTCCCCTTCCGCGCACACCTGATCGAACACATTGAAATGACGGCAGGCCAGCGGGCGCATGGGATGGACGGAACATGCGCCATCCAGCAGGAACGGGCAAGCGCCACCGGCGGCATGGTTTTCCAGTTGCGGCTTGAGCCTGTTGCGGGTGGCTGCGGGCATGATTTTGCTGACATACCAGTACAAGCCCAGCAATTCCAGCGGGAAAATGGGAATGGTGGTGTGGCTCTTGCAGCAACTGGAACAGCCTTTGGCGCAAGCGAGCTTCCTGCCGTTGCGTTCTTCCTGCTGAATCGCCTTGGCTACACCGGCATCAGCGCGGTAATAGGCGTCGAAAGCGTAACCCAGCCAGTTGTTTGCTACCTCTTCGGCAGGGAACTTCAGGCGTTGGGGTTTGCCGTAGGCGGCTTTCTTTTTTAACTTCATTGGTGCTCCGGGTGCGTTCAGCAGATGCGGGGCAACTGCTCTCCGGGGAGCATATCAACAATCCGTTCGCCGCCGAAAGCAGTTTGCAGAACGACGTGGCCATCGCCTTCCACCACTTCGCCAATGATGCAGGCGTCGCGGCCTGCGGGGATGCGCTTCATTGCTGTCAGCACGGCTTGGGCGGCAGTGAGGGGGACAACTGCCACCAGTTTGCCTTCGTTGGCGAGGTAGAGCGGGTCGAGGCCAAGGATTTCACACATGCCACGCACCGGGGTGCGGATCGGCAGGTGTTCTTCCTTGAGCATGAAATCGACACCTGAACGTTCGGCGAACTCGTTCAGCACTGTTGCCAGCCCGCCACGGGTGGCGTCACGCAGGCAATGGATGTCGGGGCAGGCGGCAAACATCGCGTCCACCAACCGGTTGAGCGGGGCGCAATCGGTTTCGATGTCGGCATCCAACGCCAGATCGCCACGGGCGTTGAGGATGGCCGCGCCGTGGTCGCCCAGCCAACCGTTGACGATCACCACATCGCCGGGTTGGGCACGTCCGGCAGAAGGGTTGAAACCGGCTGGAATGACGCCTACGCCTGCGGTGTTGATGAACAGCTTGTCCGCGCCACCGCGTTGCACCACCTTGGTATCGCCCGTGACGATTTGTACCCCGGCTTCATCGGCTGCCAGCTTCATCGCTTGCAGGATGCGGGCGAAGGTTTCCAGCGACAAACCTTCTTCGATGATGAAACCGCAACTCAGGTAGAGCGGTGTTGCGCCCCCGACAGCCAGATCGTTGACTGTGCCGTTGATGGCGAGTGTGCCAATATTGCCGCCGGGAAACTCCAGCGGGGTGACGACGTAGGAATCGGTGGTAAACGCCAGCCGGTCGCCTTGCGCAACCAATCCTGCCAGCGGAATACGGGCCTGGTCTTCGCCCTCTTCCAGTAGTGGATTGGTGAAAGTCTGGCGGATCAGGTTGTCGACCAGTTGGTGCATGGCGCGTCCGCCGCTGCCATGTGCCAGCGTAATTGTGCCACTAAGATTCATACCGTACCCTCCCCAATCCTATTAATCCTTTCATCCCAAAAATCCTGGTTCAAGAACGTTTTGCCAATTTCCCATACGCATAATACGCCGCACATGACCCCTCCGGCGACACCATCAGCGCCCCCAGCGGCATCTGCGGATTACACTCCTTGCCAAATGCCGGACAGTCCCACGGCTTCATCACCCCGCGTAACACTTCCGCACACTTGAGCGACCCTGCTCCCTGAGCGGAGTCGAAGGGTGCAGCGTCGAAGGGTATTCCGAATTTCTTCTCCGCATCGTAAGCCGCATACGCCTCCCGAATCTGGATGCCCGCATCGCCAATATTCCCCAAGCCCCGGAACTCGCTATGTTCCCGCGTTTCATACACCTCATGGATGGCATTCAGCCCGGCAGTATTGCCCGCCTGCGGCACTATCCGCGCATACTGGTTTTCGACTTCGCAACGCCCTTCGGCAATCTGTTTCACTAGCATCCACAAGGCTTGCAGGATGTCGAGCGGCTCAAAACCGGTAATCACCAGCGGCTTGTGGTAGTCGCGGGTAACGAAATCATACGGTTGTGCGCCAATCACCATGCTGACGTGGCCGGGTGCGAGGAAGCCATCCAGCCGCAAATCCGGGTCGGTCAAAATCGCCCGCATAGTCGCAGGCGTGGTGATGTGATTGCAGAACAACGAAAAATTCTTCAGCCCCTCACGATGCGCCTGCAACAGGGTCAGCGCGGTGCTAGGCATGGTGGTTTCAAAGCCCAGCGCAAAAAATACCACTTCGCGATCGGGGTTCTTGCGGGCAATGGCCAGCGCATCCATCGGCGAATACACCATGCGCACATCGCAACCGTCGGCCTTGGCTTGCAACAGGCTTTTGCGCGTACCGGGTACACGCATAGCGTCGCCAAATGTGGTGAAAATCACGCCGGGTTGTTCGGCAATCGCCACGCAATCATCCACCCGTGCCATCGGCAGCACACACACCGGGCAGCCGGGGCCGTGTACCATTTCGATAGTGTCCGGCAACATGGATTCGATGCCATATTTGAACAGGGTGTGGGTGTGGCCGCCGCAGAATTCCATGATTTGCAGGGGTTGGCTTCGGGTATGTTCCCTTCGACTCCGCTGGCTTCGACTCCGCTCAGCCACCGGGGAGGTCCGTTCCCTGAGCGGAGTCGAAGGGAACATACCCGAAGCCAACTTATGAATCTCCTCCACCAGCTTTTTCGCCTTGGCGGGATCGCGGAATTCGTCAATGTATTTCATGCCTGCCCCTCCATCCGCCGCATCATGTCGAGTTCGGCCTGCATGTCGCCGAGTTCTGCCAGCAACGCCAGCGTGCGGGCCGCTTCCTCTTCATCCAGGCGGCTCATGGCGAAACCGACGTGCACCAGCACCCAGTCACCAACACAGCTTGCCGCCGGGTGTTCATCATCGACGATGCAGGCGATATTGACCTCGCGCCTGACGCCACCGACATCCACTTTCGCCAGCAGGTTATCAGCGTCGATGATTTCGGTAATCTGACCGGGAATTCCAAGACACATAATCTTTCTCCTGTTACAGCCTGTCCAGCCTATCCAATACTCCGAGCGGCGGCAATTGACAGTCGTGCATATTGCTCCTACTTTCGGAAGACATTATGACAAAAAGGAGATGGACATCATGAAATGCCGTGCTGCGGTTGCGTGGGAACCCAAAAAACCCTTGGTGATTGAAGAAATTGAAGTCGACAAGCCGCGCGAAGGCGAAGTCCTGTTGCGGGTAGTTGCTTCCGGCGTTTGCCACACTGACGCTTTCACCCTGTCGGGCGAAGACCCCGAAGGCGCTTTCCCCTGCATCCTCGGCCATGAAGGCGGTTGCATCGTCGAAGAATGCGGCCCCGGCGTGAAAAACCTCAAACCCGGCGACCATGTGATTCCGCTCTACATCCCCGAATGCGGCGAATGCGAATACTGCCGTTCCACCAAAACCAACCTGTGCCAGTCGATCGCCGCCACTGTGTGGACCGGTTACATGCCCGACCACACCCGCCGTTTCACCTGCAAGGGGCAACCGATTTACCACTACATGGGCTGCTCCACCTTCTCGGAATACACCGTGGTGCCGGAAATCGCGCTGGCGAAAATCAATCCCGCTGCACCGCTGGAAAAAGTCTGCCTGCTCGGCTGCGGCGTCACCACCGGTATTGGCGCAGTACTGAACACGGCGAAAGTGGAACCCGGTTCCACCGTAGCGGTATTCGGCCTTGGCGGCATCGGCCTGTCGGTCATCCAGGGCGCGGTGATGGCGCAGGCCGGGCGCATCCTCGCCATCGACATCAACCCCGGCAAGTGGGAAATGGCCAAGGCGCTGGGCGCAACCGATTTCATCAACCCCAAAGAAGTGAGCGGTTCGATCAGCGAATACATCAAGGATCTGACCAACGGCGGAGTCGACTACTCGTTTGAATGCATCGGCAACGTCCACGTCATGCGGGATGCGCTGGAATGCACCCACATGGGCTGGGGCGTTTCCACCATTATCGGGGTGGCAGGCGCAGGGCAGGAAATTGCCACCCGCCCATTCAACCTGGTGGTCGGGCGCACCTGGAAAGGCACTGCGTTTGGTGGCGTCAAGGGCCGTACCGAACTGCCCGGTTACGTCGACCGTTACCTCGACGGGCAGATTGAACTCGACAGCATGATCACGCACACCATGCCACTGGACGGCATTAACCGCGCCTTCGACCTGATGCACGCGGGCGAAAGCATCCGCTCCGTGATTATTTTCTAGGGCTGACGATATGAAACTGGTTGAAAGCATCAAGGAATCCGCCGGGTTTCTGAACCGTTACACACATGAATCGGCAAGCTGCCAGTGCAGCATGACGTTCTCCGTTTACCTGCCACCGCAGGCTGCCGAACGCAAAGTACCGGCGCTGTACTGGCTTTCCGGCCTCACCTGCACCGACGACAATTTCCGCGTCAAGGCCGGGGCGCAACGTTATGCCGCTGAACATGGCATTGCGCTGATCATTCCCGACACCAGCCCGCGTGGCGAGAACGTGCCGGATGTGCCGGAACGTTACGACCTCGGCCAGGGTGCAGGTTTCTACGTCAACGCCACCGAGGAACCGTGGTCACAGCATTACCATATGTACGATTACGTGAGCGCCGAACTGCCCGCGCTGGTGGAACAGCATTTACCGCTGATTCCCGGCCTCAAATCCATCAGCGGGCATTCGATGGGTGGGCATGGGGCGCTGATCTGTGCGCTGAAAAATCCCGGTGCTTACCGCTCGGTTTCCGCGTTTTCGCCCATTTGTCATCCAGTTGAATGCGGCTGGGGTCAGGGCTGTTTCTCCGCCTATCTGGGCGAGGACACGTCCGCATGGGAAGCCTATGACGCCACCTGCCTGATCAAGGCGGGCGCATCCATGCCGGAAATCCTCATCGATCAGGGAACCGCTGACGAATTCCTCGAAGCAGGACAGTTGCTGCCGGAAAGTCTGGCCGATGCCTGCCGTCAGGCCAATGTACCGCTGACCCTGCGGCTACAGGAGGGTTACGACCACAGCTACCATTTCATCGCCACCTTTATCGGCGAACACATTGCCTGGCATGCGCAGGCACGGCACTAGCCTGACCCCGTTAGGAAGGCGACTTCTGCCTGCTTGTCGATGATGGCCGTAATACCCCTATGGATGTTTGGCTTAGACCTTGAAGCTTAAGTCAACCATCAGCGGGTCAGGCATGTTTTCAAACGCCCCCTGTACGTCATCCGCCTTCACACCTTCCGGCAAACCCAGTTTGAGATGCGCGTAGAACAACAGTTCGCTGGACATGGGCGCAGCGCGTTGCTCACTTTCCAGCTCCTCAATATTGACGTTGAGGGCAGCAAGCTGGCGGGTAATGTCGTGGATGATGCCGGGGCGGTCGTGGCCGAGCAGTTCCAGGGTGAGTGGCGTGCGGGGTTCAGCGGCTGCCGGGGCGCTTTGCTGCACCAGGATTTTCAGGCCGTCGGTTTGCAGTTCGGTCAACGCCTGAATCAGCGCGGCGGCCTGTTCTTCGGCGATGGAAACATGCGCCAGACCAGCGAACTGCCCGGCCAGATGCACCATGCGGCTTTCCTGCCAGTTACCCTGATGCGCCTTGACAGCTTCGGAAATGGACTTGACCAGGCCAGAACGGTCGGGGCCAAGCACGGTCAGTACCAGTGAAGTTTGCATGGGGACTCCTCTTTTTGCTATTGCTCATGGACGTTGTTGTTGCAACCAGTCGATCCAATCATCCATGCCTTCGCCGCTGGTAGCGGAAACGCGCAGGATTTGAATGTCCGGGTTGACCCGGCGGGCGTATTCCTCACATTTTTCCACATCGAATTTGAGGTAGGGCAACAGGTCGATCTTGTTGAGGATCATCAGGTCAGCGGCGTGGAACATGTCGGGGTATTTGATCGGTTTGTCTTCGCCTTCGGTGACGGAAAGGATCGCCACCTTGTGTGCTTCGCCCAGATCGAAGGCGGCAGGGCATACCAGATTGCCGACGTTTTCGATGAACAGGATACCACCATCGTCGATCGGCAGGGATGCAAGCGCGTGGCCGACCATGTGTGCATCCAGATGGCAGCCCTTGCCGGTATTGATTTGCAGTGCGGGAACACCGGTAGCGCGGATGCGGTCGGCGTCGTTACTGGTTTGCTGGTCGCCTTCTACCACCGCCATTGGCAGCTTACCCTGCAAGCGGGTCAGGGTTTCGGTCAGCAAGGTGGTTTTGCCAGAGCCGGGGCTGGAAACAAGGTTGAGCGCGAGGATGGCGTGTTGCGCGAAATGCTGGCGGTTGTGAGCGGCGTACTGGTTGTTTTTGCCGAGGATATCCTGCTCGATTTGCACCATACGTGATTGCGACAGGCCGGGCGCGTGGGCACGGGCGGCACCTTGCCCGTAATCGTGGGTGTGTTCGTGGTGATGGTGGTCATGCCCGTGATCGTGATCATGGGGATGGGCGTGGTCATGATGGTGGTGATGCTGCCCCCGGATTGCTGAATGCGCATGGGGTTGCGCCTGACCTTCAATGCCCTCAATTTTTGGCTCGCCTTCGCCGCAGCCACAGACAGTACACATTACTCTACCTCCAGTTCCTTGATTCGCATTTCATCCCCGCGCGTGACCTGTAGCTGATAACTGCCGCAGTTGGGGCAGGCATCGTAGCGCTGCTTGACCGTGACGGTTTGCGCGCAATTCAGGCACCACGCTTCAGCGGGGACTTCGATGATTTCCAGTTTAGCGCCATCCGCCAGTGTGTGGCGAATGACAGCATCAAAACAAAAGCGCATGGCTTCGACTTCCACTCCGGACATGCTGCCGATTTCCAGCCAGACGGTTTTGACTCGCTGGAAATTCTGGCGTTTGGCTTCGTCTTCCAGCACTTGCAGGACGCCTTCGCACAGGGACATTTCATGCATCAGGGATGATCTCCAGTTGGTAGTCCACGCAGGGGTCGAGAGCGGTTATAAAGATGCGGGCCTGCTGGGTGAGGTCAGCTTCGTCTTTACCCTTCAGGGTTGCCAGCATTGTTTGCAGGGAACCGTGGGGGTGGAAGTTCCATTCGGTGGGGGCGACAATTTGGTAGGCGCGGATGATGCCGTTTTGTTGCACTACCCTGTGGGCCAGGAGGCCACGGGCGGTTGGGATTGTGGCAATGCCTTCGGCATCCCCCCCCTTCCCCGACCCTTCCCCCGCAAGGGGGGAAGGGAGTGAAGACCCATTGTTCGAAGTGCCCTCTTGTTCCTTCCCCCCTTGCGGGGGAAGGTTAGGATGGGGGGAAATGGCCGCCAAGGCCATTATTTCTTCCAGCATATCCAGCACCCGCGCCATCAGCCGCGTCAGCAGGCCACTGCCATAGCGCTCACGCCAAATCCGCAAGGCGGAGTGCTCCCACTGGCGGGTAAGCGCCGACGTTTCGCAGGCTTGCCCGTCCACATCCGGTTCCGCCATGAAGTGTTCCGCGTCAGCGCTAGTCAGGCGTTGCAACCACCAATCGCTGGGGAGTTCAGGTAATGGATGCAGTTCGCAGTCACCCAGTTTTTCCCAGCCGCTCACCCGCAAACTGGAAACAATATTTCCAATTTGGCCATTATTGGAAAGTATGCTTACATCGCCGGATGCGCAGTATTCCAGCCAGTTGGCAATCGGCATTCCCAGCAGGTGCATTTCCAGCCACTGCCGGATGCTGGCAAGCACGGGCTGCGGATCGGCAGCTTGCAGCAGGTCGCGCTTGAGTTTGAACAGGGCTTGCAGTTCGGTAGTGGCGGGTAGTTGGCAGGCCAGTGCGGTATTCCAGTCCTGCGAAAAGCGCAACAAGTGCTCGAACAGGGTTTCCACCCTGATCTGGAAATCGCGCTGCTGCTCGGTTTCCGGGCTGGCTTGCTGCCCCAGTGCCTGTTCGCAGGCGCGGGCGGAGGCTACTGATTGCGCCGCTCCGCACAGGCTGAACAGCATACCGGTCAGCCTGGGCGCGGCATCCACCGCTTTGCCAGCAAAAAAGCGGGAGCTGAGACGCAGACGGCTGGAACGGATGGATACCTGGTTTACACAGCAAATATTGCCATCCCTGCTGTAGCGCAGGATGATTTGCAATTTTCCGGTCAGGTTTTCCAAGCATTACCCCTACAGGAATTGCAGGACTTCGCCGAGGCGCTGGATGGTGTAATCCGGCTCGTAGGGGTGATTGTCCGGCTCACGCTGGTAGTGGATGGTGGTCATGCCGAAACGCTTGGCCACTTGCAGATTTTCGCGGCGATCGTCGATGAAGGCGATGTGCTCGCCCCCTACCCCGCTGGCCTTGATCAGGATCTCGAAAATCTCCGGTTCCGGCTTCTGGCATTGCACGGCACCGCTGATGATGCGCGGCTCGAAGCGCTCACTGAAGGCAAAACGTTCCTCCAGCATCTCGCCCCATTCCGCCCCCAGATTGGAGAGGATGCCGAGGCGATAGCGCTTTGCCAGCGCGTAGGTCACTTCCGCCAGCTCTGCATCCAGCTCAAAGCCGTTAAGGAATTGGTTGCGGATGGCGGAATCGACCGTGAGGTTCAGCCCCAGCCAGAATGCGGCTTCGGAAATCTGCCCGCCAGTGTAGGCGTCGTAGAAGGGTTTCACATCGGCTTTGGTGGTGCCGGGTGGCAGCAGCGGCATCAGGCCGTTGGTGACGAGGTGTCCGTCGGTGATGACGACGCCGAACAGGTCGAAGGCGATGAGTTTCAAATTTTTCATGGCTAACAAATCAGGCTGCATCCAGTTCCAAAAATCCCTCTACCGGAACAGTCACCGCCCGTTTCGGCTGTTTCTTGCCAGACTGGATTGCTTCAAACTCAGCCTCGATCTTCTTCAAAACCCTGGCTTCAAAATAGGCTTCGCCGCAATAACTGCACTGGGTACACGGTACATCATCCACAATCAGGTACTGCCCGTCACGCTTGTAGGTGTACTGCGTAGTAGTAGCGACAAGTTGTTGGTTTCCACAAAAGTTGCACTGTTCCATGCCTTACACTTTCAAAGATATTTGCAAAAGTATAACCCAAGACAGGTGCAGGGTAATCACGTAACCTCCAGTTATCAAGAAACCGACAAAATGACAGGTAAACAGTATCATTCTGCTTATCCCAGTATCAGCATGAAAAACACCCATGACCAAAGTTTTCATCAGCTACAGCCACGATTCCGACGCACACCGCGCACGAGTGCTGGACTTGTCAAACCGCTTGCGTGCGGGTGGTATCGACAGTTGGATTGACCAATACGAGCCAGCGCCACCAGAAGGCTGGCCGCGCAAAATGGATCAGGGTATCCGCGAAGCCAACTACGTGCTGATGATCTGTACCGAAACCTATCTGCGGCGGCTGCAACTGGAAGAAGAACAAGGCAAGGGGCTGGGCGTCGCATGGGAAGGCTCGCTCATTTACAACACGCTATACCGTGACAGGACGCTCAACCAGAAATTTATTCCCGTCATCTTTGAAAAAAGCGACAGTGATTTCATCCCCACGATCCTGTTTGGCAACAGCCATTATGACCTGAGCCAGCCGCGCGGCTACGACCATGTTTACCGGCACATTCGCGGCGAACTGGGCGCGGCAAAACCACCCTTGGGCCAACCGCATTTCACCCGCACCATTTACAGCAACTCACTCCCCACAGTAGAAGGTGATTTGTTCGGGCGCAAGGATGAACTCACCTTGCTCGACCAAGCCTGGGCAAATCCGCAAATCCATATTTTTCAGTTCATCGCCTCCGGCGGCACAGGCAAAACCAAGTTGTTGAAGCACTGGCTGGACAGCAACACTGACAGCATTGAAGCCCTGCTGGCATGGTCTTTCTATTCACAAGGCTCCAGCGAAGACAAACAGGTTTCCGCCACGCCATTTTTCACCCATGCGTTTTCCATCCTGCAATCGGATAAAACGAGCTTCGCCACGGAGGAAGAAAAAGGCGAACACCTTGCCCATTTGCTGCGGCAGCGGCGCTGTATGTTGGTGCTGGATGGATTGGAACCGCTGCAACATGCCGGACGTGGGATGCGCGGTGAAATGAAAGACCGCGCCATCCGCCAACTGCTGAAAAGTCTGGCGGGCGAATACAACAGTTTGTGCATTATCACCACCCGCATTGCGGTGCATGAACTCAGTGACCGGCGGGCGCATGTCATTTCTCATGATCTGCAAAATCTGGCTCCGGCAGATGGGGTCAGCCTGCTGAAATCCTGGCAGGTACATGGCAGCGACAAGGAACTGGAAAAAGC
This sequence comes from Gammaproteobacteria bacterium, assembly GCA_018822845.1. Taxonomy (GTDB): domain Bacteria; phylum Pseudomonadota; class Gammaproteobacteria; order Thiotrichales; family Thiotrichaceae; genus Thiothrix. The sequence continues at coordinate 5,712 of JAHJJD010000020.1, read as the reverse complement.
CGTGCATGAATACGGCTGCCATGCACTTGCCCTGCATCTGTTGGGTAATGCCTTGCACAGCTATCTGAATGGCGATGCGCGCAAGCGCGACACGCTGGATGAGCTGATAGGCGATTACGATGATGTTGAACGCCATGCTTTCAAGGTCATGCAAGCCTACCAGCGCTGGCTGGTGGATGAGGCAGGTAAACCGACCGCTGAACTGCAATTGCTCTATTTGCTGAGTTTGTTTGACCATCCCATTGAAACCGAAGTGCTGGAAGTGTTGTGGCAGGCGCAGATTCCTGCGCTGACAGCAGCTATTCCGTTGAAGGCATGGAAAATTGCTATCCGTGACTTGCGCGAAAAGCACCACCTGCTCTCCGCGCATGAAGGTCGCCCCGACCTGCTCGACTGCCACCCGCTGATCCGCGAATACTTCGGCAAGCAACTAAAGACTCATCAGCCGGAAAGCTGGCGGCTGGCACATGAACGGCTGTACGAGTACTACAAAGCCCTACCGGAAAAACTGTACGGAAAGTTTTTGCCCGATACGCTGGAAGAAATGCAACCGCTGTTCAGCGCGGTGGCGCATGGGTGTGCGGCGGGCTTACATCAACAAGCGATCGTTGAAATCATTGTAAAACGAGTAAACCGTGAAGATGGTTTTATTGTTAATGAACTAAACGCGTTTGAAGATTATTTGGCTTGTCTTTCAAATTTTTTCGATTTTTCGTGGAATATTGCATCCAAGAACTTAAGCCATAATGCCCAATATACAGTGATTGGGTGGACAAGTTTCGTTTTGCGGGCAGCAGGACGATTGAATGAAGCAGCAGAACTGGCAGAAAAAGTTTTTGATCAATCTGTAGACTCCAATATGATGGAAGCTGCCGGAATGACCGCTAACAATTTGAGTGAAATTTATCTTCTTAGCGGCAATATCGAGAAGTCGATACACTTTGCTCAAAAAAGCTTAGATTATTCCAATTACAGTGAAGATAAATATTACTACATGTCATTCCTCGCTACATGTGCAGATGCCCTACTCCAATATGGTAATAGTGATGCAGCCACATATTTGTTATCAGAAGCAGACAAAATCGAGCGTGAAAAATTTACAGACTTCCCGATGTGGTACTCGATCAATAATTTCCGATACTGCAATGTTTTACTTCAACAGGGACAAATCGATGCCGCACTTGCTCGCAGTAAATTTTCTCTGGAAATTAGCATCGAAAATAATTGGCTTCTAGATATTGGATTGGACACTCTAAATATTGGGATGTCATATCTTCATCAAAAAAATATACTTGAAGCAACTCACTGGCTTTATCAAGCACGAGCCACTTTGCGTGCATCAGGAACTATGCATCATATACCCCGCTGCCTGCTTGCCTGCGCAGCTTTGCACCGCCAAACCTGCAACTTCCATTATGCCCGGCAGGATTTGCAGGAAGTCTTCGACATCGCCGACGGCAGCGGGATGCGGCTGCATTTGACGGATTATCATTTGGAGATGGCGAGGTTGTTACTTGCTGAAGCGGGCTTCGATTCCACTTTGACTCCGCTCAGCGCAAGCGCTCAGCCTGCGGGCAGTGGCGCAACCCGTTGCCTGAGCGGAGTCGAAGGCAACATGCAGCAGGCACAAACCCACATCGAAGCTGCCGCAAAACTGATCAACGAAACCGGCTACCACCGCCGCGACAAAGAACTGGAGGAACTACAAAAACACCTCGAAACAGCTACTTCTTCTTCGCTCTCACCCGCCTGAGCGCAAAAAACACCACCGTAGCCACCACACACGCAACCACATATTCCAGCCCACTCCCAATCAGCCAGAAATGCTGCGTATTCGGATCAGATAAAAAGTGATGCGGCAATCCGCCCGGATGCGCCACCACCGCACCACTCACGACCAGCAAGCCGCTGGCAAATAGCATTTTCATCTTGTTCATCATTACCTCACTTGTACCTTGATCAGCTCTTCCCCATCCGGGTCGGTCACATGCACGGCGCAGGCAATGCACGGGTCGAAGCTATGGATGGTGCGCAGGATTTCCACCGGCTGTTTCGGGTCGTGCAGTTCATGGCCTTTCAGCGAGGCTTCATACGCGCCCGGCTGGTTCTGCACGTCACGCGGCCCGGCGTTCCAGGTACTGGGAACAACCGCCTGATAGTTGGCGATCTTTTGATCCTTGATCACGATCCAGTGCGCCAATGCGCCGCGCGGGGCTTCCATGTAGCCGACGCCCTGCGCTTTGGATGGCCAACTGGAAGGTTCCCACAAGGTTGCGTTGAAGGTCTTGGTGTCGCCCGCCTTGATGTTGGCGATGAGGTTGTCGAACCAGGTCTGCATCTTGTCGGCGATGATCTTGGTTTCCAGCGTGCGCGCAGCAGTGCGGCCCAGGGTGGAATACAGCGCTTCGATCGGTGCATCCAGATATTTCAGGCTGTAATCGACCAGTGCCTTGGTGTGTTCATGGCCAGTGGCGTACAGCATCAGCACCCGCGCCAGTGGCCCGACCTCGACCGGCTGGCCTTTCCAGCGCGGTGATTTCAACCAGGAATAGGACTGGTCCACATCCAGTTGGGTGTAGGGCGGTTTGGGGCCGCTGTAGTTGAGTTCAGTTTCGCCCGCGTAAGGGTGCAAACCCTGTTCCTTGCCGCCGCTGTAGTCGTACCACGAGTGGGCGACGAATTCCTGAATCTGGTCTTCGGCATTCAGGTCGACCGGATGGATTTTCGACAAATCGCGGTTGAGGATCACGCCCGCCGGGATCAGGAACGAGGACGGGTCATCCATGCCCTTTTCCGGGAAATCGCCGTAGGTCATGAAGTTGCCCAGCCCTTCGCCTTGCGCAAACCAGTCCTTGTAGAAACTGGCAATGGCGAGTGTGTCAGGCACGTACACCTTGTCGACGAATTCCTGCATCTGCTTGATGATGGTCTGCACCTGTGAGAGCCGTTCCATGTTGATGGCGGAATCGGAATTCAGGTCGATCGGGCACGGCACACCGCCCACCAGGAAGTTGGGGTGCGGGTTTTTACCTCCGAAAATGGCGTGCAATTTAGCCACATCACGCTGCCATTGCAGGGCTTCAAGGTAGTGCGAAACCGCCATCAGATTGGCTTCCGGCGGCAGCTTGTAGGCAGGATGCCCCCAGTAAGCCTTGGCGAAAATACCCAGTTGCCCGGCCTCAACAAATTTCTTCAGCTTGGCCTGCTGATCGGAAAAATAACCGGCAGAAGAATTCGGCCAGCTTGGCGAAATCTTTTGCGCCAGTTCGGAAGTCGCCTTGGGGTCAGCCTTGAGCGCGGATACCACATCCACCCAGTCGAGCGCGTGCAAGTGATAGAAATGCATCACATGGTCATGCACGTATTGCGCCGCGATCATCAGGTTGCGGATCAGTTGCGCATTGGGCGGAATGGTGTAATTCAGCGCGTTTTCCACCGAGCGTACCGAGGCAATGCCGTGCACCAGCGTGCACACGCCACAGATGCGCTGTGCATATGCCCAAGCATCACGCGGGTCGCGTCCGCGCAGGATGATTTCAATACCGCGCACCATGGTTCCGGCGGAATACGCCTGTTCGATGGTGTTACCGTTCATTTGCGCCTCGATGCGCAAGTGGCCTTCGATGCGGGTGATGGGGTCGACAACGACACGTTCAGTCATTTTTGTATCCTCAAATGTCGTTCAGGAATTGCTCAAGGAGGCGGTATTGGGCTTCGCTTTCCTCGTGCATGGATTCGTCAGCGGACTCAATCATGCCGCAGGTACGCGCCATCCGCGCATTGGCGGCGGCTTCCCATGCGGGGGATTTGGCCTGCTTTACCGGAGCAACCAGGGCGGAGGCGGCACGGGCGACGAAATAGCCTGCCTGTGCCTGCCAGTCACTGTCAGCACCGCAGCGGGTATGGCTTTCGAGTGCGGCAGCCTTGGCATTCTTGAAGGCCAGCGCCAGTTCGTCATCGGTGACATCTTCGGCATTGGCGGCAGTATCAACCACTTTTGTTACTGCCGGATCAACGCTGAGTTCCAGCACGTTGCGTACAAAAGCCGCGCCTACCCGGCGTTGGTGCGCCAGACTCAACTGTTCCAGTTCCTTGCGGAAATCGCTGTCATTCATGATCATGACGCACCTCCCTTGTCAGAAAGAGAAATCCCCCCTAGCCCCCCTTTTTCAAAGGGGGGAACCGGATTCGTGGCTTCTTCTCTTGCCTCCCCCTTTGCAAAAGGGGGATTGAGGGGGATTTTCTTCAAATGCTCGGCAATCATTTCGGTTAAACCAACCACCGGAATATCCATCTGGTTCACTTCCAACCCTTCCTCCAACTGGATGCGGCAGTTGGCACAAGCTGTCACCAGCGTGTCGACCCCCAGTTCGTCCAGTTGCTTTTTCTTGCGCTGGAAGGCTTTGAGTTTGACCTCTTCTGCCTCCTCGTTGGCGCTGACGCCACCGCCAGCACCGCAGCACCAGTTCATCGTGCCGTGGTCAGACATTTCCACAAAGTTCTTCGCTACCATGTTCATCAGGTTGCGCGGTTGTTGCACCACACCGCCGCGACGTACCAACTGGCAAGGGTCGTGGAAAGTCATTTTGGCCTCCTCGAAACCTTCGGTTTCCAGTAAGCCTGCCGCACGCAACTCATCCAGCACTTCGACGATGTGTTTGGCGGCGAAGGTGTAGGGGCGTCCGATCAGGTTGGGGCCTTCCCAGCGCAGCGCGGTGTAGGCGTGCCCGCATTCAGGGCTGATCACGGTTTTGACCTTGAGCTTTTCGGCTGCGCTGACGATACGACTGACCAATTCCCGCGCAATGTCTGACGAGCCAATCTGGATGCCGGAGTTGGTAGCCTCGAAACAATCCGAACTCAACGTCCAGCTTTTGCCAGCGTTGGTGAGGATTTTACCGACCGCTTCCAGATATTCGGGGTAGTTCATGATTTCCATTGAGGAAAGCATCAGCAGGTATTCAGCACCTTCCTTGTCGAAAGGCACTTCCATGCCAGTAGCTTTTTCGACGTGCCGAACCTGGGCTTGCAGGGCGGGCAGTTTTACGCCCATCGGGCTACCGATCTGTACCGCGCGGGTGGATGCACCGATCAAGCCTTCTGGCGCATGACCGGAGGCGACCATGCCTTCGCGCATCTTGCGGATCATGTAGGTGATGTCGTTACCGACCGGGCAAATCGCCGTGCAGCGTCCGCACAGGGAACAGTTGTTGTAAACCAGTTCCTGCCATTCAGCGAGGTCGGCGTCCGTCACCGGTTTGCTCAGGCCCAAGGCTTTTTTCAGTTTGCCGATCAGGGTGTATTCCTGTTCCCACACCCGGCGCATCGGCTCCAGCTTGTAGATGGGGGTGAATTTCGGGTCAGGGTTTTCGGTGTAAAACAGACAAGCTTCTGCACACATCCCACAAGATACGCAGGAGGAAAAGAAGCTGGCCATTGGCGCGTCAAGCTGCGCCTTGAATGCGTTGATGCCGCGTTCGAGTGTCAGTGTGTTCATGACCTCACCCCCCGCATCCCCATGGATACACCGTTATACCAGCGCGACAGGAACAGCGTGAAGGTGTGCATCAACTTGGTGAAGGGGAAAATCACCAGCAGGAATTCCACACTCAGGATGTGCAGCCCCAACATCATCTGCGGCGACAGCAGCAAATGGTGGTAAGCCATGTAGCCAGTCAGCAGCGGTAAGAAAGTCGCCGCCCACACCACGTA
>JAHJJD010000129.1 GCA_018822845.1 Gammaproteobacteria bacterium | reverse complement strand
CGTTGCATCGACTGCTCAATTTCAAGGGGGTACGGGCATATCACTGTTCATATCACCGGCTGGAGGCTCAAACCACGAGGATAGCGACATGCCGCTTGCGGGGGCTATACAAACTTTAGGATATTGTTTCGTGCACGTTCCTAAGCGGCATTTTTTGTTGGATGGACGGATAAATTTATGATACCTGTTTGGCGAATATTCATAATGTCAGTTTTTTCGCGCTTTCGGACATTTATCCATCGAATTGGTTATCCTGTGGATAACTTGGTGGATAATTCTGTTGATCACGGTAAAATCCCCCCCTTCAGGCATAAGGTAAAACGAGGACTACATGAAATACGACGTATACGGCATCGGTAACGCGCTGGTAGACAAGGAATTCGAGGTAACGGATGAGTTCCTCACAGCGCACGGCATCGAAAAAGGCATGATGACCCTGATTGATGAAGCCACCCAGCAACGCCTGCTGGCTGGCCTGACCGAAACCTTTGGCCTGAAAAAACGCGCCAGTGGCGGTTCCGCCGCCAACAGCATTGTGGCGGTCAGCCAGTTTGGTGGCAACGCTTTCTACGCCTGCAAGGTAGCGAATGACGAAACCGGCGAATTCTACATGCACGACCTGCACGCTGCGGGAGTCAAAACTGCGCTGGATCAGGTACGTTGCAACAGTGAAGGTGTTACCGGCAAGTGCATGGTAATGGTCACGCCAGATGCCGAGCGCACCATGAATACCTTCCTTGGCATTACCGCCGACTTTTCCGAAGCCGAGTTGCATCTGGATGAACTACGGCTGGCACACTACCTGTATGTTGAGGGTTATCTGGTAACTTCCGACATGTCGCGGGCTGCGGTGCTGAAGGCACGGCAGGTTGCTGCGGAACACGGCGTCAAAACAGCCATGACATTTTCCGACCCATCGATGGTGAAATACTTCCGCAGCGGCATCGACGAAATGCTGGGCGACGGTGTGGACATCCTGTTCTGCAATGAGGAAGAAATTGCCACGTTCACCGGCAAGGATGATCTGGAAGAAGCGATTGCTGCAATCAGCCCGTTTACCCGCAAGCTGGTGATTACGTTGGGTAGCAAGGGTGCGTTGGTGGTGGATGAAACAGGCCGTACCGAAATTGCCGCCAACCGGGTGGAAGCAGTCGACACCAACGGCGCGGGCGACATGTTTGCAGGTGCATTCCTCTACGGCGTCACGCAAGGGATGGATAACGCACAGGCAGGCAAGTTGGCCAGCCTTGCTGCGTCACGCATCGTTACGGTATTCGGCGCACGCTTGGGCAAGGAAATGCATCAGGAAGTGCTGGCAGCTGTACGCTAGTTCTCTTTTTCTGTAGAGACGCAAAATCTTGCGTCTCTACGAATGCTTCTCCGCGTAGGAAACCGTATACGCCTGCCCTTGTTTCAGCTTGTCGAAATTGCCGAAGGTTTCCTTGAGGTTGCGCTTCATGTATTCACGCAAGCCATTGATGGTGACGAGGTACACCCGCCCACCCGGCTTGAGGTGTTTCTTCATGTCGTGCAGCAGGATACTCATCATTTCCTTGCCCACTTTCGCCGGGATGTTGGAAGCAATCACATCGAAACGTGCATCCTTGTCGATATGCTGGAAGCCATTGCTTAGTATGGCTCTGGCATTCGGCAGCTTGTTCAGTTGGGCGTTACGGTTGGCGTATTCCACTGCCATGAAATCCTTGTCTACCATCAGCGTCTGGCCTTGCGGGGCAAGTTTCGCCATCACCAGGCCAACAGGGCCGTAACCACAACCGAGATCGAAACAGTCATCGGTCGGGTTGATTTTCAGGTACTTCAGCAGCAGGTCAGTGCCGTCATCAATCTCGCGCGGGGAAAAAATCCCCCACGTGGAAAGGAAGGTAAAGCGCTGCCCACACAACTCCGTTTCAAAGCGGATATCGTCGTGCAGACTTTTAGAATAAGGAATATCAGCCATTAGATAAACGCCGGAGCCATGTCTTTGGCAAACAGGAAAGTATACGCAAACGCGCCTAGACCAGCCAGCCACAGCACGATCGCCGCAGGTTTGTTCAAACCCGGTTTCAGCGCAACCACACCCAGAATAACATAAGCCACCAGACCAACGGCTTTGGCAATGGTGAAATTATCAATGCCGTGAGTACCGGTGAAAGCCAGCCACAAACCGGTTCCCAGCAGGATCAGCATGGCAAGCGAAGCACCCGCCAGCGCCCCCTTGTTTGCCACCGCCGGGTTGTTGGTCAGCATCCAGAAGCCGCGAATCAGGTAAATAGCGACCGACAGCAAGGCAATGATCGCGTGTACCTTGATGATGAGAATGTTTGTATCCATGCGGTGTTACCTCGATAAATTATTGCAATTGTTGAAATATATGTTCCGCTTCCTGAATGGCGGAATCGGTATCCGCTGCCAGCGTGCAGTAATGCCCCATCTTGCGACCCACGCGGGCTTCGCGTTTGCCGTACAAGTGTAGTTTGGTATTCGCGCTTTGCAGCAGCGCCAGCCAGTCCGGTTGCGCATCATGCCAGACGTCGCCCAGCAGGTTAACCATGACGACCGGGGAAAGCAGGCGGGTATCGCCGAACGGCAGTTCACATACCATGCGCACCTGCTGCTCGAATTGCGAGGTAATGCAGGCGTCCAGTGTGTAATGCCCGCTGTTGTGGGTGCGGGGTGCCATTTCGTTGACCAGCAACTCACCCTGTCTGGTAAGGAAAAATTCCACCGCCATTACGCCGACAAATGCCAGTTGTTCCGCCATACGGGCAGAGGCTGTCTGTGCGGCTTCCGCCAGCTTGCTGTCGATCCGCGCCGGGACGATGGTCTGGTGCAGGATGCCATTGCGGTGTTCATTTTCCGCTACCGGGAAACAGCGTACTTCGCCACGGGTACTGCGGGCGAGGATGACGGAAATTTCACGTTCCAGCTCGACGCGCTGTTCCAGCACACAATCCACCTGGCCGAGTTCGGCGAAGGCCGCTTCAGCCTCCTGTGCCGACTTCACCGTAACCTGCCCCTTGCCGTCGTAACCGAAACGGGCCGTTTTGAGGATGGCTGGGTAGGTCACAGAACCTTGCGCGGCGGCAATATCCGCTGGTGTGCGGATGGTGGCAAACGGAACCGGGGATAATCCGCAGGAACGCACAAATTCCTTTTCCACAATACGATCCTGCGCCATTTTCACCGCGTTGGCGGAGGGGCGCACCGGGCAATATTGGGCGAGGAATTCCAGCGTGGCAGCGGGAATGTTTTCAAATTCGGTGGTGACGACATCGCACGCCTTGCCAAACAGCGCCAGCGCGGTCTGGTCATCGTAGGGCGCAATGATGTGTTCGTCAGCAAACTGTGCGGCAGGGCTATGCAGGTCGGGTTCCAGCACTATCACGCGATAGCCGAGGGTGCGGGCGGCAACGGTGAACATGCGCCCTAGCTGCCCGCCGCCGAGCATGCCGATGGTTGATCCAGGAAGTAGTGTCATCAAGCTTCAGGGTCTGTCAATAAGGTAAAACAAGCGCGAAGGATACCGCAAAGTGCAGCACGACGCATCAACGCAGCCAGCGTTGCAACACTTGTTGCAATTGCGCTTTATCGAAAGGTTTGGGTAGGTAATCATTCATGCCTGCCGCAAAGCATTGTTCATCTATTCCCGCCATCACGTGAGCAGTTAGCGCGATAATCGGCAATTCATGGCTTGACTTGAATTCACGAATGCGTCGTGTCGTTGCGTAACCATCCATCTCCGGCATACTCACATCCATAAACACCAGATCAACCGTTTGCTGACGCAAGAATGCCAATGCAGCCTGTCCGCTGGCAACGGTTGTTACGGCTAACCCAAACGTTTTCAGCAATTCATTAGCGAAAAAACGATTTAACTCATCATCATCCACCAATAAAAGGTGAACACCCTGGGTAGGCGCTGGTAGTAAATAATCGCTAGCAGGGATCGCTTCTACAAGAGGAGTCTCTGATAGCGCAAAATCCAGGGTAAAGAAAAAACGGCTACCTTTACCTTCATGGCTGGCTAATTCCAGTTCCCCGCCCATCTGTTGCACCAATTGCGCACTGATGGCAAGCCCCAAACCGCTACCCCCGTACCGCCGCGAGGTTGAGCTATCTGCTTGTGAAAATGGCCGGAATAAATGTACCTGCTGTTGCGGGGTAATGCCGATGCCGCTATCGGTGACGCTAAACGTTACGGGAAGCCCATCCCCACTTTTCTTGCCCACCACCAGCGTACACTCGACACTGCCGCGTTCGGTAAACTTGATGGCATTACCCAGCAAGTTCATCAGGATTTGTTTCAAGCGTGTCGGGTCACCCTGCAACCAAACGGAATCCGCCGGTGCGTAAATGCTGAATGCCAAGCCTTTAGCGGCTGCTTGCCCCACAAACAAGGTTTCCAGCTCCGTGGCTACGGCTTTGAGATCAAACGGAATTTGTTCCAGACGCAATGCCTGCCGCTCAATACGGGTAATATCCAGAATATCGCCAATCAGGGTCAGCATGTGGCGGGCAGCAATCTCCAGCTTATCAACGTAGCTGCGTTGCTGCGGTGTCAGGGCGGTATCCTGTAACAACAGACCCGCACCCACCACCGCATTCATCGGGGTACGCAACTCATGGCTCATGGTGGTGAGGAAATCGCCCTTCGCCTTATTCGCCGCATTCGCACTTGCCGCCTCCTCACGCAAACGGCGTACATGATCAGCTTGCGCCAGTGACAACATCAAGACAAAGAGTGCAATACTGAGTATCGTTAGCGAAAATAGTGCATCACTCAGTTCTGTTGGCGAAAATCGTTCTTTTATCAGCGACGGTATACCAAATGAACTCAGAATAGGGAGAATAACACCCAACACCAGAACCCACAGTCCCCAAGACAACTTGGGATTCACGTATACCTGCAAATACCTCAAGCGTAGCGTTGCCAACAGGATCAACAAGCCAATCACAATGAATATGGCGTTGAACCAAATCGAGGCATAAGGCAACCAGAGGATATTGAGCAGACAGGCGACTGATACCCATAACATTCCCCGTAACCCTAGATCAATCAATGGTGTATGGCGCGGCGTACCCAATAGTTGGCGAATGAATTTCGCCGATCCCAATGCAGCAATATAGCCAAAACTGGTGTACAGGTGTTGATAATCAGGGAAGACACCAAGGTATTCGTGCAATAGCCCGCCGGTATTGCGGTTCAGTTCCAGTGTTGCCCCCAAAATTGCCACACCCAACCAACCGTAACTACTTTCCCGCAGACTGGCAAACAGCAACAGGTTATAAACACCCAACGCCAATAATCCACCGCTCATGAGGGCAAAAAAAACGATTAGGCGAATGTTTGAGCGGTGTTCTGCCTGACTGAAACGCAGCACACAGCTCAGTGCGTCACCTTTATTCTGAACACGCACGTACAGGGTGTGTTTTCCCGGCGTTGTCAGTGGTAATGGGTAGGTGTAATACAGGAAATAGGGTTCGGTTTGTAGTTGAGCCAGTGTTGTGGCGGTTTGCCAGTAAGCCTCCACGGGGGCTTCCGTCATGTTCAAGACTTGTAAATACCAGCGTTGCCAGTGGCTGGATTGGTTGTCGACATGTACCCTTAGCCAAAAAACATCCTCAGTAAATCCTGGACTGAATGCTGCTTCCCCCGTATTGCTGAATTGATTGGCATAAAGGCGGGAAGCTACCTCGGTACTAGTCAGCTTCCCGCCAGGGTCATGCAAAAAATCCAGATGCGTGTCGAGAAGGATACTGGGCTGCTGGTCGGTCAGGGTAGTGGGCTGCGTTGCACCAACCCCCATCGGGATCAGCCACAAGCAATACAGCACTACAAGCTGGAACAGGTTGGCTTGCACCGCTGTCTGCTCTGCGTTATTCAGGAGGGAGCGGCATGTTCATCGCATGTTGCCGTTGTTCTTCACGGAATTGCGCCAGCTTTTCCGCAAGTGCAGGGTTTTCGTTCGCCAACATCGCAATCGCAAACAAGGCTGCATTTGCCGCACCCGCTTCACCAATCGCAAAGGTGGCAACGGGTACGCCTTTGGGCATTTGCACGATGGAATACAGGGAATCCACACCGCTCAGCGCACGGGTAGTAACGGGCACACCCAACACCGGCACAGTCGTTTTCGCCGCCAGCATGCCGGGCAGGTGCGCAGCGCCGCCTGCACCCGCAATGATGCATTTCAGGCCACGCTCGCGGGCGCTTTCAGCGTATTCAAACAGTAAATCCGGTGTACGGTGGGCAGAAACGACACGATATTCGTGAGCAACACCGAATTTCTCCAGTTGCTCGACGGCCTTGGACATCACGTTCCAGTCGCTGTTGCTGCCCATGACAACCCCCACTACCACCTGGCCGGGTTGAGTCATGATGCTACCCTTGTTTTCTTCAAAATCTGATATTATACCGTGATGTACACTTTCGCACTAACTAACAGTCACCAATGAATACAACCAGCACTCCTGCGACCGTTTTCGAGACGGACATTTCCTCCCTTCCCCTGATCGCGCGCGGCAAAGTCCGGGACATTTACGCCGTTGATGAGCAGCACATGCTGATTGTCACGACTGATCGCCTGTCGGCTTTCGATGTCATCATGCCCACGCCGATTCCACAGAAGGGCGTCATCCTCACCCAGGTCGCCAATTTCTGGTTTGGCCTGTTGCAGGATGTAATTCCCAACCATCTGAGCGGCATGACACTGGATGACCTGCCATTGAACGAAGCAGAGAAAGCCAGACTGCAAGGCCGCAGCATCATCGTCAAGCGTCTCAAACCATTGCCGGTGGAAGCCATCGTGCGCGGCTACCTGATCGGTTCCGGCTGGAAGGATTACCAGCAAACCGGTGCCGTTTGCGGCATCGAATTGCCTGCTGGCCTGCAAATGGCGGATCGTTTGCCTGAGACAATTTTCACCCCTTCCACCAAGGCTGAAATGGGCACGCACGACATCAACATCAGTTTCGCTGAAATGCAGGCGCAAATCGGTGCGGAACTGGCCGAACAGGTGCGCAGTGTGAGTCTGGAGCTGTATAACCGCGCTGCCGAATACGCCCTTAAGCGTGGCATCATCATTGCCGATACAAAATTTGAGTTCGGGCTGGATGCGGATGGCAAACTGGTACTGATCGATGAAATCCTGACGCCGGATTCCTCGCGTTTCTGGCCAGCCGATCAGTACAAACCCGGCATTAGTCCGCCATCCTTTGACAAACAGTTTGTGCGGGATTATTTAGAGACGCTGGATTGGGGGAAGGTAGCACCGGGGCCGGAACTACCTGCCGAAATCGTAGAAAAAACAGCAGCCAAGTACCGCGAAGTGGCTGACTTATTAACCAAATAAGATGAAGAAACCCCTCCCGGCCTCCCCTTATCAGGGGAGGAGTGAAGAGGCGACACTTTCTTGTCCCTCCCCTGATAAGGGGAGGTTAGGAGGGGTTTCTTACAGGAGAATTTATGCGCGTATTGATCACGGGGGTGGCCGGTTTCATCGGTATGCACCTCGCCCTGCAACTGCTGGAGCGCGGCGATGAAGTCGTCGGCATCGACAATTTCAACGACTATTACGATGTCACGCTGAAAGAGCGCCGTTTGCAGCGCGTCATTGAGGTAGCAGGTGAAGGCAAGTTCAAGTTCATCCGTCTCGATCTGGCTGACCGTGAAGGTATGGCCAAACTGTTTGCCGAGGAAGGGCTGGATGCGGTGGTCAACCTCGCCGCGCAGGCCGGGGTGCGCTATTCCATCGAAAACCCGCTGGCTTACATCGACAGCAATCTGGTTGGGTTCGGGCACATTCTGGAAGGCTGCCGCCATAACGGCGTGAAGCATCTGGTGTATGCATCCTCCAGTTCCGTGTACGGCGCGAACGAATCCATGCCGTTTTCGGTGCATGACAATGTGGATCACCCGTTATCGCTGTACGCCGCTTCCAAGAAAGCCAACGAATTGATGGCGCATACCTATTCGCACCTGTATGGCTTGCCAACCACAGGTTTGCGTTTCTTCACGGTGTATGGCCCGTGGAGTCGCCCGGATATGGCGATGTTCAAATTTACCAAGGCGATTCTGGCAGGCAAGCCGATTGATGTATTCAATTACGGCAAGCACCGCCGTGATTTCACCTACATTGACGACATTGTGGAAGGCGTGATCCGCACCCTCGACCATACCGCCAGCCCCAACCCCGAATGGAGTGGGATGGAACCCGACCCTGGCACCAGTAAAGCGCCTTGGCGGGTCTATAATATCGGCAATCAACAACCGGTAGAGTTGATGGATTATATTCGGGCGATTGAAAATGCGCTGGGAATGAAGGCCGAACTGAACTTGCTGCCGCTACAACCGGGTGATGTACCTGATACCTATGCGGATGTGGATGCTTTGGTGCAGGATGTGGGTTATCGTCCCAGTATGTCCGTTGAGGAAGGAACTCGCCGCTTCATCGAGTGGTATCGGGAATACTACAAGGTATAAGACAAGCTGAAGGGCCGTTGGAATGCATAACATTCGACAAAACCGCTGGTTTGACCGCGCGCTGGAACGCTCACCTGACTATGTGAGTTTCGGGCTGGTGATTATTTGCGGATTCCTGCTGGCGCGCCTGACCTGGGCGCTATTTCCAGCAGAACCGCATTTACCGGGTGGCGACCCTTCACAGCCTGTCGAGCAGAACTCCTCCGTTATGCAGGACTTGGGGGAAAAGATCGCCAGCTACCACCTGTTCGGCAAGCATGAGCCGGGCAACGCGGTTGCGCCCAAACCCGCAGCCATCCAGAACACCCAACTGGCGCTGAAACTGCAAGGGGTCTATTCACTGCCGGGCAAGCGTGGACAAGCCGTCATTGAGGAAGGTGGCCAACAACAGGTTTACTTTGTGGGCGAAACCATTGGCAATTCCGGTGCAGTACTGGAGGAAGTTTTCGCCACTTATGTCGCCCTGCGGCGTAACGGCAATCTGGAGAAACTGGAATTACCCAAACCAGAGACCAGTGGTGGTGGCGCAGGCCCAACGGCTGGTGGTGGCTTTATGGATGCCCCCCAGGCTGATTACCAGCCTGAGTTGCCGGTCATGGACAACCCTGCCTACATGGGCGCTCCCGACATCGTAGTGGAAGATCCCATCCCACCCGATGTCCAGACTGTTTCTGAAGCAGCCAACATGGAAGTCAACCCGTTAACCGGCGAAGCCCCACCCGCTGAAGGTGCCGCCAATCTGGCTGAATTCCGCAAGGAAGTCCTCAATAACAACATGCGCCTGCTGGAAGTGGCCAGCCCGCAGCCCTATGAGGTTGATGGCAAATTCATCGGATTCAAGTTGCAGCCTGGCAGCAATGTTGCTGTATTCAACCAGTTGGGTTTGCAACCGGGGGATATTGTGACGACAGTAAATGGCTCCGTACTGGATAGCCCTGCTGCCGGGATGCAAGCCCTGCAAGGTGCGGCCAGTGCCTCACAGGTGACGCTGGGCATCACCCGTGGTGGACAGCAAATCACCTTGCCGCTGTCGTTCTAGACGCCCTTGCGCTGTACGTCCATGACCGAGGAAAGCTGCAACAGCTTTTCCAGAATGTCGCCAAGTTGATCCACATCCTTGATTTCCAAGGCAATATCCATGATCGCGAAACAGGAATCGTTGGTTTCGCGCGTGTGCAGGCTCTGGATATTGATCTTTTCCCTTGCCAGCAGCGTGGCGATTTCCCCCAGCACCCCCGACTTGTTGTAGGTCGAAACCGTGATGTCGCTGATGTAGGCGGCAGCATGGCTGCCCCAGGCCACTTCGATGATGCGTTCCTCGCGTTCCTTGCGCAAATAGGCCAGTTCGGGGCAATCTGCCCGGTGCACGATGACGCCACGGCCTTGCGACAGGTAGCCGATGATGGGGTCGCCATTGACCGGGTGGCAGCATTTCGCCATTTGCGTAAACAGCTTGGTGACACCCTGCACCTCAATGTCACTGAAACCTGTTTCGGCAGCCTTGCTCTTGCGGAACTTGAATTCCGGTTCATGTGAGCGTACCAGTGACTGGCGAATCTGCGCAGTCGTTATTTCATTCTTGCCAACAGCAATCAGGAATTCACGTTCAGTGCTCCGGTTGAACTGCTTGGCCAGTTCGGCGTAATCCAGCTTGGCAAGGTTGAGCAGGTGGCGTTCCCTTTCGATGATACGCTCGCCATCCTTGCAGTTCTGCTCGTGATTTTGCTGGCTGAACCATTGGCGGACTTTCTGCCGGGTGCTGCCGGATCGGACGAAACCCAGCTCCTTGACCAGCCAGTCCTGCCGTGGCTTTTCCTCCTTGCCGGTAATGATTTCGACCTGCGCGCCGTTAAACAGCTTGAAATTCAGCGGCACGATATTGCCGTTGACCTTGGCTCCCCGGCAGCGGTGGCCGACGCTGGTGTGGACATGGTAAGCGAAATCAATCGGCGTGGAACCTTCCGGCAGGTCAATCATCTGCCCTTTGGGGGTGACGACGAAAACGCGCTCGTCCAGCGTTTCCGTGCGGAAATCTTCCAACAGGTCGGAATCGGATTCGCCAGATTCCAGCATCCGTCGGGAACTGTTGATGGCGCGCTCAATGGCCTGGTTGTATTTGCCGCCTTCCTTGTAACGCCAGTGGGCGGCTATCCCCAGTTCGGCGAAACGGTGCATTTCGCGGGTACGAATCTGGATTTCGACGTGCTTGCCCTGTGGCCCCATCACGACAGTATGAATCGACTGGTAGCCATTCGGTTTGCGGTTGGCAATGTAGTCGTCGTATTCCTCAGGGATGTGCGCCCACTTGTCATGCACCAACCCCAGCACGTTATAACAGGTGTTGATGTCGTCCACGATGACGCGCACAGCCCGCAGATCGTACAACCCGCTGACATCATCCAGTTCCTTACGGCTTTTCTTTTTCCAGATGCTGTAAATGTGTTTGGGCCGACCGTAAACCTCGGCTTTGATACCGTATTCCGCCAGTAATTGCCGCAACAGGGCGGTGAAATCGGCGATGAACTGCTCACGCTCAATGCGCTTGCCTGCCAGTGACCGGGCGATGGATCTGTAGGTGTCGGGTTGCAGGAAGCGGAACGCAAGGTCTTCCATCTCCCACTTGATCTGGCTGACGCCGAGACGGTTGGCCCACGGCGCGTAGGATTCCATGGTCAGGCGCGCCACGCAGCGGTGCTGCTCACCGATCTCCTGACGTGACAGCAGCCGCAGGTATTGCAGGTTCCAGGCCAGCTTGATCAGTACGGAACGCGGGTTGCCGAGTACGGCACGGATCATGTGGCGCAGGTGTTCGGCACGTTCATGCGGGGTCGGGTCAACGTTGTCCACGCACTCGCGAAAGCCTTGCAGGTCACGCACGTTTTCCAGTAACTGCCTGACTGGCGCGCCGTAAAACTTTTCGGCCTCATTCAGGGGCAGCAAGGTAGAGAACCGGTCATCGGACAGTAACGCCGCAATCAGCGTCGGCTGGTCTGAATCCAGATGACGCAGGATTTCGGCCACATCCAGACAGGATGGTTGCAAGAGGTCGGCAGGTGGCGGGAATTTCAGGATGGAGTCAATGATCTGCCCCAGCAGGTACAAGTCTTGCTCGTCTTCGGAAACCCAAAAACGCTCAATCCAGGCATGCCGGGTACGGGATTCGGTGTTGGCGGTCTGGCTGTGTTGCATATCAGCTTCATATCCTCCTGTGCCTTCGTCCATGATAGCTTGATGGTCGATTAAAGAATCGTTGTATCGCGACCAGTGAAGCCCTTGTCGAGTGTCGTTGTAGTTTTCTATAAGTGCGCAATGGCAGTTGCCAGTTCTGCAAGCTGTGTAATGGTAGCGTCTGGCCCTTTCCCCCCCGGCCAGTCCATACCGGCAGGATTGTACCAGATTGTACGCAAACCGGCATCTGCCGCACCCTGGATGTCCCTCACCGGATCATCGCCGACGTATACGGCCTGATGCGGGGCAACCCCTGCCTTGGCCAGCGCCTGATGGAAAATGTCCGGATGCGGTTTGGCAACCCCCGCCTCTTCCGCACTGTGCACAAACTGGAACAAATGGCCTATGCCGATATGGTGGACGTTGGCATTGCCATTACTGATCACGCCCGTGACGAAACATTCTGCCAGTGATTGCAGGACTTCCCGCGCCCCGTCGAACAGGGTGACTTCATTGCGTGCCAGCCAGAACACCTCGAAACCCGGCTCCACCAGTGTTTCCGGATAATCATGCTGTGCGGCCAGCGCGGTCATCCAGTCCTTGCGCAGGCGTGTCAGATTATAATGCAACTCGGGGCGTCCCTGCATGTAAGCCACACGATTATGGATCAATTCATCCGGTGAGTGGCTATCTGTGATGCGCGGGTAGTGCTTTTCCAGCCATTCGTAAAAACGCTGTTCAGCCTGCCGGATCACCGGTTTGCAAGCCCACAATGTGTCATCCAGATCAAATGCAATGCAACGGATTGTCATGGTCAAACCCAATACAGTAATATCCAAATATTAGAATTAGCTAAAATACAGTAACCGTTAGAATGGAGGTTGACATGAAAACCTTGCATTGGATAGTGCTGCTATCTGCAATAGTGTTATTTCCCACCACCCTGTGGGCGCAAACTGCCGTACTGATCCACGGCCTACAGGGTAAGGGCATGGACTGGCGCATGGATGGCGTGACCCCTGGACTACAACAGGCAGGCTGGGTAGATGGAGGCAATTTCCTCATGACGCCCAATGGCCCCTGGAATATGCAGCGCCTCAATGGCCACCCGGAAAAAGTTTTCTACACGGTGGATTTGCCCGCCCGTGCACCGGTCATGCTTCAGGCGCAAATGCTCAATGCCCACCTGCAACGCATTTACGTGGAACGGGGCGAGCCGCTGACCCTGGTCGGGCATTCTGCGGGTGGTTTGGCAGCACGCGGCTGGCTGGTACGCTTCGCCAATGTGCCAGTGGAAGCGCTGGTGACCATTGCCTCCCCACATGTGGGAACGCCTGCCGCAGACATGGCCTGCCTTGCCAATGATACGCCAATGGGGCTGTTCGCCAGCGAAATGGGTTTCGGCAAGTGGATGGATGATGCCGAAGATTTGTACCGCGACATGCGCATCGAGGAGCCGGGGCGTTTCCTGTACTGGCTGAACCACCAACCGCATCCGGCTATCCGCTACGTTTCCATTATGCGGGATAACCAGTTGAACCCGGACCTTTTCGATTTCTTTGTGCCAATCTACAGCCAGAACATGAACAAGGTGTACGCCTTGGCCGGGCGTTCGGAAGTCTGGCCGATCGATGGCTCGCATTTCCTTGGGGTGAAAGACGGCCATGCGCTTGCGGCGATTCTGGCGAGGCGGCCAGTTTATGCGCAGGTCACACCCGTTCCGCCCAGCCCGCAGTAACCGCCGGGGTTTTTCGCCAGATATTGCTGGTGGTAATCCTCGGCGTAATAGAACTCGGGAGCAGCGAGGATTTCGGTGGTGATGGTCTTGTAACCGGCCTTGGCCAGCGCCGCCTGATAGCTGGCGTGGCTGGCTTCGGTGGCAGCTTTCTGTTCCGCTGAAAAAGTGTAGATGCCGGAACGGTACTGGGTGCCCACATCATTGCCCTGACGCATCCCCTCGGTGGGGTTGTGGGCTTCCCAGAACACTTTCAGCAATTCCGCATAACTGACTTTGGCCGGATCAAACACGACCAGCACCACTTCGTTGTGGCCCGTCATGCCGGTGCAAACTTCGCGGTAAGTGGGGTTGGGGGTGTAACCGGCGGCGTAACCGACGGCGGTGGTGTAGACGCCGGGCACTTGCCAGAATTTGCGTTCCGCCCCCCAGAAACAGCCCAGCCCGAACATGGCCTGTTGCATACCCGGCGGAAACGGTGGCTGGATCGGATTGCCGTTGACGAAATGGCGGTTTTCGACCGACATGGCTTCAGCGCGACCCGGCAGGGCAGCTTGCGGGTCGGGCATCTCGACTTGCTTGAACATTCCGAACATGGGGGTACTCCTGATGGGGTGGTATTTGGAAAGCTTACTGTGCTTTGAGGTGACATGCAGGTTGGCTTACTGATTTCAGGGAGTTGAGTGATGGACTGGAATATTTCAGAACCATACAATTAAATTTTCTAACAATGGATTTGTATAGAAATGTTGGGACGTAGGTTTGCCACCACCATCTAGCGTTTATCGGCTTCCTTCCCGATTGTCACTCAAGGCAGGAGGTTTTCCTATTGGTGGGCGTGCCTTCCTCAAGCTAATCCTGTATTTTAGACACCATTCACTCAGAAGTTTTTAGGCTCTTTTTAAGGTTCCCCCATGCCCATGCTCAGTTTCATTTCAGACGAGGCTCTTCTTCAGGCAGTCAAACACCTATTGGTAACAGCAGATGATGCTCAGAAAAAAGCGACCAAAAACTTCAGCAGGAATGTCATTGACCCCTTCGCCCTGTTGTTTGAGATGTCTGGTTTTCAAGTTGACCAAGAAACTTGGACTATTGGTGAAAAAAGGCGGCAAGCGCAGAAAACGCTTCAGAATCAAGTTGGCGCTTTCCACCAGAAAATTCTTGGCTCACTGAATGGTTGGAATGACCTTGAAACTGGAAGCGTAGTGGATATTGTATCAATGAACCGTAAGATCATTGCTGAAATCAAGAATAAATATAATACGGTCAAAGGGTCTGACAAGGTGAAGGTTTATGATCAACTTGAGACGTGCGTGATGACGAAAGGGCATCAATATAAGGGGTTTACTGCCTATTATGTTGAAATTCTCCCAAAATCTCGTGCCCGTTACGACAAAGAGTTCATCCCGCCAGATAATACCAAAGGAAAATCACGCCCAGCCAACCAACTGGTTCGCCAGATTGACGGTTACAGCTTCTATGCTTTGGCAACAGGCGTGCCTGATGCATTGGCACAGTTATTTGCGTCTTTGCCGGATGTGATTGAAGGTTGTTCAGAGTACCGATTCGCTGACCGTGAGTTTGCCAAGCATTTTTTCCACAAGGCATTTGGCTGATCACTGTTCGCTGAATTCAGCATAGACGGGCATTTCAAGATATTCATTGTCACTGTGTAGCCATGTAACCAAGCGATGAAGGCTACCTTCACGCATTCCCTTTTTCAGGCCACACTCCCAAACCACCGCTGCCCGCCAGCCCATCACCTTGAGTTGGTAAAGCACTTTTTGGTCACGTGCCACATTCCGGGCAAATTTCCTTTCCCAAAATTCCCGCCGTGTTTCGGGAATATGTGCCACTTTACAGTTTTGGTGTTGATGCCAGAAGCAGCCATTGACGAATATGACAGCATTGTACTTGCGCAACACGAGGTCAGGGGAGCCGGGTAGTTTTTTGTTGTGCAGTCGGAAGCGGAAACCTTGTTTGTGTAACTCGGAGCGCACCCATTTTTCCGGTTTTGTATCACGGCTTCGGATTGCAGCCATTGTGCGTGAGCGGGTAGCTTGGTCGATGCGGTCAATCATGATGTTTCCACTAATCAGCCTAAATCAACACTTCTTACCTGTTTTATAGTCAAATTTCCTTGTCTTCATCTATAATAACCATGTGTAAGGTTGTTTAAGGTTAGATATGTATTCTGTAGCACAAGTTGCCGATATGTTGGGTGTCTCGAAAGAAACGCTGCGCCGCTGGGATAACAGCGGAAAGCTGCTTTCCACACGCAACCCCATGAATAACTACCGCTTCTATAACAAGGATCAACTGCGGCAGTTTGAGGAATTGCGCTTCATCTTTGATGATTCCAAACGCCCGGAAATTACCCCAGACCATACCTACAAAACCATTGAACTGTTCGCGGGTGCAGGTGGCTTGGCAATTGGGCTGGAAAAGGCAGGGCTGAATACTGTGCTGCTCAACGAAATCGACAAGTCTGCCTGCGACACCCTCAAGGCCAACCGCCCCCACTGGAATGTGCAATGTGGTGATATTGGCAAACTGGATTTCACCCCCTACCACAACCAGATTGATGTATTGACAGGTGGTTTTCCCTGCCAGGCATTCAGCTATGCAGGCAAAAAAATGGGCTTTGAAGATGCCCGTGGCACACTGTTCTTCGAGTTTGCCCGTGCCGTCAAGGAAACCAACCCCAAACTGTTCATGGCGGAAAACGTGCGTGGCCTTCTCAACCACGACAATGGCAGGACGCTGGAAAACATCCGTTCCGTCATTGACGAACTCGGCTATGCGCTGCTTGAACCGCACCTGATGAAAGCCATCTTTTACCGCGTACCACAGAAGCGCGAACGTTTGTTGCTGGTCGGCATCCGCAACGACCTTGCTGGCTTGGTAAAATTCCACTGGCCCCGCCCCTACCAAAAGATATACACACTCAAAGATGCGTTGAAAGCAGGCGAACTATTTCCCTGCGATGCGCCTGTTTCGGCTGGGCAAGGTTACCCCGCAAAAAAGGCAGCCGTGATGGCGCAAGTCCCCCCCGGAGGTTACTGGCGTGATTTGCCGGAAGATGTGCAAAAGACCTACATGATGCAAAGCTTTTATCTCGGTGGCGGCAAAACCGGCATGGCTCGACGGATGCATTGGGATGAGCCCTGCCTCACATTAACGTGCGCACCTGCCCAGAAACAGACTGAACGCTGCCACCCCGAAGAAACCCGCCCATTCACTGTGCGTGAATATGCCCGCATCCAGACTTTCCCGGATGATTGGCAATTCAAGGGGGCATTAACTTCGCAATATAAACAGATTGGAAATGCCGTTCCTGCGAACATGGCGTATGAGCTAGGTTTGTCAGTGGTGGATTTTTTGAACCGGCTTTGCGGGGAGCCTGAAGTAATGCCAGCAGGGATGCCAGTACAGCAGGAACTGAAATTTGCTTGAGCAGCAGACTACCGCGCCTGCAACACTTCCCACTGCACCTCCACCTCACCATTATCACCTGCGACATAGGCGGAATCGCCGGTAATCGTAACCGACAAATCCATGGTGCGATTTACCAGCGCGGCCAGTGCTTCCGCCTCCTCCCACGGGATGCGGTAAAACGAGGCATCCAGTTGGCTGAACTTGTTCGCATTTTGTGACCACCAGACATCCGACTTGCTGTTAAAGCTGTAGACACACACTTTTTTCGCCCGATGGGTAGCCTTTTTTACCCGTTCCGGGGTGGGTTCACCCAGATCAATCCACAGCGCTATCTGCTCATCCATAGTGCGTACCCAGACTGCCGGTTCTTCAACATCTTCCAGCCCTTTGGTCAGCTCAATCCCTTCCTGAGCATTGAGGCAGTAGGCCAGAATCCGCACCATCATGCGCTCAAGGGTTTCGGAGGGATGCTGGGCAATGGTCAGGTTCAGGGCGTCATAGTAACCCCGTTCCATATCCGATAATGCAATTCTGGCTTTGTAGATGGTTGGTTTGATTGCCACGGTAAACCTTGTCTGTTGTGTTGCTGGAAAGAAGTGCCTGCATACTAACAAAAGCGCCCGCATTTGCGGGCGTTTTCATCTGTACTATCAGAATGCGATCAAGTCGCCTGATAGTACAGATTCTGCGGATGGTTGGCCTGTGCAAAGAAGAACCAGCGTTCCGCCAGCAAGCCAACATACTGCACCAGTGCAGCCGCTGCCAGCAGGGTAAACAGGTGGTTCGACCAGCCAATCACCACCAGCGTTATCGGCACAATGAAAACCGTAATCAGGAAAAACACCTTGACGGTCTGCACAAACTGCGGACTCTTGTGGTGGAAGAACTCGCGGGTATTGAACGAGCCACCCATCGCCCCCTGTGAAATCTGGCGAATCTTCGGGTGACGCACCCCAATTGCGGTGCAGGCGGTACTCTTGCGCTTGATGCGGCCATTGCGGTACAGCGAAAACATGCGCGTACCGAAACCCACCAGCGTGAACACCAGTGTCCAGCCCGCATACGCATTGGTCAGGCTGCTGCCAAACCACGCCGCCAGCGCCGCCGCCAGCGAAAAGCCGGAAGCCAGTCCCAGCAGGGTGTAATTAATCACCGTCAGCGGCGAAGCCCATTCCTGGATGAACTTGATCGCGGCGTAAATCATCCCGGTGCACAGATACAGCAACAGTGCCAGCAAACCTGCCAGCAGCCCCACGACCAGGCTCAAGCTGATGTCCACCGTGCCGGTCGTAACCAGCACCGGGTCAATATTGAAATAGTGCAGTGCCCCCCAGATGAACGCCATACCACTGAACGCAGGCAACACAATGACTTCGCGCGCCAGCCAGGAGGTTTTCCACTTGGTAGCTGCCCGCCACGCCCGTTCAGGCCGCCCCAGATGGAAGAAGGACGCAAACAGCCCCAGCCCCATCAGGACCAGCACCAGAAAAGTACCGGCAATATACAGGCTGCTAGGTGCAGCATCGCCAACCACCCCGAAAGTGTTGTAAACCTGACCGGTATACAGCGCCAGAAACAGACCCTGACCCGCACCGATCAGCGTCGTCAGAAAAATAACCGAAAATGCAGGATGCATAAAACCTAATCTCCTTAGAACAGGAAGTCGTCCAGCGTTGGCAGGTCGGAGCTGACCGGCGTGCGCTGCTCTTCTTTCTTCAACGGGTTATCAATGCGATGCAGGGCTTCTTCCGTTACATGCGCCTTGGTCTTGCGCCGTGGCAGGTAATGGTTGGACGGGCGCGTGCCCCATTCCGGCATCAACTGGTAGCCTCCGCGTTCCGCAATCGCCGTGGATACTTCCGAATCCGGGTCATGCACATCGCCAAACAGGCGGGCGCTGGTGGGGCAAGCGAGGACGCAGGACGGCTTGCGGCGCTCTTCCGGCAGGCTCATGTCGTAAATGCGGTCGACGCACAGGGTGCATTTCTTCATCACCTTCTGCTTTTCGTCGATTTCGCGTGCGCCGTAAGGGCAAGCCCACGAACAGTACTTGCAGCCGATGCACTTGTCGTAATCGACCAGCACAATGCCGTCTTCCTTGCGCTTGTAACTCGCACCCGTCGGGCATACTGGTACGCACGGCGGGTCTTCGCAGTGCAGGCAACTTTTCGGGAAGTGCACGGTTTCCACTTTCGGGTATTCGCCTACTTCAAAGGTTTGCACGCGGTTGAAGAACGTGCCCGTCGGGTCTTTGCCATACGGGTTCTTGTCTGACATCCCGCCGCCGCTTTCGCCGGAGGTGTTCCATTCCTTGCAGGAAGTGACGCAGGCACTACAGCCCACGCAGACGTTCAGGTCAATGACTAACGCTAACTGGGTCATATTACTTGCCCCCTTTGAACCGATTCTTGAACAGGCCGGAACCGCCGATGAAGGTCTGCCATTTGCCCACCGGCTTGGCCATGCCGGGGTAACGCGGCTGGGTCGGGAATTGCGGGAAGGTGGAGCCTTGTTCCTTCTTGTCCGCCTTGTAGACTTTCACCCGCACATCGAACCAGGCCGCCTGACCGGTCAGCGGGTCGGAGTTGGAATAGTGCTGGCCTTGCGGCTGGTTGGGCAGCTCTTCGCCGATGAGGTGGTTGAGCAGGAAACCGCGCTGGCATTCGTTGGCGTCCTTTTCCAGACCCCACGCACCGGATGCCTTGCCGATGGCGTTCCACGTCCACACCGTGTTCGGCTCGACGGATTGCGAGTAACGCGCCTGACAACGCACCCGGCCATGCACGGATTCCGCCCATACCCAGTCGCCATCTTCAAAGCCGTATTTCTCGCCCACGCTCGGGTGCATGTGCAGGTAGTTGTGCGCATGAATCTGGCGCAACCACGCATTCTGCGAATCCCACGAGTGGTACATCGCCATCGGGCGCTGGGTGAGGGCGCTGAGTGGGAAATCGTTCTTGTTGATCATCTCGTTTTCGAGCGGCTCGTAATAGAACGGCAGCGCGTCGAAGAAACGTTCCACCCGTTTACGCAGGCGCTCAGGTGGCTGCTTGCCGTGCGACACACCCTGGGCGGCGCGGCGGAATTTGTGCAGCACCTCGGAATACAGGTGGATATTGATCGGTTCGGCGTGACGGGTCATACCGTTGGCCTTCGCCCATTGCAGGTAGCCCATGTTCCAGTTGCGCATGTACTGGTAAGACTTGGGCATCACATGGTGATGCATGCAGTTGTTCTTGGCGTACTGTTCCCACTGGTTGGGGTTGGGTGCGCCGCGCATGGTCTTTTCCCCGCTCTGGCCACGCCAGCCACTGAGGAAGCCGATGCCGGAACCTGGGGCGGTTTCAAAGTTGATGATGAAATCCGGGTAATCGCGGAACTTGCGCTTGCCTTCGCCATCGACGAATGCCGGGAACTTCATGCGCGTAGCCAGCTCAATCAGCACTTCCTGGAACGGCTTGCAGTCACCAGTCGGCGGCAGGATCGGAATCCGCACCGAATCCACCGGGCCGTCGTATTCGGAAATCGGGCGGTCCAGCATCGACATGACATCGTAACGTTCCAGATAAGTGGTATCCGGCAGGATCAGGTCGGCAAAGGCGGTCATTTCCGAATGGAACGCATCGCATACTACCAGGAACGGAATCTTGTACTCACCCGTTTCATCCTTGTCCGCCAGCATCTTGCGCACTTCGGTGGTGTTCATGGACGAGTTCCACGCCATGTTCGCCATGAAGATCAGCAGGGTGTCGAGCTTGTACGGGTCGCCGCGCCACGCATTGGTGATAACGTTGTGCATCAGGCCATGCACGGAGAGCGGGTATTCCCATGAGAAACCCTTGTCGATGCGCACCGGTTCGCCTTTTTCATCGACGAACAAGTCATCCGGGTCGGCAGGCCAGCCCAGCGGCATACCTTCCAGCGGGGTGTTGGGTTTCACATCATCCGGGGAAGTCGGCGTTTTTGGGCAAGGCGGAATCGGGCGCGGATACGGTGCTTTGTGGCGGAAGCCGCCCGGACGGTCAATAGTGCCCAGCAGCGACATCAGGATGCTGAGCGCGCGAATGCTCTGGAAACCGTTGGAATGCGCCGCCAGCCCACGCATGGCATGGAATGCCACCGGGTTGCCGGTGACGGATTCGTGCTCATTGCCCCAAACGTCAGTCCAGGCAATCGGCAGTTCGATTTTCTGGTCACGCGCGGTAATGCCCATCTCGTGCGCCAGACGCTTGATGGTGGCTGCGGGGATGCCGGTAATGCCTTCCGCCCATTCCGGGGTGTAGGCTTCCACCCGCTCGCGCAGCAACTGGAAGGATGGCTTCACGGGTGTGCCATCTTTCAGTTTGAATTCGCCGATCAGGAACGGGTCAGCACCGGGGGTATGGGTGGAAATCGGCTTGTTGAGGTCGCGATCCCACCACAGCTTGTTTTGCGGGTCAAAACAGCCTTCTTCCAGCGGCACTTCAAAGCGCAGGAACATGCCGTATTCGCTGCTTTTCGGGTCCATATTGACCAGTTCCGGGCCGTTGGTGTAATTCACCACGAAGTCGCGGTCGTACAGCCCCTGCTCAATGATTTCGCGGGTAATCGCCAGCAACAATGCGCCGTCGGTGCCGGGGCGGATCGGAATCCACTCGTCAGCTACCGCAGCATAACCAGTACGCACCGGGTTGATCGCAATCATGCGCCCGCCGTTGCGCTTGAACTCGCCCAGCTCGATTTTCAGTGGGTTGGAATGGTGGTCTTCCGCCGTGCCGATCATCACAAACAGTTTGGCGTGGTGCAGGTCAGGGCCACCGAATTCCCAGAAGGAACCACCGATGGTGTAAATCATGCCCGCTGCCATATTGACCGAGCAGAAACCGCCGTGTGCTGCGTAGTTGGGTGTGCCGAACTGCTTGGCGAACAAACCGGTCAACGCCTGCATCTGGTCACGTCCGGTGAACAGGCCGAACTTTTTCGGGTCGGTTGCACGGATGTGCTTGAGGCGGGTTTCCAGCGTGTCGAAAGCTTCTTCCCAGCTAATCGGCTCGAACTGGCCTTCGCCACGGGTCGCATTGGCCTTGCGGCGCAGCGGCGTGGTCAGACGCGCAGGGGAATACTGCTTCATGATGCCGGAGGAGCCTTTCGCGCAGATCACGCCCTTGTTGAGCGGATGATCCGGGTTGCCCTCAATGTATTTCACCTCGCCATTCTTGAGGTGAACGTTGATGCCACAACGACACGCGCACATATAGCACGTGGTGCTTTTGATCTCGGTTGCCTGGTTTGTCTGGGTAGTCATAATCAGTATGTAACTAAATAAGGAATTACTGAAATACAGTGTAGTCCGATAGTGCTTGATGCAGGTCAAGGAATCAATAAAAAATTTTATCTTGGATAATCAAATTTATTGATGGAATGATAGATTTCGCCAGAGCCTTGACAGGCAGCTGTTGTCATATCATTGAAGCAATGTTTTGTTAACGTGTTACCGCTCCCCGCATTTCCACGATATGCCCCATCCTTACAAGGTAACGCGCCACCATGCTTGAACGTTATACCGGCTGCACCGTCAGCGACGCCTATGCCACAGGCATCAATGGCATCCACATGCCGCGTTACCCCTATTACGCCGACTATGACCAGCCCGGCAACTGCCATTATTACTACTGCCGCTCCACCCAGTACCTGACCTGTCAGACAGCGCGTTTCCTGCTGATCGGGGGCGAAGCCACCACGCTGGTCAAGGAGGGTGTAGTTGATCCTGCCCGTGACCTGAACGACTGGTGGCATGGCTTTTTCCGCGAACATTTCGGTGGGCAAATGGGCGAGGTGGTGCAATACGCAGGCGGGCATACCTATCTGGAATTTCTCGGCAACCACCCCGAGTCGAAACTGGTAGTTCCGCACCCTTATCCGCCCGACCAGATTGCCAGCGATCACTATTATCTGGCAAATCCTGAGGTGATTGTGCAGCTCAATGACAAGGGGTGCATGGCGGAGATTTCCTCACACTGTATTCCCTACAAGGTGTATGACGCTGCAACCTTTGCGGGTAAATGCTGGCGTGAGGAATGGGAACTGCCGTTCGTCATCAAGCTGGCGGCCCCCTCCGGCGGTGGTGATGGCGTAGCGATCTGTCACAGCGAACAGGATGTGCAGGCTGCCCAAGTCCGTTTCGTCGGCCATCGGGTCAAGGTCGAAACCTTTATCGGCGGCTATGACTACAATTACAACATCAACCTGCACAAAGACACAATTAGTTATGTCAGTAGTCCTACACTCTTATCTTTGCGCTATTAATACGTACTGTACCTCCATATAATACATAAGATCATCAGAATAAAATCTTTTTCTCAAATATTTTAAGGCATCAATAAGCCAATTATAATTCTCCCTTGCTGACTCATCCCCGGATTCTAATTGCCGTTTCACATAATCAGATCGATAGGAAAAGCTTTCATCAAATATTTTCAACCTTTCCTCTGAAGAACGACCAACAGTATCCGTTATACTATAAAGGCTATCAATATAATTAAATCCTGATGATTTTAATTGGAAGTAAGCTTTGCGCCCATGAAATCTATCTGAAATTCCTTTTGCATTGCTACTTACGTCAATTATTTTCTCCATAATATCGTTATCTGGATAGCAAATTTTTGAACCATCATCTGGACTCCTAATTACAAGAACACCTGTTGGCTTTAATATTTCCTTAAGTGTTTTAAGTATGGAAATAGGATCACTCAAATGATGCAGAGTAAAGCTGCTAAAAATAAAGTCAACTCCACTTTCTGCGCCTTTTAATTTAAAAATACT
Source organism: Gammaproteobacteria bacterium (assembly GCA_018822845.1). Taxonomy (GTDB): domain Bacteria; phylum Pseudomonadota; class Gammaproteobacteria; order Thiotrichales; family Thiotrichaceae; genus Thiothrix. The sequence goes on along the minus strand of JAHJJD010000129.1, from coordinate 31,819 downwards.
ATCTTTGAAGGAGGGGCTTTCAATATCAATAACAGCAAACGTATATCTTTCATCTTTAATCTTTAATGCCTCATTAATTGCGGAATGACTATTATCGATGCCAAATATTTTCTTAAAATTTTCAAAGCTATCGAATCTATCTTTAGTCACGTAGCCTGATCCACAGCCAATATCTAAAGCAATAATATTCTCTTTATTTCTTAATAACTCAAGGGATCTCTTGAAAGCTCTGACATCTAAATCGCGATGTGCATCTCCTTGAACCCTTAAACGGTATGATTCATTTGGATAAACAGGATTATAAGTGGATGGAGTTGGTATTTGTGGCAATCTGGAATTGCTCAGCAAATTAACTTTCAAACCCTCAAAAAGTGAACCTTCTTGAGTAGACTTACCTCGATTTAAATCAGAGGACTCTGATACATTTGGAAAGCAATGAAGGCTTTTATCTTTGCTATTATTTTTAGGGCGACTTCCTATGCGAAGAGGCCAAAAAGAAACCTCTCGTCCTTGAACAAAAGCAATTATATAGATTATCATTAAAAATATAATGACAATTATGGCAGTAGACAACGCAAATAACTCAAAAGAAGAGTTTAAAGACAATGATTTAATTAAGGCACCCACTATTTCTTCTCATGGTTCGTGTTGATAAAAAGCCAATCAAGAACATAAATGATTATAATTAAAGCGCTCAAAATGTCAACAGATTATGACTCCGGAAATATTCATTCTTACGAACTGGATGTAACTTTCAACCTCTGAAATATCACCCGTTACACTGGCATCAAGTATCAACCCGGAACATTACCCCAGTGCGCGAGATCATCAACCTGATCGTGACGGAGCTGGCGAACTGGCGGGAGTGATGTGCGCGGCCACCGCCAGTTTCCCCGTTTACTCCAGCCGGTAAAGACCGCCGTTGCCCTCATCGGTCAGCACGTACAGATAGCCATCAGGGGCTTGCTGGATGTCGCGGATACGGCCAATGGCATGATCCAGCAGGTTTTCCTCGGAAACGAAACGATCGCCATCCAGCGTGACGCGCGAAACCCGCTCAAACTTGAGTGAGCCGACCAACAGGCTGCCCTGCCAGCCGGGATATTTGTCCCCGCTGTAGAACGTCATCCCGGAAGGGGCAATCGATGGCGTCCAGTACAGTACTGGCTGTTCCATGCCCTCCTTTGCGGTGATGCCCGTGCCGACGTCACCGCCACCGTATTCTTCGCCGTAAGTGATGACCGGCCAGCCGTAGTTGGCTTTGGCACGTTCGATATTGATTTCATCGCCACCCTGCGGGCCATGTTCGCATGTCCATATCTGACCAGTTTGGGGGTGTAGCGCGATACCCTGCATGTTGCGGTGGCCGTAATTGTAGATCTCCGGTTTGGCTGCGGGGGTGTTGGCGAACGGATTGTCGGCAGGAATGCGCCCGTCATCGTGCAGGCGGATCAGGCTGCCCGCATGGTTTTCCAGCATTTGGGCATTGTCACGCTCGCCCCGGTCACCGAGGGTGAGGTAGAGATAACCCGCGCGGTCGAACACAATCCGCCCGCCGAAATGCTGCCCGGCAAATGATTTCGGGGTAGCTTCAAACAGGGTTTGTACTTTACTGAGTGCGCCATCCTGATACTGCCCGCGCGCCAGATGGGTGCTGTAGCCACCTTTGCCCTGGCCTGCGTAGGCGAAATACAGCCAGCGGTTGGCAGCAAACTGCGGATGCAAGGCAAGCCCCAGCAGGCCACCCTGGCCGTGTTCTTCAATCTCCGGCAGGCCACTGACGGGCGCTTTGAGCAATTCGCCGTTGTGGATGCGGCGTAACGTGCCGGGGCGTTCGCTGACAAGGATTTCACCATCAGGCAGGAATACCATGCTCCAGGGATGATCCAGCCCACCAACGATTTTCACCGCTTTCACCTCAGCAGCGACGGGGGCTGGCAAGGCAAATAACAGCACCAAAACAACCGCCAGCAGCAGCCAGCGGAACAAAGGAAAGTCAGGATGCGCCACAGTGACCTCCTGTCATTGGGGTTTCGCTGTCAGTATAGCCAATGGGCAGGAAGGCGGATTTTTTTCCACATTCCTGCTGGCATTACCCTTACCTTTACGCTCAGTCTGCAAATAACCGGTGTTCCATCGTTTGCACCATCAGCTTGTTATTGCGCAATTCGCGTGCAGTAAAATGTCATGGTTGCCAGTTAACGAAGTTTTCCAGCAGTTTCAACCCATCATCCGCCGACTTTTCCGGATGCGCCTGAATCGCAAACACGTTGTCTTTCGCAATCGCCGACGCATAGCTGATGCCGTATTCCGTCGACCCGGCAATCAAGTCCGGCGTGATCGGCTCAACGTAGTAGCTGTGCACGAAATAGAAACGCGCGCCATCCTTGATGCCGTTCCACAGCGGATGTTCCACCTGCTGCCAGATCTGGTTCCAGCCCATTTGCGGAATCTTCAAGCGCACACCGATTTCCTGATGCACGTTGCCGAAATAGCGCACATTGCCTTGGTACAACCCCAGACATTCGATGCCACCGTTTTCCTCGGAATGCTGCATCAACACCTGCATCCCCATGCAAATACCGAGGAACGGCTTGGTCTGGATGACTTCGCGCACCACTTCGGCCATGCCGCGCGTTTCCAGTTCGCGCATGCAGTCACGCGCCGCACCTTGCCCCGGAAACACTACCCGGTCAGCCTGCATGATCATGTCGGGGTCGGAAGTGATCGCAACTGTGGCATTGCCGCCTGCTGCGTGTGACACAGCGCGTTCCACCGAGTGCAGATTGCCCATGTTGTAGTCGATGATGGCGATTTTTTGCATCACAGGCTCCCTTTGGTGGAAGGCATGATGCCCGCCATGCGCGGATCGGGTTCCAGTGCCATGCGCAGCGCACGTCCGAACGCCTTGAAAATGGTTTCGGCAATGTGGTGCGCATTACGCCCTTTCAGGTTGTCGACGTGCAGCGTCACCAGCGCATGATTCACAAAGCCCTGGAAGAATTCGTAAAACAGGTCGGTGTCGAACTGGCCGATGTGCGAACGCAGGTAGTCGGCCTGGTGTTCCAGCCCTGGCCTGCCGGAAAAGTCGATCACCACGCGCGACAGCGCCTCATCCAGCGGCACATAGGCGTGCCCGTAACGGCGGATGCCTTTCTTGTCACCCACGGCTTTGGCGAACGCCTGCCCCAGGGTAATACCAATATCTTCCACGCTGTGGTGGTCGTCGATATGTTTGTCGCCCTTGCATTCGATATCCAGGTCGATCATGCCGTGGCGCGCGACCTGATCCAGCATGTGCTCCAGAAACGGGATGCCGGTGTCAAAGCGGGATTTGCCCGTGCCATCGAGATTGATGCTGACACGGATTTGGGTTTCGAGCGTGTTGCGTTCCACGCTGGCGGTACGTTCGGTCATAAACAGCCTTCAAATACAGGAATTCTTACCCGGAATAGTAACAATATCAGCTTTCCACCACTACTTGCTGATTACGCACGCGGATGCAGGTTTTTCCATTCAGCACCTCGGTAAACAGCTCGTTGACCAACGCGCCGCGCCAGTCGTCGGAAAGGGTGGTACGGCCTTCTTCCAGCATTTTTTCGACTTGCTGGCGGGTGGCCACCATCTGCGCGGAAATGCCGTTTTCGTCGGCGATCTGGTTGAGCAAAGTCATCAGCAGGTCGGTGACCACGCTCATTTCCGGCGTCAGTTTACGGCGGCGTGGCAGTTGCGGCCATTCGCTTTCCGGCAGGGCTTTGGCGCGGGCAATGCAGTCCAGCCACTCCCTGGCGTAGCGATCAATCTGCTCACCGGTCAAACCCCGAATCTGGTGCATGGAATCGGGCGTGTTGAGCTTCATGCGTGCCAGATCCACCAGTATTTCGTCGGAAATGATCCAGCGGCGCGGAATGTTCTTGTGCAAAGCGCGCTCTTCCCGCCATGCCGCCAGTTCACGCAGGATAGCGAGTTGGCGCGGCTTGAGGATTTGCACATTCTTGACCCGCTCCCACACCGTGCGTGGGTTGACGGCATAGGTGGCAGGGTCAGCCAGTTTTTGGAAAGGCTTGTCGAGCCAGTGCAAACGCCCAAGTTTTTCCAGTTGTTCGCGCAGCAGCAGATAAACATCGCGCAGATGACGCACGTCGTCGATGGCATATTCCAGTTGCTTGCTGCTTAACGGGCGGCGTGACCAGTCGGTACGTGACTGGGATTTGTCGAGGGGAATCCCCAGCAGTTGTTCTACCAGACGCGCATAACCCAGTTGGTCGCCCAGCCCGAGTACAGCGGCTGCTACCTGGGTATCAAAAAGGGGCGCAGGAACCTTGTCACCGAGGTGGTGGAAGATTTCCATATCCTGCCAGGCGGCGTGCAACACTTTCAGGCGCTGAGGTTCATTTAACCAGTCGATGAAAGGCGTAAGGTCGCCGATTTGCAGTGGATCAATGCAGGCCAGTGTGTCGGAACTGGCAATCTGGATCAGGCATAGGCGCGGGTAATAGGTTTTTTCGCGGATGAATTCGGTATCCAGCGTTACCCACTCTGCCTTGTCCAGCCGGGTGAGCAGTGCGGCCAGTTTGGCGGGATCATCAATATATTCGTACATGTCGCTGTGGCTTCTGATAAACGGGAATTACACGGAGGTAGAATGAAGGTTTATACAGGCATACCCTCCAGACTGACAAGCCTTTTGGCATTCGACTGCTTTTGTGCGGTGCAACGTTAGAGAATAATAATATTTTTAATATCAACTACTTGTTGACATTTCTCAATTTTATGTGCACATTTGCTTTAACGAACATTTCCCGCAAGTCTGATTCTGCTTTTCCAACCGCTAGTGAGGGTAGTCGCTATGGCAGATATTGCTAGGTCTGTCATGGTTCATAGCGGGAAGCCCGGCCTTTGAGTCGGGCTTTTTTTATTCAGGACTGCGCCAGTAGCGTTTCGATATAAGCCTGAATATCCGCCGCGCTGGTTCGGCCTGAGCCTGTCAGATCCAGCCCTGCCAGCAATGGCGCACCCTGCAAGCCAAGCAGGTAGCGGATCAGCAGCATTCCATCCGTTCCCGCATCTGTATTGCCGTCAGCGTCGATGTCGAGTACGGGAACCAGTGCAGCCAGCGCATTTTCCAGCTCAACCGTATTGACGCTGATACTGGTAACATCCTGTAGCAGCGCATTGCCGCGTGTTCCTTGTAGGTAACGTGTGATGATCACGCCCTCCCGCAAAGCCGTTGGCGGGTTGTTGGTATTCAGCAGATGGAGGGAAGGGGGCGTTCCGGGAGTATCCACCCAACTGCTGACATAAGGGTAGAAACGTTCGAAACGGCTGTATTCGTCGGGTGAATCCGTATTCGCGCAATCCGACGAGCCGCCCAGCAGCGAGCCGTTGAGGTAATGCACGCCGTTTTCCACCACCCATACGCCAGAGCCGCTACTACCGGGGGCGGTGATGCCCTTATTCCAGGTCACAGCCGAGAAATCCCCGTTGCTGTCGGGAATGACGGCAAAACCAGCGGAAGATGCCTCAATCCGCACCCGTGTGTCGAAGTTTCCTGTGGAATAGCGTTTTGGCCCGCCCAATGCGTGGTGAATGCCGGTAATGGCCTGGTTGCTGCTCAGGGGCGTAAGCGTCCAGCCGGATAGCGTAACTCCGACCGGTGGATTGTTGTTCAACTGGACGAGCGTGGAGTCGAGTTCCGCGCGGGTAGCCAGCAATTGCGCGCCACCGCTGGATTGTACCGGGGTAGCGCCACTGCCACCGCAACTGGTGTTCTGGTAATGCCAGAAAAAATCCATGCTCCCCGCCGCTGCCGCATTGCTGACGCAGTGTGCAGCAGTAAGGAAGTAGGGAATCTGGGTATAGGTATCCTTGTCCGTCAGCAGCGTGCCGGAACACAAATAGCTGTATCCGTCGGTATCGGTAAACACATAGCGTGCCACGGCCTCGCCGGTTTCCTGCCAACTGGCATCAGCGCAGGCAATGTCGACCTGGCAACTGGAGTAGTCGGTGTCAGCCTTGTAAATGCTGGTATTTTTCAGGGTGGAAGCCGCCGGGTCGACAATCAGGTGTGAGAGCTGCGGAATCGCAAGCTGCACATTCTGGGGTTGAATCCCATCCGGCAGGAACAGTTCCAGTGCCAGCGTGTCGCCTTTTACTGTCGGCGTCCAGAACAGGTTGGCTGGTTCGCCGTAGGGGCCGGATACATCGGTGGGGTTGGCAGGTGAATAGCTGTGCAATTCCACCCCGACTGGCCACTGGCCGGTTTGCAATTGCGCCCGCAACCGCGCCGCACCACTGGATGTCAGGGTGAAACGTGCTGCCCGCCCGCCGCTGACAGCCGACCAATTCCAGGTGGAAAGGTCGATCCATTCCCCCAGATTGGCAGGCAGGGTGCGGCCAATGCCCACGCGGTAAGCCTTTTCCTGCGAGGCATTCTGCAACTGGCTGATTTCGTCCGTCGACAGCGCAGGCAGGGTAAAACTGGCATCCGCTGTCACCTGAGCGCTTCTTCGCTGCGCATTGGTGCTGGCGGGTGCAAGATGTAATGCTGGTTTGATGCGCTGGACGACATCGCCCTGGAAAGTTTCCGGCCCTGTCTTGCCGTGCTGCTCCGCCGCCTGCACCCCCGTCATCACTAATAGCAACAAGGGTATAAAGAAACAGGGGATACGTTTGATCATGGCATGCTCCCGCGCACGATGTAATTGGTGCTGCTGGTGGTGTTGGCGCTGTGCAGCAGGACATTACCCAGCAGGATATTGACGTCATTGCCCGGCCCGGCAAACACGGTTTTGCCATCCATATTCAGGTCAGTGACCTTATAGCCACTGGCCTGGAAATTGGTGTTGATTTCACTATTTCCTGCATCAACCATTACCACGGCGAGCACGGTGTTCTTGTCGTTTTCAGGGCCATCCGCAATCAGCTTGCTATCATTGTTGGCATCGCCACTGGGCAGCATGCGCACACTGGCGGCTGGCAGGCGAATATCGGTGCTGCCATAAACAGCGGTTGTTGCGGCGGTGAAATCCACCAGAACAGGCGCGCCGGAAAACACCACTGGCGCTGCACTCATAACGCCAAGATGGTTACGATGACGCAAGGCGAGGTAATAACTGCCGGGCGCAATGCCGGTAAATGTGAGTGTTGTTGCACCGTCGGCAGCACTTGCCACATCCCCGTCGCGTTGCAACAGGGCTGCATGGGTGGCCACGATAGTTTGCGGATTCGTACTGTCACGCAATTCCACCAGCACCCAGTCGACTGGCGCATCGTTCCCCGTCATAGCCAGCAGCGCAGGCGAGGCCGTTTCGCTGCCGTTGTAACCAAAGCCTGCATAAGGCTGGCTTGCTGGCAACACACCACTTTCCCGCAAACTGTCACGCATCTTGCCGTCAAGCATTACATATGAGCCTTGCAGGAAAGCCCGCACCTGTACAGCAGGCGGACTCCCCGTCAGCGTCACAGTCATGGGCGTACTCTGGAAAGCTGCCGCATCCGCCGTTACCGTCGCGGTGGTGCGGATGTGGGTTATGCCAGTAAAACCGGCTTGGGGCTGAAAGGAAGCCGCCAGCAAATTCAGTGGCACCATGCCCGTACCCGGCCAGCGGGCTGTCAGGTCAACCCAGCCCACCACGAAATAGCTGTCTGTCAGGGGGTCGGCGTCGAAATCTTCCGTATCTGCCGTTATCGTTCCCACGGGTTGCAGGCCATACGCATACGGGCTGGTAACACCGTTGAACTGCACAGCACTGGAGTTGAAATGAATGCGTAGTCCCAAGCCAGTCAATGTGGCGGTTTGCGGGCTGGATATTGTATACACAGGCGTAAATACAAAAGCCTCTGCCCCGGTGGACAGGCTGCTTTGGGACGGGGTGACGATTTGTGCAGCTTCGGCGGCCACACTGATGGCGACACTCAGCATCACCATCCAGACACTCTGGGCGAGATATTTCATGAATCCCGTTCACTCACATTATTGTTATGATTCCGATGTCGCTTCAGAAATTAACAGAGTTTATGAGTTCAGGCAAATACGGATTATTGGCAACATCTTTTGGGCGTGTTTGCCATGCTGGCTAGAAGAATGCGCGATCCTGCTCCCACATCACGTTTTTCTGCTTTTCCGCCGCCGCTTTCAACAATTGAACGAGAGGGTAAGCACGGACATTGACGGCTACCGCCTTTTCCTCAGCGCCGTCTTGCAACGGATGTTCCTGTTTGGTTTCTGTTGCCCTGGCCTCCTCGGATTGCAAGGCAGCTTCCAGCTTACCCAGGGCGGAAGCAATGTCTTCGGCACGAATGGCGCTGGGAATCGCACCGCTGTGACCCATCATGCGGATCAGCGCTTTGGCGTCCTTGTCAAACATTGAAACACTGGCTCCGGCGGGGCTGGTAAAGCGGATCATGGGCTATTCCTTCTGTCAGACGAACTCAGGTAAATGATACTCCGCTTGGCAACTTTGTCATTACCGGGCTGCCACAGGTGTCACTTTTCTACAGTTATTCCATCCACCTGAGGTGTGTCACATTTGGATATAGACACGGCTATTCAAGTTAAATCAATGCATTGTGAGTTTTGAATCGGATTGGCACGAGGGTTGCACCATAGACTCTCAGAAAGTGTCAGAACGACGAAACAAAAAGAAATTTACCAGCAAGCCCCAAGAGGTAGAGAGCAGGCTTAATCATCAATAACAATAAAGCGCCTTGCCCTGTCTCGACTCTATTTATACCCCCTGCCGCAAGGCGGGGGATATTTATTTTTGATGAACGGTTGTTGTCTATGCTCAAATGTAAGCAGCGGAGCGTCAAGGCAGCGGCGAAAGCGGCGTATCAGGCTGGGTGTACCCCCTGGTAGCCACAGCATCTTCGATAGTCATGACCGAATACGGGGTTCCTGCCGCCGGGAACAGGTCAAACTCAAGTTCGCTGGCTCCCGAAGCGCCGGTTTTGACAGTAGCAACATCGACTGTGCTTGCATCCAGCGTGCCGCTCAAATCCCGGTCATACTGGAATGTGCCGCTACCGTCATAAGTGCAGGCATTAGTAGGGGCATAGGTAATGTCGGAACCGCCTGTGGCGACCTCAACCTTGCCGGACGTGCTGTTGTACCGGAAAAACTGCCGCTGGGCATATTCCTGTTCTGCATGGCTGCCACCCGGCCCCGCCCAGTTACAGATCATGCCCTTGATCTGGCCAACCGTGCCTATGCCTGACGGGGTATCCACCGGCACCCCGAAGCCAAACCATGCTTCCCCATCCAGTGGATCAAGGTCGTTGACCCCCATGTTGAAGACGCGACTGTGGGAATCCCCCGGCCCTGCCTGCCAACTATAGGCATACTTGCCGCTCAGGTTGGAAAGCTTGTATTCCGCGCCCAACTGGTTGAAGTTGTTGCCCCATCCATCCGGGTTGGTGCCTGCATTGTATTTGTCGGCGGGATCAAGCCGACCATCCGCCAGATAACTGCCGCTCATGGCTCCGTGGCTACAGAAATCAGCTTCGCGGGCTTCAACTTTCATTTCATCAGCGGATACCCGTTCATACACCACGCTGCCCTGACGGGTAGCAGCACTGGATGGGCAGTTGCCGCCAGTGAACGTGTCCTGTACCTGATATTGGATAACGCCGTTGTAAGAAGTGCTTGTATTCGGATTATGCGTCACCTGCATTTTCACACTGTATGGCGTGCCGCTGCGGGTGTAGGTGAAATCAACCGTATAGTTCCACTTGCCACCGCTGTCTTTCCCCAGAATCATGGAATTGAAAGTGACATCAGGGATGCCGAGGGCCGTCATGGCCGCCGTCAGGTTGGTGCTGCTGCCGGATGCGGGAAGCGTTCCCCCGACTGCATACACCCGGTCAATCATGCTGGCCAGTACCATCAGGCCAGCCATGGAACGGTCACGCATACCCTTCATGCGGCTGTTCAGTTGGGCTGCGACACAGGCGTGGCCGGTGGTGGGGTCGGTTTCCTGCCAGATACCGAGATCGCCTGTCGGCAACGTGCCATTATTTGGCGTCGCGCCGTCAGGATTATTTTGATACTTGAGTTCAGGACCATAGCAGCCAGCATTACTGGCCAAACGGTAAAAAAGCTCGGGTGTAAATATATTGCGTAATGGCGTGGTACCATCCAGCAAGGCGTCAATACGCTGCAAGGCGGAGGCATAGGTAATCCTCGCCGCACTGCTTCTGGCCGCAGCCCCATCAGCAAGGCGTGAACCCACGGTTTCCACGTCGGTGGGTGCTGCCACCATCAGGCTGACTGGAAAAGCGGAAGTATCGCGACTGGTTGTGTCGCTGCTTGTTGCACTGCCCCCGCCGCCACAACTGGCGAGCATGATGGAACATCCCAACAAAATGTAATGGGCTGATTTGATTCGCATGGCATTGTCTCCCTCTGCTGTCATAAGTTACTGCCGCAAGCGGGCCTCAAGCCATTATCTATAAGTAATATCTATTGATAAATCAATAAAACTATTTGGATTTCTATTTCACCCAAGTCGGCGGAGTTGTATATGTGTTTAGACCCATGCCCAGTGTGAATATTGACACACATGGGCATTTTATCATTTCATTGCAATACCTGATTAAATTACTAGGCATTTTGAGGAGATACATTATGAGTATTGAACTGCCCGCCCGCGATGGTGACGGCTACCTGTTGAGCATGGATGACTGGACGCCTGAAATCGGTCGTGCAATGGCTGAGACCGATGGCGTCGAGCTGACCGACGAACAGTGGGAACAGATCATGAAAGCCCGCGAATACTTCGATGACCAGGCTGTGGTGCCACCGATCCGCAAGTTTTCCAAATACATCAACATGGATCAAAAAGTGTTGTTTGCCCAGTGGAAGACCGGCCCGATGAAACCAATCACCAAATACGGCGGACTGCCCAAACCAACCGGTTGTGTGTAAGCCCCCTCACCCCAACCCCTCTCCCTCAAGGGGAGAGGGGCTATTCAAGCATACTGCCCCGCACACCAACCAGACGCCCAGGCCCACTGAAAGTTGTACCCCCCCAGCCAGCCAGTCACATCGACTGTTTCCCCGATGAAATAAAGCCCCGCAACCTTGCGCGCCTCCATGGTTTTGGAGGAAAGCTCGCGCGTATCCACCCCACCCAGACTTACTTCTGCCGTGCGCATGCCCTCAGTGCCTGCGGGCGTCAGTTCCCATGCCTGTAATTGTTGGGCGATGGATTGCAGTTGCTGGTCGCCGTACTGACCAAGAGGACGGTTGGGAAACAGGGTTTCGCATAGCCGTTGCGCCAGCCGGTTGGGCAGGGCTTCGGCCAGCACCGTTTTCAGCTCTGCCTTTGGGCGTTGCTTTTGCAGGGAGCGCAGCCATTCCAGCACATCCCTGCCTGGCAGCAGGTTAATTTCCACCGCCTCGCCTTTTTGCCAGTAGGAGGAAATCTGCAACATCGCAGGCCCGCTCAGGCCACGATGGGTAAACAGCATGTTTTCGCGGAAAAAGCCTTCCCCGCAACTGACTGTGACTTCCGTACTGACGCCAGCCAGACCAGCGAACAAGCCATCCAGCATAGCCTGCGTGAAGGTGAAAGGAACCAGCGCGGGGGAAAACGGGATGCTTTTCAGGCCAAACTGTTTTGCTACCCGTACCCCGAAATCGGTTGCACCCATGCGTGGGATGGAGGGGCCGCCTGTGGCAATAACCAGCGACCTGGCGGTGAACTGCCCATGGGTTGTATGCAGGTGAAAACCTTCCCCATCGCGGCTGACGCTTGCCACATCCGTATTCAGGCGTAGCGCCACGCCTGCCTCCTGGCACTCAGCCCATAACATATCCACCACAGCGGGTGCTTTCTGGTCGCAGAAAAGTTGCCCAAGGGTTTTTTCGTGCCAGCTCAGTCTGTGTTTGCGCATCAGGTTGAGGAAATCCTGCGGGGTGTAACGCGCCAACGCGGATTTGCAAAAATGGGGGTTCTGCGACAGGTACGCAGCTGGGTTGACATGCAGGTTGGTGAAGTTGCAACGCCCGCCACCGGAAATGAGGATTTTCTTGCCAATCTTGTCGGCCTTGTCGAGCACCAGCACACGCCGCCCAAGCTTGCCAGATTCGGCAGCGCACATCAGGCCAGCAGCGCCAGCCCCAATAATAATGACATCAACATGATCACGGATTTGCATGGGCGCATCATAAGCCCGTCCCATAAAAGAAAAAAGCCCGCATAAAGCGGGCTTGAGAGTTTCCTTCAACCGATTCCGTCATTTACCAGTGGATGGTGACTTTGCGACGCCCCCAGTGCCTGGCAGCACGACGATCTTTACCCATGTAGATATCGATCTTTTTGCGCCAGCGGGAGTGCATCTTGTCCAGTACGACATATTCCCCTTTAAGGCCACTGATCCTGACCTTGTCTCCACGAGACAGACCGTGCTGTTTGAGCAGGTCGCGGGAAATGGCAATGGCTTTCATGCCAGGCCGTAAGCGGTCGCCCCATGCGGCGATGTTAGGAGTTCCATCCGTCTGTGACGAAAGCGAGTTGTAGGCTGTAGCGGTAACCTTAAGGCTGTTTGACCGCTCTTTTCCTGCGGAAGCTGTCCCTGCCATGCTAATGGCGAGCGCAACCACGGCCAGAAAACGAGTTACAGTAAACATGATGTTTTACCTAAGTAGTTGATATATAAGGGTATTAGTAAGAATTTACAGGTATGATTGAAGGATGGGGTCGAAAGTTAGCACATACTTATATGCTAATGGAAGCTTTTGGCTATTTTTCTGACAAGTGGTAACAGGAAAACAGGTTTTTGTTTTGGTCAATTGTTTACACATTTCAATGGTCTCTCTACGGGAAAATGGCTACCTGCCTGACGGAAATGCGCATCCTTTCGCTTCCCGCGTGCAGTCATGTACCTGTGCTTTTCGGTATGCTTCCTGAATAAGCTCAAGCAAACAACAACATACGACGGTTGGAGTGTAGTCGACCAAATCGCAAATGTCATTTTTTTGAAAGATTTTTCCTGGCAAAAGGTGGCTCTGATTTGATGCCGATTAAAAATTTCCCCTTAAAAATCTTTTTGTTAGAGAATATTGTTGACAATAAATATTCATAATTTGATTTTATCGAGACCATGGCTATCGACGATGATTATCATTCCCTGCTGTTCATCTGGATACCTGGGCGGGGAATGTTGCTAGAATCCATGCATGAAACCCGATATTGCCCTTGCCACCCTGAATGCCCGCTATACCCATGCATCGCTTGGGCTACGTTACCTGTACGCCAATCTGGGTGATTTACAGGCGCGGGCGCAAATCATGGAATTCACCATCGCCATGCGCCCACTGGACATCGCCGAGCAATTGCTGGCATCAAACCCGCGCATTATCGGTCTGGGCGTCTATATCTGGAATGTGACGGAAACGACGCAACTGGTCGCCCTGCTGAAAAGTCTTGCACCGGATGTGAAAATCATTCTGGGTGGCCCCGAAGTCAGTCATGAAACCAACCAGCAAGCGATTGTAGCGCTGGCGGATTACGTGATTACCGGCCCCGGTGATGTCAGCTTCCGCCGTCTGTGCGAACAGTTGCTCAACAGGCAACAGCCGCTCGACAAGGTAATTGCCGGGGAACAGGTTCCGCTGGCACAACTGGCATTGCCTTACCGCCATTACACCGATGACGATCTGCGCACCCGCGCCATCTACGTGGAAGCCTCACGTGGCTGTCCGTTCAAGTGCGAATTCTGTCTGTCAGCACTCGACAAGACGGCTTACCCGTTTGAATTACAGCGTTTTCTGGACGAAATGGATGTGCTGTGGCAGCGCGGGCTACGCCAGTTCCGCTTTGTCGACCGCACCTTCAACCTCAAAATCCAGACCACCATCGCGATTCTGGATTTCTTTCTGCAACGGCTGGATGCGGAAACTTTCCTGCATTTCGAGTTGATTCCCGACCATCTGCCGGAAGCGCTCAAGGAACGCATTACCCGTTTTCCACCCGGTGCGCTGCAATTCGAGATTGGCATCCAGACCTTCAACCCGGCAGTACAGGCACTGATCAGCCGCAAACAGGACAATACCAAATCGGCAGAAAATATCCGCTGGCTACGGGAGCATTCCCATGCGCATTTGCATACCGACCTGATTTTCGGCTTGCCGGGGGAAGATTTGCCGAGTTTTGGCGAGGGTTTCGACCGATTGATGGCGCTCGGGCCGTATGAAATCCAGCTTGGCATCCTCAAGCGCTTGCGCGGTGCACCCATCAGCCGCCATACGCAGGATTTCGCCATGGTGTATAACCCGTTGCCGCCGTACAACATCCTGCGCACGGATCGGGCCGACTTCCATACCATGCAGCAGATGAACCGCTTCGCCCGCTACTGGGATATGATCGGCAATTCCGGACGTTTTGAACAAACACTGCCCTTATTGCTGGGTGACGAACCGTTCGCGCGCTTCTGGAAACTGGCGGAATGGATTTATACGCATGCGCAGCAGACCCACAAGATTGCCCTGCCGCGCCTGTTCGTGCTGGTGCATGAAGGCGGGCAAGCTGTGCTGGGAATCGGGCAGGCAGAACTGGAAGCCGCCCTGCTGGAGGATTACGCCCACACCGGGCAGAAAGGCGCAGTGCCATTCCTGAGTGAATTCCGCCGCAATAGCCCGCCGGAACGCAATCTCAATGCCAACCGGCGGCAGTTGCGCCACGTCTGAATCAGGGTTTGCTACACACAGCAGTGGCAAAGGCGTCGAAAGGGGCAGGCTTGCCACTCATGCAGGCATCAACGCAATACTGGTTGAAAGCATCGGCGGTAAAACCAGGGAAGTCCGCCATACCCGCCACGCCGCGCATCAGATAACCGGCAAACCCGGCTTGCGGGTCTGCGCATTTTGCATCTATGTCGCGGTATTCAATACAGGCGGTGAGGCCATCCGTGTGTAGCCACTGGCAATTTTCATCGCCAAGGTATTCCTTGGGGACAGTTTTCAGCACGATGCTCAGGCTATTGCCTTCCAGCACTGCGCTTTTGTGCTTGCCCGCCTCGAAACCCAGATCCAGCAGGATTTTCAGGCCATCCGCCTGCACGCCCAAATCATCAGGCAAGCCGTAGAAGTCACCATGTGAGACCAGTTGCGGCTGGGCGTCATTTTCGAGCACCAGCAACTGGAAGTGGTTTTCCGGGCAGCCGCTGCCGCCACAGTTGGAACTGAACAGCACCAGATCACGCTTTTCCTGCTGGATGTAATGATGCAGGGCAATGTAGAAACCTTCGTCACGGAAGACTTCCTTGCCATCCAGGGTCAGGGTGTCGGGTGGCATATCGGGGGTGCTGCGGGTGATTTCGACCTTGCCGTAGCGGGTCTGGGCGGCACTGTCTTCGAGCGCCAGCGGCTGGATATTGGTTTCCAGCACCTCTACAGGAGACTGTGTTTCATTGGCCAGATCGCTTGGCCCGTCACAACCCGGCAATGTCAGTAGCACAATGCACCAGCCTATCCATGCCAATGGTTTCAACCTGCTCATAACTCACCTCATTCTGAATCTGCGCCCATGATGGCGGCGATTCCCTGTTTCCATACAGCCTGCATCCGTTCACCGATCATGGCGAATTCGGGGTTATCGCGCTGGTATGCCTGTAATTCCGGCAAGGTTGCATCCAGTCCATGGGCAACCCATTCCAGCAGGCGGCTGGCGCGGCGCTCGTTGATGTTGCAGAACTGGCGGGCAAAGATCAACAGGGTTTTACGTTCCGGGAAACTTTTACTGCCACCAAACAACAGCGCCAGCGTGTCGTTGGGAATGTAGGGCGTGGTGGAAACAATGTCGAAGGCGGGCGCGAGCCGCACCTCGCCCTCTGGATCATCGTACAGCACACCGAAATTTTTCAGGTGGGCGTCGCCGTTGCGTACCGCGCAGCTCAGCGCCAGCGACAGGAAAAACTGTTCCAGCGCCTCATGTGCCCGCTGGGGGGAAACGAATTGGCGGATGCGGGTGGCAATATCCTGATAGCTGCCGACGTATTTGTCATCCGTCGCCAAACCGTTGAGCACGCAAAAATCCTCGAAACCCAGATAACCGCCCTTGCCATCAAGGTCGAAGCGCTTGACGATCAACAGGCGGCCTTGCGCGGCGAGTTCCACATCCGGCGTTTCCAGCCCGGCCTTGCGCGCGGCCTGCATGCAGAAGTATTCGTTGGCAGCCAGTTGCGGGAAACGTTCCGGATTCCACGCTTTGACGATGTGGGTGGAATCCCGGTAGCTGATCTGCTCCAGTTGTGCGGCGGCGGAGACGGTTTCGGCGTCGCGCACCAGCACCTTGGGCTGCACACCGGAAATGCCGGAATGGCTGGCGTAACGCTGCATCAGGTCGGCAAACAGGTCTTCCGTACCGGTATAGGCGCGCAGTTCCTGCATGTTTTGCAGCGGCATGACATCCGGTTCGCCGCCCGCCGGGGCGATGCGGATACGCCCGATCTGCGAATGCCCGACAATGCCCAGCAGCGCCAGATCGTCGAAATTCTGCACGGTTTTCTGGAAACGGTTGCGCAGCAGTTCGCGCAACTCACCTTCCGGCAGGTTCATCTGGAAGACCGGGTGGACGCCCTGCTGATAACCGTACTGATCCGGCATCACTGGCATGGTGAGGGAAACTGCCTGCTGCGGGCGGGCGTCCGGCAGATAGCCGAACACATAGGTATGAGCCTTGACTGCGCTACGCCCGAGTGTGCCACTGTGCCCCCCCTGTACGAAAATGTCGAGCCTGCCCTGATCTGTTTGCGGGTGCTTTCCCATGGTTACTTCCCTGCTTTGCGTTGCGTGGCTTCATCGACCAGCGTGTGCAGGGTCGGGCGGCGTGGGGAAATGGCTTGTATGGTCAGCTCCAGTCCCAGGGCGGAGCAGAGCGCCATGACTTTGCGGATGCCGACTTCCGGGACAGTGCCATTTTCAATGCCGGAGAGGGTGGCGCGGCTCATGCCGAGCATACCGCTCAGGTCAGTCTGGGTGAGGTTACGCTCTTTACGTGCTGCGCGGATGTTCGCGCCGAGATTTTGCATTTCCATGCATTATATATAGTGCAAATTCATGCTTTTAACAAGTGGTGAATAGTATGTTATTCATTCCAAAAAAGACCCCGCACGTTGGCGGGGTCTATATAGGGAAGAATTAAAAGTATCAATTATTGCTGGATAACACCACCGATGACCTTGGGTGGCGCATTCACCGTCGGCTCAGCGCCAATATTCGGGTCTTGCCAACTGCTGATGCTGGGTAATGCCAGGCTTTCAAGGCTTAGGCCGGAACAATTCGCCAGGTCGGTTTTCTTCATGCGCTGCTCTACTCCCAACCATTTGACCAGATAAGACTTACTGTCTGAGCCGGTTACTGTTGCGCCGTCAGCAATGTTGAACTTGGAGATGTAATGGGTGCCAGGGCCGCACTCAGTCTCTTCGTTGGTTCCAGGATCCACGCATTTGCCGGGTATGCCATGCAAGTCCCCGAAGCCGTTGTATTCCAGACGGAACTTGCTGCCATTGGTGTGGGTGTATTGCACCAGTAATGGTGGGTCGAACTCAACCGGATTGTCTGCCTGATCAGTCAACAAGACCAGATGGTTCCAGGACTCCGTGCCGGTTTCCCATGTGTAGAAGGTATCCAAATCCCACGCTTTCCAGGCACAAGTGGAATTGCTGTCCCAATCGCATGTCAAGTTATTCAGTTGGGCATCGGTGACCAGCGCACCTGTCCGCAGGTTTTGGTTGTTGCCCCAGGAAGGGGTTGGCGTAACCGCAGCTCCTCCTTGCTTAAGCAGCATATCGGTCGCGTCAAAGGTATATGCAGTGGCAACGGTGGCAGGGGCTTGGGCTTGGTAGTAACCTTGTCCAGGAGAGGCGGAGCCATCCGCAGCGCTGATACAGTTGTCTAAGCACTTCAGGTCGGTTGGGACAGTATCACCAGGCAGCACAATATCCTCTGTATGCAAAATGATGCCGCTAGCGTCACTGAGCGTAACCAGGTTACCGTCGTCAGCACGCAGGGGGATACGCACATTGCCGCCCAAGGCAGGTGAATAGCCTGCAAGGTCATAATCGTTTTGGCCAAATGTCAGGGTGCCGGAGGCATCTTTCCAGTCACAACGGAAATTCTGCCCTTCACCACCACACTGCAACTGGTGGGTTTTGGTGAACCCGCTGCCATTCCACTCCACTTGGTACATGTCAGCATTTTGACCATCAAAGACATGTACTTCGAGAGGGATGCCCTTGATCTCACCAAGCGTTGCTTCGACTTTACTGTGCTTGGTCAGCTTCCCCTCTGCCTTGAAAACAGTGTAACTTTGCCCTGTTGTGCCATCGAAGGATGCGCGTTGCACGGTCTCGCCCGTTTGTACGTTGGCATCCCCCGGCAACCACACGCCCCAATAGCCAGCCCAGCCCCAGTCATCACCTTTCTTGATCGGGAAGCCGCTGTTGCGCGTAATGCGCTCACCGCTTGTTGCATCATACAAGCCGTAACGCCACACATTGGAAGTGTACTCCTTACGGGCAAAACATTGCTGGTCGTTGTCCTTGCTGCGCAGGAAGTGGTTTTCATCGAAGGCAATGTCAAAACTGTGCGTCCCGTCTGATATGCTGCCCTTGCCGCTTGTTTCCCCGGTCTTCAACAACGATGCAAGCCTGTTTTCGGAAAAGGCTCCCTCGCTGAAACTGTCAGTGTATTGGAGAATGTTCCGGTTTTGTGCATCTTTGGACGTTTGGATAAAGCCCTGCATGCCAGTGAAACCCCAGTTCAGGCTGAATATTCCCCATGGGTTGGTGTCGCTGGGGGTTGCTGTTGTCGTCAGTTTGGCGGGCATGGCCGCCCCATTAAGGTCTTCTGGATGAACCCAGACACTGCCAACAACAGGGTCAGTGGTACCTGCCTGGGTCACATTGACGGTGACAGGTTCATATTCTGGCGCATTACTGTTTGCTGTAGTGTTACTGCCGTTGCTGCTTTGGCCTTGGGTCTCGCCACTCTCGCAGAGGTTGTTATCAATCAATGCTTTGTAGACGCCTTGGTTAATGAAGCTTTCCCCCTTCATTTGCCCAACGTAACACAGGGTTTCCTCTACATCTTTGAATGCTGCGGCGGACTGTTCATGGACGAACTTATCCACGTTATCTGTGTTGTACGGGGAGTTGGCTGGTGGGGCAGCGAAAGCTGGCAGGGCCAGCAAAAAGGCTGCCACCGATATGAGTGATTGTGAATGGTGCATTGGGTATCTCCTTGTTACTGTGCGGTAACGATAGAAACGTTCTCTGGTGTAAGGGATTTACCGGCCTCAATGCTCACATCGGAACTGGCCGTAGGTGTGTTAGAGCTGCTACCTCCGCCACAAGAGGTCAGGAGTGGTGACGACAGTGTAAGGAGAATCACCAGGAAGAAGGACTTGTTCAGCATGTTTTGCTCCTATGCGTTAGTCAGTAAGGGAGAAACCTCAAAATAGTCTATCATAAGCAAAGTAAATCAATGGTTGCTTGATGTATAAATTCTATGGAAAGTGGATTCACAAAATCAGTTAGAAGTTATAAACCGCACCAATTGAGACGACCGGCATGTATTTCAACGCATCAAGATCATTGCGGATGTTCGCTTCCTCTTGCGCAATATTGTCTGCCTGATTGGTGTTAAAATTAGCATCGCTAGTGGTGAGGCTGACATCGGGAGTGCCTTGGTAAAGTACCCCGGCTTCTGCCGTGAACCCCCACCCTTTGTGTCCGCTTTTGCGGTAACCAATACCCAAATAAGGAGACACATCATCAAAACTGATCCCGGAGCTGATGGTGACACCAGCATTAGGGTTTGCCCCACCAATGTCTTCTGTGCCAACAGCAGTTGCAGATGCTGTCAGCTTGTTGTCATTTATCATTGCCCCGCCGCTGACAAAGAAGCCGTTTTGCTTTGGATGCCAGTCAACCAGAGCAGTAACCGTTTGCAGTCCGAGATCAACATTATAGTTGGTGCCATCCAGTGTATCGTTGTGGTCATAATCCAGCTTGTTGACCCCGAAGCGCAGATCAACTTTTTCCAGCGGCTTGATGGCTTCCACACCAAGGCCCAGTGTGCCGACCTTGCCAGCAACCGCAGTATCGGCCTGGACGGTATGGGTAGCCATTGCCAGCAGGGCGGTGGAAATGAAAGTAATTGAAAGTGTACGTGCGGTCATATCACAAAGGCTCCATTAGATAGAAAAAACTAATAATAGCGCAATATGTAAAAAAAAGCCGACCCATGCGGGTCGGCTATCCAGTGCCAGTAAGGGTCAGTTGAGGGAGTCTGACTGACACATGGAAGAGGTTGGAGAAGGTACAGTTCCCCTGTTTAACCGCTTAACCGTACATTCCCCATTAAAACGTGATTTTTAAACCAAGATAGCAGATAATTTGTAAACGGCGGTTAACGTGAGCAGCTTTTTTTGTGATTTTTTTGTTAACTACTGTAAACTACACGTTGTCAGTTGAAACAATTGGGAGTCAAGGAGAATTATGTCATCAGCAGACTTGGCAGGCTATATTCGTAAGCGTTTGAAAACATTGGGACTTACCACGGTGGCTGCCGCCGAACATTCAGGTATTTCCCGCCAGACATGGCACAAACTGCTACGTGCAGAAGTGGATGAGGCCAGGTTGTCTACCTTGGTAAAGGTAGCTGGCACGCTGGATACGCATCCTCTGAACATGTTGCGTGTTTATTTTCACGGCAAGGATTTCACCCACGGTTCAAATTTTTCCAGTACCGCCAGAAAACTTGCCAGCGGTTTCATCGCCGACGTCACCTACCCGGATAACACCGAAGTACGTGCCGGTCAGGAGTTTGAAAAAATCTGGGAAGTGGTCAATCTCGGTACGGAAACATGGCGTAACTGGTTCCTCCAGTGCGTAGATGAAAACGAGCCGCCCGCAGGCCAGCAATTCCTTTCCCCTGTCCATCAGCGGGTGCCCATTATTGAAACCCTGCCGGGTGAACATACCCGTATCCGTGCAAGAATGCGCGCGCCTGCTACGGCAGGTACGGCTGTATCACGCTGGCAAATCGTCAATGACAAGGGCGAAGCCGTGTTCCCTGAATTAAGCAGTCTTTACTGCATGGTAAACGTCTCCCAGTCTGCATAAATTCTGGTTGAATTATGCAGACTGGGCAATATGGAAATTTCCACATTGTCGTTACCCCTTGTTTGACATCACACTGCAAGTGTGATGTCAAACACTTGAGGGAGTACGAGACATGTCATCCATAGACTTTGCCAACTATCTGAAAAATCGTATGGCTACCCTGAACATGGGGCCAACCAAGGCTGCGGAACGTTCCGGTCTGACACGTCAGGCATGGCACAAACTGTTGAACGCCGACGTTGGAGAAGCCAAAATTTCCACACTCTGCAAACTTGCCAAAGCTTTGCATACCACACCTGAATACCTGTTGCACATTTATTACCAGGACGAAAGAAAAGCGTCAGAGCGGGTAATGCAAACAGCTTCCGTTGATGTTTTCATTGAAGCTTCCGCAGCAGTGCCAGCAAATGATCAGGACAGTTTCATGCGTCTGCACAAGCTGTTTGAACACAAGGGCAGTTTGCACCTGCACGGGTAACCCCGGAGACTTATTTCATTACTCGCGGCGCACAGAACTTTACTTTTGCCTCCGTTCAGGGGATAAAATGCGGCCTTGTGATAAATCAGGATACAGGCTGCCTGCTTGTACGTATAAATAATGAGCGAGAATCTGGTTATCGTCGAATCTCCGGCGAAGGGAAAAACGATCCAAAAGTACCTCGGCAAGGGGTTTGAAGTACTGGCCTCCTATGGGCATGTACGTGATCTGGTGCCCAAGGAAGGCGCTGTCGACCCCGACAACGGGTATGACATGCGCTATGAAATCATCGACCGCAACCAGCGTCATGTCGACGCGATCGCCCGTGCGCTGAAGAAAGCCGACACCCTTTATCTCGCAACTGACCCGGATCGCGAAGGCGAGGCCATTTCCTGGCATCTGTACGAATTATTGAAAGAGCGTGGCGCACTGGAAGGCAAAACGGTTCAGCGGGTCGTTTTCCACGAAATTACCAAGCGTGCCATCCAGGAAGCGATTCAGCATCCGCGTGGCCTTGCCCACGACCTGATTGATGCGCAGCAGGCGCGCCGGGCGCTGGATTATCTGGTTGGTTTCAACCTTTCCCCGCTGTTGTGGCGCAAGATCAAGCCCAGCCTGTCTGCCGGGCGTGTGCAAAGCCCTGCCTTGCGCCTGATCGTCGAGCGCGAGGAGGAAATCGAGCGTTTCGTCCGCCAGGAATACTGGACGATGACGGCGCAGAACGAAAAGGATGCACAAGCCTTCACTGCCCGCCTGCATACGCTGGATGGCAACAAGCTCGACCAGTTCGATATTAATAATGAAACACAGGCGACTGCCGTGCGTGAGCGTTTGCTGGCATCCGCCAATGGCAAATTGCTGGTCAGCAAGGTGGAAAAGAAGCAGCGCAAGCGTTACCCCGCACCGCCGTTCACCACTTCCACCCTGCAACAGGAAGCGGTGCGCAAGCTGCGTTTTTCTACCCAGCGCGCCATGCGGGTCGCCCAGCAACTGTATGAAGGCATTGACCTTGGCAGTGGCCCGGTCGGCCTGATCACCTACATGCGTACCGACTCGGTGAGTCTGGCGAATGAGGCCATTGCAGAATTGCGTGAGCTGATCGGGCAACGTTACGGCGCAGCAAAACTGCCTGAAAAGCCCAACTTCTACAAAACCAAATCCAAGAATGCGCAGGAAGCCCACGAAGCAGTACGCCCGACTTCCGCCCTGCGTGCACCTGAGCAGGTGAAGAACCACCTGAGCGAGGAGCAGTTCAAACTGTACGAACTGATCTGGAAGCGTACAGTTGCCTGCCAGATGCTCTACGCTACGCTGGATACGGTGTCGGCTGACCTGAATGCCGAAACTGGCAGTTTCTTCCGCGCCTCCGGCTCCACCATCCGCGACCCCGGCTTTTTGCTGGTGTACGAAGAAGGGCTGGATGACCGCGCCAGCGAGAAGGAAAGCCCGCTGCCGCCACTGACGGAAGGCGAAACCATTACCCTGCACGACATCCTGCCTGAGCAGCATTTCACCGAGCCACCACCACGCTATTCCGAAGCCTCGCTGGTTAAGGCGCTGGAAGAATATGGCATTGGTCGCCCATCCACCTACGCCAGCATTATTTCCACCCTGCTGTCGCGTGAGTATGTGGAGCTGGAAAGCCGCCGTTTCATCCCGACCGACATCGGGCGCATCGTCAACCGCTTCCTGACCGAGCATTTCACCCAGTACGTTGATTACGATTTCACCGCTAACCTGGAAGACCAGCTCGACGCCATTTCGCGCGGGGAAAAGGAATGGGTACCGGTGATGGACGAGTTCTGGCGTCCGTTCCACCAACTGGTGGATGAAAAGATGGAGAGCGTCAACCGCAGCGACGTGCTTCAGTCGCGTGAACTGGGTACTGACCCGGCATCCGGCAAGCCGGTTTCCGTGCGCTTGGGGCGTTACGGGCCGATGGTACAGATTGGTACCCGCGATGATGAGGAAAAGCCGGTTTTCGCCAGCCTGCGCCCCGGCATGAAGCTGGATAACGTGACGCTGGAAGAGGCGCTGGAACTGTTCAAACTGCCGCGCCATGTGGGTGAAACCGCAGACGGCAAAGCTATCAGTGCCAACGTCGGGCGTTTCGGCCCCTACGTCAAATTCGGCGATCAGTTTGCATCCCTCAAAAAGGAAGACGACCCGCACACCATCACGCTGGAACGGGCGCTGGAGCTGATTGCCGAAAAAATCCAGAAGGACAAGGAGCGTGTCCTGCGTGACTTCGGTAATGGCATCCAGATCCTCAAAGGCCGTTGGGGGCCATACCTCAATCAGGTGGTCAAGCGCAGCAAAATTCAGGCACGCCTGCCCAAGGATCGTGAGCCTGACAGCATGACCCTGGAAGAATGTGTAGCGCTGCTGGCGGTAGCAGCAGAAGCCAAAAGCGTCAAAAAAGCGACGAAAAAAGCTGAAGCTACCGGTAGCGAGGCGGAAAAACCTGCCAAGCCTGCGAAAAAGGCCGCCCCCAAAGCAGCCACAGCGAAAACAACCAAGTCAACGGCTGCCAAGGCGAAAACGAGCAAGAAGACAACAGTCCGTAAAAAGACTTCGAGTTAGGGATGAATCCGCTCACCCGCGATCTGCAAGCCGCCATCCACACCATACGCCAGGGTGGCGTGCTTGCTTATCCGACGGAAGCCGTGTTTGGCCTGGGCTGCAACCCGGCAAGCCTGATCGCCGTGCAGCGCCTTCTGGCCATCAAGCACCGCCCCGCCGACAAGGGGCTGATCCTGATCGCTTCCGACCTTACCCAACTGGAACCGTGGCTGCTGCCGCTGGACGCAGTGCTGCTGGCGCGCATCCTGCCAACCTGGCCCGGTCCTGTTACCTGGCTGTTGCCCGCCTCCCCGAACGTTTCCCCGCTGATCCGTGGCAATCACGACACCCTGGCAGTGCGCGTCACTGCCCACCCTGCTTGCCGGGAGTTGTGCCAGCAACTCGGCCACCCACTCGTTTCCACCAGCGCCAATATCGCTGGACAGCCCCCTCTTCGCAGCGCACAGGATGTCTGGAAACTGTTGGGCAACCAGCCGGATTGCATTCTGGATGCACCGCTGGGTTCGCAGGACAAGCCCACCGAAATCCGCCATGGGCTGACAGGGGAAATCGTGCGCCCTTCCTGATGCTAATCCTGCTTGCATCCTGATTGACAGGTGTGAACAATGGCTCCATGCAAATCCAGATACACGATTCACTTGATAACATACCCGCCAGCCAGTGGAACGCCCTGATCCAGGACGGTAACCCGTTCCTGCGCCACGAATGGCTGGCCGCGCTGGAGCATAACGGCTGTGTGGGCGAGGAATTCGGCTGGCTGCCACGGCATATCGCTGTTTATGAACACGGCATCCTGATTGCTGCCATGCCCTTGTACGAGAAATACAATTCCTACGGCGAATTCGTGTTCGACCATGCCTGGGCGGAAGCTTATAAACGGCAGGGCATGCAGTATTTCCCCAAATTGCTGTCAGCCATTCCGTATTCGCCAGTCAGTGGGCAGCGCTTGCTGGCACAGGCCGGGCGGGAAGCGGAGCTGTTCCCGCTGCTGCTGTCCGCCGTCATGCAACTGGCGGAAGCGCTGGAGGCGAGCAGTTTCCATTGCCTGTTTCCGCCTGCTGACCAGCTTGACTGGATGGCGCAACAGGGGTTGACCATCCGCCACGATTGCCAGTTTCACTGGCTCAATGCCGATTACCGTAGTTTTGATGATTTCCTCGCCGCCCTGAGCGCCAAAAAGCGCAAGAATGTGCGTCAGGAACGCCGCAAAGTGGTGGAAGCTGGCGTGACACTGCGCCAACTGGACGGGCATACGGCAACGGCTGCCGACTGGGAGCGTTTCACTTATTTCTACCGGCTCACGTTTGAAAACAAGTGGGGCATCCCAACCATGAATGAGGGATTTTTCCGCGAAATGGGGCAGGCGCTGGGCGACCGGGTGCTGCTGGTCATGGCGGATGACCGTGCAGGGGAATGTATTGCCGGTTCACTGATGTTCCGCAGCGATACCCGTTTATACGGGCGGTACTGGGGGTGTACGGAATATTTCGACAGCCTGCATTTCGAGGCATGCTTTTATCAGGGGATTGAGTACTGTATCCACCACGGCTTGCAGGTGTTCGAGCCGGGCGCGCAGGGGGAACACAAGGTGCCGCGCGGTTTCATTCCCACCCTGACCCGCTCTGCCCACTGGTTGCGGGAGGAAACCTTCCGCCAGGCGGTAGAACGTCATTCGGCATATGAAAAGAATTCGGTGGCGGATTACATGCGTTCGGTCAATCAGCATTCGCCATATCGGGCCGATGCCACAGACAAAAAGAAGCCGGGAGCTTGCCCCGGCTAACAGAGAGATCCACCTCTAAAATTTGAAACCTGTTTGTCTGTCAGGTGTTTGCATTGCCACTGTTGGCATAGGCGACCTGATAACGTTTGACGCCCTTGAACACGGCATTCGCCAGTTTTTGCTGATATTCCGCTGTACGCAGGCGTTTTTCTTCAGTCGGATTACTGATGAAAGCGGTTTCCACCAGCATGGAAGGGATGTCTGGCGAACGCAACACCACGAAACGGGCACTTTCCACCCGCCGACGCAGGGGGTTGTTGACCTTGGACAACTCGCCCAGCACACCTTTAGCCAGATTCAGGCTGCGGTCGATCATGGCGTTCTGGCTTAAATCCAGCAGTACGGAAGCGAGTTGGCTGCGGGTATTGCTTAGACGCCGATCGCCAAATTTCAGTTCGTAAGCGTTCTCGCTTTCCGCCATCAGACGGGCAGCTTCGCTGGATGCACCGGTTTCTGACAGGATATAAACGGAAGAGCCGCTGACACTTGAATTGCGGTTGGCGTCAGCATGCACGGAAATGAACAGGTCAGCCTTGTTTTTATGCGCAATATCAATGCGCTGCATCAAGGGAATGAACTTGTCGGAATCGCGCGTCAGAATGGCTTTCATGCCGCGTTCCTTGTCAATCTGTGTCTTCAGGCGACGTGCGATTTGCAGGACGACATCCTTCTCGCGGGTACCACCGGGGCCGGTTGCGCCGGGATCCTTACCACCGTGGCCGGGGTCAATCACCACGATGAATTTGCCACGCGCCGGTTCACTGGTGACGGGCTTTTCCTTGCTTTTCTTCTTGCTGGTCGAGGACTTGCCAGATGGTTTGTCTGGTTTGCCGCCAGTGCTGCCACGACCGGTTGGTTTGAGTGATACATTCAGGGTATTGCCCTTCATGCTGGCTTTGACGGAGACTTCTTCCACCGCATCCAGCACCACCCGCAGGCGACCGTCTTCACGTTCAGCGTAACGGATAGCCTTGACCGGTGGCCGGTCATGTGCGCCGTTTTTCAGTTTGCCCGCCAGGCGCGTATCCATCAGGTCGATGACCACGCGATCAGGCTGCGCCAGGGTGAACGCCTTGTATTCGACCGGCTGATTCAGCGACAGGGAAAACGTCAGGTTGCTGGCACTGCCTTCCAGGTTTGCGCCGGTAACCCGACCCTGATCGGCAGAAAAAGCTCTGGGGGAAACCAGCCCGGCAGCCATGACACCAGCCAGTGAACCCAGTTTTAACAGGAAGTTTCTCCTGGCCACATTATTACTATTCATGACCTAAATCTCTCAAACAGTTGCCTGTGGCAAGGGCAAAGGAAAGCAGCAGCGTTGCCCGTCGAGCCACTGTCAAATGAAAATTTTGTGTGCTTTTATTTAGTATTGAACCATATCGGAAAATTTTCAAGTGTTTTTTGATGAAGGTCGTGTAACTTAATGAAAATACGATATTAATGCAATTCTACCCGACGTTCGGTAGCGGCATGCTGAATGAACACCTGCAAATCGGGTTTGGGTAATATATCGCCCGCTTTTTCGGGCCATTCCACCAGACAGAGGGCATCTGGCCGTAAATAATCGCGGATGCCCATATATTCGAGTTCTTCAGGATCCGCTACGCGATAAAGGTCGAAATGGAAAATGTCCCGCCCGTTTGCGTGATAAGGCTCGACCAGCGTATAGGTCGGGCTTTTGACGACACCAGCATGACCCAGTTCCCGCAAAAGGCCGCGCACCAGGGTGGTTTTACCTGCACCCAAATCGCCGTGCAGGGTAATCAAACCACCGTTGGGGAAACGGCGCGCAAGCTCAGCCCCCAACGCCAGCATTGCTGCCTCATCCCGGATGTGTAAGTGTTCAGTCATGGGTTTACCGTTTCCCGCAAACAGGCCAGTACATCGCTTGCCAGCAGCCCGCGTTCGCCATTGGCCGCTGCCTTGTCGGCTGCCAGCGCATGGGCGTAAACACCTGTTTCGGCAGCTTGTGCCAATCCTAGCCCTTGAGCCAGCAAGCCTGCAATAATTCCGGTGAGTACATCGCCCATTCCGCCGGAGGCCATGCCGGGGTTGCCTGCCGGGCACAGGGCGACGGTTGCGGCGCAAGCGACTACGGTTCCGGCACCTTTCAGCACGATGACGCCACCGTACTCGCGTTGCAGGCGGCGGGCGGCGGCGATACGGTCGCGTTCCACATCGGCTGTTTCGCAGGCCAGCAGGCGGGCAGCTTCAGCGGGGTGCGGCGTCAATATCCAGTCGTCACGCCTGACCGGGGTTTGTGCCAGCAGGTTGAGGGCGTCAGCATCCAGCACCTTGGGCATATCGGCATTCTGCACCATGGTCAGCAGGCCACGCGACCAGGCAGTTTGCCCCATGCCGGGGCCGATGCCAAGCGCATCCATCTTTTGCAGCAGATGGCGCAGATGCACGGGGGAATCGACGGCATTCACCATCAGTTCCGGACGGGTCAGGTTGAGCAATGGTGCATGTTCCGAATGGGTGGCGATGGAAACCAGCCCACTGCCTGCGCGCAAGGCAGCCTCCCCGGCCAGACGGATGGCACCGCTCATGCCGGGTGCGCCCCCGACCAGCAGGGCATGGCCGCAGCTTCCCTTGTGCGTAGTGCGTTGACGTGGCGGCAGGCAGGTTTGCAAGGTATGCATGCCCAGTTTGTGCATGTGGGCGGGAACCTGGGTGTAGACGGCATCCGGCACGTCCAGCCGGGCAAAGCAGATTTCGCCGCAATAATCACGCGCGCTACCGGTCAGCAAGCCCGCTTTCCAGCCGATGAACGTGACGGTGAGGTTGGCGCTGACGGCGCAGCCGCAGGGGTTGCCGGTGTCGGCATTGAGGCCGGAAGGAATATCCACCGCCACGACAGGTGCTGGATGCTGGTTGATTTGCCTGATCGCGTCGGCATAAATGCCTTCCACATCGCGGGTAAGGCCGGTGCCGAACAGAGCGTCTACCAGCACCTCGCTGGCAGGCAGTTCACCGTCGAATGGCTTGGCCCGCCCACCTGCCACTTGAAAGTCGCTGTAGGCTTGCTGGGCGTCATCCCCCAGACGCAGGACATCACCCAGTGCCAGCACACTTACCTGCCAGCCTGCCTGCAAGGCCAGTTTGGCAATGACGTAGCCATCCCCGCCGTTATTGCCTGCGCCGCACAGCACACACAGGGATTTTGCCTCAGGCCAGCGTTTCCGGATGAGGTCGAAGGTGGCCTGCCCGGCACGCAACATCAGCGTATAGCCCGGAATGCCGTGTTCCTGAATTGCCACCCGATCCAGTTCCCGCACCTGCGCCGTTGTAAAAACCCTGTCTGTCACTGCTGTCATGCCAAGCCATCCTTTTCTGACCATACTCCATAGAGCTTATGCATAAACCAGCCGTTTTTCCTCATGAAAAGTAGCAAACAGCCACGCCGCTAACTGCTGTCAGCAGCAATGGCACACCTACCCGCAGGCCGATACCCCAGCCACCAATGGCGGTGGCAATGCCTGCTTTCACCAGCGAGTTGACGGCAGCAGCCAGGATGATTCCCTGAGTAGCCGTTTGCAGCGACAGTTGATTGATGCTCATGCGGGCAAGCGACAGGGTGATGGCGTCCACATCCGCTACCCCCGAAGCCATCGCCAGTAACAGGATGCCCAACTCCCCGAACCATTCCTGCAACCCCTTTCCCAATAGCATGATGACCGCCAGCAATATGCCGAACAGAATGGCCGTCTTGAGTTCCAGCGGATTGTGCAGGTTGGCACGCGGTTCGCCCTGGATGCCGGAAAACATCCGCCAGTAAACCAGCGCAGGCACATAGGTCAGCACCGCCATGACGGCAGCAGGAACCAGCAGGAAGCCGAATATTTCCCGGTTGAGCAGGCTTGCCACCAGCAACATGCGCGGAAACATGGTGCCGCAAGCCAGCAGGATACCGGTCGCCAGCATGGGAACCATCTCCGGTTCCTTGCGCGACAGGCGGGAAAAATGCAGGGTCAGGGCAGTCGACGACACCAGCCCGCTGAGCAGGCCGGTCAACACTGCGCCCTTGCGCGCCCCGCCCAGCTTGAGGGCGAAGTAACCAGCGAAGGAAATGGCGGCGATCAGCACCACCATCCACCAGATTTCATACGGGTTCAGCGCCTGCCACGGGCCATAGCCCTGATTGGGCAGCAGCGGCAGCACGACGGCGGAAATCAGCAACAGTTTGGTTCCGGCCTGTAATTCATGTTCCTGAAGCGTCTGAACCCAGCGGTGCAATTGCGGTTTGTATTCCAGTAAAACCGTGGTGACGACTGCGGCGGCGGCAGCTTCCGCCAACATGCCGTTGCCCGCCATCAGGCCGAACACGTATACCAGCAATGCGGCAATCAGGCTGGTGATGCTGGCATCCACCGTACTCTGGCTGCGCAGGTTGATCACGTAAATCGCCGCCAGACTGCCAGCCAGCCCGACAAAGATCAGCCCGATGGTGATTGCGCCGATGTAGTTGGTCAGCAGCGCCGTGCAGCCGCCCAGCAAACCCAGCAGACCGAAGGTACGCAACCCGGCGATGCGCTGGCCTTCCTCGGCGTCACGCCTTTTCCAGCCGCGTTCAATGCCGATCAGCAGCCCGAGGGCGAGGGCGACAGCGAGATGGTAGAAAGTGGTGAATTCGCTGGTCATGGGAACCGCCTGATTATTATTGATGGTAAATTCAAGTATAGCGGCTCTGGCTTGACGGGGTGTTGCACCTTTGGCAGGAATTGTTTTTGATTTACAAGATGCTCGTTTATTTTATTCTTTGTTATTCTTGATTTACCTATTGTCAAAAAGCATGACAAATTGCTATAACAACATAAAGATTAGGTGAATTAATCAACCTGTCTGCCCCTTACCCACGGGACTTGCCAAATGACCCCAGCACAACCCATCACATGGGACTGTCAAGCCATTAGTGAGGCGTTTCTCGCCTTGCACGAGCGGGATGGCTTTGCCCGTTTACCGCCTTCCTCCCTGTTGCATGATTCTGTACCCATGTCGTTTGTCATGAGTGCCGGTTTGATCCAGGTTGAGAATGACCTGGAAAAGATCGTGGAGGAGACAGGGGGGAAGTTTGCCTTTACCCAGCCGTGTTTCCGGCATTTTGATATGAAGCAGGTGGGGGAAGACCCGACACGCCTGAGCCTGTTTCATATGTCGGCTGCATTTCATATTGGGTGCAGTGAGCGGGAAACGGTGTTGCCGCGTTTGTGGCATTTCCTGACCGAGGTGTTGGGGCTGGAACAGGAACGTTTGTGGGTGACGTATCTGGATGACGTGGAATTTGGGCGGGATGAAGCCAGTTACCAATGCTGGAAAGCGTTGGGGGTTGCGGAAGAACGGTTGGTGGGGCTGGATCAGCACCATTGTTTCTGGCGGCAGCGTTCGACGGGGCAGATTGCCAGCGATGGCAAAAAGTGTGGGCCGCATACGGAGGTGTTTTATGAGCGACCTGAAGTCGCCTGCCCAAGCTGTGAAAGTGCAGAAAGGGCGATTGGCTCCTGTCGGTGCGGGAGGTTTGTGGAGATTTCCAATTCGCTGTTTATTGAGAATTATGTGGCGGATGATGGCTTGTTGATTCCGGCGGATACGGTGTTTGCCGAGTGTGTGGTAGGACTTGAGCGGGTTGAGATGATCCTGCGTAATCTTTCAAGTGTTTACCATGTGCAACGGTTTGCCGCGTGGCGGGAGCAGCTAGCTAGAACCAATATTCTCCCTTGTTCCCCAGCTTCCGAACAGTCCATTGGAATTATTCTTGATCATCTTTCAGCCTTCGTGAAATTGACTGAAGACCAGCTAATCCCGCTTACGCCGTCCAGACTGCCTGATCCGTCCAACGGTTT
>JAHJJD010000128.1 GCA_018822845.1 Gammaproteobacteria bacterium | reverse complement strand
CGGTGGATGTAATGGATGCCGGTGCGCGGCACGTCAACATTCACCACCAGTTCCACGCCGGGGATGTCGAGGCCACGCGCAGCAAGGTCAGTGCCTAGCAAGGTAGAAATCGTGCCTGCGCGGAACAGCGCCATGATGCGGTTGCGCTCTTTCTGATTCATATCGCCGTGCAATACGCCGCAACGCACCCCTTTCCCCTGCAAAAACCCACCCAGTTGATCGGCTTTGGCGCGGCTGTTGGTGAAAACCAGGGCCTTATTGAAGGTTTCGTTCAGCAGCAACCACGCCACAATGCGCTGTTTATGCTCCGTGTTGTCGGCGAGGATGACTTGCTGCTCGATATTATCGTGCTGATCCTGCAAGCTGTTGAGCCTGAGCATTTCAGGGTCACGCAACACCCGGTCGGCAATGGTGAGGATGCCATCATGGTTAAGGGTGGCGGAAAACAGCAGGGTCTGGCGGTGCGGGTTGCAGGCTGCGGCAATGGTTTGCAGCTCCTGGCTGAAGCCCATTTCCAGCATCCGGTCGGCTTCGTCCAGAATCAGTACGGCCAGATGCGAGAAATCGGGGGTCTTTTCTGCCATCAATTCCAGCAAGCGCCCCGGTGTAGCAATCACGATTTCGGCATTCTTGCGCAACATGGTTTGCTGCACGCGGAAATCAGCACCGCCGGTAATCAGCCCGACTTGCAGCGCAGTGAACTCGATAAGCTTATGACACTGTTCGTAAATTTGCTTCGCCAGTTCGCGGGTCGGCACCAGCACCAAGGCTCTGGTGCCGTACTGGTCGGAAGGGTTTGCCAGCAAATACTGCAAGGTGGGCAGCAAAAACGCAGCGGTTTTGCCACTGCCGGTGGCGGCGCTGACCAGCAAATCGCGGCGCGTCATACCAGGCGGAATGGCTGCGAGCTGTACCGGGGTGGGTTGCGCAAAACCCATTGCCTGAATCGCTTGCAACAGTGGCTCAGCCAGTGCAAAGTCAGCAAACGTGGGGGAAGCCCGTTCCGGTGCGAGTGCTTGTTCCATGTATCGTAATTCCTTGCTGCCAAGACGGGATGCCGTGACGATGTTGCCGCCGATTGTACGGCATTTCACGCATCTTGACCTAACAGGACGTATATTCTGCCATGACCAGTAACAGCCAGAAACTTCGCTATTTTCGCCAGCGCATCCCCGCGTTTGCCTGTGTCCCCGGCTGCCACGATTGCTGCGGCCCGGTCACCACCTCCAGTGAAGAAATGGCGCGCTTACCGGTGAAAAGCGAGGCGGAACACGAGGCCGCCCTAGAGGATTTGCGTTGCCCGCATCTGGGCGATAAGGGTTGCCAGGTCTATGCGGAACGTCCGCTGATCTGCCGCCTGTTTGGTACCACCCCGCGTCTGGCTTGCCCGAATGGACAACGCCCGGCAGAGATGATTGACCCCAAACTGGAGCGGCAGATCATGCGGTTTTTCAAGGAAACGCGCCAGGTATTGGTGTGAAGGCTTACAGCAAATCTGCCCCGATCGTCCCGCGCAGGCTGTGCAGATATTCTGCTGAACGAATCCACGCCAGCTTCGCCTGAGCCTGTTGCAGTTTCCCGGCAATATCCATGCGCTCCGCAACATCCTGATGCGTTTCCTTGCCGAGGAAAGCTTGCAGGTAAGCGCAATGCCTCTCCCACAGTTCCGCATCACGCTGCTGCTTGGTCAGCAAACGTTGCTGATACCAGTCGGAAGCCAGCATTGCCTCACGGGTAAACATCGCGCGGATGTCAGGATGATGCACATCCTTACCCTCGTATTTGCCGGTCGCCATGATGTGCAGCAAGGCTTTCAACGGTGGGCAAGCGTCCTTGATGCTGCCATCGTTGAGGTAATTCTGCGCCACCTGCTGTTGCGCCTCGACGATGTTGTTCACCCCATCCACGAACACATCCATGCCCTGTGTTTCCGGCTTGAGGATGTCTTCGCCGAATACCACCGCCGGGTTGTCGAAGATTTTGCCCATGAAAGTGGCGACAAAGCGGTCGGTAATGCGGTAACCCAAACGGCTGGCTTGCACCCATTGCCCGTGATGCTCGAAATCTTCCAGCTTTTCCAGATAGCCGTTAGCAATCAGGTACGCTGGATCGCGCTCATATTCGCGCAAACGTGACCAGATTTCGGGGATCAGCAGGCTGATGTCGTGATCCACGCGCAAATTCGCGCCGATATAGCCCGCAGCACTGGAAAAACCTGCATAGCCGCTGATCAGGAACGACACCAGCGCATTGTTCAAATCCGCCGTGGTGCGCAAAGCGTTGAACGGCCCCTTGGTCAGCGCACCTTCGCTGCCCGCACCGGTAGTGGACGGCGATTTGCCGGTCACGCTACAGATGAAATCCATGAACAGTTCCGGCAACTCCTGATAATGGATCGGGTTAAACACCGCCAGCGGACGGATGCCCTTGCCCGGCGGGTTATTGCGCCGCCCGGTCAGCACTGCATCCACCGGGGTGATCAGTGGCTGATCCAGCGGCACACGACGCAGGAAACGCGCGCCCATTTCTGCAATGTACTTGCGCAATGGCTGCTGCAAGTCGGGGCGGATTTGCAGGTAACGCGGGTTTTCGCTCGGCTTGCCGTTGACCAGGCGCGGGTTGGCGGACGACACCACGTATTCGCCGGATTCACACGCTGCTTGCAGCAAATTCGCCATCGGTGCGGTGTATTTCTGGAACT
>JAHJJD010000019.1 GCA_018822845.1 Gammaproteobacteria bacterium | reverse complement strand
TGGTCTGCGCAAGCAGGCATTCGCCATGACCACTACCCAGCATGGTAGCCATCGCGCCATGGTGCCGATCGGTAATTACGAAGGTGTGATGCCGCTGGATATTTTGCCTACCCAATTGCTGCGTTCGCTGCTGGTGCGCGACACGGTGATGGCGCAGCAACTCGGCGCGCTGGAGCTGGATGAGGACGATCTCGCGCTGTGCACTTTCGTGTGTCACAGCAAGTATGAATACGGCCCCGCGCTGCGTGAGTGCCTGCGTATGCTGGAACGGGGGGAGTAAGCGATGTCAGACAAATTACGCACTTTGCTGGACAAGGTAGAGCCGAAGTTTTCCCCCGGCGGAAAATGGCACAAGTACTACGGTCTGTTCGAGATGGTCGATACCCTCCTGTACAGCCCGCCCAACCGCACCATTGGCGCGCCGCATGTGCGCGACGCCCTCGACCTGAAACGGGTGATGGGTTATGTGTGGCTGGCGACTTTCCCGGTCATGTTCATGGCCTGTTTCAATACCGGTTACCAGGCCAATCTGGCCATGCAGGCGATGGGGCTGGAACAGGCCGAAGGCTGGCGTGGTGCGATCATGGACATGATCGGCTATGACCCGCACAGCTTTTTCGCCAATTTCTTCCACGGCTTGCTGTATTTCCTGCCGGTCTACCTGACGACCTTTATTGTCGGCGGGATGGCGGAAGTGGCGTTTTCACTGGTGCGCGGGCATGAGGTGAATGAAGGTTTCTTCGTCACTTCCATCCTGTATGCGCTGGTACTGCCGCCTGATATTCCGTTGTGGATGGTGGGCATGGGCATCCTGTTCGGGGTCATTCTCGGCAAGGAAGTGTTCGGCGGAACCGGCAAGAATTTCATCAACCCGGCACTGGCTGGGCGCGCATTCCTGTTCTTCGCCTACCCAGCGTTCATGTCGGGGGATGCGGTGTGGGTGGCGGTGGATGGCTATTCCGGCGCAACCACGCTGGCGGCTGCGGCTACCGGCGGGATGCAGGCAGTGACGGTTAGCTGGTGGGATGCTTTCATCGGGCTGGAACCCGGCTCATTGGGTGAAACCTCCACGCTGGCGATCCTGATCGGCGGGGCGTTCCTGCTGTTTACCCGCATTGCCAACTGGCGCATCGTGTCCGGCGTAATGTTCGGCATGATCATCATGACCATCCTGCTGAATACCATTGGTAGCGATACCAACCCGATGTTCGCCATGCCCTGGTACTGGCATCTGGTTACTGGCGGTTTTGCCTTCGGCATGATGTTCATGGCGACTGACCCGGTGACTGCGGCGCATACCGATACGGGCCGCTGGTGGTTCGGGGTGCTGATCGGGGTGATGGTGATCCTGATCCGCGTGGTCAACCCAGCGTTCCCGGAAGGCATGATGCTGGCGATCCTGTTTGCCAACATGTTTGCGCCGCTGATGGATTACGCGGTGATGAAGTCCAACATCAAACGCCGCCTCAAGCGTCAGGCCGCACAAGAGGGGGGCAAGTCATGAATTTTGTGAAAAAATTTCTGGCGTTGCCCAACGACAGCAAAACCAAAACCATCGGTGTGGCCCTGACCTTGTGTCTGGTGTGTTCGGTGGCGGTATCGGCTGCTGCTGTGGTGCTGAAGCCGATCCAGGAGCAGAACAAGTTGCTGGACAAGAAAAAGAACATCCTGCAAATCGGCGGCCTGCTCAAGGAAGGGCAGTCGGTTGAAGATGCCTTCAAGCAGGTTGAGCCGAAAGTCGTCGATCTGGCCACGGGTGAATACGTCACTGACGTTAACCCGGATACGTTTGACGCCCGCGCCGCCGCAGCCGACCCCAAACAGAATGTGGTGCTGAGCCGGGAGCAGGACATCGCTTCCATCAAACGCCGCGCCCAATACGCCACGGTGTATCTGGTGAAAAACCCGCAAGGCCAGGTGCAGAAAATCATCCTGCCAGTCCACGGTTATGGCTTGTGGTCGACCTTGTACGGTTTCATCGCCTTGCAGGCGGATGCCAATACTGTCGTCGGTCTGGGCTTTTATGAACACGCCGAGACGCCGGGTCTGGGGGGCGAAGTCGACAACCCGCAGTGGAAAGCCAAATGGCAGGGCAAGGCAGTGTTCGCTGATAACGGCAAGGTGGCCCTGAGCGTCGTCAAGGGCGCAGCCCCGGAAGGTGATCCGAAAGCCATTCATCAGGTGGACGCCCTTTCCGGTGCCACCCTGACCAGTCGCGGCGTCGACAATCTGGTGCATTTCTGGATGGGTGAAAACGGTTTCGGCCCATACCTGCAAAAAATCCGTACAAGTCTCCCAGGAGGCAGCTCATGAACCTTGAAGCCCGCAAGGTTATAACGACCCCGCTGGTCGCCAATAACCCGATTACCCTGCAAATCCTCGGCATCTGTTCCGCGCTGGCTGTGACCAGTTCGCTGAAAACGGCGCTGTTGATGGCGGCGGCGCTGACTACTGTGACGGCGTTTTCGAATGCGTCCATCAGCGCGATCCGCCACCACATTCCTGGCAGTATCCGCATTATCGTGCAGATGACCATTATCGCCTCGCTGGTCATCGTGGTTGACCAGTTGATGAAAGCCTACGCCTTCAGCACAGCCAAGCAGTTGTCGGTATTCGTCGGCCTGATCATTACCAACTGTATCGTCATGGGGCGGGCGGAAGCCTACGCCATGCAGAATCCGGTCGGCATGAGTTTCCTTGATGGTCTGGGGAATGGTCTGGGTTACAGCCTGATCCTGATCGTGGTTGCGGTGATTCGCGAACTGTCTGGTTCCGGTTCCCTGCTGGGGTTTGGAATCCTGCCCCTGGTCAATGATGGTGGCTGGTATGTGCCCAACGGCCTGATGCTGTTGCCACCCAGCGCCTTCTTCATTATCGGCATGCTGATCTGGCTGATCCGGATACGCTATCCGGAGCAGCAGGAGTTGCACGACTTCAAGATTCACGAGAAACATGGCTTGGGGAACCGCTGATATGGAAGCTTTACTGAGTCTTTTCGTCAAGTCCGTGTTCATTGAAAACATGGCGCTGACCTTCTTCCTGGGGATGTGCACCTTCATCGCCATTTCCAAGAAGATTGAAACCGCCATCGGTCTGGGCATTGCGGTGGTTATTGTGCAAGCCATTACCGTGCCTGCCAACAACCTGATCCTGAACGTATTCCTGAAAGACAGCGCGCTGTTGCAGGGTATTGATCTGCGTTTCCTCGGGCTGATCAGCTATATCGCCGTGATCGCCGCCATCGTGCAGATTCTGGAAATGGTGCTGGATAAATATGTGCCTGCCCTCTATCAGGCGCTGGGCGTATTCCTGCCGTTGATCACGGTCAACTGCGCGATTCTGGGCGGTTCGCTGTTCATGGTCGAACGTGACTACACCTTTGTGGAAAGCGTGGTGTACGGTTTCGGCAGCGGCTTTAGCTGGATGCTGGCCATCGTCATTCTGGCTGGTGTACGCGAACGCCTGAAATACAGCGACGTGCCTGCCGGTTTGCAGGGGCTGGGTATTATTTTTATCACGGTAGGGCTGATGTCGCTGGGCTTCATGTCCTTCTCCGGCATCCAGTTGTAAGGGGCAAAGCAAGTAATGAATACGGTTCTGTTGGGTGTAACCCTGTTTACACTAATCATTATTGCGCTGGTGTTCGTCATCCTGTTTGCCCGTTCCAGACTGGTGGCGGCAGGCGATGTACACCTGCTGGTGAATGGCGAAAAGGATCTGGTGGTTCAGCCCGGTTCCAAACTGCTGGGCGCGCTGGCGGAAAAAGGTCTGTTCGTATCCTCCGCCTGTGGCGGCGGCGGCACTTGCGGCCAGTGCAAGGTCAAGGTGCTGGAAGGTGGTGGCACTTTGCTGCCCACCGAAGAAGGCCACATCAACCGCCGTCAGGCGGCCTGCGGCGAACGGCTGGCCTGTCAGGTTGCAGTCAAGCAGGATATGAAAATCGAAGTGCCGGAAGATGTATTCGGCGTCAAGAAGTGGCAATGCACGGTGCGTTCCAACGACAACAAGGCCACCTTCATCAAGGAGCTTGTCATGCAGTTGCCGGAAGGGGAACGCATCGATTTCCGCGCGGGTGGTTACATCCAGATCGAATGCCCGCCGTATGACCTCAAGTTTGATAGCTTCGACATTCCGCAAAAATTCCGCGACGACTGGGATCGTTACGAACTGTGGAAGCTGGAATCGCATGTGCAGGAGCCGGTGGTGCGCGCCTATTCGATGGCCAACTACCCGCAAGAAGACAATATCGTCATGCTCAATGTGCGTATCGCAACGCCGCCGCCGGGTCGCAACGATTTGCCGCCGGGCGCGATGTCTTCCTGGATATTCAACCTGAAAGCGGGTGACAAGGTAACGGTTTCGGGGCCATTTGGTGAATTTTTCGCCCGCAAGACTGACAATGAAATGGTCTTTATCGGCGGCGGCGCGGGGATGGCTCCGATGCGATCCCACATCTACGACCAGTTGCGCCGCCTGAAAAGCCAACGCAAGATGTCATTCTGGTATGGTGCCCGCAGTTTGCGGGAAGCATTCTATGTCGATGAATTCGACATGCTGGCGGCGGAAAATCCAAACTTCAAATGGCACATGGGGCTTTCCGAACCACAGCCGGAAGACAACTGGACGGGATACGTCGGCTTTATTCATGACGTGCTTTATAAAAATTATTTAAAGGATCACCCGGCTCCGGAAGACTGTGAATATTATTTATGCGGTCCGCCGATGATGAATGCGGCTGTCATTCGGATGTTACTGGATATTGGTGTCGAGCGCGAAAATATCATGCTGGATGATTTTGGCGGCTGATTGTTTATTCTTTGCAACATATTGATAAATCGCAAAAAAATGGGGCAGTAAAACTGCCCAAAACCGCTAGGAGGAAAAAGGGCCAGTTGCCTGACCCACGTAAATAGTAGCGCAAAAACAACTTCAGTGAAACATTTATTGCACTGCAACATGATAATATTATTACTTTCTTTGACAAGCGATGGGAGCCTATGAAAGTTTTCATATTAGCCTTTCTAATCTTTCTGCTGGCCATTCTCGGACTGGCGATAGGTTGGCTATTCAGTAATCGTACCCTCAAGGGGAGTTGCGGTGGACTATCTGCGATTCCAGGTATGGAAAAAAGCAGTTGCTCCTGCTCTAATCCCTGCGAGAAACGTAAACAACGCATGGCCGAAGAACAACAGCTTAAGCAACGCAACGCCATGTAACATGAGCTATATGCAGGAGGAGTTTTCAATGTCCAATGTATCCGTATCTGTCCGGGACTATATGTCCAACCGTCTGGCAACCCTGCGCGAAAAGCAGGATATCCGCGAAGCCGTGAAAATCTTTACCGAGCGGAACCTGTTTGGGGGGGCAGTAGTGGATAATCTGGGCAATCTGGTTGGTATCCTGTCCGTTACCGACTGTATCGATGTGGCCTTGCGTTCCGGCTATCACTCCGGCTGGCGCGGCACAGTGGGGGAACGCATGTCGCGTGACATCCGCACCGTTGATGCTGACGAAAGCATCCTCAGTGTGGCGAAAATGTTCATGGAAGACCATTACCGCCGTTATCCGGTAGTGGAGGACAACCGTGTGGTAGGCGTCATTACCCGCCTGGATGTGCTCAAGGCACTGCGCAAGATTAGCGAGTCCGGCGCGCCAGTCTGATTCGCTTAAGGTATTTCAGGCCAAAACATGCCATAATCCGGCGCTTTCAGCTTGTATTGATACCGTTTGTGAGCGAAATACCCCAACATGCCAGCAACTTGCCGTTTTCTGTCGTCACTGTGGCGGCAGATACGTGTATTGGTGCCGATAGTGGGCAATATGTTCTGGCGGAACTGGGTTTTGCTAACAAAGCAGCCATTCTTGATCAGGAACGCCCCATTTTCCAGGTTGGCCTGCCCTTGCTGGCTGGCAAGCCCTTATGTGAACGCTGGCTGAGCCCTGTCCCGGTCAGTTACGGCAAATACGCCAGTATTACTTATAGCGAAAACGGCACGGTGCTATTCGGACATTTGCTGCTGGAAGAAGCTGATTTCCCTGATTTCCGCATTGCCAGCGAGATGGCTTACCGGCATGTATTCGGCTTGTTGCAGGCAAGTGGTTATGCCTGTTTGCTGCGGATGTGGAACTATTTTCCAGCCATTACGGTGCAGCAGGGCGAACTCAACCGTTACCAGACCTTCTGTCTGGGGCGGCAGGATGCGCTGGATGCGTATGGCAATTTCGACTATTCCCCACCTGCGGCGACGGCAATTGGTACGCAGCAGGCCGGGCTGCAACTCTATTTCCTCGCCGCCAAAAGTGCGGGCATGCAACTGGAAAATCCGCGCCAGACCAGCGCCTTCCTCTATCCACGCCAGTATGGGCCGGT
>JAHJJD010000018.1 GCA_018822845.1 Gammaproteobacteria bacterium | reverse complement strand
GCGAGGGCGTATTTGTACAGGTTTTCGCGGGTTTCGTCTTTCAGGCTGGTACTGGGGGCAACTTCCACCACTTTCTGGAAACGGCGCTGTACCGAACAGTCGCGCTCGTACAGGTGAACGATATTGCCATAGGTGTCGCCAAGGATCTGGATTTCGATGTGCTTGGGCGAATCAATGTATTTTTCGAGGAAGACGGTGTTGTCGCCGAAAGCTTTCAGGGCTTCGTTGCGGGCATCGTTATACGCACCTTCCAGTTGGGAAGGGTCACGCAATACACGCATCCCGCGTCCACCACCAC
Source organism: Gammaproteobacteria bacterium (assembly GCA_018822845.1). GTDB lineage: Bacteria > Pseudomonadota > Gammaproteobacteria > Thiotrichales > Thiotrichaceae > Thiothrix. The sequence continues at coordinate 93,089 of JAHJJD010000018.1, read as the reverse complement.
CGGCAGCCGCTTTCAGCATCAGCGGGTAGCCAATGCGGTCGGCTTCACGCCGGGCAATTTCCAGCGAGTCCAATGGTTCGCGGCTGTCTTCGATGACCGGCAGGCCAGCAGCGATGGCGTTTTCCTTGGCGGCTACCTTGTCGCCCAGCCGCTGCATTGCTTCCGGGGTCGGGCCGATGAAGATGATGCCTTCCTCGCGGCAACGGCGGGCGAACGTGACATTTTCAGACAGGAAGCCGTAACCGGGGTGGATGGCGTCCACATGGTTGCGCTTGGCGACCTTGATGATGCCTTCTATATCGAGGTAGGGCTTGAGCGGTTCGTCATCCTTGCCAATCTGCCAGGCTTCGTCAGCCTTGTAGCGATGCGGGGAAAAGCGGTCTTCGTAGGTGTAAATGGAAACCGTGCACAGCTTCAGCTCGGCTGCTGCGCGCAGGATTCGGATCGCGATTTCGCCACGGTTGGCGACCAGGAGTTTCTTGATTGGCCGGGTCATTGGACTACCTTTGTGATGATGGAACAGGCTGCCGCTAACTGTGTAGGTGTGATACGTGCAGATGTCGCACTTTTGTTGTGGGTGATAGTTTGCGGGAGAGTGGGGCCGGTGTAAAGCTTGGGGGGTAGGTGGATACCCTATCTCTTGATATGGCGGGGGATTTTCATGGGAGGAAACCCATCCCCGGCTCTTCCCTTGTCAGGAAAGGGAGTTGAGGGAAGCACTATTATACAATTGTAAATTCTGCTATTAATCCATCAGGAGTTTTTACAGGGGTGTCGCCGGGAATTATGTCGCAACCACCAGTCTTTATCAGCTACCCACGCGATGGCGCGAACGGGCAGGCATTGGCGCGTGAATTGCGGCAGCGTTTGCGTACAGAAAGCATTGATGCCTTTTTTGATGAGGAGAGCATTCTGCCAGGTGACCGTTGGATTCATGTGCTGAAAGCGGGAGCGCAGCAATGCAAGGTGATGCTGTCGGTGGTTTCATCTGCCTCCCATGACCGATTATGGGTGGAAAGGGAGTATATAGCGGCTGTTCAGGAGAAGGTTCCGGTTATCCCGGTGCTGGCAACCGAGGGTGATTTGCCTTTCCAGATGAATGATCTACAGGCAGCGAAACTGTACGGCAATCACAAGGAAAGTGAATGGCTGCGTGTGCTTGCGCAAATTCATAAATACTTGCCTGACAATGCTGCTGATGAAGTCCGCAAGGCTGAAATTACTTATCTGGAAACGTTGTTGCGCGACAATGAAGAACGCGCCCTGCGTTTTGCAGGCAAGGTCTACGCCCCGCTGGCAGGGCAATTCCGCAAGGAGCATAAACGGGTTGCTGCCGCCTGCATGTCGCCACGCCTGCGTCACCGCAAGCGCACTGAGTATTGCGAGCCTGCCGAAATGTCGGGCGAGGGCATTGAGCATGGTGATGTCATCGCTGCTTTCAACGAACACAAACGTTTAGTGTTGTTGGGTGAGCCGGGGGCGGGCAAAACCTTTTCCCTGTGGCGTATCGCCGCCGATTACGCGCTACAGGCGCAGGAGCAGCCGGGGCAAATGCTGCCGGTGGTGATCCCGCTTAATCGCTGGGATGCGCCGGGGCTTGAACTGCATGACTTTGTGTTGCAACAGTTGGGAGATTTGTCAGGTCACTTTGATTGTTTGTACGAAGGCAAACGCCTGTTGCCGCTGTTCGACGCGATCAACGAAATCCCTTTCGATCAGCGCGAGGAAAAGCTGCCGCAAGTCCGTCGCTGGCTGGGACGTTACCCGACTGATCGTGTGTTGCTGACCTGCCGTTTGCGGGATTATCGCGGGCCGCTGGAACAGGAGCTTGACCGGCTTACTATTGAGCCACTTGACCCGCCGCGCATCCACGATTTCCTGCACAATTATTTTGCCGAAGACGCAGCCGCGCATCGGATGGCGGAAAACCTGTTCTGGCAACTGGCTGGTGGGGAAGCCATGCATTCGATCTGGCAGGACTGGATTAAACGCGGCCACGAACAGCATTGGGAGGAGTTCTGGACGCTGGCCGCAATCCCCAAGGAATGGCAAACAGGTGACAATGAACACTGGTGGGAAGGCAACCGGCGACAACAATACCTGAATGACCCGCGTAGCCTGATGAAACTGGCGGCGAACCCGTACCTGCTGACCCAAATGGTGGTGATCTACAGCGAACAGCAGCAACTGCCGCAAAGCCGTATCGAACTGTTCAGCGAATTCGTGGAAGACCTGATTTACCGGGAGGTGCAGGCCAAACCGGAAAACCACTACCCCAAAGCGCATCAGGTCGATTTGCAGGCTGAACTCAAGCAACTTGCATGGCAACTGCAAAGCCGCAGCGGTTCATTGGAAGAGGCCCGTACCACTTTGCCGCGCACTGAAGCAGAGCAAACCATGCCACTGGTACGGCTGGAATTCGCTGCCGCCGCCAGCCTGCTGGAACTGAGCCGCGACAGCGTGCGGTTTTCGCACCAGTTGCTACAGGAGTTTTTCACTGCGCAAAGTTTCGGGGAACGGCGTGAGGAAGGGTTGAAAGCCAGCGACCTGTGGCCTGCTGATCGCTGGTGGGAGCCAAACGGCTGGGAAGAAGCGGCCAAACTCGCTGCCGAATATGAGGCCGATCCCAAGCCTTTCCTGCAATGGCTGGCAGCAGGCAACCCCAAACTGGCGGCAGAAATTGCCCGTGAACAGGGTTTGCTGGATCAGCACCTGTTCGCTGAATTCCGCGAGCAATGGCAAAGCGCTATCACTGATATTGAACAATATTCCCATCCTTACGAACGTCATGCTATCAGCACGGTTTTGGCATGGCTGGGTTGGGACAACCGCCCGTATATTGGCTTGGACGCCAAGGGTTTGCCTGACATTGACTGGCTGGAAATTCCTGCTGGCGAATTTACCTATCAGACTGATCAGCGTCTGGACTTGCCAGCGTACAAAATGAGCCGTTATCCCGTCACCAATGCACAATTCCGCGCATTTGTGCTGGCAGAAGATGGCTACAACAATGATCGTTGGTGGAGTGGTCTGAAAAAGCCGGATACGCCACACGAATCTCGGTGGAAGGAAAGTAACCGCCCAGTGGAGCAGGTAGATTGGTATGAGGCAATGGCTTTTTGTGAGTGGCTGAAAGACAAAGTACATCTGGATATTCGGTTGCCGACAGAACAGCAATGGGAGAAGGCCGCGCAGGGCGTTAGTGGTCAGGAGTACCCATGGGGGAATGGCTATAAGACTGGCTACGCCAACATTGATGAAACAGCACGTTTTTTTGGTGAAAAAGTTGGGGCGTACTTTTTAGGGGAAACCTCTGCTGTTGGTCTTTACCCACAAGATCAGTCACCCTGCGGTCTGATGGATATGTCCGGGAACGTTGGGGAATGGTGTCTCAATAAGTGGGATGATCCTCTAACGATTACTGCCGATCTTTCCGACAGTAGCCGTGTTGTTCGCGGCAGCTCCTGGAACGGCGATTCGGGGAGTTGCCGTTCCTCTTCGCGCGGCGGCGGGCTTCCGCTCAGCGGGAACTTCTGTCAGGGGTTTCGGGTTGTGTTGTGTTTGTTCCCCCATTCTTCCCAATGATCACTGAACTGCTGGTCACTGCGACACTGATCCGCCGCGAAGCGGCGGCGATTTTTTTTACCATCGGAATGGTCGTAAAATGTGCTTTCTCAATCCCCATGAATCAGCGTAGCGCACATGGTTGATCCAGCCCTGTACACTCGCATCAAATTCGGCAAAGCTGATTGTTCCCTCGCGCCATGCATCGAACCGCTCGCTCAGTCGCCGTGAAGCCTCGACTACCTTGCGTGATTTCAAGCGTTTGTACGTTGGGTAAACCACAAACCCTAGCCACGGAATGCCCGCCTCACACGGCATGACTTGCGCTGATTCCTCATGTATCCGCAGCCGTAATTGTGCCAGCCGTTCAATCACGGCTTGTTTCCATTCCCAAAGCTGCTGCTTGCTGTCTGAGAACAACGCGAAAGAGGGCATAGAGTTTTTAAGGAACGTGCACGAACAATATCCCTGGCTCGGCGCAACCGTGAAGAGGGTGTATGCAATATATGTCTGAACCGGGATTACGCTGATTTTCCAGATTAACTGTGATTTTTGGGCGTGCCACCATCAAAATCATAGTTAATCACACCAATCACATAAATCCCGGTTCAGACAATTGCACACGGTTTGGTGCAGAGTGCAACCTGTCTCCCGCGCCCCAAATCGCTGATATTCATTTTGCTGAGGCCAGAACCGCTTGATTTGTCCCGCCTTAAGTGGATAGCCGAGGAATCGACATACGCCAACTTCACGCGCTTTCCCTCATTGCCCGCAGGTTAGCCAATATGTCGTCAATATGCCGATGTTGTAAGGGTAGTTTATTACGTTCAACAAAAACGTTTTACCGCACGACCTCCAGCCGCACATCCGCCGTACCCCGCTGGATCAGCCCTAGCTGTTCCGCCGCTGCCAACGACACATCGACAACCCGCCCGGCCTTGTAAGGGCCACGGTCATTCACCCGTACAACGACGGAACGCCCGTTTTGCAGGTTGGTTACGCGCAACAACGTGCCGAAAGGCAAGCTGGGGTGGGCGGCGGTCATGGCATACATATTGTACGGTTCGCCGCTGGCAGTCGGGCGACCGTGGTATTGGTGCGCGTAGTATGAGGCTTTGCCGCCCATGCCCGAACCAAGGGTTTGGCAAGCGACCAGAAAGAAGCAGGATAGTAGTGGCAAGAGGCTGGATTTTTTCATGATTTACCCTCGTTTTTGTTTTCTGGATTGATTGTACGCCAAGCTATCCAGATTGCCTGCTTAAAGTGCTATCCTTCCCCCTACCAATCGCCACACATTAAACCAAAACGAGGTAGGCATGGACACCACACAAATCGGCTTGATCGGTCTCGGCGTCATGGGTTCCAACCTGGCGCTGAACCTGAACGACAAAGGCTACTCCTTAAGCGTTTACAATCGCACCTATTCCCTCACCGAACAATTCATGCAGGAACATGCACAGGGCAGGACAATCCGTTCCGCCGCAACCCTGCCCGAATTTGTCGCCCAACTCGGCAGCCCCCGCACCGTGCTGCTGATGATTACCGCAGGCCGCGCGGTGGATGCCGTGATCGGCCAACTGCTGCCCTTGCTCAGCCCCGGCGACATCATCATCGACGGCGGCAATTCCAACTACAAGGATACCAACCGCCGCTGGCAGGAGCTTACGGAAAAAGGCATCCGCTTCGTCGGCATGGGCATTTCCGGCGGGGAAGAGGGCGCACGTCACGGCCCTTCCATGATGCCGGGTGGTGCTGTCGAAGCCTGGCCTGACATTCGCGACATGTTCCAGCAAGCTGCCGCGCAGGTGGATGGCGAAGCCTGTTGCCAGTGGCTGGGCGAAGGTGGCTCCGGCCACTACGTCAAGATGGTGCACAACGGTATCGAATATGGCGACATGCAACTGATCGCGGAAGCCTGCCACCTGATGCAGCACGCACTGGGGATGGATTTCGACGCCATGGCGGACACTTTCGCCGAGTGGAACAAGGGCAGGCTGGAATCCTACCTGATCGAAATTACCAGCGAAATCCTGCGCCACAAAGACGTTGATGGCAGCCCGCTGGTGAGCAAAATCCTCGACCGGGCAGGGCAGAAAGGCACCGGCCTGTGGACGGCGCAAGACGCGCTGGAACATGCCGTTCCCCTCACACTGGTCACCGAAGCCGTGCATGCGCGGATGCTTTCCGCCCGCAAGGATGAGCGCGTCGCTGCCTCCCAACTGTTGGGTGGTTTGGCGGAGCCGGTTCCTGCCGAACAGCGGCAAGCATACCTCGACGCCATCCACGACGCGCTTTACGCCGCCAAGCTGGTTTCCTACGCGCAAGGTTTTATGCTGATGCAAACCGCTGCCAAAGAATATGGCTGGAATCTTGCCTATGGCGACATCGCGTTGCTGTGGCGGGCGGGTTGCATCATCCGTAGCCGTTTCCTCGCCGACATCAAGGCCAGTTTCGAGCGTGAACCTGTGCCGCAAAGCCTGTTGCAAGACCCGTTCTTTGCCGGGGAGCTGAAACAGGCGCAAGCAGGCTGGCGCAAGGCCGTGGCGCTGGCGGTGATGCAGGGCGTGCCTGCGCCCGCGCTGTCATCTGCGCTGTCGTTCTACGATGGTTATCGCTGTGCGGAGGGTTCCGCCAATATCCTGCAAGCGCAACGCGACTATTTCGGGGCGCACACTTACCAGCGTACTGATCGCGACCCGGCACTCGCTTTCCACACCCACTGGGGGCCTTCCAATCCACTCAGGGAGCATGGTTCCGAGGAGCAAGTATCATGAGTTGCGGCGGAATTTCCCACGCTTACGTCATCTTCGGGGCAACCGGCAATCTGGCTGCCACCAAGCTGCTGCCCGCGCTGTACCAGCTGCACTGCATGGGGCAGATGGCGGAAGATGTCGAAATCCTCGGTTGCGGGCGCACGCCTTACACCCGCGATAGCTGGCGCGAAGAGGTGCACAAGCAGTTTGTTGAGGCAGGCATGCTCGACAGCCCCTGTCTGGGCAGTTTCATCCAGCGGCTGGATTACCTGTCGGGCAGTTTGAAGGATGCCGCTTTCTACCAGACATTGGGGGCGTGGATCGGTAATGGTGGCGAATGCGCCAACAACGTCATTTTCTACCTGTCAGTCAGCCCGGATTTGTACGTGGGCGTCACCGAAGGTTTGGCTGGCGCAGGTTTGCTGGAAGAATCGCACGGCTGGCGGCGCATGGTGATCGAAAAGCCATTCGGGCATGATCTCGAATCTGCCCGCGAATTGCAGCACAGCCTCAGTGACCATCTCAAGGAAGAACAGATTTACCGCATCGACCACTACGTCGGCAAGGAGGCGGTGCAAAACCTGCTGGTGCTGCGTTTCGCCAACCTGATTCTGGAACCCTTGTGGAACCGCTACCACATCGACCATGTGCAGATTACCCATGCCGAAACGGTGGGGGTGGAAGGGCGCGCCAATTACTACGACAAGAGTGGCGGGGCAGTGCGCGACATGATCCAGAGCCATTTGCTGCAAGTCATGGCGCTGCTGGCGATGGAGCCGCCGGTTTCACTGGAGGCGGAAGCCTTGCGCGATGAAAAGGTCAAGGTGTTGAAATCCATCCGCCCGGTTGATCTGGAGCAGCTTGCTACCCACGCCATTCGTGGGCAGTACGCAGCCGGGGAAATCAAGGGGCAGGCTGTCCCCGGCTATTTGCAGGAAGAGGGGGTTGCACCGGGCAGCCATACTGAAACCTACGCAGCCATGAAACTCCATATCGACAACTGGCGCTGGAAGGGTGTGCCGTTTTACCTGCGTACCGGCAAGCGCCTGAAGGAGCGCCGCTCCATGGTCGCCGTGCGTTTCAAGCGCCCGCCCATGCAGTTGTTTGAGGGTAGCGGCATTTCCCAGCCGCATCCCAACTGGCTGCTGATTGGCATCCAGCCGGAAGACGCCGTGCGCATGGAAATTTCCGCCAAGGTGCCGGGGCTGGAAATGCGCACCCGCCAGATCGTGATGGATGCTTCCGTCGCCCGCCCGGAAGAGCGCAAGGCCGAAGCCTACGAGGAGTTGTTGCTGGACGTGATCAAGGGCGACCGCTCGTTATTCCTGCGTTACGACGAGGTGAAAGCGGCCTGGACGGTGGTTGATCCCGTGATGCAGCGCTGGGGCGAAGACGAGCAGTTGCCCCTGCAATACCCGGCTGGAGGCTGGGGGCCGAGGGCGGCGGAAGGCTTGTTTGGCGATTCCGGCGACCACTGGCGGCACACGCTAGCCTGCAACGGGGACGGTTAATGACGCTTGTCCTCAAAAAGCTTGCTTGAGGATGTCGGGGCGGTCGGGGTTGCGACGGTACAGTACAGCCACGTTTCCAATCCGTTGAATCAGTTGCGACTGGCTATAGGCGACAATCTGGCCGATGATTTCGTCACGCAAATCCCGGTCACCCACGCTCAGCTTCACCTTGATCAATTGATGATGGTCAAGGGCGGAGGTGATTTCTTCCAGTATGGTGGGTTTCATGCCTTGCTGACCGACCATAACGACCGGGTTGAGCGTGTGGGCGCGGGTACGCAGGCGTTTTTTCTGTGCTTCGGTTAGTTCCATGGTAGGCTTCCGTAAATTGGCAAGTGTAATGAGTGACAACGAGGCATGGCAAGAAGCAAAAGCAGCACCCGCTGGCTAGGTGAACATTTCAGCGACGAATTTGTCAAAAAAGCGCAGCAGGAAGGCTACCGTTCACGCGCTGTTTACAAGTTGAAGGAAATTCAGGAAAAAGATCATATCCTGCGTCCCGGCATGAAGGTGGTTGATCTTGGGGCAGCACCGGGCGGCTGGAGCCAGTATGCAACCGAAATCCTTGGCAAGAAGGGGCGGATGGTGGCAAGCGACATTTTGCCAATGGATCCACTGCCGTTTGTCGAGTTTGTGGAAGGGGATTTCCGGGATGATGCAGTGCTGGCTGAAATCCTGCATTTACTGGATGATGAAAAGGCAGATCTTGTAATTTCCGACATGGCACCCAATATGAGTGGTGTAGATGCGGTTGATCAGCCACGCGCCATTCATCTCTGTGAACTTGCGCTGGATATGGCAAGGCAGGTATTAAAGCCCGGTGGTGTTTTTGTGGTGAAACTGTTTCAGGGTGATGGATCAGAGGCGTATTTGCGCGATGTCCGTAGCAGTTTCAAAACGGTGAAAGTTAGAAAACCAGCCGCATCAAGACCCCGTAGCAGGGAGGTTTATGTGTTAGCGCAGGGTTTTGTGTTGTAATATTTGCGAAATGGGTGTTACAAATGGATAACCCCTGTTGACAGTGGAGATATCACTTGAACGATTTGACCAAAAATTTGCTGATCTGGGCTGTTATTGCATTCGTCCTGATTGCGGTGTTCAGCAAATTCAGTGTGCCTGCCCAACCTGCGTCTTCCCTGCCGTACTCGGATTTTCTGACCAATGTGCAGAATGGCGGGGTCAAGGAAGTCGAAATCCGTGGGCAGAAAATTATTGGCGTTGACAGTAACAACGGCCGCTTCGTGACTTACAGCCCTCCGGATGATCCTGGTCTGGTGAGTGACCTGATCAAGCACAACGTCAAATTTCAGGCGGCACCACCTGAGGAGCGTTCCATTTTCTGGGACATCATTATTAGCTGGGTGCCGTTCCTGCTGATTATCGGCCTGTGGATTTACATCATGCGCCAGATGCAGGGCGGTGGCGGTGGTCGTGGGGCCATGTCGTTCGGCAAGAGCCGTGCCCGCATGATGACCGAAGATCAGGTCAAGGTGAATTTCAACGATGTGGCTGGCTGTGAAGAGGCCAAGGACGAAGTTGCCGAACTGGTCGAATTCCTGCGTGATCCGGGTAAATTCCAGAAGCTGGGCGGCAAGATTCCGCGTGGCGTGTTGATGGTTGGTTCTCCGGGTACTGGTAAGACGTTGCTGGCAAAAGCGATCGCTGGTGAAGCGAAGGTACCGTTCTTCAGTATTTCCGGTTCTGATTTCGTGGAAATGTTTGTCGGTGTGGGCGCATCCCGTGTGCGTGACATGTTTGAGCAGGCCAAGAAACATGCGCCTTGTATCATCTTCATTGATGAAATTGACGCCGTTGGCCGTCAGCGTGGCGCAGGTTTGGGTGGTGGTCACGATGAACGTGAACAGACCCTCAACCAGTTGCTGGTGGAAATGGATGGTTTTGAAGGCAGCGAGGGCATCATCGTGATCGCGGCTACCAACCGTCCTGATGTGCTGGATGCCGCCTTGTTGCGCCCTGGCCGTTTTGACCGTCAGGTTGTTGTTCCGCTGCCGGATGTGCGCGGCCGTGAGCAAATCCTCAAGGTGCACATGCGCAAGGTTCCATTGGGTGATGATGTCAAACCATCCCTGATTGCACGCGGAACGCCGGGTTTCTCCGGCGCTGATCTTGCCAATCTGGTGAATGAAGCGGCTCTGTTTGCAGCGCGTTCCAACAAGCGCACAGTCGACATGGCTGAGTTTGAAAAAGCCAAAGACAAAATCATCATGGGTGCGGAACGCAAGTCGATGGTGATGAAGGAAGAAGAGAAGCTGGCAACGGCTTATCACGAGGCAGGCCACGCGATTGTAGGGCTGGTTGTGCCGGGCTATGACCCCGTGTACAAGGTGAGCATTATCCCGCGCGGCAGGGCTTTGGGTGTCACCATGTTCCTGCCGGAGGATGATCAGCACAGCGCCAGCAAGCAGCGTCTGGAAAGCATGATTTCCGTTATGTACGGTGGGCGTATTGCGGAAGAGCTTATATACGGAGCCGATGGCGTGACTACCGGAGCTTCCAGTGACATAGAGCGGGCTACCAGTATTGCTCGCAACATGGTAACGAAGTGGGGGTTGTCTGACCGGATGGGGCCATTGGCTTATTCTGAGGACGAGGGTGAAGTCTTCCTCGGACGTTCCGTAACCCAGCACAAGCATATGTCGGATGAGACTGCTCATGCGATTGATGGTGAAATCCGCCGTGTGATTGACCGTAATTACAAGCGTTCGGAGCAAATCCTGACTGACAAGATGAGCGTGCTGCACGCAATGGCGCAGGCCCTGATGAAGTACGAGACGATTGATCGCGCCCAGGTAGAGGCATTGATGCGTGGCGAAGAGCCGCCACCACCGGCTGACTGGAATGATGATGATTCCAGTGGTGGCACGGGGACCAAAATCCCGGCTTCCGGTGGCAAGCAGGCGGGTTCCGGTGATAACGTCATCGGTGGCGCAGCCAGCTCCCATTGAGTGCGATTTAAGTAAAACAGACGAGGCGCGGGAACTGTTCCGCGCCTTTTTCTTTGGAATGACAGGATGGCTTGGCAGGCAAACACATCATGCATACAGGTCATGGGTATCCTGAATGTAACGCCCGATTCGTTTTCTGATGGGGGTTTGTTTAACAGGCGGGATGCAGCCTTGCGTCGTGTTGAGCAAATGCTGGCAGAAGGGGTTGATATTGTGGATGTCGGCGGGGAATCAACCCGGCCTGGCGCTGCGTCGGTTTCGGTTCAGGATGAGCTGGAGCGCGTCATTCCCGTGATTGAGTCCATCCGCTTGCACTTTGATGTGCCGGTTTCCATTGATACCAGCAAGCCGCAGGTCATGCTTGCGGCAGTTGCTGCTGGTGCTGATCTGGTCAATGATGTGCGGGCCTTGCAGGAGCCGGGGGCGTTGGCAGCCTGCGCGCAGCTTGCCGTGCCGGTTTGCCTGATGCATATGCAGGGGTTGCCGCGTACCATGCAACAGGATCCCCACTACGATGATGTCGCACAGGATATTTGCCGTTTTTTTGAAGAGCGCATCATAGCCTGTGAGCAGGCGGGAATTGCCCGTAGTCGGCTGATTCTTGATCCCGGTTTCGGGTTCGGTAAGACTTTGCAAAATAATGTGGATTTGTTACGCAAACTGAATACTTTTTCTATCTTTGATCTACCCTTGTTGGTGGGTGTTTCGCGCAAATCCATGATTGGCGCACTGCTGGATAACCGTTCGCCGGATGGGCGGCTGCATGGTAGCGTGGCTGCTGCGGTCATCGCGGCAATGAAGGGCGCAAACATCATTCGTGTGCATGATGTGCAGGCAACAGTAGATGCAATGAAACTTGTTGATATACTTACGAATTATAACGAACGAGGTTCCAAGGGATAATGGCAAGAAAATATTTTGGTACGGATGGCATTCGCGGCAAGATTGGCCGTTATCCGATGACACCTGATTTCGTCCTGAAACTGGGTTGGGCTGCTGGCAAAGTGCTGGCGGCTACTGGGCACCCGTTGGTGCTGATTGGCAAGGATACGCGCATATCAGGCTATATGCTGGAATCTGCATTGCAAGCTGGTCTGGTGGCTGCTGGAGTAAATATCCGCCTGCTGGGGCCGATGCCAACACCAGCGGTGGCTTACCTTACCCGCGCATTCCGGGCGTCTGCCGGTATTGTGATCAGTGCTTCCCATAATCCATACGATGACAACGGCCTGAAGTTTTTTTCCGGTGATGGAACCAAATTGCCGGATGCAGTGGAAGAAGAAATCGAGAGCTGGCTGGAAAAGGATTTCAAAACGGTCTCTTCCGAAAACCTGGGCAAGGTTGAGTACGTCAAGGATGCGACCGGACGTTATATCGAATTTTGCAAGCGTGCCCTGCCGAATGATGTTTCCCTCAAGGGCTTGCGGATCGTGGTAGATTGCGCAAACGGAGCAACCTATCACGTTGCTCCTGATGTCTTGCGCGAACTTGGCGCGGAAGTCATCGCCATTGGCAATGCGCCGGATGGGCTGAATATCAATGATAACTGCGGCGCAACCCATGTCGACAGTTTATGTGAAGCTGTTTCACGTTACCGGGCGGATGTCGGTATTGCGCTGGATGGCGATGGTGATCGCCTCATAATGGTTGACCAGAAAGGCCAGGTGGTTGATGGCGATGAAGTGCTGGCAATCATTGCCCATTATCGTCACTGGGAAGGAAGCCTGCATGGTGGTGTGGTTGGTACGCTGATGAGTAACCTCGGTCTGGAAAAGTGCATTCAATCACTGGATGTGCCATTTTACCGTGCCAAGGTCGGCGACCGTTACGTGCTTGAGCAAATGAACCAGCATGGCTGTATTCTCGGCGGGGAGTCTTCCGGGCATATTATCGTGCGTGATCACATTACGACGGGTGATGGCATCATCGCTGCCTTGCAGGTACTGAAGGCCATGCGCACTTCCGGCAGGTCACTGAATGATCTGAAATCCGTCATGACCAAATACCCGCAGACCCTGATCAATGTGCCGACCCGGCAAAAAATTAATCTGGATGAGGTGGCTGGTATTCAGGATGTCGTTCGGCAGGTTGAGCAGCAACTCGGTAATCGTGGCCGGGTGCTGTTGCGTGCTTCAGGCACCGAGCCGCTGATCCGCGTCATGGTGGAAGGTGAGGATATGGCAGAGACTGCGCAACTGGCCGAAGATATAGCCAGTGCAGTGCGTGCTGCAGCCTGACCTGTCCGGCTGGGTGATTGATTTCCGGGGCTTATGCAGGTAATCTTTCGCCCTTGCTTAGAGGAGAGGTGAAATCATGCGTCAAAAACTGGTGGCAGGTAACTGGAAACTCAATGGTTCCAGAGCAAGTATCGAGACATTGGTCAGTGGTATTCTGGCTGGTCTGGATGGTATTGATAACGTTGGTGTGGCTGTCTGCGCACCTTATGTTTACATTCCCTTGACGCAGGGTCTGCTGGCGGGCAGCCAGGTCGGCCTGGGCTCCCAGGACATCGCGGATCAGGATTCAGGCGCATTTACCGGCGAAGTTTCCGGCCCGATGCTGAACGAATTCGGCTGTGAATATGCCATTGTCGGCCACTCCGAGCGCCGTGCGTTGTACGGTGAAAAGGATGAGGACACTGCCCGCAAGTTTGCCGCCGCTCGCAAACACGGTTTGAAGCCGATCCTGTGTGTCGGCGAAACGCTGGAAGAGCGTGAAGGTGGCGTTACCGAGCAGGTGGTTGCGCGCCAACTGGATGCAGTGATTGCGCTGGAAGGTGTGGAAGCTTTGCTGGATGGTGTGATTGCCTACGAGCCTGTCTGGGCTATCGGAACTGGCAAGACTGCATCTCCGCAACAGGCGCAGGATGTGCATGCATTTATTCGTGGCAAGCTTGCCGGGCTGAATGAAACAGTCGCGGCAAAAGTGCAAATTTTGTATGGTGGCAGCGTAAAAGGCGCGAATGCCGCTGAATTGTTCGCTATGCCGGATATTGACGGTGGCTTGATTGGTGGTGCATCACTGGATGCACAGGAATTCCTGGCCATTTGCAAAGCCGGTAATCAAGGTTAATTAAAACTCTATGTTGTATAATGTTTTACTGATTATCCAGATCGTCATTTCCGTCGGCATCATTGTGTTGGTGCTGATGCAACAGGGCAAGGGCGCTGATGCAGGCGCGGCTTTTGGTAGTGGTGCCTCAGGCACAGTCTTTGGCTCGCGTGGCTCTGCCAATTTTCTGAGCCGCACTACGGCGATTCTGGCGACGGTATTTTTCCTGAACTCGATTGCGCTGGCGTTTTTGGCGTCAGGCCGCACCATTAATGATGTAGGTAGTATCATGGGTGGCTCTGCGGTTCAGACTGAAAGCCAGGCAGAAACAGCCCCGGCAGCGCCGGTTGGCGATGTTCCGCCAGTACCGGGTAGCGATGCGGTCAAGTCTGATGTGCCTCCTGCTCCGGCTGGTACGGATGGCGCGTCTGATGTTCCACCAGCGCCTGCTTCCGAGGAAAAAGCAGCTCCTGCTGGCGAAGACAAGCCTGCAAGTGACGAAAAAACCGTGCAAGAAAACAAATAGTGGAGTAAGATGCCCGCCTGCTTTGCCGACGTGGTGGAATTGGTAGACACGCTATCTTGAGGGGGTAGTGGCGAAAGCTGTACCGGTTCGAGTCCGGTCGTCGGTACCATATACGTAAGGCCCGTTGCATGATGCAACGGGCCTTTTGTTTTTCTGGCTAATTTTTGGTAAAACGCTGACAATACCCACTTTGGGGAGTTAATCTGTCGTTGATGCACCGTTATATTCAGGTGAGAACGAACAATGACACAAACTGTGTGGGTTTGTGATCATTACGATAGATAACCGGAAGTGAGAGAGAGGCACTAACGGTTTGCACCAGGAGTTACTATGCTAGGAGAATACCTTCCTGTTCTCGTGTTTCTGGCAGTTGGCTTTGCTTTGGCAATAGTGTTGCTGGGGTTGGGTTTGCTGGCAGGCCCGCGCCGACCAGATGCCGAGAAAGACTCGCCGTTTGAGTGCGGCTTTCCCGCGTTTGAAGATTCACGCATCAAATTCGATGTGCGTTACTATCTGGTTGCGATTCTTTTCATCATCTTCGATCTCGAAATTGCTTTTCTGTTTCCCTGGGCTGTCGTGCTCGACACGATTGGTGTGTTTGGCATCGTCGCCATGGGCGTTTTCCTGACTATCCTGATTGTCGGTTTTATCTACGAGTGGAAAAAAGGGGCGTTGGAATGGGAGTAGAAGGCGTTTTGGAAAAAGGCTTTGTTACCACAACTGCCGATAAGCTGATCAACTGGGCGCGTACTGGCTCACTGTGGCCGATGACTTTCGGTCTGGCCTGTTGCGCAGTGGAAATGATGCATGCAGGTGCTGCCCGCTACGACCTTGACCGCTTTGGTATCGTGTTTCGCCCAAGTCCGCGCCAGTCTGACGTCATGATTGTGGCGGGTACGCTGACCAACAAAATGGCTCCGGCTCTGCGCAAGGTGTATGACCAGATGGCAGAGCCTCGCTGGGTGATTTCGATGGGTTCCTGCGCCAATGGGGGCGGTTATTACCATTATTCCTATGCAGTGGTGCGCGGTTGCGACCGCATCATTCCGGTCGACATTTATGTGCCGGGGTGTCCACCAACTGCTGAAGCCCTGCTGTATGGGATCATCCAGTTGCAGAACAAAATCCGTCGAACCAACACCATAGCGCGATAATTCATGACTGTATCACTCGAATTCATCCGGGATTACCTACAGGAAGGGCTGGGCGACAAACTGTCAGCAACCAAACTTGCATTGAACGAGTTGACGCTGGAAGTACCTGTCGATCAGTGGCTGGAAGTTGCCCGTTTTCTGCGCCACAACAAAATGCTTGATTGCACCCAGTTGATTGATCTGTGCGGGGTCGATTATCTCACCTTTGGTGATGCGGAATGGGATGTCACCACAGCTACCCGTAGCGGCTTCAGCCGCGCAGTACAGGTTGATGATGCCGATCCGTTTGACTTTGCCGGACAGGAAGAACAGCCGGAAGCAAGGGGCAAGCGTTTCGCCGTTGTGATCCACCTGCTGTCGGTTAGCCGCAATATGCGTATTCGTGTGCGTACCTGGTGTGAAGACAATGATTTTCCTGTTGTGCCATCCCTGGTTGACATCTGGAGTTCCGCCAATTGGTACGAGCGTGAAGCTTTCGACCTGTTCGGCATCATGTTCAGTGGCCACCCTGACTTGCGCCGCATTCTGACCGACTACGGTTTCGTCGGGCATCCGTTCCGCAAGGACTTCCCGCTGATCGGGCAAGTGGAAATGCGCTACGACGCTGAGCAGAAGCGGGTGATCTATGAGCCTGTATCCATCGAGCCGCGAGTGTTGGTGCCGCGCACCATCCGTGCCGACAAACGATTCTCCCCGGCAGAGGAGCGTGATGACTAATGCCTGAAATTCGCAACTTTACGCTGAACTTTGGTCCGGCTCACCCGGCTGCGCACGGTGTGTTGCGTCTGGTGCTGGAAATGGACGGTGAAACCATCGTCCGCGCCGACCCGCATATTGGCCTGCTGCACCGTGGTACCGAGAAACTGGCGGAAAGCAAACCGTACAACCAAAGCATCGGTTACATGGATCGTCTCGACTACGTGTCGATGATGTGCAATGAACATGGCTACGTGCTGGCGATCGAAAAACTGCTGGGGATTACCGCCCCGGAACGCGCCCTCTACATCCGTACCATGTTCGACGAAGTTACCCGTATTCTCAATCACTTGTTGTGGATCGGTGCGCATGGGTTGGATGTGGGTGCAATGACCATGTTCCTGTATGCCTTCCGTGAGCGCGAAGACCTGATGGATGCATATGAAGCCGTCTCAGGCGCACGTTTGCACGCAACCTATTATCGTCCGGGTGGCGTCTACCGTGACCTGCCGGATTCCATGCCGCAATTTGAAGCGACCCGTTTCCGTTCCGAAGCTGAGGCCAAGCGCCTCAACGCCAACCGCGACGGCTCACTACTGGACTTTCTGGAAGACTTCACCAACCGTTTCCCCGGTCATGTGGATGAATACGAAACCCTGCTGACCGACAACCGTATCTGGAAGCAGCGTCTGGTTGGTATCGGTGTGGTATCACCGGAGCGTGCCCTGCAAATGGGTTTCACTGGTCCGATGCTGCGTGGTTCTGGGGTTGAGTGGGATTTGCGCAAGAAACAGCCGTATGCTGCCTATGACAAGATGGATTTCGACATTCCAGTTGGCGTACAGGGCGACAGCTACGATCGTTATCTGGTGCGGATCGAAGAAATGCGCCAGTCCAACCGGATCATCCGCCAATGCATCGACTGGCTGCGGGTCAATCCAGGGCCGGTCATGCTGGAAGACAGCAAGATTGCACCACCCAAACGCGCCGATATGAAGCAGGATATGGAAGCGCTGATCCAGCATTTCAAACTGATGACTGAAGGCTACTGTTTGCCAGAGGGCGAAGCCTATGCAGCGGTCGAACATCCGAAAGGCGAATTTGGCTGCTACATCGTGTCCGACGGAGCCAACAAGCCATACCGCCTGAAAATCCGTGCTCCCGGTTTTGCGCACCTGTCCGGCATGGATGAAATGTCCAAAGGCCATATGCTGGCGGATGCGGTAGCCATTATCGGCACACAAGACATCGTATTCGGGGAGGTTGACCGCTGATGACTGAACTCAAACGCAAAAGCGCCCTGCTCAGCCATCACGAGCGTGAGGAAATCGATAGCTGGCTCAAGCGCTATCCTGATGACAAAAAGCAGTCTGCGTTGCTGGCCGCCTTACGTGCCGTCATGCATGAAGACCATTACCTGTCACGCGAAAAAATGGATGCAGTTGCCGACTACCTCGGCCTGCCGGAAATCGCCGTGTACGAAGTCGCCAGTTTCTACTCCATGTACGAGCTCGACCAGAAAGCGGCAGCGAAATACAGCATTTCCGTCTGCACCAATGTTTCCTGCATGTTGTGCGGTTCCGACCAAATCCTCAGCCATGTTGAAAACAAACTTGGTATCAAGCTGGGCGAGTCCACTGCGGATGGCAAGTTCTTCCTCAAGGTGGAAGAGGAGTGTCTGGCTGCATGCAGCAGCGCGCCAATGATGCAGGTCAACCACGTGTACCACACCCATCTCACCCCGGAAAAAGTGGATGAGATTCTGGACGGACTGGAGTAAGCACATGGCAAATCAGGTCTGTTTCATCACCAAACAATTCGGCGACCAGTCACACACGCTGGAAAGCTATCTCAAGGTCGGCGGTTATCAGTCGTGGAAAAAGATTCTGGCTGAAAAGACGCCCGCCGAAAATGTGATTGAAGAAATCAAGGATTCCGGCTTGCGTGGCCGTGGCGGTGCGGGTTTCCCCACCGGCATGAAGTGGAGCTTCATGCCACGCAACATGCCGGGGCAGAAATACATTGTCTGCAATTCGGACGAATCGGAACCGGGTACCTGTAAAGACCGCGACATCCTGCGCTTCAACCCGCACGCACTGGTGGAAGGCATGGCGATTGCCGGGTACAGCATCGGCGCAACGGTTGGCTACAACTACATGCGTGGTGAGTTCATGGATGAGCCTTTCATCCGTTTCGAGCAGGCGGTGAAAGAAGCCTACGAGATGGGCTTGCTGGGCAAGAACATTCAGGGTTCCGGGGTTGATTTCGACCTGTACGGCACGCTGGGTGCTGGTGCGTATGTGTGCGGCGAAGAAACCGCGTTGCTGGAATCGCTGGAAGGCAAAAAAGGCCAGCCACGTTTCAAGCCGCCATTCCCGGCCAGCTTCGGCCTGTATGGTCGCCCGACTACCATCAACAATACCGAAACGCTGTCTTCCATTCCGGTCATTCTGCGCAACGGCGGCAAGTGGTTTGCCGATTTGGGCGTGAAGAATTCCGGTGGTGAAAAGCTGTTTTCCATGTCCGGCCATCTGAACAATCCGGGCAACTTCGAGATCCCGATGGGAATGCCGTTTCCTGAATTGCTGGCATTGGCAGGCGGTGTGCGTAACGGACGCAAACTGAAAGCCGTTATCCCCGGTGGTTCTTCCGTACCGGTACTACCCGGCGACGTGATGATGGGGCTGACCATGGATTACGACACCATCGCCAAGGCAGGTTCCTACCTCGGTTCCGGTGCGGTGATCGTGATGGATGACACCACCGACATGGTGAAGGTGCTGCAACGCATTTCGCGCTTCTACTTCTCCGAATCCTGCGGGCAGTGCACGCCATGCCGTGAAGGCACTGGCTGGTTGTACCGGATGCTGACCCGCATTGTGGAAGGCAAGGGCAAGATGGAAGATGTCACGCGGCTGGAAGAGATTTCCCACAATATCGAAGGGCGCTCGATCTGCGCACTCGGTGAAGCGGCGGCGATGCCGGTGTGGAGTTTCGTCAAGCATTTCCGCGAAGAATTTGAATACTACGTCAAGCACGGGCGTAGTATGGTGGCGAAGGGGTAAACCATGGCAGAAGAATTCGTCACAATCGAGATTAACGACCAGCCAGTGCAGGCACGCAAGGGCGCGATGCTGATTGAAGTGGCTGATGACAACGGGATAAGCATCCCGCGTTTCTGTTACCACAAGAAACTGTCGATCGCCGCCAACTGCCGCATGTGTCTGGTGGAAATGGAAAAGTCCTGGAAGCCTGTTCCAGCTTGCGCCACACCCGTCAACGCAGGGATGAAATTCTGGACACGCTCGCAGAAAGCCAAGGATGCACAGAAAGGCATCATGGAATTCCTGCTGATCAATCATCCGCTGGACTGCCCAATCTGCGACCAGGGTGGTGAGTGTGAATTGCAGGACGTATCCGTTGCTTACGGTAGCAGCAAATCCCAATACGCCGAAATCAAGCGGGTGGTGAAAGACAAGGACATCGGCCCGCTGATTGAAACCGAAATGACCCGCTGCATCCAGTGCACCCGCTGTGTGCGCTTCGGCGACGAAATTGCCGGGATGCGTGAAATGGGTGGAGTAGGGCGTGGCGACCGCCTTGAAATCGGCACGTACATCGAGAAATCGCTTAAATCTGAACTCTCTGGCAACGTAATTGACATTTGCCCTGTGGGTGCGTTGACCGCGAAACCATCTCGCTACACAGCACGGGCGTGGGAAATGGTGGCGCACGATTCAATTGCCCCGCATGATTGCGTCGGCTCCAACATCAGTATTCATACCTTCCGCAAGGAAGTGGTGCGTGCCGTGCCGCGTGACAACGAAGCTGTCAACGAGTGCTGGATTTCCGACCGCGACCGTTTCAGCTACCAAGGCATCAACAGCGCTGACCGCATCACCAGGCCGATGCTCAAGCGTAATGGCCAATGGCAGGAAGTGAGCTGGCAACAGGCGCTGGAAGCGACTGCCGCCATCCTGAACACGGCTGATGCCACGCAAACGGCGGCATTGGCAAGCGCCAATTCCACGTTGGAAGAACTCTACCTGTTCCAGCGGCTGATGCGCGGCCTCAATATCCGTAATATTGACCACCGTCTGCGCCAGGCCGATTTCAGTGACCAGAACGCCGCGCCAGTGTGCCCGTATCTGGGTATGGAAATCGCCGACCTGGAACAACAGAACGCCGTATTCCTGATTGGTTCCAACGTGCGTCAGGAACAGCCGCTGCTGAACCATCGCATCCGCAAGGCGGCGTTGAAAGGTGCGAAAGTGATGGCGCTGAATCCACGCGCTTTCGACTTCAACTACGACGTAGACCAGCAGGCAGTCGCTCCGGCAGATATGCTGCAAACCCTTGCTGCGATTGCCAGTGACGCCAGCAACCCCACCATGCGGGCGTTGAAAGACGCTGAAAATGCCGTGGTACTGCTGGGCAATGTGGCAAACCAGCATCCTGATTTTGCCGCCCTGCGTGCCTTGGCTAGCGAGATTGCCAAACAGACCGGTGCGAAATTCGGTTATCTGGCGGAAAGCGCCAACAGCGTCGGGGCATGGATTGCTGGTGTCGTTCCACACCGCCTGTCCGCAGGCCGCGAACTTAAGCAGGCGGGTGTGCCGGTCGCTGAAGTGCTGCACGATAATACCCGCACCTTCGTGCTGCTGAACGCGGAACTGGGTGATTTCGCCAATCCGCAACAGGCGATGCAGGCATTTTTTGCTGCGGACAACGTGATCGTGATTGCGCCGTTTGCCGATGACACAACCCGCAAGTACGCCACCGTGCTGCTGCCGGGAACCACATTTGCTGAAACGTCTGGCACGTTCGTCAATGCCACAGGCCATTGGCAGCATTTCAAGGGTGCGGCCGAGCCATTGGGTGATGCGCGTCCGACCTGGAAAATTTTGCGTGTACTGGGCAATAATGCCGGTGTGCCTGAGTTTGACTGGGTAACGACCGAAGAAATTGCCGCCGAACTCAAGCTGGAACTGCATGGCGCTGAAGTCTGCAACAATGCCTATTCCGCAGAGGGGCGTATGCAATACGCCCCTACGGGGGATGGTAGGGGCGTATTGCATACGCCCTCTTCCGATGAATTCCAGCGCATCGGCGATGTGGAAATGTACCGGGTTGACCCGTTGGTGCGCCGCGCCAAAGCCTTGCAGGCAATGATGCCGGAAGCGGCAGTCAGCCTGAATCCGGCAGATGCGGACAAGTTGGGCGTCACGGCAGGCGATAGCGTCAAGGTAACGCAAAACGGTGTTTCCATCACGCTGCCTGCACAAGTGGATGCAGGCATCCCGGCAGGTTGCGCAGGCTTGCAGTCCGGTATCGAGGTATCCAGTGTGCTGGGCGCGGCATTCGGTTCTATCCAGATAGTGAAGGCGGGGTAAGCTATGGTCGAATTTTTAAACAACCTGTTATCCAGCTTCCTGCCTGACTGGATGGCGCTGCTGGTGGTGATCGTGCTCAAGATCGTGGCGATCGTGCTGCCGCTGATCCTGCTGGTGGCTTACGCGACTTACGCTGAGCGCAAGATCATCGGTTACATGCAGGTACGTCTGGGGCCGAACCGGGTTGGTTTCAAGGGCTTGTTGCAGCCGTTTGCGGACATGTTCAAGCTGATTTTCAAGGAAATCGTGATTCCGGCCAAATCCAACCGGTTCCTGTTCCTGATTGCGCCGTTGCTGGCGATGGGGCCTGCGTTTGCGGCCTGGGCGGTGATCCCGTTCGATGATGGCATGGTGCTGGCGAATGTGAATGCCGGTTTGCTGTTCCTGCTGGCGCTGACTTCATTGGGGGTCTACGGCGTTATCCTTGCGGGCTGGGCATCCAACTCCAAGTACGCGCAACTGTCTGCCCTGCGTATCGGGGCGCAGATGGTTTCCTACGAAATTGCCATGGGTTTTGCGCTGGTCGGGGTGCTGATGGCATCCGGCAGCCTGAACTTGGGCGACATCGTGATGGCACAGTCCGGCAGCATCTTTAGCTGGTTTGTGTGGCCGCTGTTTGGTCTGTTCCTGGTGTATTTCATTTCCGGGGTGGCGGAAACCAACCGTGCGCCCTTCGATGTCGCGGAGGGCGAATCCGAGATCGTGGCGGGTTTCCATGTGGAATATTCCGGTATGGCGTTCTCGATTTTCTTCCTCGCGGAATACGCCAATATGTGGCTGATTTCTGCGCTGACCGCGCTGATGTTCCTGGGTGGCTGGTTGTCGCCGTTCCAGGGTTTGACATTCCTGACCGAGACGCCTGTTATCGGGTTGTTCTTTGGTAACGGCATTCACTGGCTGCTGTTGAAGGCATCGTTCTTCATGCTGCTGTTTTTCTGGTTCCGCGCCACTTTCCCGCGCTATCGCTATGACCAGATCATGCGCTTGGGCTGGAAAGTGCTGATCCCGGTGACGCTGGTGTGGATTTTCGGCGAGGGTCTGGCAGTGGCCCTTGGCTGGCAGCCGTGGCTGTAAGGAGGCCGATATGGGTTTCAATCTGAAACATTATCTCAAAACGTTCAGCCTGCAAGAGTTGATGAAAGGCATGAGCGTAACAGGCAAGTACTTGTTTGACTGCAAGTTTACGATTCAGTACCCGGAAGAGAAAACGCCGATTTCGCCGCGTTTCCGGGGGCATCATGCCTTGCGCCGCTACCCTAACGGGGAAGAGCGCTGCATTGCCTGCAAGCTGTGCGAAGCGGTTTGCCCGGCGCTGGCGATTACCATTGAGCTGGAAGAGCGCCCGGACGGCACACGTCGTACCACGCGCTATGACATCGACATGTTCAAGTGTATTTACTGCGGTTTCTGTGAGGAAGCCTGCCCGGTAGATGCCATTGTCGAAACCGATATTTTCGAGTACCACTTCGAAAATCGCGGTGAGAACATCATGACCAAAGACAAACTGCTGGCAGTTGGCGACAAGTACGAAGAGAAAATCGCCAAAATGAAAGCAGCCGACGCACCGTACCGTTAAGGCAGGGGAGTATACCCAAGCATGACATTTGAGCAGATCATCTTTTATCTCTTCGCCGGAGTGCTGGTAATAGCGGCAGCGGGGATGGTGACAGTGCGCAACCCGATCTACGCAGCGCTGTGCCTGATACTGAGCTTTTTTACCAGTGCCGCCTTGTGGTTGCTGCTGGAAGCGGAATTCCTCGGCATCGTGCTGGTACTGGTGTACGTGGGGGCGGTCATGGTGCTGTTCCTGTTTGTCATCATGATGCTGGACTTGAACCTTGACCTGTTGAAGGAGGGGTTTGCGCGGTATTTGCCGGTTGGCTTGCTGGTGGCCGCCGTGGTGGCAGTGGAAATGATTCTGGTGCTGCAAAGCGGGCCGTTTGGGGCTACCCAGCCAGCAGCGCCAGCGCCAGCCAACAACACGGAAGCGCTGGGTGAAATTCTGTATACCGATTATGTATATCCATTCGAGATTGCTGCTGTCATTCTGGTCGTGGCGATCATTGCTGCGATTGTGCTGACCTTGCGCCGCCGCCCTGATGCCCGGAAACAGGACATCAGTCAGCAGGTGCAGGTACGCAGGGAGGATCGCGTCCGTCTGGTGAAAATGAAGGCTGAAAGGAGCGGGAAAGAAGCATGATTCCTTTGTCACACTTCCTGATTGTTGCTGCGTTGCTGTTTTCCATCAGCGTGGCGGGCATGTTCCTGAACCGCAAGAATATGTTGATCCTGCTGATGTGCATCGAGTTGATGCTATTGTCGGTGAATCTGAACTTTATCGCTTTCTCCCATTATCTGGGGGATATGGCCGGGCAGGTGTTTGTGTTCTTCATCCTGACGGTGGCGGCGGCGGAAGCGGCGATTGGTCTGGCGATCCTGGTTACGCTATTCCGTAACCGGCGCACGATCAATGTCCAAGAACTTGATTCGATGAAGGGGTAAGGGAATGGAAGCGATTTATCTGGCAATTCCACTTGCGCCTTTGCTCGGGGCGGTCGTTGCAGGGCTGTTCGGCTGGAAAGTCGGGCGCGGGGGGGCGCACTGGATCACGATCCTGGGCGTGGCGGCGGCTTTCCTGCTGTCGGTGGTGGTGGCGAATGATGTCATCTTCAACGGCAATAGTTTCAATGGCCCGGTGTACACGTGGGCGGTGGTTGGCAACATCCATTTTGAGGTCGGGTTCCTGCTCGATAACCTGACCGTGATGATGATGCTGGTGGTGACCTTCGTTTCCCTGATGGTGCATATCTACACCATCGGCTATATGCATGATGATCCCGGTTATCAGCGCTTTTTCAGTTACATTTCGTTGTTCACCTTCTCCATGCTGATGCTGGTCATGAGTAATAACTTCATGCAGTTGTTCTTCGGTTGGGAGGCTGTGGGCCTGGTGTCCTACCTGCTGATCGGGTTCTGGTACAAGAAAGAGACGGCAATTTACGCCAACATGAAGGCATTTCTGGTCAACCGTGTCGGTGACTTTGGCTTCCTGCTGGGGATTGCTGCGATCCTGATGTATTGCGGTACGCTGGATTATGTGCAGGTGTTCGAGCGTATCCATGAGTTTACCGGTTCCGATCTGGAAGTTCTGCCCGGTATCAAATGGAATGTAGTGACGTTCATCGCCATCCTGTTGTTCATCGGCGCGATGGGCAAGTCTGCCCAGGTTCCACTGCATGTTTGGCTGCCGGATTCGATGGAAGGCCCCACGCCGATTTCGGCCCTGATCCATGCGGCGACCATGGTGACAGCGGGCATTTTCATGGTGGCGCGCATGTCACCTATCTTTGAAATGTCTGATACGGCGCTGAATGTGATTCTGGTGATTGGTGCGACGACTGCATTCTTCATGGGATTGATTGGTATTGTGCAAAATGACATCAAGCGGGTGGTGGCGTATTCCACGCTGTCCCAGCTTGGTTACATGACGGTGGCGCTGGGGGCTTCGGCTTACTCGGCGGCAGTGTTCCACCTGATGACGCATGCGTTCTTCAAGGCGCTACTGTTCCTGGCGGCAGGTTCCGTGATCATTGCCATGCACCATGAGCAGGACATTCGCAAGATGGGCGGGTTGAAAAAATACATGCCAATTACCTACTGGACATCGCTGGTAGGCTCGTTGGCCTTGATCGGTTTCCCCGGATTCTCGGGTTTCTTCTCCAAGGATTTGATCATCGAAGCCGTGCATGAGTCCCATCTGGCGGCTGCGGGCTATGCCTATGTGCTGGTGTTGCTGGGTGTGTTTGTGACGGCATTTTACAGTTTCCGCATGTTTTTCCTGGTGTTCCATGGGGAAGAGCGCATGGATGACCATACCATGCATCATTTGCACGAATCGCCCTGGGTTGTGACTGTGCCACTGATCATGCTGGCAATTCCGTCGGTGTTTGCCGGTTATCTGCTGGACCCGATGGTGGTGGGCGACTTTTTCAAGGATGCCATTCATGTGAATGACTCAGCGCATCAGTTCGACCCTGGTTTGAAAGGGTGGTTGTCTTCCCATCTGGCGATTGAGGAAATCAGCCATGGGTATCATGGTGTGGTCGGTTTCATCCTGCATGGCCTGATGGCTCCGCCATTCTGGCTGGCTATGTCTGGTCTGGCGGCTGCCTGGTACATCTATATGAAAAATGATTCCATTGCCGACTGGGCTTACAACAAGTTCCGCTGGTTGCATTCCCTGCTGGACAACAAGTACTACATGGATGATTTCAACCAGAAAGTGTTCGCCAAGGGTTCACTCAATCTGGGGAATGGTCTGTGGTCGCTGGGCGAACGTCTGATCATCGACGGTCTGGTCGTGAATGGTTCGGCCAAGGCGGTTGAGTGGTTCGCGGGTGTGACGCGACAAGTTCAGACCGGCTATCTGTACCACTATGCATTTTCGATGGTAGTGGGAATCCTGTTGATGATTACCTGGTTCCTGTTCTTCTAGGCTCCGTTGGTTTTACCTGGAAATACACATGCTTGATTTGCCATTACTGAGTTTTCTGATCTGGCTGCCCATCGTCGGTGGTATCGGGGTGTTAATTGTTGGTGACCGTTTTGGTGCCAAACAGTTTGCGCTGGGAATTGCTGCGCTGACATTTTTGCTCAGCCTGCCGCTATATACCGGCTTTGATGCGACAACGGCCAACATGCAGTTTGTAGAGCTGTTGCCTTGGGTAGAGACTTTCAGGATTAATTACCATCTGGGTGTTGATGGTATTTCCATGCCGTTGATCTTGCTGAATACGTTCATCACGGTGTTGGTGGTCATTGCTGGTTGGGAAGTCATTACCTACCGGATTTCCCAGTACATGGCTGCTTTTCTGATCATGGAAGGGCTGGTCAATGGTGTGTTCGTTTCACTGGATGCCATGCTGTTCTATATCTTCTTTGAAGGCATGCTGATTCCGCTGTTCCTGATCATCGGTATCTGGGGTGGCCCGCGCCGGGTTTACGCCAGTATCAAGTTTTTCCTGTATACCTTCTTTGGTTCGGTTTTCCTGTTGATCAGCCTGATCTACCTGTATCAGCTTGGCGGAAGTTTTGCGGTTGCGGATCTGCACAAGCAGCCAATCGAGCTTACGCCACAGATACTGATATTCCTGTCCTTTTTGCTGGCGTTTGGGGTGAAAGTGCCTATGTGGCCGGTGCATACCTGGTTGCCGGATGCGCACGTCGAAGCGCCTACGGGTGGTTCGGTCATTCTGGCGGCAATTACCCTGAAAGTGGGTGGCTACGCATTCCTGCGGTTTGCGCTGCCAATTGTGCCGGATGCGGCGGCTCAGCTTGACTGGCTGGTGATGCTCCTGTCCCTGACTGCGATTGTGTATATAGGCTTCGTAGCGCTGGTGCAACAGGACATGAAAAAGCTGGTGGCGTATTCTTCCATCGCGCACATGGGGTTTGTGACGCTGGGTTTCTTTGCCGTTTATGGTATTGCCCGCTATGTCATCGGTGACCGGGTAGCACCTGAGGGCGTACCTTTCGATCTGGCTGCGCAGATGGCAGATGGCCGTTTTGATAGTGCCATTCTGGCAATGCAGGGTGGCATGGTGCAGATGGTGTCGCATGGTTTCATTTCCGGCGCGATGTTCCTTTGTATCGGGGTGTTGTATGACCGGATGCATACCCGAGACATCAATGCCTATGGTGGTGTGGTCAACCGGATGCCGATGTTTGCAGCTTTTTACGTGCTGTTCGCTATGGCCAATACCGGTTTGCCGGGAACGTCGGGTTTCGTTGGTGAATTCATGGTGATTCTGGCCAGCTTCAAGGCCAATGTGTGGGTGGCGATACTGGCGGCAACTACCCTGATTGTTGGGGCGGCCTATACCTTGTGGCTGGTGAAGCGGGTCATGTTCGGCGACATCAGGAATGGTGAGGTAGCCGAGTTGCAGGACATCAACCAACGGGAGTTCATCATGCTGGCGTTGCTGGCTGGAGCCGTCTTGCTTCTGGGCTTATGGCCACAACCACTGACGGATGTTATGGAAGTGTCAATTGAGAACCTGTTAATGCAGGCTTTGCAAAGCAAGGCATGTGTCGGAGCTCTGGTGGGAGGATGCCTATAATGGTCAACATTGCAATTGCGACCCCGGAAATTTTCCTGCTTTGCACGATCTGCCTTATTTTGCTGATCGACTTGTTCCTGAAAGAAGATTGCCGGATGGTGACGTACTTGCTGTCACAGGTGGCCCTGCTGGCGACAGCCCTGCTTGTTTACAGCCGTTTGGGTGGTGAGAAAATCACTGGCCTGAATGACATGTATGTGCGTGACGATCTGGGGAGCGTGCTCAAAATCAGTATCTTGCTGCTGGCTGCCGGTGTTTTCGTCTATGCCCGTAAATATTTGAAGGACAAGAATCTCTGGAAGAGTGAATTCTTCCTGCTGGCCTTGTTCGCGGTGTTGGGCATGATGGTGATGGCTTCGGCCAACAGCCTGCTGGTGATTTATCTGGGGCTGGAATTATTGGCACTATCCATGTACACGCTGGTGGCGTTCAACCGTGATGACGGACGTTCAAGCGAAGCGGCGATGAAGTATTTTGTATTGGGTGCGATTGCCTCTGGCTTGTTGCTGTACGGTTTCTCCATACTCTATGGCTTGAGTGGCAGGCTGGATATTGCCGGTGTTGCTGCTTACGTCAGCGGGCAACAGGTGATGACGAACCTGCCGTTACTGTTCGCGCTGGTCTTCGTGGTTGCCGGTATTGCCTTCAAGTTTGGTGCAGTGCCTTTCCACATGTGGGTACCTGATGTCTATCAGGGTGCACCTACTGCCGTTACCATGTTCCTGGGAAGCGTGCCAAAAGTGGCCGCGCTGGCCATGTTGCTGCGTGTGTTGGCCGAGTCTGTTGGTCTGGCCAACCCTGCCTGGGCGCAAATGTTGCTGGTGTTTGGTTTGCTGTCGGTATTCCTCGGTAACCTGATAGCGATTGCACAATTCAATCTGAAACGCATGTTTGCGTATTCGACCATTGCGCACATGGGCTTCATTCTGCTGGGTGCCTTGAGTGGTTCTACCGAAGGTTACAGTGCGGCGCTGTTCTATACCATTACCTATGCCATGACGGCGGCAGGTGGCTTCGCGATTCTGGTGCTGTTGGGCAAGGAAGGTTTCGAGGCTGAAACGCTGGATGACATCAAGGGTTTGAACGAGCGCAACCCTTGGTATGCCTTCATCATGATGCTGTTGCTGTTCTCCATGGCGGGCATTCCGCCAACTGTTGGCTTCTACGCCAAGCTGTCGATCATTCAGGCAGTCATGCAGGCTGGTTACCTGTGGCCAGCCGTGTTCATGGTGGTCATGTCGGTTATCGGGGCGTTCTACTACCTGCGCGCGATCAAGATGATGTATTTCGACAAGCCGGATAATAGCGATCCAATCAATGCAGAACTTGATTTTAATGTGCTGATCAGTGTAAATGGTGTGCTCATGGTGGTGCTGGGCATCTTCCCAAGCGCCCTGATGGGTATTTGTTCAGCAGCAATGGTCGCAAGTCATTTATGAGTTTACCGGTACTGCAATGGGGGTTTCTTGCCATTGCTTTTTTATTGGCCAACCTGCCATGGTTGAGTCAGCGTTGTTTCCTGATCCTGCAATGTGAGAAAAAGTCGGCCTGGATGCGGTTGGTGGAATGGTTCGCACTGTATTTTGTGGTTGGCATCATGGCCTTGTTGCTGGAGCAGCGCGCCATGGGGGCGGCACATGCGCAGGACTGGGAGTTCTATGCTGTCACGTTATCCTTGTTTCTGGTGTTTGCGTTTCCGGGCTTTATTTACCGTTACGCCCGCTAATTTCATAATCTGGTGATATAGCCCTTGCAAGGCAAGCCGGTTTTCTCTATAGTGCACACCTCTGATGCGGGGTGGAGCAGTCTGGCAGCTCGTCGGGCTCATAACCCGAAGGTCGCAGGTTCAAATCCTGCCCCCGCTACCAAATAAAAAAAGGCCCCTATACAGGGGCTTTTTTATTATCTGCCATATGGAAAGGTACGAAAAAAGTATGCAGGAACAACTGGATACGCTGATTAACACAACGGTAACCGGGCTCGGTTACGATCTGTGGGGGTATGAATACCGCCCGCAGCAGGAAAGCGCCTTGTTGCGCATCTTCATTGATTCCGAAAATGGCATCACGGTGGATGATTGTGGGAAGGTCAGTAATCAGTTGAGTGCAGCGCTTGATGTGGAAGACCTCATTCCGGTTGCCTATATTCTTGAAGTATCTTCCCCCGGCATGGATCGGGTGCTATTCATTCCTGCCCATTATGCCTGTTATATTGGTAAGCAGATTAAAGTCAGAACCCGGCTGCCAGTGGAAAAACGACGCAATTTCGTTGGCAAACTGCTTGCCGTGGATGATGAGAAAGTCACCATGCAGGTAGAGGGTAATACGTATGAAATCCCGTATGACATCATTGATCGCGGGAGACTGGTTTTGGATATTCGACCTCAGCGCAAGGGCGGTAAACACGCATGAATAAAGAAATTCTCTATGTTGTTGATGCTGTATCAAATGAAAAGAATGTTGGCAAGGAACTGATTTTTCAGGCCGTCGAAACTGCCTTGGCTATGGCTACCCGCAAACGTTATGGCATGAATATGGATGTTCGCGTCTCGGTCAACCGTCAGACCGGCGACTATGAAACATATCGCCGCTGGTTGGTCGTTGATGATGAAGACCCTGAATTCGAGAGCCCCGAGCGCCAGATATTGCAAAGCTATGCCAAAAATCGCGGGCTGGATGCACAGATCGGCGAGTACATTGAAGAGCCGATTGCTTCCGTTGAATTCGGGCGCATCGCAGCTCAGACCGCCAAGCAGGTTATCGTTGCCAAGGTGCGCGAAGCCGAGCGGGAGAAAGTGGTTTCCGCTTTCCGTGACCGGATTGGCCAGTTGATCATGGGTGTGGTCAAGCGGGCAGACCGCAAGGGCACCATACTGGATCTGGGTGAAAATGCGGAAGCATTCATTCCACGCGAAGAAATGATTCCCGGAGACATGCTGCATACCGGCGCACGTGTACGTGGCTACCTCAAGGAAATTCGCCAGGATGTGCGTGGCCCGCAAATGATCATCAGCCGCGCGGATGTCAATTTCCTGATCGAGCTGATGAAACTGGAAGTGCCGGAAGTCAGTCAGGAAATGATTGACATCATGGGTGCCGCCCGTGATCCCGGTTCCCGCGCGAAAGTTGCCGTGCGTGCCAATCTGCCCAATATCGACCCGATCGGAGCTTGTGTCGGCATGCGTGGTTCCCGTATCCAGACCGTGACCAACGAACTGGGCGGCAAGGAACGTGTTGACATCGTGCTGTGGAATGATGACATCGCCACCTACGTCATGAATGCAATGGCCCCGGCGGAAGTACTTTCCATCGTGGTTGACGAAGAAACCAGAACCATGGACATCGGTGTCGATGCAGACAAGCTGTCGCAGGCCATTGGTCGCGGTGGTCAGAATGTGCGTCTCGCCAGCGAATTGACGGGCTGGACACTCAACGTCATGAGTGTGGAGGAAGCCGAAGCCAAGACCCTGGCAGAACAACAGGCCATCGTTAACCTGTTCAGGGAAAAACTGGACGTGGATGAAGAAGTTGCTACCATTCTGGTGGACGAAGGCTTTTCCACACTGGAAGAAGTTGCTTACGTACCGATCGAAGAGTTCATGGAAATTGAAGGCTTCGACGAAAACATCATTAATGAATTGCGTGATCGCGCCCAAACCGCGCTTCTGTCTCAGGCCATTTCCCAGGACACCCATTTGCCAGCTGAAGACCTGCTGCATATGGACGGCATGGATGATGAACTGGCTTTCAAGCTTGCTACTGCGGGTGTCTGTACAATGGAAGATTTGGCAGAACAGGCAGTTGATGAATTGATGGAAATTACCGGCATTGATGAACAACGCGCCGCCAGTCTGATCATGACAGCGCGCGCCCCTTGGTTTGCGGATGAGAATAATGCAGAAAGTTAATTCTGCGGGAGGAAGAGTAGTATGTCGGATATAGCAGTCAAAAAACTTGCCGAGATTGTCAACGCTCCCGTTGAAGTTCTGTTGAAACAATTGCAGGACGCGGGTATTGAAGTCGACGGCCCTGACGCATGGATCACAGACGCGCAGAAACTGACACTGCTGGCGCATATTCGCCAGGGTTCGCAGGTTGGCAGCCAGCCAGCTGGCGGTGGCAAGATTACCTTGAAACGCCGTTCCACCAGTGAAATGACGGTTGGAGCCGGGCGCGGTAAAACCGTCAGTGTCGAAGTCAGACGCAAGAAAAGTTTCAATACGTCCCAGACATCAGAATCCCGCCCAGCCATGAGTTCAGGCGTAACGGAAGGTTCCAGCCGGAGCGAGGAACTGGCGCGGCAAATGACCGCTGAGCGCAAAGCGCGTGAAGCAGCGATCCAGAAAGGAGAGCAGGAACGCCGCAATCTGGAAGCCCGACGCATGGAGCAGCAGCGCAACAAGAACGTGCCGGAAGAAACCAAACCCGTCGTGGAAGTGTTGCAGCCAGTAGAAGAAGAACCAGTCGTGCTTGAGCCAGTGGCACAACCAGCGCCGCAGCCAGAAACGGCTCCTGTCGAACAGAAAGCAGTCGAACCGGAAGCACCTGTTGCAAAAGCAGCCCCTCCGGCAGAGACGCCTGTTAAGCCCGCTGCTGAGCCTGTTGCCAAAAGTATTGCCAGTAATGAAGAGGCTGATAAGCCAACTGCGATGGAGCAGCGCGAAGCTGTGGCTGCTGCGGCAAGGGAAGAGGCAGCTGCTACGCTGAAGCGTCGCCCCTCCAAGCTAAAGCCAAAACCCAAGCCCTCACTTGCGCCGCGTACCGTTATCGCTACTGCTACCCCTAGTGAAGAAGAAGTCAAAGCAGCACCAGTGGTTCGGGGTGAAGAGTTTTCAGCGGATAAATCTGCGGACAAAAAAGTTGTCCGCAGCAAACCTGCCAAGGGCAAGACAGGTGGGCGTGACCGTGAAGAATTGCATGTTTCGGGTGCCAGCCGTCAGGGCAAAAAGAAAGGCGGACGCCGCGAGTTCAACAAGCCAGACCAGCGTGCAGCCACCGCCAAACATGGCTTTGAAAAGCCGACTGCGCCAGTGATTCGTGAGATTGAAATTCCACCGACAATCGTGGTTTCCGACCTTGCGCAGAAACTTGCCATTCGTGCAACTGACATCATCAAGGCCATGATGAAAATGGGCATGATGATGACCATCAACCAGTCCATTGATCAGGATACTGCCATTCTGGTGACGGAAGAACTGGGTCATAAAGCCAAGCCTATGCAGGAAATGGACGATGCTACGATGCTGGCTGCCATGATAGATTCCGATGTGGAATATGAAGAAAAGCCGCGTCCACCGGTTGTTACCATCATGGGCCACGTTGACCACGGTAAAACCTCACTGCTGGATTACATCCGCAAAACGCGCGTTGCAGCAGGCGAAGCGGGTGGTATTACCCAGCATATTGGCGCATACCACGTTGATACCGACCATGGTACGGTTACTTTCCTGGATACACCGGGTCACGCAGCCTTTACCAAAATGCGCGCCCGTGGTGCCCAGGTAACGGACATCGTTATCCTGATTGTAGCCGCAGATGATGGCGTCATGCCACAAACCAGGGAAGCCATCCAGCATGCGAAAGCAGCCGGTGTGCCGATGGTCGTGGTCATCAATAAGATCGACAAGCCGGAAGCTGACCCGGAGAAGGTGCTTACCGAGCTTTCCCAGTACGATGTCCTGACTGAAGCATGGGGCGGTGATGTGCCTGTCGCCAAGGTTTCCGCCAAGACTGGCGAAGGCATCGACGAATTGCTGGAAACACTTTTGCTGGTGGCGGAAGTTCAGGAGTTGAAAGCCCCGGTCGATGCGCCCGCCGCTGGCAACGTCATCGAAGCCAGTGTGGAAAAGGGTCGTGGCGCTGTTGCTACCGTGCTGGTGCGTAGCGGAACCCTGAGCAAGGGCGACCTGATTCTGTGCGGTTCCGAATACGGGCGTGTACGGGCGATGTTCGATGAAACGGGTCGTCCGGTAAGAGAAGCAGGCCCATCCATTCCAGTAGCAGTACTGGGTTTGTCTGCGGCCCCCGAAGCCGGTGACGAAGTGGTCGTGCTCAATGATGAGCGCAAAGCGCGTGAAATTGCCGAGTTGCGCCGTGAGAAGCAGCGTGACAGCCGTTTCGCCGCCCAAAGCAGCGCCAAGCTGGATAACCTGTTCAGTCAGATGCAGGCTGGTTCCCGCGCCCAGGTCAACCTGTTGGTCAAGGCAGATGTGCAGGGCAGTGTGGAAGCCATCCGTGGCGAACTGCTCAAACTTTCTACTGATGAGGTTGAAGTGCGCGTCGTGTCTTCCGGCGTTGGCGGCATCAATGAAAGCGACGTTGATCTGGCGGCAGCTTCCAAGGCCATCATTGTTGCATTCAACGTGCGTGCTGATGCCACTGCGCGCCGGTCGGCTTCTGAAGGCGGCGTCGAAATCCGTTATTACAGCATCATTTACGATGTCGTGAATGATGTGAAGGAAGCCATGAGTGGCCTGCTGTCGCCGGAAGTCCGCGAAGTCTTCGTCGGTATCGCGGAAGTCCGCGACGTGTTCCGTGCATCCGGTTTCGGCCAGGTAGCTGGCTGTCTGGTTATCGATGGCGCAGTGCGTCGTGGCAACCCGATCCGCGTGCTGCGCGACAACGTGGTCATTTACGAGGGTGAACTCGAATCACTGCGCCGTCACCGTGATGATGTCAAGGAAGTCCAGATGGGTACCGAGTGTGGTATCGCCATCAAGGACTACACTGATGTGCGTGCAGGTGACCAGATCGAATGTTATGAACGTATTGAAGTCGCGAGGAAGATCTAGTCATGGCGCACCATCATGCCCAGCACGGATTTGCGCGTACCGAGCGGGTAGCAGAACAACTCCGCCGCGATCTTGCCATCCTCATTCGTGACCGGGTGAAAGACCCACGTGTGGGTATGGTGACTTTGCTGGATGTCGAAGTTTCCAAAGACTTTGCCCACGCCAAGGTATGGTTTGATGTGCTCCAGCCAGAACATGGCCAGGAGATTCAGGAAGCGCTCAATCATGCTGCCGGTTTCCTGCGGCGTGAGCTGGGGCATCTGCTGAAACTGCGCATGACGCCAGCACTGCATTTTTTCTACGACGATACCCAGTCACGCGGGAATGCACTTTCCAGCCTGATAGACAAGGCAGTGGCTTCTGACCGTCACGCCGATGCTGTTGATGCTGATCCCCAGCCTGACGGTGATTGAGTTTTGGGGCGTCGTAAATTCCGTCCATTAAACGGTATCCTGCTGCTGGATAAAGCCTTGGGCGTGTCCAGCAACAAGGCATTACAGGATGCCCGTTTTCTGTTTGCAGCGGAAAAGGCAGGGCATACCGGCAGCCTTGACCCGCTGGCTACTGGCATGTTGCCGGTCTGTTTTGGTGAGGCGACCAAAGTCTCTGCTTTCCTGCTGGATTCCGACAAGCATTATGTGACGATAGCTACGCTGGGCATGGTCAGTACGACTGGCGATGCCGAGGGTGAAATGATTAATCCCCGCCCGATACCACCACTTCCCACTGTGGAACTGGAAACCATTTTGAATGGTTTTCGGGGGGGAATCCGGCAGGTTCCACCCATGTATTCCGCTTTGAAGAAGGATGGTCAGCCGCTCTACAAGCTTGCCCGCAAAGGCGTGGAAGTGGAGCGTGAAGCGCGCGCTGTGACTATTCACTCCCTGACAGTGCTGGAGCGCACTGAAAATACCCTGACGCTGGATGTAGTGTGCAGCAAGGGTACTTATATCCGTTCGCTAGTGGAAGATATTGGTGAAGCTATTGGATGTGGCGCGTATGTCACCATGTTGCGGCGCGAATCGGTTTCCCCTTTTGAAGGGCATGTGATGTATTCGCTGGAAGCATTAAGAGCATTGGCGGAACAGGGGCGGGAGGTGCTGGATGCTGCTTTGATGCCAATGGACGAGGCTCTGACCGGATTGCCTTCCATGGTTCTGGATGAGGCCCAGATCTTGCGTTTGCGGCAGGGGCAGCGATTGTGCTATCCAGAACAAACTGATTGTCAGTTAATGAAAATTTACACAGAGGTGGGTGAATTTATTGGTCTGGCACAACTGGAAAAGGGTGTTTTAAGCGTCAAACGTCTTCTGGCTTATTGATACGGGTTTTTGAATAAAAATCAACCAATTATATTATATTGATTGAATATAGAATAAATTAATGTAAAATGAATGTATGGGCTGGGGTGAGGCTGGAGTGAAGCACTGAACTGGCTTTGAATCAAGGGCAGGTTGTTTCCAGGGGATGTTGGTGGATGGGCATGCTGCACGGGTTTTATCTATTTGATTCAAAATTGTTCCTGCTTTGAATAGTCCTGTCCTGGGGCCGCGCTGTTGTGAAGGTGTTAGCGTAGTCGAGAGAGGGTCAGATGTTTTACCGTTATCATTATTCGTTTGGGGAAAAAGCCACTTTTATTGCATTGTGGCTTTTAGGTAGTTTGTTTGTCGTTGTTAATTTCTTTTCAAATCCCATTTTATCCATTGATGCTTCAGCTCGGGCATTATCAACGTCGGTAGCTGTTTCACAAATTTTATTACTGATGACATTGTGGTTCCAGTTTATCAAGGCTACCTGTTCCATGAATGGCATGTTGCGCTGGTTGGGGCTGAGCGTCATTGTGCTGCCTTATCTGGCTCAGGTCGGCCTGCTTTCTTATATTTCTTTCTAGTTTTGTTGTGAGTGTGTTGATTGGGCTTGCCTGTCTGGTTTAAGTGTCCGGCAGGCATTTTACATATATACTCTCCTGAAAAGGAGGGTGCGTCATGGTTAATATCAAACACTTTGTCTGGGTTGCCGCCGGAGTTGTTGCTGTCTGGATTGCGCTGGGTTGTTCCGGTTTGCCATATAGTAATAATTCACGTCCGGTCGAGCCGCCTGCTTCTGCGGAAACGCCTCCTCAGCCTGCCAACCGCTGATATGGGGAAAACTCAAACTTATCCATTTCCA
The DNA here is from genome assembly GCA_018822845.1 of Gammaproteobacteria bacterium. Taxonomy (GTDB): domain Bacteria; phylum Pseudomonadota; class Gammaproteobacteria; order Thiotrichales; family Thiotrichaceae; genus Thiothrix. The sequence continues at coordinate 56,397 of JAHJJD010000018.1, read as the reverse complement.
GTTGGCGTGATTCATGCTGCTTCACTTCATTTTTGATTTGTTGGCGCTGGCAAGTGGCGTATTGGTGAGCCTATGGTTCCGGCGCAAGTATGGATTGCAGCGTCCGGCGGGGATTACAGAGACCTCTCAGCATCATTATTATCTGCTGGCTTTGCTGCTGGGGTTGGTTGTCGGCAGTACGTTGTTCGGTACGCTCAATCTGCACCTGTCGGGGCAAGACGGTATCGCCAAAAGTATGTTGGGTGGTGTGTTTGGTGCGATTGTGGCGGCGGAAACCTTCAAGCACTTCGCCGGAATCCGCCGATCCACTGGCCTGTATTTCGTCCCCGGTCTGATCATGTTGATTGCAGTTGGGCGGGTAGGCTGCTTCCTCGCAGGCCTGCCGGATTTCACCTATGGTACGGAAACCAGCCTGCCGTGGGGTGTGGATTTCGGTGATGGAGTAAAGCGGCATCCGGTGCAATTGTATGAAAGTCTGACCATGCTGGTATTTCTGACTGTCTTGCTAATGCGTTATCCGCGCAATCCGTTGTTTTGGCAGGCCCAGGGCTTTTATGTGTTTGTTATGGTTTACTCGTGGCAACGTTTTATTTGGGAATTCATCAAGCCCTATTCCTCAGTTTTCTACTCTATCAATCTGTTCCAGTTGTTGTGTTTGTTGCTGATCGGCTATGCTGGGCGGATGCTGCTAACAACAAGGAAAACTCATGGCTGACAATTCCGTCGAAACAGTTGCTTCCCCAGTCGAGCCCCGCACAGTAGGGCAGAAAGTAATTTTCTGGTTGCTGTGGGTTATTTTGCTGACTCCGGTCATTATATTGTTGGGTGCAACCTTGACAGATTCCATGGGTATTTTGCTGCTACCAGCATTGATTCAGGCGGCAATCCACGGGGTGTCACTGAAGTGGTTTCTGGATACGGCCAAGCCTTTTTCCAAATCCATGCTGATGCTGTTGGGTGGAACGGGGCTGATGTATTTTCTGGCACTGGGTAGTTGTGTGGTGATACTGATGAGTCTGTCAGGGAGCAATTTCCATTGAGCAACAAAGCCCGTCCCTACATTTTCTACGGCCAGACACAATCACTGTGTGAAGAATGCCTCACGGTCGTGCCTGCCAAAATCCTGTTCCAGCACGGCAATGTGTATTACCAGAAGCGTTGCGCGGAACACGGCGTGCAAAAGACCCTGATTTCCACCGACATCGACTATTACAAGCGCTGCAAGGAATACCTGAAACCGGGCGACATGCCGGAGGCTTTCCAGACCGAAATCAAGCAGGGTTGCCCGCACGACTGCGGCCTGTGTCCTGATCATGAACAGCATTCCTGTCTGGCGCTGTTTGAAATTATCGACGAATGTAATATGCACTGTCCGGTATGTTTCGCCAATTCTGCGCCCGGCATGGGTAATCCACGCAGCATGGAAGACCTTGAAATCATGTTGCAAACCCTGCTGGCCAGCGAACAGCAGCCCGATCTGGTGCAAGTGTCTGGTGGCGAACCGACCTTGCATCCGCAGTTGATGGATATTTTACGCCGCCTGAAGGCCAGCCCGATCCGCCATTTGATGCTCAATACCAATGGCATCCGCATTGCGCGTGACCCACATTTGGTGGAAGACCTCGCCAGCCTCAAGCCGGGTTTCGAGGTCTACTTGCAATTCGATTCGCTCAAGGCTGCGGCGCTACAAAATATTCGCGGGCAGGATATGCGCAATATCCGCCAGCAAGCGCTGGAAAAGCTGGAACAGCACAATATTTCCACTACGCTGGTGTGCGTGATCCGCAAGGGGGTGAATGACGATGAAATCGGCGAGATCATCCAGTTTGCCCAACAGTGGAAGTGCGTGCGTGGCATTACTTTCCAGCCGGTACAAGATGCAGGACGCAATGAGGTTCCCTTCGACTCTGCTCAGGGAGCGAGTCGAAGCCAACACAGGATTACCCTGAGTGAAATCCGCACCCGCATCGTCGAGGCCGACAACCCGTTTGGCGATACCGACATGATCCCGCTGCCGTGTCACCCGGAAAACATTTCTATCGGCTACGGCATTAAAATGGGCGGGGAAATCGTGCCGGTAACGGGTTTGCTGCCGCGTGAAGAGCTGCTCAAGGGCGTGGACAACACCATTACCTTTGAAAAAAGTGCCGGATTGAAAGATGCTTTCCTCAAACTATTTTCGCTGGATGCGTGCAGTGAACAGACCACCGATAACCTGCAAACCATGCTGTGTTGCTTGCCGCGCATCCAGAGTGAGGGGCTGACTTACGACAATGTATTCCGCATCGTCATCATGGCGTTCATGGACAAATACGATTTTGACATCGGCTCGGTAAAACGGTCGTGTACGCATTTCGTCGAGCCGAACGGCAAGATTTACCCGTTTGATACCTGGAACCTGTTCTACCGCGAGAAGGTGCGGGGGAAATGATCATTCCCCAGAAATGGTTATGGTCAGCTTGCGCTGGAAGCGTCCTGCCCGGTGTTCGTAGAGATACAAGCCCTGCCACGTACCCAATGCGCTTTGCCCGCGTGTGACGGGGATAGTTACATCCGTATTGGTTAGCATACAGCGCACATGTGCTGACATATCATCGATCCCCTCATCCGTGTGGCGGTAGCTGGGGTCGCCGTCAGGAGCAAGGCGTTTGAGGATGGTTTCCAGGTCGCGGCGCACATCCGGGTCGGCGTTTTCGGTGATAATCAGCGATGCGCTGGTGTGATGGATGAATACATGGCACAAGCCCGTCTTGATACCACTCTGGTGGATACTGTCATCCACTTTGGCGGTAATGTTGTAAGTGCCGCGTCCCTGTGTCGGGATGCTTAAAATCTGTTGGTAAATAGTCATCGCAATGTCGTGAATGGTGCTAAGCTGTTGGCCGATAAATACAGCCAAGACATCATCATATCATGTCACAACAATTACCACCGTTGAACGCCTTGCGCGCCTTTGAGGCTGTTACTCGCCACCTGAGCTTTACCAGGGCGGCGGAAGAACTCAATGTGACCCGTGCAGCCATCAGTCACCAGATCAAATATCTGGAGGATTTCCTGGGCTTAACCCTGATTGAGCGCAAGAGCAGGAGACTTGTCCTGACTGGGGGGGCGGAAGCTGCCCTGCCCAAGCTACGGGCAGGGTTCGACAGTCTGGCGGAAGCGGTCAGCCTGATGCGGGGTGCAAGACCAGCGGAAAGTATCACGGTCTGGACTGCGCCTTCCTTTGCTTCCAAATGGCTGGTGCCGCGCCTGCACCGCTTTTCCCAGCACCACCCTGACATCGATATGCAGATCAGCAGTGACGCAAGCCTGGTGGACGCTGATTTTCCGCTGGAAAAAAAGAGCATGGAAAGCTTTTTTCTTCAGCATGGCATTGATGTCATCATCCGCTTCGGCTCCAGCCGTTTATCCAGTGTCCGGGAGGAAAAGCTGTTTCCCGTGATGGTTGTGCCATTATGCAGCCCTGAACTGGTTAGCGACTCGCACCCGCATCCGTTGAAAAAGCCCGAAGATCTGGTGTTTCATACCTTGCTGCATGACGATACCGCTTATGTCGGGCGTCCGGACTGGTCAATGTGGCTGGAATTGCAGGGTATTGAGGGCGTCAAGGCTAACCGGGGATTACATTTTAATCACGTAGCGTTGGCACTGGATGCAGCGGTGGACGGGCAGGGCGTGTTGCTCAGCCTCAATCATCTGGCGCAACTGGATATTGAGGCCGGGAAGCTGTGCATTCCGTTTGATCTGCCAATGCCGCTGGAACAGGCTTATTACGTGATGCGCCCGCAGACTGTAGAGGCGAACCAGCCCGCAGTGGAGGCTTTTGTGGATTGGCTGAAAGCAGAAGCGGCAGCTCAGATGTTGTGATTCGGGTTAGTTTTTCTAACCATTTGGTTGAGAAATAGTAGCTTGTCCAGCCGTGCGAATAAACATAATATCTGTTGCATTGCAGCACAAATGGTTCTCTTCCTCTCTCCTCCTCCTAGCGTAGAACCACTGCAAGCGCCCACGGCAGCAAACATAAGGTTTCTCACTCCTCCTCCCCTTATATTTGCCGTGGGCGTTCTCTTTTTCCACTTGTATCAAGAGTCCGACATATCGTCGGAACCCGCTTACAGCAATGTGTTCTCATGAATGATAAATCCCGGTATTCGCAGTTATTCCTGCGCAATGCAGAAGGAGTCATCATGAAAACGTTCATTGCCGTCTGTTGCCTGTTGCTGTTATCGCTGAACCTGACATATGCCGATGAAGGCGGTTGGGTGGTCAGGCAGAATGAGGATGGTATTCTGGTACAACAGCAGCAAACCGGCTCCCCACATGAAACCACCAGAGGCGTAGTCGAAACCGAAACGACGCTGGATGCGCTGGTGGCGTTGCTTAAGGATGTCGAAGCCTGTCCGCGCTGGGTGCATGCCTGCAAGGAAGGGCGGCTGGTGGCTACCCTGAACCCATCTGAACGTATTGCATACAGCGTGCTGGATTCGCCTTTCCCGCTGCAAGACCGGGATATGTATATCTATTCCACAGTTCGCTACAAGCGCAAGCAAGGCACTATCGTTATCAACCTGAGGGGCAGGGAAAATCATGCGCCAGTGCAGCCGGGGCGTACCCGCGTGCTGGATTTGCAGGGTTCATGGGTTTTCCAGCAGGTCAGCCCAGGTCATGTACGGGTCAGCTACCAGATCCAGGCCAATCCGCAAGCGCCATTTAATGGCCCCAGCAATGACCATATGGCCGAATCGGTTTTCAAGACCCTGCAAAACCTGCGCGAGGTGGTAAAAGAACCCAAATACCGCGACGCCAGATTCAGTGAGGAAGAGATCAGGTCAATTGAGGTGAAGTAGCGGGATTCACAGGGAAAAGGTTTCGCTATGCCAGGCTTTTACCACCTTCCACTGATAATCCAGCAGGATTTCTTCGGCGGCTTCCTCCACCAAGGCGTCTTCGGAATATTCGTAGCTCATGCGACAAGCCTGTTAGCCAAAATAATTCAGGCCATAAGCGACCTGTTTGCTGAACATTACCCCAGATTGGCTTCGTCGTCATCCATTACGGCATCATGCCTGTTCCACCACAAACCCGACGATATTGCGTGATGCCTTGCTGAATTCCACCCCGATCAAGTGAATGGGTTGTTGCAGGCCACGGTATTTGTCCGCGTATGCCTTGTCCTTGATCTGTTGCAATGCCTTGCCTTCAGGTGCCATTTCCACCACTTTGAATTCAAAGATATATACCTGCCCATTAAACGTCAGGGTCATGTCAATGCGCCCGAGGTTGGTAATGTCCTCCAGTGTTACCTTTAATCCTAGGGAGGCGAAGTAGGAATAAAACACCGAGGCGTAATAACCTTCGTAGCTCTGGATGTCGTTTTTGGTATACCAGTGGTAGGGGATGCTGGCAAAGAAGCGGTGGAAAAGCTGTTTCAGCCCCTCAAAATTATTGGCTTCCAGCAGGCGATATAATTGCGTGCTTTGCAGTGCCTGTTGCGATTTGTCTTTTACCAGTACCGATAACAGTGATTCATTCAGGCTTTGGTACACCTCGCGGTTGGGGTAGCCGAGTGTGTAGAAGTATTGTCCGCCGAGATTTTCCTCCTTGAGAATGGTCAGGTAGCCGGTCTGGAATAACAAGGCTTCGGTGGTGATGTCGTCCACATCAAAGCTGGATAACATGCTGCTGCTGCTGATCATTTCCCCCAGTTTCAGGCTAGGGATTTGGCGCTGAAACAGTAAATCCACCAGAAAGGCAGGCGTGCCGGTTTCAAACCAGTAGCTTTTGAAAGTACGGTTTTTGAATAGCTGCAAAATGTCGAACGGGTTGTAGACGCCTTCCCCCAGCCAGTGATAGCCGTTGTACCACTCGCGGATGGCGTTCCGTTCCAGCCCCGGTAATTCCGGCGCGAACACTGTATCAATATCACGATCGGTATAGCCGCAAATGGTGGCGTAATCGGGGATCAGGGTCAGGTCATACAGGTTGTTCAGGCCGGAAAACAGGCTTACCTTGGAAAACTTGCTGACGCCGGTCAGGAAGCTGAATTTGATGTGTGCGTCGTAGTCCTTGAGGTTACCGTAAAACCCGCGCAGGAAATCACGGTTGGCGCGGGCGACCTCAGGGTGCAGTAAGGCATCCAGAATTGGTTTGTCGTACTCGTCGATCAGGATAACTACAGGCTGTCCGGCTTGCTGGCGGAGTTTCACAATCAGGTGGGCAAACCGGCCACTGATGCTATCCACCTGCGGAGGTAACTGGTGCTGATTTTCAAGCAGGCTCAGTTGTGCGTCCAGCGTTTCTGCCAGGCTTGGCGTTTGGCGGAAGTTTTCCCCGCCGAAGCTGAAGCGTAGCACCGGGTATTGCACTGACCAGTCCCATGGGGCATGTGCGGCCAGCCCCTCAAACAGCGGTTCATTGCCTTCAAACAGCTCTTTCAGGGTGTCGAGGAACAGGCTTTTGCCGAAGCGGCGCGGGCGGGAGAGGAAATAATGCTTGCCTTCTTTTGCCAGTTTTACCGCCAGATGGGTTTTGTCCACGTAATAGTGATTGTCACGGCGGATTTCGCTGAAGGTCTGGATACCGATGGGTAAGGATTTACGCTGCATCATGGTGGCCTGTTTGCTGGTTATGGTCTGAGTCTAGCATGGATGGCGATGCTGTGACGCACGCCAGGTTGTTGCCGTGTGAAACGATTGGTGCTGCAAAACCTTGCTTGTCTACACCCCGGCGCAGCTTTCCGCTATCATACCTTCCTTGATGAACTGCCCTATTGGTAGAACCCTATGCTGATCCTCCCCGGTAGTGTTGCCCTTTCCGATTTCCGCCGCAACAAGCTGTTGAGCGCGCTGCGAGCCGCCGTGCCTGCGGTCACTGGCCTGCAAGCCGAATACACGCATTTCGTGCGCACCAGCCGCGAGTTGAGTGCAGAAGAGCAAGCCCGCTTGCAAACCCTGCTGACCTATGAGGAACGGCAGGGCAGCCACGATTTTAGTGGTACCCTGTTCCTTGTTACCCCGCGTCCCGGAACGATTTCTCCCTGGTCGAGCAAGGCCAGTGACATTGCCCACAACTGCGGCCTGACCATGGTGGAGCGGATCGAACGCGGCATTGCCTACGATGTGCAAAGCGTTTCCACGCTGTCGGACGCGCAACGTGGCCAGATTGCCGCCCTGTTGCATGATCGCATGACCGAAATGGTGCTGGCTGACATGCAGGATGCTGTCGTGTTGTTCAGCGAGGCTGAGCCTGCGTCATTACGCTACGTCGATATTTCCAATGATGCCGCCGCCGCGCTGGCCAAAGCCAATAGCGAATGGGGTTTGGCACTTTCCCCGGATGAAATCGATTATCTCGCCGAAAACTACGCTGAACTGGGGCGCAACCCGACTGATGTGGAACTGATGATGTTCGCGCAGGCCAACTCGGAACACTGCCGTCACAAGATTTTCAACGCCGACTGGATCATTGATGGGCAGGAACAGCCCAAATCGCTGTTCGGCATGATCCGCAACACTTACCAGCACGCGCCGGAAGGCATTCTTTCCGCCTACAAGGACAACGCCTCAGTTATCGAAGGCCCGCTGGCGACCCGCTTCCTCACTGATGTCAACACGGGCGAATACCACTACACCAACGAACCGGTTCATATCCTGATGAAGGTGGAAACCCACAACCACCCGACCGCGATTTCCCCATTCCCTGGTGCGGCGACCGGTTCCGGTGGTGAAATCCGTGATGAAGGCGCGACCGGTAACGGTTCCAAGCCGAAAGCGGGTTTATGCGGTTTCTCGGTGTCCAACCTGCGTATTCCGGGCTACGAGCAGCCGTGGGAGCACGACTTCGGCAAGCCGGGGCGCATTGTTTCCGCCCTCGACATCATGCTGGAAGGGCCGATTGGTGCGGCGGCTTTCAACAACGAATTTGGTCGCCCCAACATCACGGGCTATTTCCGTACTTTTGAAATGCAGGCTCCCGGCGCGCGCGGCATAGAACTGCGCGGCTACCACAAGCCGATCATGCTGGCGGGTGGCGTGGGTAACATCCGCGAAGGTAACATCGAAAAGAACCCGCTGCCGGAAGGTACCCCGATCGTGGTGCTGGGCGGCCCGGTGATGCTGATTGGCCTGGGTGGCGGTGCTGCTTCCTCCATGGCCAGTGGCACCAGTGCGGAAAATCTCGATTTCGCTTCGGTACAGCGTGGTAACCCTGAAATGCAGCGCCGTTGCCAGGAGGTCATCGACCGCTGTGTGGCGTTGGGTGCTGACAACCCGATCCTTTCCATCCACGACGTGGGTGCAGGCGGCATTTCTAACGCCATCCCGGAAATCATCAACGACGCCGGACGTGGCGGGCGGATTGAGTTGCGTACCGTGCCCAATGATGAGCCGGGCATGTCGCCGATGGAAATCTGGAGCAACGAATCACAGGAACGCTATGTGCTGGCGATTGCCGAAGAGCGTCTCGATACCTTCCGTGCCCTGTGCGAACGCGAACGCGCCATCTACGCAGTAGTCGGTACGGCGACCGAGGAGCAGCAATTGCTGGTTGGTGATTCCCTGTTCGACAATAACCCAGTCGACCTGCCGATGAACGTGCTGCTGGGCAAGCCGCCCAAGATGCTGCGCGACGTGCATCACCAGACCTTCCACAAGCCGGAAATTGACCTGTCAGGTATTGATGTCGCTGATGCGATCGAGCGTGTATTGCGTTTGCCGACGGTCGCTTCCAAATCCTTCCTCATTACCATCGGTGACCGCTCGGTAACAGGTATGGTGGTGCGTGACCAGATGGTCGGGCCGTGGCAGGTTCCGGTTGCAGATGTGGCGGTGACTTCCACCGATTACACCAGCAACTTTGGTGAAGCGATGGCACTGGGCGAGCGTACCCCGATTGCGCTGGTGAATCCGGCAGCTTCCGGGCGCATGGCGATTGGTGAGGCGCTGACCAATATTGCGGCGGCGGATATTGCTGACCTGCGCAACATCCGCCTTTCTGCCAACTGGATGGCAGCGGCAGGCTACCCCGGCGAAGACGCTGCCCTGTTCGATACGGTCAAGGCCGTTGGTGAAGATCTGTGCCCGCGCCTCGGTCTGGCCATTCCGGTCGGCAAGGATTCACTGTCGATGAAAACCGTCTGGCAGCAGGATGGCGAAGAGCGTGAAATGGCCGCGCCGCTGTCGTTGATTGTATCGGCATTTGCCCCGGTGCAGGACATCCGCAAGACCCTGACGCCGCAGTTGCATACCGACAAGGGTGATACCGACCTGATTCTGGTTGATCTGGGCAAGGGTAAAAACCGTTTGGCGGCTTCCGCGCTGGCGCAGGTTTACGGACAGGTTGGTCATTACCCACCCGATCTGGACAACCCGGATGCCTTCAGGGCGTTTTTCGACACCATCCAGGATTTGCGTGATGAAAACCTGATTCTGGCTTATCACGACCGTTCTGACGGTGGCCTGTTGGCGACGCTGGCAGAAATGAGTTTCGCCGGGCATGTGGGTATCACCGCCTGTATCGGCGAACTGGCTGGACAATTGCTGCCCGCCCTGTTTAGCGAAGAACTGGGCGCAGTCTTGCAGGTGCGTCATTGCGACACCGACACGGTGCTTGAAGTGTTCCGTGAAGCCGGGCTGGGGCATTACACTCATGTCTTTGGCGAACTCAACGACACCGATGAGCTGGTGCTGAGCTTCGGCCACGCAGAAGTCTACCGCGCGCCACGCGCTGCATTGCAGAAAATCTGGGCAGAAACCAGTTGCAGGATGCAGGCGCTGCGCGACAACGCCGATTGCGCTGCGCAGGAATTTGAGCGGCTGGACGATGCGGCTGACCCCGGTTTGCCGTTTGACCTGAAATTTGACCCGGATGAGGATGTGGCCGCGCCTTACATCAATACCGGTGTACGCCCGGCGATGGCGATTCTGCGCGAACAGGGCGTGAACGGCCAGGTGGAAATGGCGGCGGCGTTCGACCGTGCTGGTTTCAAGACCATTGACGTACACATGACCGACATCATCAGCGGTCGTGTCAGCCTGAAAGATTTCAAGGGGTTGGTGGCGTGCGGCGGCTTCTCCTACGGCGACGTGCTGGGCGCAGGTGGCGGCTGGGCGAAAACCATCCTGATGAACCCGAAGGCCAGCGACGAATTTGCTGCTTTCTTTGCGCGTGAAGATTCCTTCGGGTTGGGCGTGTGCAATGGCTGCCAGATGTTCTCGCAGTTGCGCGACATGATTCCCGGTGCTACGCACTGGCCGCGTTTCTACCGCAACCGTTCCGAGCAGTTCGAGGCGCGCTACTCCGCCGTAGAAGTGCTGAAATCACCCTCGCTGTTCCTGCAAGGCATGGAAGGTTCGCGGATGCCGATTGCAGTGGCGCATGGCGAAGGCCGTGCGGTGTTCGACGCAGACGTTGCGCCGGGAAGTGTGCTGGCGGAGGGGCTGGTTGGCCTGCGTTATGTCGACAATTACGGCAATGCGACTGAACATTACCCGGAAAATCCGAACGGTTCGCCGCTGGGCATTACCGGTTTGACCACTGCCGATGGGCGCTTCACCATCATGATGCCGCATCCTGAGCGCTTGTTCCGCGCCGTGCAGCATTCGTGGAGGCCGGATGAGCTGGTTGAGGATGGCGCATGGCTGCGTATGTTCCGTAATGCACGGGTATGGGTGGGCTAATTCCCCATGCCTGACATATGGAATGCTGCTTTCGAAAGCCTGCATCCTGGTTTTCGGCAGCTGCAAGATGTCCGTTGCTGGCCGGAGTCTGTTGACTGGCCTGCCTGCGCAGCCCTGACCGATATATTGCCGGAAGGGTTGTGCGCGCAATCGGGTAAACCAATCCATTTTCTCCCGCAGGATCATACCCTGCCATACTCCGGGCTTTACTACGAGGAACGGATTTTCCAGCATGGCATCGTTTCCACCCGTCCTAACTGGCATGACTTCTTCAATGCGCTGATGTGGGGGCTGTTTCCGCAGACCAAGGTGCAGATCAATGCCCTGCATGCGGTGGATATGGAGCGGCAGGGTAAAAAGCGTACCCCGCAGCGTGATGCCCTGACCATTCTGGATGAAAGCGGCGTAATCATTGCCGCTACCCGGCGTGAGCTGTTGCAATACGTGCTGGATTTTGCCTGGGAGCCATTGTTCTGGCAGGAACGGGCAGCATGGGGAGAGGAAATTGGCTGCTACATGATTGGTCATGCCATGCTGGAAAAGTTGCTGACGCCTTATGTGGGCGTGACAGCCCATACGTTGCTGGTAGAGGTGGATGCGGGTTTTTTCAGTCAGCCACTTGCAGCTCAGCAAGCATGCCTTGATGGCATGATTGCCGAAATGTTGCGGGAGGGCGGTTTATACGCTCCTGTTTGCCTGAATCCTTTTCCACTGCTGGGTGTGCCCGGTTGGTGGGAAAATGATGACAGGGCGTTTTACGGAAACAGCGATTACTTTCGCTCCAAAACCCGCAGCAGAGAAGTTATAATTATCCAGAATAGAAAAAAACATTTGTCGAATTGACTATAAATTCTGATATAGAAAATAAAAAATACTATATAGGGTTGGGTTTCGCCCAATAAAGGGATAGAAAATGTTCAGAAATAAAAGTTGTCTTTCACTAGTGGGCTGGTTGATGCTGACAGTATCACTGTGTTCTCTGCCTGCCTGTAATGCCAAGGCGGAAAAGCCATGGGTCACCGGATACATTCCAGCCTATGCGCAGGCAGGGGGAGGGCTGATACCTTTCATGGAACCGGCGGACTGGAAGATGCTGACGCATGCCGTGCACAATTCCATGACCGTGGAACCTGATGGCAGCCTCAATCCCGCCCCCAATCATATCACTCCTGAAAATCGTGCTGCCGCCATCCGTGAAGCGCATCAGCAAGGCGTGCCCTTGTTGTTGGGCATTAGTGGCTGGATTACCACTTATCAGGCTGCTGTCGATAATCCTGATGCCAGAAAAAAACTGGTTCAGGGCGTCGTAGCCATAATGCAGGAGGGTTATGACGGTGTTGATGTAGACCTTGAACCACTGACGGAATGGGGCAAGGAAAAGGAAGGCAACCCCGGTTATGTTGCTTTCATCAACGAACTTCATGCAGCGATACAGCCGTATAAGCCGCCGCTGGCTCCGCGCCCTTTGTTGATGGTCGCCATCATGGGGCGTGACTGTGTAGCGGTTAAAGGACTGGAAGACAAGTTTGACCAGATCAACCTGATGCTCTACGACATGGCCGGTACCTGGGAGGATATGACCTGGCACGATTCCGCGCTTTACAGTGGCAAGGATGTTTACGCAGGTACTTCCAAATCGGTCGCTTCCGTTGATCGTGAAGTGAAATCCTGTCAGGGGGTTGGTTTGTCGCGCAGTAAACTTGGTCTGGGCGTCAACCTCGAAACCCGCCTGTGGATCGGTGGTGTTTCCGAACCGCGTCAGACATGGAGTGAAAAACCCCGCCACTACATGACATCGCCTGGTGTGCCCAAGGAAAGTTACGCCATTTTGTTGCAGAAGTATTACCAGCCTGAATATTACCACTGGGATGAATCAGCCAGAGTGCCCTATCTGAAAATCGACAAGCCCGATGATGCCGAAGACATGTTTGTTTCATTCAATGATGAACGTTCTGTTGCTGAAAAAGTGCAATACATGCAAGGCATGGGGTTGGGGGGGCTGATGCTCTGGAGCATGCAACTGGATTACCGCCCGGATCAGCCGGAAGGGCAACGGCGGCCCATCATGCAGGCTATTCGGGAGGCGCTCTGAGCAGGGCGGGATATTACTGCGCCCAAGGCTTTCTGTTATTCTTTCCGCTACAGGTTCTTACTGAGTAACGGATTCATGAAAAAATTACAAGGCAGCCTGCTACTGGCGATATTGCTGGTTGCAGGGGCATCGCAGGCAGAAGAAAACACCAATGCATCAGAGGCACTGGGTCTAATGCCGGGAGTCAGGACGAGTACCGGGGGGGGTACAGCGCCGCCTGCAACGGCTGCCCCTGTCCAGACGTTGACATTTCCACCGCAGAGTCCCACGACCAGCCAGATGCAATATCCGGGAATAGGGCAAAGTGCTCTGCAATTTCCCCCCCAGGCTTACGCACAGCAACAGTATCCATATGGTTACTATGGGAACTATGCTTACCCTGCGCAACAGTATGCTTATGGTTACCCCTATACGCAGGGTTATTACAACCCCTATGCCGCAAATCGCATGATGTCTTATGCGACGCGCCCTCCTGTTCCACAACAGCCAAAGAAGAAGGAAGTTCATCCCTGGGGCGACACCCGCTACATATGGCCTGATTTTTATACGGATTTTACCGGCGATGTATGGGATAAAATGATTAATTCCCCTTATGACATGGGGTACATGCCCGGCGGATGGCGCTTTCCTTCCTTTAGTTCGCCAGACCCGGTTACAGTAAGTGACGCGATAGCCAATCAGGTGCCACCGTTTGCGGAGGAGGCGGGCAACATGGTGCCGATCGAAGATGCCCCCAATGTTTTGCCATTCTGAATTTACGATGTTTAATAATCGTGCTAGACTATTACTTTAGTTTTTAAATTCGATAATCCAGGATAATTGCGGGAGGAGTGGATGCGTCTGTTCAGGGGAGTGTGGGTGCGTTTGGGTATGGGGGTGTTGGCGTTGGCTTTGGGGGCATGCAGCCAGACACCACAAAAGGCAGATGATGGCGACAGCACGGCCAAAGTCAGCAAGCAAAGTCAGCAACGTCAACAGACGCAGGCCAAGCAACAGGGGGGCAATGAGCAGCCCAAGGTTGTCAGCTACGGGGGGCGTAGCGTTGGTAACTATTCCGCAGCCGGTTTGGGCGGGGATTTTGCTGGCAATGGGCAGTTGATTGCTTTCATTGAGAATCTTGCACGTACCCAGGGCTTTAACCGCAATTACCTGTATGGCGTTTTCTCGCAGGTGCGTAACCGGGATGATGTCGCCAGATTATGGGCAAGCACCAGTTCCGATCCCGGCAGTCCGAAAGGCTGGAATGCCTACCGCTCCCGTTTTGTCAATTCTGCCAATATCCAGCGTGGTGCGCAGTTCTGGCAACAGTATGGCTCCCACCTGCAACGCGCCGAGCAGCAGTTTGGCATTCCGGCAGAATACATTATCGGCATCATGGGCGTGGAAACCCGCTGGGGGCGCATCCTCGGCAAGCACCGTGTGATTGACGCACTTACCACATCAGCGATTACCAATCAGCGCCGTAGCCGTTTCTTTTTCGATGAGTTGAAAAACTACATGCTGATGACCCGCAGTGAACGCATGGATCCATTGGCACCCAAGGGTTCCTTTGCTGGTGCCATGGGTTACGGGCAGTTCATGCCGAGTAGTTTCCACTCGTTCGCAGTAGATTTTGATGGTGACGGCATTCGTGACCTGTGGAATCCGGTCGATGCTATCGGCAGCATCGCCAATTACTTTGCTAAACATGGCTGGCAGCGTGGCGGGATGGTCGCAGTACCGGCAGCGGTCAGTTCCCCTGTTTACGCCAGTATGCCGGATGGCTACAAAAACCGTTATACGCTTGCCGCCTTACAAAACCGGGGCATTACCCCCCGTTATGGTCAGCCTGAAAGCAAGGCTTATCTGTTGGCTCTGAGTACTGTTCCGGGTGGTTACAAGGAGCCTTGGATTGGCTATCACAATTTCTACGTCATTACCCGCTACAACCATAGCAATTACTATGCAATGACGGTGCATTTGCTGGGTGAGGCGATCCGCAATCAGGTCAAGGGCGGGCGTTAGAGGCCGCTTTTACTGGAAAAAGGGAAGCAGCAGTGTTGCCAGCCACAACACTGCTGCGAACCCGACCACATCCGTCACAGTGGTCAGGACTACACCGCCAGCGAGCGCCGGGTCTATATTGAACCTGCGCATGATGACTGGCAGGAAAACGCCGGAAGTGGCGGCAGCCAGCAGATTGATTACCATGGCTATACCGATTACGACGCCAATGGCTGCATCGTGCATGAAGAAATATGCAATGCCGAAAATGGCTACTCCCCACAATAACCCGTTGATCAGACTGACCATTAGCTCCTTGACAAACAGGGTGCGGGTATTTGATTTGCCTAACTGGCCGAGGGCAAGGCCACGAATGACCAAGGTCAGTGTTTGTGTGCCAGCTACTCCGCCCATGCTGGGGATGACACCCATCAGGAAAGCCAGTGCAACCTTGGCTTCCAGGGCTCCTTCAAAGCGCGAGATGACCCAGGCGGCCAGCAATGCTGTAATCAGATTGGTTCCCAGCCAGATTGCACGGCGGCGGGAGCTGGCGATTATGGGCGCGAACAGGTCTTCCTCATCGTCCAGGCCCGCCATGCTCATGACAGAATGCTCGGCCTCTTCACGAATGATGTCGACCACGTCGTCAATGGTAATACGACCAACCAGTTTGCCCTGCATATCGACAACCGGGGCAGAAACCAGATTGCGGTCTTCAAACAGGCGGGCCACTTGTCGGGCTGGCATGTTGGCGGGAATGCCTTCCAGCTCTTCGGACATGACCTCGCCGACAGTCTTTTCCGGCTGCTTTGTCAACAGGTCGGCAATGTAAAGAATGCCCTTGTAGTGGTCGTACCGGTTGACGACGATCAGGCTATCAGTGTGGGTGGGGAGTTCTTTTTGACGACGCAGGTAACGGATAACCACATCCAGCGTCACGTCGGCACGCACTGTGATGGTTTCGGTATCCATGATGCCGCCAGCAGTATCTTCGTCGTAGGCGAGGACGGCTTCGACCCGGACACGATCCTGGCGATCCATACCTTGCAGGGTTTGCTGGATGATTTTATCCGGCAGACCTTGCAGGAAATCTGCCATGTCGTCGTATTCGAGATCCTTGATGGCGTTGAGGATTTCCCCGGCATCCATCTCCTCGACCAGACTGTTGCGAATTTCTTCGCTCAGCTCAATCAGGACTTCGCCTTCGTTTTCCTGTTCGACCAGTTCCCAGATCAGTTCACGCCGCCCGTGTGGGGCGGCTTCGAGCATGTCAGCGATTTCCGCCGGGTGCATGGCGTTGAGAGTGCGTTGCACTTGAAACAGTGCACCACTATCGATTGCGTCATCGATAGCTTTGAGACGTTGTTCGCTGTTTTGCTGATTTAAAAGTATGGACATGGACGCAACCTCCCTGCGAGAGCGAGGCCATTCTAACAACAAAAAGTGGTTTTATCGCACGTAATTGAGTTCGCGATGGCGCAAGATGACATTGTTGCCCAGCCGTTCACGGAAGTGCTGATAGAGTTTTTCGGTAATATAAACAGAGCGATGTCGTCCCCCTGTACAGCCAATGGAAACCGTCATGTAGGCGCGTTGGCAGGTGCTGTCACTGGATGGTAGCCAGTGGGTCAGGAAGTCGCATATGTCCGTGTACATCCGCTGAACGTCATCGTGGGATTCCAGCCATTCGATGATGGCAGGATCCCTCCCGGTCAGGGTGCGCAGGTCGGGCACCCAGTAAGGGTTGGGCAGGCAGCGCACATCAAACAGGTAATCCGAGTCAGTGGGGGCCTCATGCTTGAAACCAAACGACTGAAACATCAGGGAAAACTGCTGCGATCCTGCCATGCAGATACGGGCTTTCAGCATGCGACCGAGTTCGTATACGCTGGTATGTGAAGTGTCAATGCGCAAGTCAGCGTCTTCCGCCAGCGGATCCATCAGGGTTGATTCGAGGGCAATGGCCTTGTCGAGTTCCTGTGCTTCGCTTGCCAGAGGGTGGCGGCGGCGGGTTTCGTTATAACGCTTGCGCAGGATTTCAAGGTCAGCAAACAGATACACGAGTTGTGTGTTTGGTACACGCTGGCGGATTCGTCTGATGATGGCAGGTGTGTCAAGCAGGCTGTCGCGCCCGCCGCGTATGTCGATGCCGATGGCAAGGTAAGGCTGGCGGGCAATCTGGGCAGTTCCCAGCAATGCTTCCAGCAACTGTGAAGGGAGGTTGTCTATGCAATAGTAACCATTGTCTTCAAGGGTATGCAGGGCAAAACTTTTACCTGCTCCTGACATGCCGCTGATGATGACTATTTGCTGCATGACTATCCTCAGGCGGCAAACCGTTGTTCAGGAGGGTTGAACAATGTGACCAGATAATCCATGACGGTTTTTGGCTCATGGAATTGGCTAATCTGTTCCAGCATGGATTTTTGCAGCAGTATGCTGGTCAGTTCAGTAATCAGGTGGGTGTGGCCGTTTTGTTCTTCGGTTGGAACGAGGATGGCCATGAACAGTTGTACAGGTTTCTTGTCGGGCGTATCCATCTTGATGCCGTCTTGCAGCAACAGCAGTGCTCCACGCGGGCTGTGGATGGGGCGGCAGGCATGGGGAATGGCTACACCATTCCCCAAGGTAGTGCTCCCAAGCTTTTCCCGATTGATAAGTGCGTCGAAAATAGCTTCAGGTTCCAGTTCGGTCTGGTCACTGGCAAGCATTTCTGCCAGACGCTCGAATGCGCGTTTTTTGCTGGAAACTTCCGTTTCACAAGCAATGCGTTCGGGAGAAAGCAGGGAGGTTATGTCCATGAATTTCAGTCCGCTGAAACTGCCGCTGCTACCTGCACGGCTTCCTGACGATGATGGCTCTTCAGTTTTTCCTTGTGTTTGACAATCTGGCGATCCAGTTTGTCTGTCAGGGAGTCAATGGCTGCGTACATGTCATCGGAATGGGCATCGGCGAAAATGTGATTACCGCTGACATGCAGGGTAGCTTCGGCCTTGTGACGTTGCTTTTCAACTTCCAGGATAAAATGGATGTTCATTACCTGGTCGAAATGACGCCTTAGGCGATCAGACTTTTCACGAATGTAGGTACTCATGGAGTCTGTTACTTCGAGATGATGACCAGTGATTTCTAATTGCATTTGCAAGCTCCTGTTTTCAGGTCATTGGAGAAACCACCTCTTGCACTGAGTCACCCGCAATGGTGAGCTTCAATGAAAGGGATGGTTCAGCACGGAACCAACGTCTTTCTCTCATGGGATGAGGGGATGGACATCGCTTCACGGTATTTCGCGACTGTGCGCCGCGCAACATTGATACCCTGCTGTTTGAGCAGGTTGGTTAACTGGTTGTCACTGAGTGGTGAGGTTGGACTCTCATCGGCAATCAGCTTTTTGAGCATGGCGCGGATTGCGGTTGATGAGCAACTGGAGCCAGTATCGGTATCGATCTGGCTGGAGAAAAAGTACTTGAGTTCGAAAACACCTTGCGGGGTGTGCATGTATTTGTTGGTTGTCACACGTGAGATGGTAGATTCGTGCATTTCTAACTCTTCTGCAATATCCCGGAGCACCAAAGGTTTCATGGTCTGTTCTCCATATTGCATGAAAGCGGTCTGACGTTCAACTATTGCTTTGGCGACATTCAGCAAGGTGGTATTACGGCTTTCCACGCTGCGGATCAGCCAGCGCGCCTGTTGCAGGTTATTCTTGAAGTAACTGGCGTCATTGTTGTTTTTGACCTGACCTGCCATTTCAGCATAAAACTGGTTGATTTGCAGGTTTGGGGTAACTTGTGAATTTAGTAAAACCACCCATTGTCCCTTGATTTTGCGCACGAAAACATCCGGCACGATGTAGTCAGTGGAAGATGCTGAATACGCGCTCCCCGGCCTTGGTTGTAAGCTACGCAGCAACAATATCATTTCTTCCAGTTCACTTTGTTCTATTTTTAATCTCTTCTGTATTTCTTTATAATCCCGCCGCTCCAGCAAGTCCAGATTTTTTTCTACCAGTTGTCGGGTTTTGTACAAAAGCCGACTTTCAGGCAAGCCAGCCAGTTGCAGCAACATGCATTCACGCAGGTCGCGAGCCCCAACACCTACCGGGTCGAGTTGCTGAATGAATTTGAGTACAACTTCGATATCTTCCAATTCAATGGGCAATTCCTGACTGAGCATTTCGAAAATGTCTTCGAGCGGGTCGCATAGGTAGCCAGCTTCATCCAGTGAGCGGATCAATGCTTCGGCAATCTGTTTGTCGATGGAGGAGAGATTGCTCAGGCGGATTTGCCATAGCAGGTGTTCCAGCAAGGCAATATCAGCGCTCCCCTGGTTTTCCAGGAAACCGGTGTTGTCGCCACCACCATCACTGTTGCTGCTGCGGGTGTCGTAGATGTCAGACCATTCAGCATCCAGGTTCAGGTCATCGGGGATGTCCTGATCAAGGGAGGGCATGTCGTTGTTGCTGTCGGAATCTTCACCAGCTCCGGGTTTTTCCACATCCTGTTGTGTGTCGGTATTGTTGGCGCTGTTTTCCGGGAATTCTTCGGCCAGCTCAAGCAGGGGATTTTCTTCCAGTGCCTGTTGTATTTCGGTCTGTAGCTCAAGCGAAGACAACTGCAACAGGCGGATAGCCTGCTGTAACTGGGGGGTCATGGATAAGGTCTGACCAAGCTTGAGGTCGAATCCCTGTTTAAGCATTCTTATTCTTATTCCTTTTGGTATCTGCCATGTGTATGAAGCCAAGTAATCATGGCTTCATACTACTCCAATCGTTCTGTGGTGCAAAGATGCTACAGACCAGGTGAATGTTGGCTGACTTTAGAGTGTGAAGTTTTCACCCAGATAGACGCGGCGGGCTTGTTCATCGTTGAGGATCTCTGCGGGTGTGCCCGCTACCAGGATCTTGCCTTCGCTGAGGATGTAAGCGCGGTGGCAGATGCCAAGGGTCTCGCGCACATTGTGGTCGGTAATGAGGACACCGATATTGCGGGCAACCAGGTGGCGGATAATCTTCTGGATTTCCAGCACGGAAATGGGGTCGACACCCGCAAACGGTTCGTCCAGCAGGATGAATGCCGGTTCGGTGGCCAGCGCGCGGGCGATTTCGGCACGACGGCGTTCCCCGCCGGACAGGCTGATGCCCTGACTGTCACGTAGATGGGTAAGCTGGAATTCTTCCAGCAGGCTGTCCACCTTGTCCTGGCGTTGCGCCTTGTTCAGATCCTTGCGCATTTCCAGCACGGCCATGATGTTTTGCGCGACCGTCAGTTTGCGGAAAATGCTGGCTTCCTGCGCCAGATAGCCGATGCCTTCGCGGGCGCGTTCGTGCATGGCGGCAGCAGTGATGTCCTTGTCGTTGAGCAGGACTTGCCCCGAATCAGCGCCTACCAGACCGACAATCATGTAGAAACAGGTGGTTTTGCCAGCACCATTTGGCCCCAGCAGGCCAACCACTTCGGCGTTGTTGACGTGTAGATCCACACCCTTGAGTATCTGGCGTTTCTTGTAACTTTTTTGCAGGTTGCGGGCTGCGAGTGTGTTCATTTTTTATCTTTTTCAGTGGCATCGGGTTGGGGAGCCGCTTTATTTGTCGGGTAAAAGACGGCGGAAACACGGCCTGACTTACCGCCCTTGCCGTTGACTTTCAACTCTCCGGTATCGGTCAGGTATTCCATGAAGTGGCCTGTCAGGATGTCCTTGTCCTGCTGGAGTTCGGCATCACCTTGCAGGGTCAGGCGTTTCTCCTTGATAAAGTATTGCATCTCCCTGGCTTCGCCCATGGCCTGTTTGCCATTGTCCATCTCCTGTTTGAAATTGACCGGGGAGCCAGTGGCGATGATATGTTGAATTTCATTGTCAGGAGCAACGATGTCGACATGGGTGGCGAGGATTTCCAGACTTCCTTGCTTGATAATGACCGCGCCGTCGTAGCTGGCGGTGCCAGCATTGCGGTCAAAAATGGCTGTATCGGCCTCGATTTCGACAGGCTTTTCGACATCGGCATCCAGTGCGTGTGCAACTGATACGCTGCCTGTCAGCAACAGGCAGCATAAATAATTGCTTAACTTGTTATTTAACTTTGTAGATTGAGCGGACATTGGAATCAAATCTCAGTAAATCTTCGTCCAGTTTACCTGTCAGGCCGGTGGATTGCATAGTGCCGGACGGGCTGGTAATTGAAACGACAGCATCGGTGGAAATTTCATGGCTTTGCATGTTGTAGTTCAGATGATCAGTGCTTAAGTCTAATTCGCCCTGATTACCCGGCTCTGGCTTTAGAATCCTGACATTGCCAGTCAGTTCCGCCAGTTGCGTCGTCTGATCGATGCGGGCTTCATCGGCGCTGAGTCGCGTCTGCTCATCAGGCGTGCTTCCTGCCCCCTTGATACGCGGGGTGATGATCAGGCTTTGCTTTTGCGTCTGCCAGTGGGAAAGGTGGCGTCCCGCCAGTTCATACTTGACACTGCCATCATCTGTGATCGCCATGACTGAAAAGTCTGACAGGTAGTAGTCGATCTGATCCTTGTCCATGCTCAGACTGCCGATATTGACCTGCCCAAGGTAATCTTCCAGCCGGGTAATCAGCAGGATCAGCAGCAGGGCAACAATCAGCGTGAGGGTGCGTTTCATGTCAGGTAGCTTTCCAGCTTGGCTTGCAGCTTGCCATGCGCGTGCAGCAGCAGCTCACAGACTTCACGCCCCGCACCGCGCCCGCCGCTTGCCTGCGTCGTCCAGTGGGCATGTTGCCTGACGTAGTAATGCGCGTCGCCTACGGCAATGGCAAAACCAGCTTGCGCCATGACCGGCAAATCCACCACATCATCCCCGACGTAAGCAACGTTTTCAGGTTTGAGGCCAGTTTTCGCCAGCAGCTCAGCGAAAGCCGGGCGTTTGTCGCGGTAGCCCTGCCAGATACGGTCGCGCGGAATTTTCAGGTTATCGGCGCGGTGCAACACCAGTTCGGATTGCCGCCCGGTGATCAGGGCCATTTCCAGTCCGCCTTCCAGCAACATGCGGATACCGTGGCCATCCTTGGAATTGAACGCTTTGTATTCCTGTCCCTGATTGTCGAAAAACAGGCTGCCATCGGTCAGCACACCGTCAATGTCGAAAATGACCAGTCGGGTGTTGCGGGCGCGTTGTATCACGCTGTCAGGTATGTCGTGGAAAGGGTGCATCAGGCTATTCCTGCTCGTAAAAGGTCATGCATATGGATAATACCGGTAACACGTCCGTCCTGCACGACCGGCAGCACGGTAATGGCGTGCTCCTGCATCAGGTTGAGGGCTTCGACCGCCAGGCTGTTACCGTCAATACTACGGCAATTGGGCGTCATGAAGGCAGAAACAGGTTGTTCCTGCAAGCCCAGGCCTTTTTCAAACGAGCGGCGCAGGTCGCCATCGGTAAAGATGCCGAGCAGCTTGCCGGAATCATCCGTAATCGCGGTCATGCCCAGCTTTTTGCGGGTCATTTCCAGAATGGCCTGTTGCAAATGCACATCAGGTTGTACCTGTGGAATATCATCACCGGTATGCATGATGTCGCGCACATGCACCAACAGGCGCTTGCCCAGCCGTCCGCCGGGGTGGGAGCGGGCGAAATCTTCTGCCGTGAAACCGCGTGCTTCCAGCAGCGCGACCGCCAGCGCATCGCCCATCACCAATGCTGCCGTAGTGCTGGAAGTGGGTGCCAGCCCTAACGGGCAGGCTTCCTTGTCCGCGCCAGTGTAAATATGGAAGTCGGCGGCTTCCGCCAGCGCGGAATTCGGGTTGCCGGTCATGGCGATGATGCGTACATCCAGCCGCCGGATGACGGGCAGGATCGAGAGGATTTCCTCACTCGTACCGGAATTGGACAGGGCAATGATCACATCGCCATTCACGATCATGCCCAGATCACCGTGGCTGGCCTCGCCAGGGTGCAGGAAAAAGGCCGGTGTACCGGTGCTGGCCAGTGTTGCCGCAATCTTGTTGCCAATGTGGCCGGATTTGCCCATGCCAGTCACGATGACCCGTCCCTTGCAGGCAAGCATCGCTTCGCAGGCATGCAGGAAATCATCATCCAGCCGTTCGGGCAGGGCGCTGAGTGCAGCGATTTCAGTATCGATGACGGCTTTCGCCAGTGTCAGCAGGTCTTTTGCGTGGTGCGGCATGGTGTTTCAGGCTCCTCCTGGAACGCTTTGTATGTACAGCAAAATCTGGTATCCGACGAAAACCGCCAGCAGGATCACACCCTCCGGACGGGTGATGAGATTGCTTTTCGGAGGGGTGAAATTGAACAGGATCAACAGTAATGTCAAGCCGATCATGATGGGCAGGTCGCGGGTCAGTAAATCCGGCGGCGTTTCCAATGGGTGAAGCATGGCGGGTAGCCCGATGACAGCCAGATTGTTGAACAGGTTGGAGCCGACGATATTGCCGACAGCAAGGTCTGCCTCACCCTTGCGGGCGCTGGTGATGGAGGCAGCCAGTTCCGGCAGGCTGGTGCCGATTGCCACAATCGTCAAGCCAATGATCAGGTCGCTGATGCCAAATGCGGTGGCAATGCCGCTTGCCCCCCAGACCAGCAGGCGGGAGCTGATAATCAGCAGGATCAGGCCAGCGATTGTCCAGAAAATGGCGGCTTTCATGCTCTGGCCTTCCCCCATTTCCTGCACTTCTCCGGTGATTTCGGCTGTCAGTGGCTCCAGAAAAAATGATTTCCTCGTGCTGTAAACCAGCCATGCGAGCAAACTTCCCAATGTGGTTAGCAGGATGAAGCCATCCAGCTGTGAGGTGTAGCCATCCCGTAACAGCAGCCAGGAAAAGATGCCAACACCCAGCACGATTGGCAATTCACGTTTGACAATACGGGAGTGCACGGCCAGGGGCGTGACAACTGCGGTAATGCCCAAAATCAGCGCGATATTGGTGATGTTGGAGCCGACCGCATTTCCCAATGCCATACCGGGCGCACCATTCAGGGCTGCAATGATGGAAACCAGTATTTCGGGGGCGGATGTGCCGAAACCGACAACAACCATTCCCACCGTCAGTGGTGAAATACCTGTCAGGCGGGCCAGGTTGGCAGCACCCAGCACGAAGCGGTCTGCACTCCAGGCTAGTAGCACCAAGCCAATGATGATCGCGAGGGAAAATAACAACATGTTCTGGTTTTTCTTGCTAATTCAGTTGAATACGGGTTCCCCATGGAACCTGTGATCTGCCTTTGACCAGCCAGATGACAGGAAAGTTTGGTTGCACCTTGGGGAAGTACCCTTGGGCGTCGGTGAAATATACCAGAATATCAGGTGGCTGATCCTGTTGTTGCGTCCACTCGAAGACCGGGCGGAAATCGGTGGAGCCACCGCCGGGCATTTGTTGGGGCAGGGTGGCTTCCTCCCAGGGTTCAAAGCGTAACGGGAAACCTTCGATTACTGCCGAATCACAGGCCAGCAGGGTTACGGTGGCACGTACCTGGCCTTTGATGGCATTGATTTCTGACAGACAGTCCTGCAATTCCTTGTCGGTCACGGAACCACTCACATCCAGCGCCACGACGGCATTGATCTGGTGGCTTTTCAGTGTGGGAAAGATGGCCGGGTCGCCACGTCGGGAGGAGGGACGGGTGTAACTGTAATCATCCCGCGCCACCGCAGTCATGTAGTGCGCTAGCAAAGTGCGCCATGGCAGGCGCGGTTGCAACAGTTCTTCCACCAGTCGTCGCATCACGCCACTGAGCTTGCCTACCTGTTGCGCTTGCTGGGCAGCACCTGCCAGCCTTTGTTGCCATTGCACGCTGAGGTCGTCGGCTTCCTGTTGGCTGAGTGGGGGCGGGGGAGGTTCGCCACCAGCTTCCTGTTCATCGAACTCCTGTTGCTGTTCCGTATTGTTCCCTTCGACTCCACTTCGACTTCGCTCAGTGCAGGCGCTCAGGGAACGGGATCCTCCGGAATTGTCAGGCTCTTGTTCGCTATCCTGCGGTTGGTCGCTGAGCGGAGTCGAAGCGCGGTTATCCAGCGGGTTTTCGCTTTTGTCCCCGCTGCCTTCGGATGGGTTATCTTCCTTGTCGTACAGGTGCTGATCCATCGTTTCGGTCATGTCGTTGTCGTCAAGCAGAGGGTAAATCTCCTCGGCGGACATGCCGACGTATTCCTTCATCATGATCATGCCGGGTGGTGGCTTTAGCCCGTCCTCCAGCAGGATGGGGTTAATGGCGTAATCACAGGCCAGATCCCAGCGGTGCTTGACGCGGTGCTGGCGACGGGCAAAGTGCGACAGGGCACAATGCAGGGCTTCGTGAGCGAGGACGAATTGCGCTTCTTCCGTGCGTAATTCCTGGATGTATTCGGGGTTGTAATAGAACTTGCGGGCGTCCGTGCCGGTGGTTGGGCACCAGGCAGGGTTGGCCGCCTGCAAAGGCAGGCGCAGCACCAAAGCGCCGAGAAATGGCTTGTCCAGGATCAGTCGGGTACGGGCGGCGACCAGTTTGTCTTCGATGGCCTTGATGTTTGGCGCGGTAAGTGAGGTATCAGTCATACAGCATGATGTCCCCGATCGAGTGGGCCCATTGTGCAAATTCTGGAATGCCGAAGATTTCGTCCCCCACTGCGCGCAGCATGTCGGATACCAGCATTACGCCCATTTCCTTAAGCGGGAATGCCTTGGCGTAGTTGAGGATATGTCCGTAAGTGCTGGCAGCTTCCGCAGTGCCGCGTGCACGGATGGCGCGCCCGACCAGTGCGGAGGCGACGGCGTATTGCAAGTCAACTTCCTTGGGGGCTTTGATGTCTTCGCCGCGCAGGATGGCGTCGAGGTCAGGCATCTGGTCGAGGCTGTCGACAAAGGCTTTCAGCTCAATCCCGGCGGCGGGGCCAACGCAGGCTTGCAAGGTACCCAGCAACAAGGAGGGTGAATCGCCAAATTTTTGCAGGGCACGGTGGGCAAATTCCCACGAACGCGGGGTCGGGAAGGCTACCGGGTTGTGCGCAGGGTCGAAGTTGAACAACTGTTCCGGGCGGAAACGCAGGAAGCCGATGATACGTTCGTCGATATTGTTTTTGTAAGCCCATGCCACCCAGTCATCCAGATTCAGGTCTACCTCGAAATGCGAAAAGCGGTTGGCCAGCGGCGCGGGCATGGTGTAGGTCACGCCCCGGTCGCCTTGCCGGTTGCCCGCAGCGAAAATTGCCCAGCCATCCGGCACGCGGTAATCGCCCAAACGCCGGTCGAGGATCAATTGGTAAGCAGCAGCGGAAACACTCGGCACGGCAGAGGTGATTTCATCCAGGAACAGGATGCCCATCGCACCATGACGTGTTTCATCCGGCAGCATGGAAGGGATGGCCCATTCCACCAGTTCCTTGTCGCGGAAGGGGATGCCGCGCAGGTCGCTGGGTTCCATCTGCGACAGGCGGATGTCGATGACAGGAACGGTATGGCGTATGCCTACCTGCGCCACGATCTGCGACTTGCCGACGCCGGGTGGCCCCCACAGCATCACCGGGGTGTGGTGGCCTTCAAGCGTGCCGAGGAATTCTTTGTCAAGGATGGAGTTGAGGTGCGCTGGCCGCATGGGGAGTCCTTATTCTGTCTTCATGGAGCGAAGGATGATAAGGGTAGTCGATTGATTGCTGCAAATACCCCCCTCTGAGAAAAGGGGGGTAAGATATGAAGGATGCTTATTTTGCTGCCGGGGCAGGTGTTGGAGCAACTGGTGCTGCCGGAATAGGGGCAGGTGTTGGAGGATTGCCTGCCTGGGCGGCTGGAGCCGGGGCCTCCGGTGCTGGAGCCGCTTGTGGCGGTGGTGCAGCACTCGGTTCAAACTCGGCGTAATCGGCTGGAACCGTAAAGTCGGCGTCGGTCAGTGCATCCTTGCCGATGGCGCTGAGTTCGCTGCGCGGGCCTTGTGGCAGCGCCTGAATGCGCAGGGCCAGCCCTTCCTTGTGGACGGCGGCGGAACCTTCCGCTGGTGGCGTGACGCCCTGTACTTTGGCAGATTCCGTGGCGATGCCGTCCATGTATTCAAACATGGTTATCAGCATCTGATGATCGCTGGATTCCATGGCGTCGCTGCCCGCGATGCAGACATCCCGCACGGCCTGATCCGCCATTTTGACGGTGGAAATGCCACATTCCAGGCCGCTTACAGTTTCCTTGCGTTCGGTCTTTTCCATTTTCATTTCTGGCGGAGGCGCTTTCATGGCTTCCTCGGCTTGCTGCATACGTTCTTCCAGCACTTTGCGCTGGTCTTCCGGCATGCTGGCTATCTGCTTTTTCATTTCTTC
The DNA here is from genome assembly GCA_018822845.1 of Gammaproteobacteria bacterium. Taxonomy (GTDB): domain Bacteria; phylum Pseudomonadota; class Gammaproteobacteria; order Thiotrichales; family Thiotrichaceae; genus Thiothrix. The sequence continues at coordinate 29,381 of JAHJJD010000018.1, read as the reverse complement.
CTTGAACTGGTTCTGCATTTCGACCACTTTGGTCATGCGTTCGCGGATTTTGTCAGGCGTGGTTTCGATGAACTGTTTGGTTTTGCTATTGACTGTATACAGGGCTTTCTTGCCATTGTCGTACAGGGTGTAGATGCCGCTGTCGGCTTCTTCCATGCGCACCTTGTCGCCGTGGATCTGGATGACGGTTTTCCGTTCCTGCGGGCCAAAACCGGAATCGGTGTAGGTCAGTTTGGTATCGGCCAGCGTAACTGTGGAAAGGCCGATGGAGAGGGCCGCGAGCCAGCGTAGTGATGTCGGATTAAGATGCATTTTGTACTCCCCATGTAATCATTGTTGATACTGCACCTTAACCCATTGGGACGGTACGGCACGCCATTGATTACTATGATCATAATTAGGACGAACCAGCGTATTTCCTTTACAAGTGGTTAATTCTCGATTCTATCGTATCGATTGGTAAACACTCGTTGAATCGAACTGTTACACAAGGTTCGTTTTCCTGCAATGGTTTGTAACTGGCTAATTGTTTGTGCAGCACAGCAACATCGGCGTCAGAAGCGTCATTATTTGTTTGCTGACGTTGACGGATATTGGCTTCCAGTTGTGTGTGCGGTGCATCAAAGCGCAGGATCAGGAATGCGGCCTGATATTGCCGGGCAAGTTCCTGGAAACGCTGGCGCTGTTCTGCTTGCAGGAAGGTGGCGTCAACGATGACGGAATGCCCGCTTTGCAGGATGGATGCAGTCAGGTCAGCCAGCCTGCCATAGGTGCGTGCGCTCATGTCAGCACTGTAAATGCCCTGATCCAGCCCTTGTGCATCGCGTTCGGTGGCTTTCATGTCGGCCAGGCGCTTGCGCTCCACGTCGGAACGAAGCTGGATGAAACCGAGCGTTTCCACCAGTGGGCGACATCCCCATGATTTGCCGGAGCCACTCAGGCCATGCGTGATCAGCAGCGCAGGTCTGGTCGGTTGAATGTAATTAGCGGCCAGTTTCAGGTATGCCTTGCAGTGTTGCAGTGCCTGTGCCCGTTCGGCTGCTGTTGGATTCTGGCCAAGACGCAGGGCGTTGACTTTGGCACGTACCAGCGCACGATACACAATGTAGAAATTCAGTACAGCCAACAATCCGTAATCGCCGCTTGTTTCAAGATAAATATTCAGCAGGCGATGGGCATAGGCGGGAGCTTCCCGATCATGCAAGTCCATGACCAGAAATGCAATTTCGCTGGCGGTGTCAATCTGGCGCAGATCATCGCTGAATTCGATTCCGTCGAAAATGGTGATTTTGCCTGCAACCAGGGCTATATTCCCAAGGTGCATGTCGCCGTGGCAGGCGCGGATATGATTTTCCTGCTTGCGCTGTAACAAGCTGGTTTGCAGACGGGAATATTCCTGTTTTGTCCAACTTTCCAGTACACTCAGGCGCGCCAGGCTTGCCGGGTCGTCAAGGTGCTGACGCAACAGGTTGAAATTCTGTTGCATTGGCAACAACACGTTTTCCGGCAAACCGAACCGGCTGGCAGCAGGCACGGTTTCAATATTCTGGTGAAAATTGGCTATTTGCCGGGCAAGTTCATCCATGCGTTCCACAGGAAGGGAACCTGCTGCCAGTAGCCTGTCTAACTGTTGGTCGGGATTGAACTGCCGCATCCTGACAGCGTATTCGACAACGTGGGCGCTTTCATGAGAGTCTGGAAGGCCTAGACGGTAGGTATGATCATCGAGTAAAACAGGTACGACATCCAGATACAAATCAGGCGCAAGACGGCGGTTTAAGCGCAATTCTTCCTCACAGAAATGTTTCCGCGCTGCCAATTGTGTAAAATCCAGAAAGCCAAAATTGACGGGCTTTTTGATCTTGTAGGCGAAATCGCCAGTCAGGAAAACAGTCGATATATGCGTGTGAATTACTTGTATATTATGCACGGGATGCGGGTAAAATGCGGGGTTGCGCATTGATTCCAGCAGGGTGTCAGGTGTATTCAGGGACATGGTGTGTCTCGTTGTGACCCGAAAATATAATCATAGCAGGAAACTAACTTGAGTCAGGAAGCTGGTCAGGAAACACAACAGGAAGCGCTGTGGTTGCGTTTCTTCAAGGGGGCATGGTTTGTTCTCGCCCTGTTTGGCCGTGTGTTTCGTATTCTGTTCCTTGTGGTGCTTGTGCTGGGTTTGCTGGTAGGCATTGTCTACACCATGCAACTCGACGAGAAGGTACGCACCCAGTTCGAGGGCAGACGCTGGGAACTCCCCGCACGGGTGTTCGCCCGCCCGCTGGATATGTATGAAGGCCAGCAGCTTTATGCCGATCATCTGGAAGAAGAGATGAAACTGCTGGGCTACCGCAAGGTTGACGATCCACTGGAAACGGGGCAATACCGTCGCACGGGTGATGCTTTCATGATCAATACCCGTGGTTTCAAGTTCGCGGATGACATGGAGCCTGCCCGCAGCATCAAGGTATCGGTCAAGGATGGCAAGGTTGCTTCTCTGGGTTACTCCGACGGCAAGAATCCACTGAACCTGATGCGTCTGGAGCCAGTGCTGATCGGCAATTTTTACCCACGTCAGAATGAAGACCGGGTTTTGGTCAAGCAGTCTGAAGTTTCCCCCTTGCTGATTCGTGGCCTGCTGGCGGTGGAAGACAAGAAATTTTACGAGCACCAGGGCGTCAACCCGATGGCGATTGCCCGTGCCGTTGTCGCCAACCTCAAGGCGGGGCATACCGTGCAGGGCGGCAGCACATTGACCCAGCAGTTGGTCAAGAACTTCTACCTGACCAACGAACGTAGCTGGCAGCGCAAGCTCAAGGAGGCGATGATGGCCTTCCTGCTGGAGTTGCACTATCCCAAGAAAGACATCCTGGAAGCGTATCTCAATGAAATCCATCTGGGGCAGGATGGCGATCGCGCCATCCACGGTTTCGGGCTGGCGGCGCAATTCTATTTCAACCGCCAGGCAAAAGAACTGAAATCCGACCAGATTGCGATGCTGATCGGGCTGGCAAAGGGTGCGGGCTACTACGATCCGCGCCGTTTCCCTGAACGTGCTCTGGAACGCCGCAATCTGGTGTTACAGGTAATGAACAAGGAAGGGGTCATCACGGCAGCCGAGTATCAGGAGGCGGTCAAGCGGTCCCTGGACGTCAGCGAGCACAAACCATCCGGCGCGAGCCCGTTTCCGGCATACCTTGATCTGGTGCGGCAGCAATTGCAGCGCGATTACAAGGAAGAAGACGTGCATAGTGCTGGCCTGATGATTTTCACTGCAATGGATCCTATCGTCCAGTTGACGGCGGAAACCATTCTGCAAAAGCGTGTAGCGCAACTTGAGCGTTCCCAGCGCATCAAGAAGGGCATGCTCAATGGTGCCCTGATTATCAGTAGTGTGCAGGGGGGGGAGGTAATGGCTCTCGTCGGCAGTCGCGATGTACGCTACGCCGGTTACAATCGCGCCCTGACTGCCCAGCGCCAGATTGGCTCGCTGGTCAAGCCCGCCATTTACCTGACTGCGCTGGAAAACAAACGCAAGTACAACCTTGGCACCCGCGTCAGCGATGGCCCTGTTACCGTCAAGATCGACAGGAACAAATATTGGCAGCCACGCAACTATGATCACCGTAACATCGGTTATATCACTGTGCTGAAAGCGCTTACCTTGTCGCGTAATACGCCAGCGGTACGTATCGGGGTAGATGTTGGCCTGGACAAGGTAATCAATACCTTGCATGGCCTTGGTGTCAGTACCAAAATACCTGAATACCCATCCATTTTGCTGGGTGCACTGGAAATGGCACCGATTGATGTGCAGCAGATGTATCAGAGCATTGCGGCGGGAGGCTCTTACTCACCGCTGAAAGCCATTCGCAGCGTCATGAACCTGCAAGGCAAGGTGCTGACCCGTTATCCATTGACGGTCAAGCAGGTTGCCAGCCCTGAAGCAACTGATTTGCTGATTTACGCCATGCATAATATTACCCGTGAAGGGACTGCCAAGGAATTATCCTCTGTCCTGCCGAGCTGGAAAAAAGTCGCTGGCAAAACCGGTACGACCAACGACAAGAAAGACAGTTGGTTTGCCGGATTCTCTGGTCAGCATGTTGCAACTGTCTGGGTTGGGCGTGACGATAACAAACCTACCAACATGACCGGTGGTACAGGTGCCTTGAAGGTGTGGGAAGATTTGTTCCGGGTATTGCCAACCAAACCGCTACAGGATACTTCTTCCCGCATGGTGTGGGTGAATATTGATCCGACCAGTGGTTTGCGGGCTAATCCGGCTTGTGGCTCGTCTGTGCGCACGCCGTTCATCAAGGGCACCCAGCCGCAGAAAACCCATTATTGTGCGCCACCGCCTGCGCCTGTAGCAGAGCCATCAGCCCCGGCTGCGGTTCCTGCTGCTGCACCAGTTCCGATGCCACGTAGTAGTGATCCATCCAATTGGATTGATAATCTGATGCAATAAGAAACATGGTTATGAAAGTGAAAATTACCTGGATAGCAATTATTTTGGGCGCAAGTGCCATGACAGCCTGCGCGCCTGTTTCCCAAGTCCTGCCTAGCCAGGCCCAGGCCGCACGGCCACCTGTCACTGCGAAGCCTGCTCCAGCGCCGCAAGCGCCTGCGCCAGTCAGCCGTACCTTGCCATTACCCAAGGAGCCAGCGCCGAAGGTAGAAGTGCTGCAACACCGGCAGGATCAGGGTATCGCGGATGATGCGCAGGAACCTGAAGTGCTGGAAGTTGATAAAGTCAAAAAGTACGACTCCTCACCTGCTGCTCGCGCTTTGGTCAAACAGGCTGACACGGAAATCGGGCAGGGCAAGCTGGCCGCAGCAACTGCGACCATTGAGCGTGCCTTGCGCATAGAGCCGGAGAATCCTGATTTATGGCTGAAACTTAGCGAGCTGCACAAGCGTCAGGGCGATGATGAGCAGGCTAGCAGCATGGCAACGAAGGCTGAATATTATCAGGAGCAGCTCAATTAGTTCCTTTGCCGACATTGAGCCTGAGCTGGGGATGCTTGACCTGCTGGGAGAAACAGGGCCTTTCGCCCAACTGATTGATGGCTTTCAGGTCAGGCCCCAGCAGCAAGCCATGCTGAAGGCCATCCAGACCACCATGCAAACGCATGGTACGGCGGTCATTGAAGCTGGCACTGGCGTCGGCAAGACGTTTGCCTACCTTGCTCCGGCGCTACTGTGTGACGAGCGGGTGATCATTTCCACTGGCAGCAAAACCTTGCAGGATCAGCTTTACCACAAGGATTTGCCACTGGTGCGCAAGGCGTTGAAAAGCGCTGTCAAAACTGCCCTGCTCAAGGGGCGCGCCAATTATCTGTGTATTCATCGCCTGAAAACCACACTCGCGGAAGGCCGTTTGCCTGATCGCAAAAGCGTCACCTGGCTGCGCCGTATCCGCGATTGGTCGGAGCTGACCATCAAGGGGGATATTGCCGAGCTTTCCGCCGTTCCACATGATGCCGAAATCTGGGGCAGGGTGACTTCCACCACCGAAAACTGCCTGGGTGCAGAATGTGGTGATTATCAGGATTGCCATGTCGTCAAGGCGCGCCGTGCTGCGCAGGATGCAGGGTTGGTGGTGGTCAATCATCACCTGTTTTTCGCTGACATGGCTCTCAAGGAGGAGGGGTTCGGTGAATTGCTGCCGATGGCGGACGTGGTGGTGCTGGATGAGGCACATCAGTTGCCGGAAATTGCTTCCAGCTTTTTCAGCGATACCCTGAGTAGCCGTCAGTTGCTTGATCTGAAAAGGGATACCGTGATGGAAGCGCTGGAGAGCGCCTCCGACATGCCGCAAATCCGCGAATTGCTGGATCATCTGGAAAAGGCTGTGCTGGACCTGCGGCTGGCGATGGATACACCGGGTCAGCGTGCGCCCTGGGCGCGTATCCGTAACAAGCCTTCTATCGTCAATCACTTGCAGGAACTGGGCGACAGCATGGATGAGCTGGCGGCACTGCTGGAACATGCTGCCGAGCGTAGCAAGGGGCTCGAATCCTGTTACGCTCGCCTGCTGGAACAGCGTATCCGGCTGGGGCGCTTACACAATCCACCACCGGATAGCGTGCAGTGGTTTGAAACTTTCACCCGTGGCTTCGCTATTACCACTACGCCGCTGGATGTGGCTGTGCCGTTCAAAAAGTGCATGGAAGAATTGCCCTGTAGCTGGGTCATGACGTCCGCTACGTTGGCGGTCGGGCAGTCTTTTGAGCATTTCAACCAGCGCATGGGGCTTGATAAGGCGGCAACCTTGCAACTCGACAGCCCGTTTGATTACTGGCACAACTCGTTGTTGTATTTGCCCGCCAACTTGCCGGAGCCGCAGGATCAGGATTTTGTCTCCGCGCTGGTAGAGGCTGCCATTCCGGTAATCAATGCCTGTGGCGGGCGTACCTTCATGCTGTTCACCAGCTACCGGGCGCTTAACGAGGCGGCAGAACTGTTGCATGACCGGATTGAGTTTCCGCTGCTGATCCAGGGGGAGTCGCCACAACGCGACATGATCGAAAAATTCCGTCAGTTGGGGAATGCCGTGCTGCTGGGTACGGCCAGCTTCTGGGAAGGGGTGGATGTACGTGGTGATGCCTTGAGCTGTGTTATTATTGACAAGTTGCCATTCGCAGCACCCAACGATCCGGTGATGGAGGCGCGGCTGGAAAGCATCCGCCAACGCGGTGGCAATCCGTTTGCCGAATACCAGATTCCGCAGGCGGTCATTACCCTTAAGCAAGGGGTTGGACGCCTGATTCGTGACGAAAATGACCGGGGTGTGCTGATGATCTGCGATGTACGCTTACGCACCCGCAGTTATGGCAAGACTTTCCTCGATAGTCTGCCGCGTATGCCGCGTACCCAGAAGCTGGAAATTGTGGAACGGTTTTTTGCCAACAACATACCCCCCATCCCCAGAGATACGGATGAAACTGCTAGCCATTGATACCTCAACCGAAGCCTGTTCCGCCGCTGTTTATGCCGATGGTGCAAGCTTCAGCGAATTTGAGCTGACTCCGCGCGCGCATACCCAACTGATCCTGCCGATGGTGGATAAAGTGTTGTCTACGGCTGGCCTGCGTTTGCAGGATGTGGATGCTATTGCTGTCGGGCAAGGGCCGGGTGCATTTACCGGCATCCGTATCGGTGTGGGCGTCGCGCAAGGCTTGGCGATGGCTGCCGACAAACCGGTGATTACACTTTCCACGCTGGCTGCACTGGCACAGCAGGCATATGCGCAGCACGGTGCGGTTCAGGTGTTGGCTGCGCTGGATGCGCGCATGGGCGAAGTCTACTGGGGACAATATGTCTGGCAGGATGGTTTGATGCAGTTGCAGGGCGAAGAGCAGGTTTGTGCTCCGGCGGATGCGCCTATGCCCGCTAGCGACGGCTGGTTTGCCATCGGGCACGGCTGGTCAGCTTATGCGGATACCTTGCAGGCACGTTTTGCCGGAAAGCTGACGGGTGTCGATACCGAATCATTACCCGCTGCCGAATTCATGTTGCCGCTGGCTGTTGCCGGGTGGCAGGCGGACAAAGCCGTAGCACCGGAAGAGGCGCAGCCGGTTTACCTGCGCAACAAGATTGCCCTGACCACCAAGGAGCGCATGGCTGGCAAGCCTTAGCGATTGTTTGACAAGCGCTTAACCCACAACGCAGTGCCGCCCGCGACGCCAACTGGCATCGACAGGAAATTCAGTACCGGAATCGCCGTCATCAGCGACAGCAACCAGCCAAACCCCAATGCTTCCGGGCGGTTTTTCTTCAAGACTGCCAACTCATCTTTGAAAAACAGGTTATGGTTACCCATCGGGTAGTCGGCGTATTCGATTGCCAGCATCCATGCCCCAAACAACGTCCATGCTACGGGAGCGATAATATTGACTCCCGGAATCACGGTCAGGATCAGCAACAGCAAGAACCATTTGCCCATATACCACAGCTTGCCCAGTTCGCTACGGAAAGTGCGCACAATCAGTGCAGGCAGGCTTTTGTATCCGGCAAATTCGGGAATCGGTTGCCCGTTGAGGCGGGCTTCCACCTTTTCCGCCAGCACAGAGTTGAAAGGCGCGGCCAGAATATTGGCGACGATGGCAAAGACGTAAAACACTACGAAGAAAATCAGGATGGCGAACACCGGCCACAGCAGCCATTCCAGCCATGACAGCCATTCGGGCAACAAGCGCGCCATCCAGTATTCGAGCTGGGATTTCGCCAGCCAGATACCGCCGGAAAACAACACAATGTTGATCAGTAGCGGAACCAGTACAAATGGGCGGATGCCTTTCTGGGTGATGAGCGACAGGCCGGTAAACACGTAACCAAAGCCTTTGAATAATCCTGTTATCATTCTGTATATCCTGTTCCTGACGGTGAGGGAGTAGCTATACTGTAGCGCATTTACCAACCCGGTTTAAGTTAAGGAGTTTTCATTATGCAGCCATTCATGCAAGCGATGTCTTTCCGCCATGCCTGCAAGAAATTTGATCCACAGCGCAAGATACCCGCTGAGGATTTCCAGCAGATTCTGGAGTTCGGGCGTTTGTCGCCTTCTTCTTTCGGTATGGAGCACTGGCATTTTGTGGTTGTGCAAACCCCTGAATTACGCGGAAAACTGCGTGAAGCCTGCTGGAACCAGCCGCAAATCACCGAGAGCAGTCATGTGGTGGTGATTCTGGCGAAAACGTCAGCGGTGGAGCCGGGCAGTGATTACGTCAAGCGTCTGTTCGGGCGTCGTGGTCTGCCGCAGGATGCGCAGGATGCTTATCTGGCGCGTTACGCTGCCCATAGCGAGACTGAAATTGCGCCTTACATCAATACCTTTGCCTGGAGTTCCAAGCAATGTTACCTGGCGCTGGCGAACATGATGACAGGCGCGGCCAGTATGGGGATTGATTCCTGCCCAATTGAAGGTTTCTCCAAGCCCGGCGTGGAAGCGGTGCTGGATGTTGACACGCAGCAGTATGGCGTTGCCGTTGTCGTAGCATTTGGCTATCGCGCAGGCGAACAAACGCCCCGCCTGCGCCAGTCACTCGATGATTTGGTGGAATACCGCTAAACCGTTCAGACCTTGCGTTTGAAACGCAATTCCTGCGGGTATGGAAACACGTCTTCGTACATGCCCGCCTGGATATTTTCCTGCTTGTGCTTCCAGTAACGGGAATCCAGCAAGTCCTTATGGTACTTGATGAAAATCTTGCGGATTTTGGGTGTAGACAGCAGGAACGTGGAAAACTCTTCTGGGAACACGTCGTTCGGTTCCACTGAGTACCACGGTTCGGATCTGAACTCGTCTTCCGGGAAGCGTGGCGGCGGAATCTTGCGGAAATTGCATTCCGTCATGTAGCTGATTTCGTCGTAGTCGTAGAACACCACCCGCCCCAACTGCGTAACCCCGAAGTTTTTGTAAAGGAAGTCGCCGGGGAAAATATTCGCGCCCGCCAGTTGCTTGATGGCATTGCCGTAGTCTTCGATGACCCGTTCCAGGATTTCGTCGTCCGCTGTTTCAATGAACATGTTCAGCGGAATCATGCGCCGTTCCATATAGACGTGGCGGAACACGATGTTGCCGCTATCAAAGCTGATGCTGCTGGCACAGGCATCCCGCAGTTCCTGCAACAAGTCTGGATCGAAACGCTCTTCTGGCAGGGCGACATTGGAATATTCCAGCATGTCGGCCATGCGCCCCACCCGGTCGTGACGTTTGACCAACTGGTATTTTTCCTCGACCTGCTGGCGGGTGAATTCTTTCTGTGGCGCGAACTTGTCCTTGATGATCTTGAACACATAAGGGTAGGAAGGCAGGGTGAATACCATCATGACCATGCCGCGTATCCCCGGTGCGGTGATGAATTCATCGCTGGAATGCTTCAGGTGGTGCAGGAAATCGCGGTAAAACGCCGACTTGCCCTGTTTGTGCAAACCGATGGCGGAATACAGTTCCGACATATTGCGGCGTGGCAACAGTTTTTGCAGGAATGAGGTCACTGCTGATGGCACCTGATGTTCCATCATGAAATACGCCTGTGAGTAGCTGAATACCACGGAAAGCTGCTTTTCACCCAGCAACAGGGCATCGATATACAGGCCGCCCTTTTCATTATTCAGTATTGGCAGGGCGAAGGGGATTTCATCCCGCCCGTTGATCATGCGCCCGACGATATAGGCCGCCTTGTTGCGGAAAAACGGGTGACGAATGACGGAAAGCTGGAAGTTCAGTTGAGCCTTGCGCGCCGCCTTGCCTCGGTAGTGCTGGACAATCGAACGGAACATGTTGCGGAAATCACGTTCCAGATTTTCAAACGGCAGGGTGAAACCGGCGTTATCCAGAATGCGGGTAATGGCTTCACGCAGGCCAATTGCGTGCGGGTAGTAGGCGACATAGCTGGTTTCTTCGGAATCGATGTACTCCGTTGAAATTGAGCTGCGGATGAATATCCAGTTATTGGTGTAATACTGGCGGGGAAACTGGCGGCAAAATACCGAGGTATAGAAGGTTTCCGCCAGTTCCGGCTGCTGGTGATCCAGCAGCATGCGCATGTAGCAGTGTTTCACTTCACGCCAGAGTTCCGGGTCGATTTCCTTGATTTCGTACAGGTCGCGCACCAGCGCAATGGTTTCCTTGATGCGGCGATCGTACAACACGATGCGTTCGCGCGAAGCCAGTTGTACAGCCTGCCAGTCGGCATCTTCAAAGCGTTGCCGCGCCCCGGCAGTAATCCGCTGGAAAATTTCAAAGTGACGGTTGAAGCCTTGCAGGATGGTGGTGGCAATGCCACGTGCAAGGTGATTGATTTGCAAAGCCTGTCCTGCCATACCCTGATGATCCAACAAAACCAAGAAAAGAGGTCAGAATATTACAGGAATATTTATGTGCGCCGCAACAAAGCATCAAAACAGTACAATGTCGACAATTTGCATTACTTCGTGCGGATTTTGTGGCGATTATTAAGGGTTTTATATAATATTGTCAGACAATAACGCTTCCAGGAATAATTGCAGATGAATAATGAAACACCAAAGGTGATTTACACATTGACTGATGAGGCGCCACTGCTGGCGACTTGTTCCTTGCTACCGATTATCCGCACCTTTGCATCAGGTGCGGGCATTGAGATCAGCAAAAGTGATTTGTCTTTGCCTGCCCGTACTCTTGCCGAGTTCTCTGACTATCTGACAGCAGAACAACAGGTATCGGATGAGCTGGCGGTCATGGCACAACTGACGCAGGAACCGGATAGCAATATTATCAAGCTGCCCAATATTAGTGCGTCTGTGCCGCAACTGATCTCCACTGTCAAAGAACTCCAGGCCGCAGGCTACCCGCTGCCAGATTACCCCGAAGACCCGCAAACAGAAACAGACAAAGAAATTCTGCGCCGTTACTCCAAAGTGCTGGGCAGTGCAGTAAACCCGGTGCTGCGTGAAGGTAACTCGGATCGTCGCGTACCCGCCGCCGTCAAGCGTTACGCCCAAACCTTTCCGCATGAAATGAAGGAGTGGAGCCAGGCTTCACGCACCCACGTTTCACACATGCATCACGGTGATTTCTACAGCAGTGAAAAGTGCCTGACGCTGGATCGTGCTTGCGATGTCAGCATGGATCTGGTGACCAAGAGCGGCAAAACCATCGTGCTCAAGCCGAAAGTGTCATTGCTGGAAGGCGAAATCATCGACAGCATGTTCATGAGCAAAAAAGCGCTGTGCGAGTTCTATGAAAAGCAGATCGAAGACGCGAAGCAGACGGGCGTGATGTTCTCGCTGCATGTGAAAGCCACCATGATGAAAGTCTCGCACCCGATTGTGTTCGGTCACTGCGTCAAGATTTTCTACAAAGAGCTGTTTGAAAAACACGCTCAGTTGTTCAAGGAACTGGGTGTCAACCCCAACAACGGCATGAGCAGTGTGTATGAAAAGATTGCCACGCTGCCGACCTCGTTGCGTGAAGAAATTGAGCGCGATATTCATGCCTGCTACGAACATCGCCCGGAACTGGCGATGGTGGATTCAGCCAAAGGCATTTCCAATCTGCATTCTCCGAACCATGTCATCGTCGATGCATCAATGCCAGCCATGATCCGCAATGGCGGCAAAATGTATGGCCCGGCAGGTCAGTTGAAAGATACCAAGGCGGTGATGCCGGAAAGTACCTTTGCGCGTATTTATCAGGAGATCATTAACTTCTGTAAAACCCACGGTTCTTTCGACCCCCGGACACTGGGCACTGTGCCGAACGTCGGTTTGATGGCGCAAAAAGCCGAAGAATACGGTTCGCATGACAAGACCTTTGAAATTCCCGAAGACGGCGTGGCGCGTATTGTCGACGATCAGGGCAAGGTCTTGATTGAGCAAAGCGTGGAAGCCGGAGACATCTGGCGTATGTGTCAGACCAAAGACCTGCCAGTGCGTGACTGGGTGGGGCTGGCAGTCAGACGGGCGCGTGAATCCCAATTGCCTGCGGTGTTCTGGCTGGATGAATACCGTCCGCATGAGTATGAGCTAATCAAGAAGGTTAAAACCTACCTGAAAGATCATGACCTGACCGATGTTGATATTTGCATTATGTCACCCTTGCGCGGGATGCGTTTCAGTCTGGAACGTATTATTCGTGGCAAGAGCACGATTTCTGTTACCGGCAATATTTTGCGCGACTACCTGACTGACCTGTTCCCGATCATGGAAGTGGGCACCAGTGCCAAAATGTTGTCTGTCGTACCTTTGATGAAAGGCGGCGGTTTGTATGAAACGGGTGCGGGTGGTACTGCGCCAGTATTGGTGAAGCAATTGTTGGAAGAAAACCACCTGAGCTGGGATTCCCTGGGTGAGTTTCTGGCACTGACGGTTTCATTTGAACAGGTAGCCAGACAATACGGCAGCAATAAGGCCAAAGTGCTGTCGGTCACGCTGGATGAGGCCGTCGGCAATGTGTTGTTGAACGACAAGTCACCGAAGCCTAGAACTGGCGAGCTGGATACACGCGGCAATCACTTCTATCTGGCGATGTATTGGGCGCAAGCGCTTGCCAGGCAAACCGAAGAGCCTGAGATGGCTGAGCACTTTGGCAAGTTGGCGACAGTTCTGGCGGAAAATGAAGAAAAAATCCTTGCAGAGCTGAAAAGCGTTCAGGGGCAGCCGGTTGATATTGGCGGCTATTTCTACGCTGATTCTGCCATGACCAAAGCGGTGATGCGTCCGAGTGCTACGTTCACGAATGCCATTATGGCGGCGCGGATGCCGGGCTTTTCTGCTGCGGAGCTAGACGCACGTAAGTGATGAAGCCTCCTGCTCCCTTCACCCCTTGCGGGGGAAGGGCTGGGGATGGGGGGGAATTATTCCACTTCCAGTGCGTAAGGCAGTTCCAGCACATTCACGACATATTCCCCCAGATGCAGCGGGTTTGTTGCTTCCGCAATCTTCATTACCGCCAGTGCTTCCACATACCCATCCGGGTTGAGGGTGGCGTTAAGTATGGTTCCAGCTTCCGGGTCCTTGTCGCTGGCAATATGGGTTCCCACCGCAGGCGGTTTTACGCAATGTGGAATGCCGACGCGGTACATCTGGCGCTTTGATTTGCCCAGGTATTTCAGCCGGGCGACGATTTCCTGACCGGGGAAACAGCCTTTGGTGAAACTGACGCCATTAATCAGATGCATGTTCATCATCTGGGGCACCCAGGCTTCACTACTGGCTAGTGTCACCATCGGCACACCTGACATGACGTTGAAGTATTCCCAACTGCTGCGGCCAACGCAGGCGGCATTGACGTTGAGGCGTTCCCACAGTTTGCAGGCTTCATCCAGCTCACCCAGAATCTTGAAACGCGGAATCGGTGCAGGCTGGCGCATGATGGTTAGATTGCCAATCTGCATGGTGTCGTAGGCATTGGCTGGCGCTTTGCCGAGAATTTCGCTGAGCTGCTTGTCGCCATCCGGTGCGGCATAGCCAAAATGCACCAGACTGGCACTTGCGTCTTCCAGCACCGCTTTGGAGCGCATGACATACATGCGCAAGCGTTTGAGGATGGGTTCCAGTAAATCACGCGACAGGCTCAGGTAGTAGTCGCCTTGGCGTTGGGTGATAAAAAATGTCGCCAGCGCGCGCCCTTTGGGGGTGCAGTAAGCACTGAGTTGGGAAAGGGAGTCTGTTACCTGATTGATGTCATTGGTCAACTGGCCTTGCAGGAATGCTGTGGCGTCTTCGCCGCTAACGCTGATAAGGCCGAAATGGGAAAGGTCGCAAAGGATGGCACCTTGCGGTGGAATGCGCCGTTCGCGTTCAGGGTTGCCGAAGGAAATGAGGGAATCACCCTCGAATTCTGCGCCGTAATCAATGAGAAAATTTTTCCATTCAGGTTTCATGAAGACTCCCTTGCATGTCAGGTCAGTGGTGTCAGACTGTCTGTGGAAAAGATAGCGGTTGTTGTTATTGGTGTCGATATGTCTTGTTCCCTCCCCTGACAAGGGGAGGGACGGGGAGGGATTTCTTACTTCTTTTCTTCAGCCGGTTTTTCTTCGGCTTTGGCTTCGTCAGCTTTTGGCTTTTCTTCGGCCTTGGCTTCGTCAGGCTTGGCGTCTTCTGCCTTTTCCTCTGGCAACGTTACTTTTACGTCAGCCTTGGCGCGCAATTCATCCATGTATTCGAGCATTTTCTTTTGCTCATGCTGGCGTTCCAGTTGGGGTTTGAGGGCGTCGAATTCAGGTTGTTTGACCTCGCGGCGCTCTTCCAGCTTGATGACGTGCCAGCCAAACTGGGTCTGGACTGGTTCCTTGCTGATGGTGCCTGGTTCCATTTGCGCGACCGCAGTAGAGAATGGCTTGACCATAGCGTCCGGCTTGAACCAGCCAAGGTCACCGCCTGTTGGGCCTGATGGGCCAGTCGATTTCTTTTTCGCCAGATCGGCAAAGTCGACGCCGCCTTCCAGTTCCTTGATGATGGCCTCAGCTTCTTCTTTGGTTTTCATCAGGATGTGGCGTGCCTTGTACTCAAGCTTGTTGTCGCCACTGGTGCGTTCTTCGTAGGCTTTTTTCAATTCATCGTCGCTGGGTTTGAATGTGGATGCCTTTTCCTGGGTCCAGGCGTTCAGAATCAGCTTGTCAGTAAAATCCTTGACCTTGCTCTTGATGTCTTCGCGTTCGGCAAGGCCGGATTTCTGTGCTTCCTGGCGTGCCAGTTCAGTGATGATCAGGTCATCCAGAATAGCTTTGTTATCAACCTGTTCACCTTGGGTGGAACGACGTACCATATCAACAACACTGTCCAGCGTTTCCTGGGTAATATCAGTGCCATTAACCGTGGCTACAACCTTGGCATCGTCTGCGTAAAGACCAGTTGCCATCAGGCTCAGTCCCACCAGCCCTGATGCGATAATTTTGTTAACTTTTAAGTACATTTTATTGCTTTGCCTCTGTTTAGGGTAATACTTTCTTGAATGGTTTGACGGTCACTTGCCGGTAAACACCAGCAGCCTTGTAGGGGTCAGCATCTGCCCAGCTTTGCGCCGCTTCCAGTGAATCGAATTCTGCGATGATGATGCTGCCAGTAAAACCCGCCTCACCGGGGTCGCTGGAATCAATCGCAGGGTTGGGGCCAGCCACGAACAGGCGGCCAGCATCCCGCAGGGCGTGCAGGCGTTCCAGATGCGCAGGGCGCGCGGCCAGACGTTGTTCCAGACTGCCTTCAACATCCTCGCCGATAATGACATACAACATGGAATGGAATCCTTAAAGTTTCGTAACTATTGTTCATGCTCCAGCGCGTGCTTTTGCAGATAGATTGCTTGTACTACCACAAAAACCAGCGTCAGGCCCAGCACACCGAACAGTTTGAAATCTACCCAGAAATCTTCGCTGAAAGAGTAAGCGACAATCAAGTTCAATACACCCATGAAAGCAAAGAAAACCGCCCACATCAGGTTGGCGCGCTTCCATATTTCAGCCGGAGCCTGGATGGCGTGTGACATCATGCGTGCTACCAGCGGTGTGCGTGAACCAATGTACTGGCTGCCAATGAAGGCGGCAGCAAATGCCCAGTTGATGATGCTTACTTTCCATTTGATGAAAAGCGGGTCTTTCAGGAACAGGGTCAGGGTGCCAAATGCCAGCAAAATTCCCAGTGTGATCAGGTGCATCTTCTCAAAGCGGCGATGCATGATGAAATAAAGTGCGTTTTGCAGGATGGTCGCCAGAATGATGACTAATGTCGCCATCAGGATGGCATCCCTGGGTTCGCTTTGGTTTAGTGCCATGAGTGGGAACTGGTTGGCAGCCTCAATCCATGACGCTGGCAGGTCGCCGAAAAATTTGTACACCAGAAAGAAGAGCGCAACCGGGAAAAAGTCAAACAGGAACTTCATGTGTGTTGGTATAATCGGTTAAAGTCAGTCATTCTAAACGATAATCGAACAATGAGTCAGTATTTTCAAATTCACCCCGATAACCCTCAGATCCGGTTGGTGAAGCAAGCGGTGCAAATCATCCGTGATGGTGGCGTTGTTGTGTTTCCTACCGATTCCAGTTATGCCATTGGCTGCCGTTTGGGCGACAAGGCGGCGATGGAGCGTATCCAGCGTATCCGCCGGGTCGACAGCAAGCACAATTTCACGCTGGTTTGCCGTGATCTGTCGGAAATTTCGACCTATGCCATCGTCGACAATATCAACTACCGGTTGATCAAGTCGCTAACGCCAGGGCCGTATACCTTCATTCTGTCCGCTACCCGCGAGGTGCCGCGTCGGTTGCAAAACCCCAAGCGCAAGACCATTGGTATTCGCTTGCCTGACCATATTGTTACTCAGGCTCTTTTACAGGAGCTGAATGAACCGTTAATGTCGAGTACCCTGATTCTGCCGGGGGATGATTTGCCCATGGTTGATCCATACCAGATTCGTCTGTCGCTGGAACATCAGGTTGATCTGATCATCGACGGCGGTTTCAGCGGACATGAGCCGACAACGGTAGTGGATTTGATGGCAGACAGGCCAGTGGTGCTGCGCGAAGGTAAAGGCAGTATCGAGTGGCTGGTGGAGCACTAGAGAATGGATTTTGATATTAATGCGTTCATGTACGGGCTTGCGACCTGGGCTATCCCGGTGTTGTTCGCAATTACGGTGCATGAAGTGGCGCATGGTTGGGTTGCCTACAAACTGGGCGATAGCACAGCGCGGATGCTGGGGCGGCTAACGCTGAACCCGATCAAACATGTAGACCCGGTGGGGACGATTGCCGTACCAGTCTTTTTACTGGTGGTCGGGTCGCCGTTCCTGTTCGGCTGGGCGAAACCGGTGCCGGTCAATTTCCGCAACCTGAAACATTACCGGCGCGACATGGTGCTGGTAGCATCTGCCGGGCCCGGTGCAAACCTGATCATGGCGATCATGTGGATACTGTTGCTGGTAGTGTTCGCCAACACGATCCCGGATGAAAACATAGCGCGTGGCTTTGTCGCGATGAGCCAGAATGGTGTCCTGATCAATCTGGTATTGATGGTATTCAACCTGTTGCCAATTCCCCCACTGGATGGGGGGCGAGTGCTGTCAGGTTTGTTGCCACCTTCACTTTCCCGCTATCTTGACCTGATTGAACCATACGGGCTATTTATTGTGCTGGGTTTGCTATATTTCGGGGTGTTAAACAAGATTGTTGCACCTGTGGTCAGTTCACTGGCCCAAATGCTGGGGCATATTTTCTTGTAAAATCTGCACTGAATTAATTGAATTAAAGGTATATCTTGCGTGAGTACTACGCCTTCGCAAAACCAGCGCGTCGTTTCAGGAATGCGCCCGACCGGATTGTTGCATCTGGGGCATTACCACGGTGTTTTGAAAAACTGGGTGGAAATGCAGCTCAATTATGAGTGCTTTTTTTTCGTGGCCGACTGGCACGCCCTGACTACCCATTATGAAACACCCGACAACATCGCCCAGCATGTGGAAGACATGGCCATCGATTGGCTGGCAGCGGGCATAAGCCCCAGTTCCGCCACCATTTTCACCCAGTCGCATGTGCCGGAGCATGCTGAACTGCACCTGCTGCTGTCCATGATCACGCCACTGGGCTGGCTGGAACGTGTGCCAACCTACAAGGATCAGCAGGAAAAGCTCAAGGAACGCGATCTGGCGACCTACGGCTTCCTCGGTTATCCGTTGCTGCAATCGGCTGACATCCTCATCTACAAGGCTGACCGCGTGCCTGTGGGCGAAGATCAGGTGGCGCATATCGAGTTGACCCGCGAAGTGGCGCGTCGTTTCAACCATATCTACGGGCGTGAGACCGATTTCGAGCAGAAAGCCGAACAGGCCGCCAACAAGATGGGTAAGAAACAGGCGAAGCTCTACCGCGAACTGCGCCGCAAGTATCAGGAACAGGGTGACGTCGAAGCATTGAGCGTAGGCCGTGCTTTGCTGGAATCCCAGCAGAACCTGTCGCTCGGTGACAGTGAGCGCCTGTTTGGCTATCTGGAAGGTTTCGGCAAGATCATCCTGCCAGAGCCACAGGCGGCCCTGACCAAAGCTTCCAGAATGCCGGGGCTGGATGGGCAGAAAATGTCCAAATCCTACAACAACACCATCGCCTTGCGTGAAGCTCCGGAAAGTGTGGAAAAGAAAATCCGCACCATGCCGACCGACCCTGCACGGGTACGCCGCAACGATCCCGGCGATCCGGCCAAGTGCCCGGTCTGGCAGTTTCACGAAATCTATTCCAATGACGCCACCAAACAATGGGTGCAGGAAGGGTGTCGTAGTGCTGGCATTGGCTGTCTGGAATGCAAGCAGCCGATTATCGATGCCGTGCAGGCGGAACTGGCTCCGATCCAGCGCCGCGCTGCCGAATTCGAGGAAAACCGGGGGCGGGTGCGCGACATCCTGCGTGAAGGTGCTGAGGCAGCCCGGCAGGTGGCACGCGAAACCCTGGATGACGTGATGGAAGCAATGCGCTTTACGCATCATCTCTAATGGCGGCGTCCTCCCCCCCGATACAGCGGGAAATTCCACTGGCAATTGTTCGTGGCGAGCAGGTCGTCACGATGCCGGAGGATTTGTACATCCCGCCGGATGCGCTGGAAGTTTTTCTGGAAGCCTTTGAAGGGCCGCTGGATTTGCTGCTTTACCTGATTCGGCGGCAGAACTTCGACATCTGCGATATTCCGATTGCGCACATTACCGAGCAGTACGTCGCCTACGTCGAGTTGATGAAGGATTTCAAACTCGATCTGGCGGCGGAATACCTGCTGATGGCGGCGATGCTGGCGGAAATCAAGTCACGGATGTTGTTGCCACGCCACGCTGAAATTGAGGAAGAAGACGACCCGCGCGCCCAGTTGATGCGCCAGTTACAGGAATACGAGCAGTGCAAGCAGGCAGCCGCCGATCTGGATGAACTGCCGCGCCTGGAACGCGAGTCCTGGGTGGCGCAAACTGCCGCTGATTTCCCCAAGCCGCCACGTCCGCAGCCACAGGTTGAACTGAAGGAATTGCTGCTGGCCTTCCATGATGTGCTCAAGCGGGCGGATATGTTTACCCACCACCAGATTCAGCGTGAAAACCTTTCCATCCGCGAACGCATGACCTATGTCTTGGCGACCTTGCAGACGCACAGGTTCGTGCCGTTTGAAAACCTGTTCAGGCTGGAGGAAGGGCGGCGCGGTGTGGTTGTGACGCTGATGGCGATACTGGAATTGCTCAAGGCGCATTTGATAGAAGTGACGCAGGGGGATGAGGCGTATGCGCCGCTGTATGTGCGGCCTAGCGGTATGGTTGCGGAAGAGGGTGTGGATGGAGACTGGGCATGAAGCTTGAAACCATTTTACAGGCTATTTTGCTGACGGCTGACAAACCGTTGTCGGTGGAGCAACTGGAAGGCTATTTTGCAGCGGAAGAAAGGATTGCCCGTCCCGCCATCCGTGCAGCCCTGCAAGCATTGGAGTCTGCCTGTGAAGGGCAGAGTTTTGAGCTGAAGGAAACGGCCAGTGGTTTTCGCCTGCAAACCCGTAGCGACTTTCAGCAGTGGGTGCAGCGGCACAGCGAAGAAAAACCGGCGAGATATTCCCGCGCTTTCCTCGAAACACTGGCGCTGATTGCCTGGCGGCAGCCGATTACCCGCGCCGAGATTGAAGACATCCGTGGGGTGGCGGTCAATGCCAATATCATCAAGACCTTGCTGGAACGCAACTGGGTGCGCGTGCTTGGCCACAAGGAATTGCCGGGTCGCCCGGAAATGCTCGGTACTACCCGGCATTTCCTCGACCATTTCAATCTCAAGTCACTGGATGACCTGCCCAGTCTGGCGGAAATGAAAGAGCTGGATGTGAACAAATTGCAACTGGAGTTGCTGGGTTAAGCTGCATTCTCGGCTTCGACCTGTTCCAGCAGTACAAGGTCTTCTTCCACGCCCGCCATCTCGCCCATCATCCCCGTATAACGCCGTAAGTCGGCTTGCAGTTCATCGAGTTCCTTGCGGAATCTGGCGCATTGCTGCGGGTCTTCGAATGCTTTCTCCAGTGACAGTTTGTGCCACCTGGCGGTGAATGGGCGGATAACCTGGTTCAGCACCACAATTGCCAGCTTGGTAAATTGCAGGCTTTCACGCCCGTGGCTTTTGATGATGGTACGGGTTGTGCCGAACAGGGAATAGATGCTGGCCAGCGCGGTTTTTTCATCGCCGTCTTTGGCATCCAGCGCCTGGGTAGTGATGCGGGTCAGCAGTTCGATGTACATTTCCCACGCTGCATTACGGTCAGCATCAGCAAATTTCAACTCGATATTGAGGAACGGCGGGTTGATTTGCAGCTTGGTCATTTTCCATTTGGTCAGCCAGTCCAGCCAGATCATGGTGTGTCCTTCTTTTTACGGTGGTATAGGGGAAGCATAAGCGCAGGGTGGGTGGAGTGCAAGTGATGCTCAACGCAACTGTTGGACGTGACCATTGCACATGCAATGAACAGACATCATATCGGTAGGGACGATCGTTTAAACCAGTCAGCAAGTTCTGCCTCCGTGATGTTTCCAGCCGCCAGTTGTTCAAACATGATTACCGCTTCGGGTTCCGGGCTATTCAGCTCAAAACTGTTGAGTTCCAGAAAAACCGCCCCGATTGCCAGTGCAATCCGCTTGTTGCCATCAATGAACGGATGATTTCTGGCAATGCCGAAACTGTAGGAGGCAGCAAGCTCAAACAGCGTTGAGAGTGGTTCGTAAGCTAACCGTTGCTTGGGTCGTGCAAGGGCAGAATCCAGCAGTGACTTGTCACGAATGCCGGGACTGCCGCCGTGTTCTGCCAACAACATCTGATGCACTGCCAATGTGACATCTTCCAACACCCATCTCGGTTCAGTCATTTTGCCAACTCACGGAAAGCATTGCGGTATTTTTTCAGCACCTTTTCAGCGACCTGCATTTGCTCGTCGAAATCCTGCTGATAGGGGGTCAGGGTGAAACCTTCCGGGCTTTCCACCAGATACAGGCTGTCGCCTTTGCCCACTTTCAGTTTTGCCAGTGCTTCTTTGGGAAGGACGATGCCAACAGAATTGCCGATGGCGGTGAGTTTGACTTGTAACATGATGTGACCGTACCGTTAGTACAAATGTAATAACGTTAGTGTAAGACGTATAAGTAAATGGGTCAATATAGGAGATGGCGGTAGGTGAGAGTTGACCTGCAAGCAATACTTATCATAATAAAAATCAAAATTATCCATAAATCTCAGGATGCTAGGTATTGGCGGCTTTGCTAGGCTAGTGTACTATTATTGTTCATTAATATTAGCTGAATTCTCGATAGTGCTTGCGGTATTACGTGAAATTGTAAATATTTTGCATTTAAGTTGACGGATATGGTGATTCATGGCGGATGATAGGAGTGCAGTTGATACGATAAAAGGATATTTCTATCAATTTGATTTGTCAATCCTTAGCCTTCTGAAACTCAGTGACGATAGTGATTCAATTGAAATTGAATGCATCGAAGATATTGATGTAAAAACGGCAGTGGAATCTACCGCTGTTCAATGCAAATACTACTCTAAAACTGAATACAATCATTCAGTAATAAAAGAGTCGGTAATGTATATGCTTTCGCATTTCGAGAAAGTGAAGAGTGAAAATAAAAATAAAATTAAGTATTTGATTTATGGTCATTACTCATCAGGTCAAGATAAGTTATGTTCAAATATGGATGTTGGTTATTTAAAAGAACATTTCCTCACTTATTCAAAAAATAAAATCAAACATTATCATCATATAGAGCTGAGTCTTAATGATGATGACTTGCAAGAGTTTTTGGCGTTATTAACAATTAATATTCAGGCTTCAAGATTTGAAGATCAATTTAAAGAAATAATTGATCGGCTAATGATGGTATTTAAGTGCTCGCGGTTTTCTGCGGAAAATTATTATTATAATAATGCCTTGAGGGAAATTAAAAATCTATCAATTAATTCAAGTGATATTGATAGGGTGATTACTAAAAAGTTATTTTTAGATCGCATAAACAAAGAAAAAGTTTTATTTAATGAGTGGTTTTTGAAGTTAAAAGGGAAGCATAAACATTTCTCAAGCATAAGAAAAGAGTATTTTACAGAGCTTAATGTTTCTCCATTCGAACGTTTTTTTCTTATTGAATATAATTCAAATTCATGTGCATTAAGTGAATTAAGAGATGTAATTTTATTAATTTCAAAAAAATGGTCGAAACTATCTAAGTTTGAGCCAAACTCTTTTTGCCCATATCTATTTATTCATGAGATACCAGAAGATGATCTGGTTCTTGTTAAGCAGGATTTGATTGATAATAGATTCTGTTTTACAGATGGATACCCTTATTTTGGGTCTGGGTTCAATGTAAATGCAATTAAAGAAAAAGCATCGCATAGCAATGGTATTAAATTGAAAATTTTGAATTCTATTTCTGACTTAAAGTTCACAATAGAGTCTGTGGATAAAGTTAGAGAGATATATCAGTTTTACATTGAAAATGATTTTTTTGATTTTGATCATCCATCTGTACGTCATATTAAAATTCAGGTGGGAAATATATCTGATATTAAAAAGGTGATTTAGTATGGTCTCTGAATTAGAGTGCTTGGATAAAGATATTAATGCGCAAGTAATTGCAGTTTTCCCCGACAAGGTGAAGATTGTAGTAGAGAACTTGGAGATTTTTAAAATAGCTGAGGAATCATTGAAGGTTGGATCATATTTAAAAATTGCGGATAATGAGAATGCCATATTAATAGCAATTATTGAGAACTTCCAAATAGTGGCTAGTGAAAAGGGACGCGAACACGTTATTGAGGCATTTCCTATCGGTGTCTTGAGAGATGGAGTGTTTGAGAGAGGAGGAGACTCGCTTGCAATACCTCCAAAAGAAGTTAAGCCTGCATCTATTGATGATATTAAAAAGATTTACGAGGCATCCGTTAGGCATGAAGAGAGCTTTTCTTTCTCAAGATTATCTTCAAATAAAGAAGTTAGAATACCTGTTAATGGAAATAAATTTTTCAATAAACATATTGCAATTGTTGGATCAACAGGGTCAGGTAAGTCACATACAGTTGCTACAATAATTCAAAGTGCAGTAAATGAAAAAAGTGAGGAGTTTTCACTTAATAACTCGCACATAATAATATTTGATATTCATTCAGAGTATAAGACCGCTTTTCCTGATGCAAATTTTATTGATATTTCTAATTTGGTATTGCCATATTGGATGTTAAATAGTGAAGAGCTTGAAGAGTTTTTCTTGGATACAGAAGGAAATGATCATAATCAAAGAAATATATTTAAAGAAGCCATTGTTAGTGATAGAAGAAATAAATCAAACGGTACAGAACAAGAGAAGCAGATGATTCATCTTGACTCTCCCATTGTATTTGATATTCGCAGTGTTCTACAATATGCTATTTCAAAAAATACTGAGTACGTTGATTCTGGAGAGGTATACGCGGCAAGTAACAAAGAAAAAGCAGGTCAACCAAAGCTTACTCAAGGTAGTCTCTATGGAAAACTTACAAACTTTGTAAATCGCTTAGAAAATAAAATTAATGACAGCCGCCTAAATTTTTTTCTTGGGCATGATTCAATGAATATCTCATTTGAGGAGACGCTTAAGAATTTGCTCGGATATTCTTCGTCAAAAAATTCAAATGTGACAGTAATAGACTTAAGTGGTGTTCCCTTTGAAGTATTAAGCATTACAGTTTCATTGATTTCACGATTGATTTTTGAGTATGGGTACTTTTATAAGCGTCTCAGGTGTGCAAGAAATTTGGATGAAAAAATAAATAATGATTCTCCAATATTATTGGTATATGAAGAGGCGCATAAATATGTTCCAAATAGCGATTTATCAAAATATCGTTCATCTAAGAAGTCAATTGAAAGGATTGCAAAGGAAGGGCGAAAATATGGCGTGACATTGCTTTTGGCTAGCCAAAGACCATCTGAAATTTCAGAAACAATATTTTCTCAGTGCAATAACTTTATTGCAATGCGACTTACAAATCCAGTTGACCAGAGTTATGTGAAAAAATTACTTCCAGATTCGCTTGGTTCATTAATAGATAAAATGACATCATTCAAGCAGGGAGAGGCTTTGCTCGTGGGGGAAGCTATAATTTTGCCATCAATTGTTCAAATTAATCCATGCAAAAATGAGCCATCTTCAAATGATATTCCTTACTGGGAATTATGGAAAGAGGAGTGGAAAGATATGGATATTGATGCATTAAAGGCAGAATGGTATAGATAATAAACTAAATGAGATTTTATATTTTCCTTGAGAAAATAAAAGTGACGAGAAGCTTATAGTCTCTTGTCACTTTAAGTAAATAGCCTAAAGTTATCGCGTGTTCACTAAAATCCCAATACATTAATTTCATTGGAATTTATATTGACTGTGGCATATGAAAACTTTTAGTCAGTTACTTAATATTTGCATTTTTCGAGTAACGCCGGTTTAATTGCCTCAATCCACGCACTCAACCGCGCCTCCGTCAGCAAGCTCTGTGACTGCTGATCCAGCACCAGCCCGACAAACTGCCCATCCACCACCGCAGGCGATTGCTTGAAGGTATAACCCTCAGTAGGCCATTGCCCAACCACATCCGCGCCACCCGCCACGCCCCAGCGGTACAAATGGATCAGCGAATGCGCAAAGCGGTCGGGGTATTTTTCCTGATCACCCAGCCCGTACAGTGCAATCACCTTGCCGGACAAATCCTTGCCCGCCAGTTGCGGCATAAAATCTTCCCAACTGCCATCCTGAATATCGGTGCTTTTGCCCGGAAGCTGGTCGATGCCGTAAGTGGCAGTGCCCAGAATCAGCGCGTCGTATTGCAACAATTCTTCAGCCGTGGTGCGGTTGATATTGAGCGGTTTGGCGGCGACATCGCCCAACAGCTTCGCCATCTTTTTCGCCATCAGCCGCGTTGTGCCGGAATTCGTGCCAAAAAATATCCCGATCTTATTCATGTGGCACTCCATGCCGCATCTCGTGCAGGTTTTCCTTCAACATCTTGCGGTACTGCTCGGTGTAATACTCGATTGCCGCCGCTTCCTTGTCCTCATCACCCAAGGTTTCCCTGAAGTGGAAAGCGTTGTAACGCGCCGCCGCGTACAGGATCGCCGCACTGAGGAAATTCGGTGCCCATTCCTCGCTCAACTTGTTCGCCAGATTGACGAATTCATCGGCGACCTCGTGAAAATCCAGTTCTTGCATAACCTATTTCTCCGTAGGGGCGACCGGCGGTCGCCCTTTTTGCGGGCAATATCTAACCCTGAAGAGGGCGACCGCCGGTCGCCCCTACGTTATTCCAAGCCTTCCGGTTTCGCCCGCTCGCCTTTATCCGCCAGCCAGCCCTCGCTCGCCTGCGGAAAGCAGTCAAAGCGTTTCACATACGGCTTGATGTCCAGCAGCGGCGTGCCGTCGAGCATATCCACGCCACGCACATGCAGCACATTGCCGTCGCAACCCAGCAGTTCCACCACCGTCAGCCCCAGCGGATTAGGCCGAGCCGGATGCCGGGTGGAAAACAACCCACGCGGCACATCATCCAGAAATGGCTGGCGCACCAGCTCAAGCTTGCCCGCACGATGAAACTGGTACAGCAAAATCAGGTGCGAAAACCCGGTAATGTCCTGCAAACCCTGCGTGTAGGCGGCGTCTATTTCTACCCGGCCTTCCGCCGCATCGGCGTAAACGCCCTGCACTGGCGCATCCGGCTTGTCGGGGAACGGCGTGCGGATCACGCCAATGGGGTGCAAGTCGCGGCTCTTGCTCCTCCCCTGATAAGGGGAGGCCGGGAGGGGTTTCTTCATACGCTGTAAGGCCGTTTTTCCCACTCGCGCAGGATTTTGAGGTCACGCGCTGGCAGGTAGTCATACGCTTCCATCTGGTCGCGCAGCACCGCATCCGCCACGCCAGTCGGCACGCCCCGGCGGTTGAGCATGAGGAAGAACCACGCAAACGGATACCCTACCTGCCGGTCAAACGCATGGATGGTTTTCGCCAGTTCCGCCCCGTGCAGCGCCGGGTTGTCGGTGAATTCGCTCACTTTGCGCGTGAAGCTGCTGGTTGGTTTGATATTGAAATGGCTTTCCTTGTCGCTGCCCTGATATTCCTGCAACACCATCACCCAGTGGGAGCAGAAGGGCATGTCGTCGTTCTGCCCCGCGCTGCTGCTCTGCCAGTCCTGCATGAAGCGGTTGAGGTTTTGCACATGGCGGCTATGCGGATTCTGTTCGAGGAAAATGTCCAGCATCTTGTGCAGGCGACGGAAGCGGTACTGCGGCTGGCCGATGATTTCCGCTTCCAGACGCGGGAAGTCGACCGGATCGAGAAATTCCTCGATATTGTCGGGCCAGAAATCGGGGTCGAACAGCGCACGGTCGAGCACTTCCTGGCGGATTTCGATTTCAAGCTGGAGGAAATGCTCCGGCCTGTCGCCAGTTGGGGCGGTGAAATACAGGGTGCGTCCTTCCAGCCGGGTGGCGAATAGCTGCTGCCCTGCGTATTTGTCGAGCAACACATCCACATCGCCGTCGGATTCCTGTTCTGCCCAGATGCGCAGGTTGTCGGCGACCGGGCGCAAGTCGATGTCGACCACACCGCCCAGATGGTGCCAGCCGCTGCGTTCCAGCACCTGACTGAATTCAAGCTCCAGCGGGGCAAACAAGGTGTTGATGGCTTTCAGCAAGTCTTCATGCCCGGTGCTGACCAGCAGTTCCGGGCATTGGGTTGTCAGTTTTTTGGCTTGCCAGTCGAATTCGTTCATGGTGATTGCGTCTCCCGAAGCCGCTGACGGGCGACTTCCTTCACATCGGGGTCAGTGTCGAAAACCAGTACTTCCAGCATCGCCGGGGTGGCGCGTTCCGCAACCTTGACCCGCACGCCCCAGTCGGGGTCTTTGAGCAGGCCGCTGAGGGCTTCCGGCTGGATGCGTTCGGCGACAATACGGCGGATTTCAGGTTCGCTGTCGTTCAGCAGCAAACCGAGGCTCTCGATCGGCAAACGCCGCGCCACTGTCATGCGCACTTCGCGGTCATCGTCGCAGATCATGCGGAACAAACGGCCTGCGGGCATCCGTCGCGCCACGTATTTGCGCACCAGATAATCCGTGTCGCTGGCAAGTCGCTCCAGTTGCTCGGGTGGCAGGCGGTCGGCCACGGTAATGCGTACTTCGCGGTCGCTGTCGCCGATCAGGCGGTGCAGTTCCGTCACCGGCAGGCGGTAGGCCAGCACCCGGCGCACCACCTCGTCCGGGTCGTCGACCATTTCCAGCAGGCGTTGCTGGGAAATGTAACGTGCCGCAATCGCGCGGCGTTCCCAGAATTCATCGCCGGTGTAGTCCTGCGCCAGATCGGGGTTTTCGCGGAAAAAGCGTTCGATCTGCCGCCCGCTCATGGCTTTCACACAACGGTCGCCGGGTTGGCAGCGCCCGTTCGCCAGCCGGTCGGTGCGGTGCGGGCAATGGCTGCAATCGGCGGTCGGGGTGATCAGATCCATGGGCTGCGCTTCAGTCATCGTCCTCCCCCAGTTCGGCGATGACCACGCCGCTGGCCGCTTCCAGACTGGGGGTGAAACACAGGCAGTGGTTACTGCCGTCGACCAGATACACGTTGAAGCCTTTGCCCTGCGCAGCAGGTTGGGGGCCGCATACGTCATCGTCCATGCACCAGGTGAAATGCAGTTCCGGGAATGCTGCCCGCAGGTCGCTCAGGTGGGTGTCGACCAGACCAGCGCGTTCGGTTTCTGCCACGATGTCGGCCAGTTGTTGCGGGGTCATCATCCTTCGGCCTCAAGCAGTTCGTCGTCGTCATCGTCGGCGCTGAAACGGGCGCGGCTTTCTGCATCCTTACCCATGACCTTGCCCAACCAGGGTGGCGGGTTGGCCAGCGCTGGTTGCAGTTTCGCCAGCAATTCGCTGGTGGGAACAACCACTGGCTGCTTGATCGGGTGGATGCCTTTCTTGACGATTTTGGCTGCCGCCGGGCCGCCTACGGAGGCAATGAATACCACCTGGCAATCGAGGATCAGGCTGGCGCGGTAGGCGTTTTTGTCTTCTTCGGCTGCATCGTCGCCCACTTCACGCACGTCGATCAGGCGGTATTCGGCTTGTGATACCTGATAGACCAGAAAGCGCTCGCAGGAACCGAAATGCCCATTGAGCATTTCACCCTTGTTGGAGGCGCAAGCCACGCGGATGGAATCCGGCATATCGCCGTCGGTGTAAGGCAGGGGAGTCGGGGTAGTCGTCATGTGCGGCTCCTAGGTTGTAGGGGCGACCGGCGGTCGCCCTTTTACGTTCCATCCCATGATCGGGACGTTCGTTCGGGGGAAAGGGCGACCGCCGGTCGCCCCTACGCATCAAACATATTCAATGCAATCGTCTTCCATGCAGACTTTCAGGCATTGCGGCTCGTCGAATTCACCTTCGCACTCGGTGCAGGTTTCTTCCACGATCTTGTACGTGCCTTTGAATGGCTTGATGGATTTGGTTGGGCAGACGGGTTCGCAATCCCCGCAGGAAGTGCAGATGTCGCGATTGATTTTCAGTGCCATGACAGTTCTCCTGTAGGGTCATTCACCGCGTTTGAAACGCAAAGTGGTTGGAAAGCTTGGGGGCGGGCTGATCGGGTCGATGTACCAAGTGGAGCCATCGGTCAGCTCGATTTCGCCACCCCATTCTTCAGCCGTGTCTTTTTCGACGTTGGCAATGGTTTCTTCCATGTCCTTCTTGGCGACGTAGAAGAGCAGCTTGCCATCGTCGTTGCGACGGATCATTACGCTGGGCATAGGAATCTCCGTTTGTACCCCTCACCCCAACCCCTCTCCCTCAAGGGGAGAGGGGCTAAGAGAGAGGTTTCTTTCTCCCCCT
>JAHJJD010000127.1 GCA_018822845.1 Gammaproteobacteria bacterium | reverse complement strand
TTTTCCCCGACGTTTTCCCCGACGTTTTCCCCGACGTTTTGATTAGGTTGTCGTCGCTCTCGAACCCTTCGCGGTAGGGGAAGGTGACACGCAGATAGCTTTCGCGGATTTCAAACACGCTGGCGTCGTAGGCTTTGAGGATGCGCGGCACGCCCGACCCAAGGTGTTCAACCATCTCAAGGTCACGGAAAACGCGCATTAGCTCTTTGTTTCTGGGGGATGAAATCCCGGCAAAGAAATCATCTTGCGTCACACCATACGGCAAGCTACCCATGGAGGTGATTTCTACCCGGTCAGCAAACAGTTCCACCTTGGGCGGTGCACCGTTGCTGTAGTCGTTGTGGATGACCGCGTTAATGACCGCCTCCCGCAATGCAGTCGGGTCAATCATGCGCCGTTCCAGCCGTTTGCGCGGGGTGATTTTGGCGAAGGTGCGGTTTTCGACTTCGAGTTTTTCCAGTACGCGGTTGACCGCTTTGATGAGTGAGCAATAGCCGTATTCGCTGTTTTCAGTCAGGTCAACGCGGGTGGTTCCGGCATATTTGGCAACTTTGATGGAGACGCCGTTTTCATCCGCCAGCAGATACGCCGCGTAATTCAACTCGCCTTCGGGGGTTTTTAGTTCCAGATTGGTGAGGAAGTTGGGGTTGAGTTCATAACCTGCTTCCTGATAGTAAAACTTTAACAGTTTGAAAGTCAGGTCAGTGCGCGGTGAACGCATCATGCCAATGGTGTTACGGGTACGCTGTGAAAACAGCCGCTCAATCATCGCGGTCGGCATTGGCTCGGCGGCACTGCCTACCCGGATGAAGCAGCCTTTTTCCGCCATGCCAAACTGTTTGATGTAATAAGGCTTTTCTGAACCGCTGGCGATGTTGACCTTGAGGATGTCTTTGCCGTCGGCGCGTTCCAGCACGATTTCAAACAAGCCGAAACAGGAAGGGCGGATGTTGTTTTTCAGCCGATCCTTGAGCGCAAGCTGGGTTTGGTCAGCGTTCTGGATGCCGATGGTTTCGCCCTTGTCGTTAATACCAAGGTAGATTGTGCCGCCTTCGTGGGTGTTCAGAAAGGCAACGACTTCCTTTTCCAAGGAGTCGGTGACAGCTTGTTTGTACTCAATGCGGCTGGATTCAGTCATATATTTCCCCGTAGCCAAGCGAAGAAACCCCTCCTAACCTCCCCTTGTCAGGGGAGGAACAAGAGGGTGGCACATCTTTCTTGCTCCCTTCCCTGATAAGGGGAGGGTTGGGGAGGGGTTTCTTTACAACGGTAGTTCGTTTGTATTCAAGGTGGCTGGATTCAGTCATACGCTCTCTTGCTCCCCCTCT
This sequence comes from Gammaproteobacteria bacterium, assembly GCA_018822845.1. Lineage (GTDB taxonomy): Bacteria > Pseudomonadota > Gammaproteobacteria > Thiotrichales > Thiotrichaceae > Thiothrix. The sequence goes on along the minus strand of JAHJJD010000127.1, from coordinate 67,469 downwards.
ACCTCAGGGAGAGGGGGCTGGGGGGTGAGGGTCTTTTGGGTCATATTAACCTTGCTCATCATTCAAAAACGCCCAGTCAATGCTCAGTTCCGGGAACAAGCCAACGGTCGCAGGCTCATCCAGTCCAACCAGTTGGAATTGCCCATATTTGCCGTCTTCGCCCAAGGTATACACCATCAGCCAGCGGTCGGTCGGGTGAACAATCCAGTATTCTTTGACCCCGTGCCGCTCGTAAAGCTTGCGCTTTTTTTCCATATCCATGATCGCGGAGGAGGGCGAAACAACCTCAATAATCCAGTCCGGCGCACCGCGACAGCCTTTGTCATCCAGCTTGCTACGATCACAGATGACTGCAATATCGGGTTGGACGGTGGTATCCACCTTGTCGTCAGCTTCCTGTTGGCGTGGCAGGCGGATGTCAAACGGGGCGACATAAACATCGCAGGGCTTGCCTTCCAAATGGCGGTCTATTTGGCTACCCACTTTAATGACAACCAGTTGATGTTGCCGTGATGGTGCAGCCATTGCATATGCCACGCCATCAAGCAGTTCCCAACGCTCACCTTCCGGCCATTTTGCGTAATCGGCGTAGGTGTGGCGTTCCTGTAACTGTTGTGCTGCACTCATTTTTCCGTTGCTCCGCATGGTTGTGCCAGCCTCAAACATAGCATAAAAGCCGTTGCTTATTCCCCATACCCCAACATCGCCAGATTCTTGCGAATCACCGCATCCAGCGTTTCCGCCTGCTGCATTTGCTGGTAAAGGGTGCGGGTCAGTGCTTCCATCTTGGTTTCAAAGGCGATGCCGTCGTCTGCGATTTCCGCCGCGCCGACATAACGCCCCGGCGTCAGCACGTAATCATTGGCCTTGATGTCAGCCAGCGTGGCGGCTTTGCAAAATCCGGCCTTGTCTGCGTAACTGCCGTCTTTCTTTTCACCGCGCCAAGCGTGATAGGTGCGGGCAATCTCGGCGATGTCGTCGCTGGTCAGTTCCTTGTGGGTACGGTCGACCATTGAACCCATGTTACGGGCATCAATGAACAGCGTTTCACCCTCACGGTTGCGGAAATCGCGGTTGCTATCCGCCCGTTTGGATTTGGTCAGAAACCACAAGCACACCGGAATCTGCGTGGTGTAAAACAACTGCCCCGGCAGCGCAATCATGCAATCGACCAAGTCGTTTTCGACCATCTTCTGCCGGATCAAGCCTTCGCCCGTGGTATTGGTCGACATGGAGCCATTCGCCAGCACAAAGCCCGCCACCCCGTTGGCGGATAGCTTGGAAACCATGTGCAGAATCCACGCATAGTTGGCGTTGCCGGTTGGCGGCACTTCGTAACCTGCCCAGCGCGGGTCATTGGTCAGCTCATCCGCGCCGCGCCAGTCTTTCAGGTTGAAGGGCGGGTTGGCCATGATGAAATCGGCTTTCAGGTCGGGGTGCTGATCCTTGAAAAAGGTATCGGCTGGCACATCGCCCAGATTCCCGGCAATGCCCCGGATGGCGAGGTTCATTTTCGCCAGCTTGTAGGTGGTGCCGGTGTTTTCCTGCCCGTAGATGGAAATGTCTTTCTGGTTGCCGTGGTGGCTTTGCACAAACTTGACCGACTGCACGAACATGCCGCCCGAACCGCAGCACGGGTCGTAAATCTTGCCCTTGTACGGCTCGATCATTTCCGCAATCAGGTTGACCACGCACTTGGGTGTATAGAATTCGCCGCCCAGCTTGCCTTCCGCCGCCGCGAACTTGCCGAGGAAGTATTCATACACCCGCCCGACCACATCATTTTCCTTGTCGTGGGTGGTGTCGATATTGCTGATGGTGTCGATCAGCGCCGCCAGCTTGCTGGGGTCAAGGCCGAGGCGCGAAAAGTAGTTGTCTGGCAATGCGCCTTTCAACGCCTTATTGTGCTTTTCCAGCGTCGCCAGTGCAGTGTCGATCTTGAGGGCAATATCGGGTTGTTTGGCGTAGGTCTGGATGTAAATCCAGCGGGCGGGTTCGGGCAGATAGAACACGTTTTTCATGGTGTAGAATTCCACCATGTCGAGGTAAGCCTCTTTGCCTTCGTCAATCAGTTCCTGTTCACGGTCGGCGAATTTGTCACTGGCGAATTTCAGGAAAATCAGGCTGAGGATAACGTGCTTGTATTCGGAGGATTCCACTGTGCCGCGCAACTTGTTGGCGGTATCCCACAGGGATTCTTCAAAACCTTTGGTTGTTTGCTGTTTGGCTGTCGCCGCCATGCTGCGCCCTTTAAGGTGTGAGGGTGGCTTGTAAAGCCGGGAAGTGTTTCTGCGAAGATACACTAAAACAGCAGGGCTTATGAAGGTGTTTGAAAAAAAGCAAGGGAGCCACTCCGAAGAATGACCCCCTTGCTAGGTCTGGTCAGGTGTAGATCGGACAGGTAGGCCGAAGCCTACCCGCCGATGGCTTTCCCACCTTGGAACTTATTGCGCAGTAGCTGGAGCTGCTGCTGGCGCTTGAGGAGCAGCCATTGGCATTTGTGGCATCTGCGGAGCCATCATTGGGTAGCCGTTGCCATTCTTGGACGTGTTGCTGTAGCCGTAGCCATTGCCATTACCGTCGCCATAGCCGTAACCGTTACCAGCACCGTACCAGTCGCCGTTGCCTTTACCGTTGGCAGCCATGTCGGTAGCCATGTCGGTTTTGCCTTTGCCTTTGAAGGTGAGGCTGAAATCAACTTCGCCGTCAGCGTTGCCGTTGCCACGGCCCCAGCCGTTTACGTCGCCGTTGCCATTGCCGTAAGTGTTGCCGTTGGCAGCAGTAGTGCCAGTGCCGTTACCGTAACCATTGCCGTAGCCGGAACCGTTATCAAAACCGTCGAAGAATTCAGCGGAAGCAGCACCAGACAGGGCGATCAGGGTAGCGAAAGCGATAGCTTGCAGTTTCATAATGTGTATCTCCTAGCAAAATGTTCAAGTTGGTGTTTGAGTATGAGTAAATTCTAATATTAGAAAACTCTAATGTAAAGGGCTTTTTTGCAGTTTGTGTAACTTTTTGCAATTCGTCTGACAAACGGATGCAATGCTGCGAAAATGCTATGCTTTAACGCTATGAGTGAGCCTATGCACGACACAATGTCACGCCTGCGTACTGAATTGATTGCTGCGGGGCAGTTTTTTCATTCCAGAGGCTGGGTTCCGGCCACCAGCAGCAATTTTTCTGCACGGCTGAGTGAGGCTGAAATCCTGATTACCAGTTCTGGTCAACATAAGGGCAGGCTGGATGATAATGGTTTCCTGCGGGCGGATTTGCAGGGCGTTTCGCTGGAAGAGGGCAAGCGCCCGTCGGCGGAAACCGGCTTGCATACCTTGATGTACCGGCGTGACCCGGCAGTGGGTTGCGTGCTGCATACGCATTCTGTCAATGCCACCGTCTTGTCGATGCGGCTGGATGAGGTGGTGTTTGATGGCTACGAGGTGCAGAAGGCGTTTCCCGGCGTGGGTACGCATGCAAGCCGTTTGTTGATCCCGGTGTTTCCTAATAGCCAGGATATTCCCGCACTGGCTGAGGTGGTAGGGGCATACCTGGATGAAAATCCACAGACAGTCGGCTATCTGATCCGTGGACATGGTTTGTATACCTGGGGGGCGACGGTAGCGGATACCCAACGTCATATTGAGGCGCTGGAATTCCTGTTTGAATGTGTTTACCGGCAGATGCTGCTGGATAGGTGAGAACGATGAGTGAACTGAAAATTTACGCGGATAACAATCCGCAGCAGGCGGAAAGTTATACCGATTACTCCGCCATTAGTGAGCTGTTACAAACCTTTGGGGTGCGCTTCGAGCGTTGGGAGGCCAATGCGCCGCTGGCAGATAATGCTTCCCAGGAGGAAGTGATCGCCGCTTACCGTGCTGATATTGAGCGCCTGATGGAAGAAAATGGCTTCCAGAGCGTGGATGTGGTCAGCCTGACGCCGGATCACCCGGACAAGGACATGTTCCGTAATAAGTTTCTGGCTGAGCATACCCATTCCGAATACGAGGTGCGGTTCTTTGTGGATGGGCAGGGTCTGTTCTATCTGCATCTGGGCGACAAGGTATATACAGTGCTGTGTGAGAAAGGCGACCTGATCAGCGTTCCGGCTGGGGCTACCCACTGGTTTGATATGGGGCCGAATCCGCGCTTCAAGGCGATCCGCCTGTTTACCAATCCGGAAGGCTGGGTTGCCAATTTTACCGGCAGCGACATTGCCAAACGCTTCCCGCTGCTGGAGAACTAGTGTGAAGAAAATCCCCCCTAGCCCCCCTTTTTCAAAGGGGGGAAGCGGAAGAATCCCGCAGCCTCTTGCCTCCCCCTTTGAAAAAGGGGGATTGAGGGGGATTTTCCCATGATACGAGCCATTCTGACCGACATTGAAGGCACTACTACCAGCCTTTCGTTTGTCAAGGACGTACTGTTTCCTTACGCTGACCAGCACATGCAGGCGTTTGTAGTGGAGCACCGTCAGGATCCTGTGGTCGCCCGGCTGATCGATGATGTGCGCATGGAAGTGGGCAAAGCCAATTTGTCGCTGGCAGATGCCATTGCCCAGTTGCGCCAGTGGATTGCTGAAGACAAAAAAGTTACCCCCCTCAAGGCCATTCAGGGTTTGATGTGGGAAGAAGGTTACCGCAAGGGTGATTTTACCGGCCATGTTTATGCGGATGCCGTAAGCAATTTGCGGGCCTGGCATGAACAGGGGGTGAAACTGTACGTCTATTCTTCCGGTTCCGTGCATGCGCAAAAACTGTTATTCGGTTATTCCGATGCAGGTGATCTGATGCCACTATTCAGTGGTTATTTCGACACCAATATTGGCCACAAGCGTGAAAAGGAAGCTTATCAGCGGATTGTGGATGCGATCGGTTTGCCTGCTCAAGAGATCCTGTTTCTGTCCGATATCAGGGAGGAGCTGGATGCAGCGCAGCAGGCTGGCTTGAAAACCTGTTGCCTTGTCCGCGAAAACCAGCCAACCGACGACCTGCTGCATCCTTGGGTGGAAAATTTTAATAAGATTCACTTTCCCCCAGCATAATTGCTTCTAGTGGCTATAATTTACGGCATAATAAATAGTGGTATTGATTAATACATGAATATTTTTCCGATTATCCTCGCAGCGGGTCAGGGTACCCGGATGCGTTCCTCTTTGCCAAAAGTGCTTCATCCGATTGCGGGCCTGCCCATGTTGCAGCATGTCGTCGATGCCTGTTCAGCCTTGCAAAACCGTAATGTGGCCTGTCATGTGGCGATTGTTTACGGGCATGGCGGCGAACTGGTGCGTGAACACATTAGCGGTGAAAACCTCAATTGGGCGCTGCAATCCGTGCAAAAGGGTACGGGGCATGCCGTCAGCCAGGCCATTCATCTGGTGGATGCCGATGATGTGGTGCTGGTGGCTTACGGTGACGTGCCGTTGATCCGTTCCGAGACCCTGCAACAACTGGCACAGGGTTTGCAAGACTGTTCCATGTGCATCCTCACCACGGAATTGGCGAACCCTACCGGTTATGGGCGGCTTGTGCGGGATGCTGATGGCGCAGTGCAGGCGATTGTGGAAGAAAAGGACGCCACCGATGGGCAGCGCCTGATCCGCGAAGTGAATACCGGTTTCATTGCCGCCCGTGGTTCCGACCTGAAGCGCTGGCTGAAGCAACTGACTCCGCAGAATGCCCAGGGTGAATACTACCTGACCGATTGCGTCGGGCTGGCAGTGGCGGAAGGTGGCAGCGTCAATACCGTGCTGTGCCCTGATCCGGTGGAGGTGGAGGGTGCCAACAACCGGGTGCAGTTGGCCCGGCTGGAACGCGCTTACCAGCAACGTCTGGCCGAAAGGCTGATGCTGGAAGGTGTGACGGTCGCCGACCCGGCGCGCCTGGATATTCGCGGCAAGGTCGAAACCGGGCAGGACGTTTTCATCGATGTCAACGTTGTGCTGAGCGGCAATGTCAAACTGGGCAAGGGTGTGGTGATTGAAGCCAACTGCGTGATTCAGGATGCGGAAATCGGTGACAACACACGCATCAAGTCACATTCTGTCATTGAGGATGCGGTGATTGCAGAAAACTGTGACATTGGCCCGTTTGCCCGCCTGCGCCCCGGCACTGTGCTGGAGGCCAGGGCTAAAATCGGCAATTTCGTTGAAACCAAGAAAGCCCATATTGGCCGGGGTAGCAAGGTGAATCACCTGAGCTACATCGGTGATAGCGAGATAGGGGTCGATGTCAATATTGGTGCAGGTACCATTACCTGTAACTATGATGGTGCCAATAAGCACAAGACCGTGATTGGCGACAAGGTGTTTGTGGGTTCCTGCACCCAGTTGGTGGCACCGGTCAGCATCGGCGAGGGAGCCACCATTGGTGCTGGTTCTACCATTACCAAAGATGCGCCTGCCGGGGAACTCACCCTGGCACGTGCCAAACAAATGACGCTCAAAGGCTGGCAGCGACCAGTCAAGGGGAAAAAATAATGTGTGGAATTGTTGGCGCAATCGCGCAACGTCCGGTCGTGGAAATCCTGCTGGAAGGTCTGCGTCGTCTGGAATATCGGGGGTACGATTCGGCAGGTGTTGCGGTAGTCCGCGATACTGGCGATCTGGTGCGTAGCCGTGCACTGGGCAAGGTTGCAGCGCTGGTTGATCGGCTGGAAGTCGAGCCGATTGACGGCAGGCTGGGTATCGCCCACACCCGTTGGGCAACCCACGGTGTACCGGCTGAGCGCAACGCACACCCGCATTTCAGTGGTGAATGGGTTGGCATCGTGCATAACGGCATTATTGAAAATCATGTGGAATTGCGCGAGCGTCTGAAAAACGATGGCTACCGCTTCGATTCCGATACTGATACCGAGGTGGTTGCCCACCTGATTGATGTGTTCCGCTGCCAGGGTGTCAGCATGCTGGATGCAGTCATGGCAGCGCGCTGCGAATTGCAGGGCGCTTATGCGCTGGGGGTCATTTCCCCTAATGAAGCAGATACGCTGATTGTTGCCCGCCAGGGTAGCCCGTTGGTGATTGGGCTTGGGATCGGTGAAAACTTCATCGGTTCCGACATTCAGGCATTGCTGCCGGTTACCAGCCGGTTCATTTATCTGGAAAACGGCGACGTAGCCAGAATTACCCGCCACAAGATCGACATTTACGACGCCAATGGTGAGCAGGTTGTCCGTCCGGTGCGTGAGTCCAATGCGGCCATGTGTTCCGCCGAGTTGGGTGAATACCGCCATTTCATGCTCAAGGAAATCTTCGAGCAGCCGCAGTCCGTTGCTTCCACGCTGGAAAACCGTTTGGCGGGCGACCATGTATTGCCATCCCTGCTGGGTACTGCCGATGCGCTGGAAACACTGGCGCAGGTCGAGGAAATCCAGATCATTGCTTGTGGTACCAGTTACCACGCCGGTCTGGTCGGGCGCTACTGGATTGAAGCCAATACCGACATTCCCTGCCATGTGGAAGTGGCGAGTGAATACCGCTATCGCCGTCAGCCACCGCGCAAGAACATGCTGTTTGTGACCATTTCCCAGTCGGGCGAAACAGCCGATACCCTGGCTGCACTGGAAAAGATCAAGGAAAGCAAGGGCTGTCTGGCAACGCTTACCATCTGTAATGTAGCCGAAAGTTCGCTGACCCGTGAATCCGACATGTCGCTGATGACCATGGCCGGGCCGGAAATCGGGGTGGCTTCCACCAAGGCATTCACCACCCAGTTGGTCGCATTCCAGTTGCTGATGACCTTGTTGATGCAGGCCAAAGGTGCGGACAAAGCCAGGGTGGCTCAGGTAGTGGCTGATTTGCGCAAGCTGCCAGCCCTGATTGAGCAAGCCCTTGACATGAATGCAGCGATTGAAGTGCTGGCGGAGCGTTTCATCGAAAAGCAGCACGCCCTGTTCCTGGGTCGTGGCGAACTCTACCCTGTTGCCATGGAAGGGGCGCTCAAGCTCAAGGAAATTTCCTACATTCATGCCGAAGCGTACCCGGCAGGCGAACTCAAGCACGGCCCATTGGCACTGGTCGACAGTGAAATGCCGATCGTGACGGTGGCTCCAAACACTGGCTTGCTGGAAAAACTCAAATCCAATCTGGAAGAAGTGCGTTCGCGCGGCGGCGAGTTATACGTGTTTGCCGATCGTGATGCGCATATCCAGCCAACGGAAAACCTGCATGTGCTGGAAATGCCACATGTGCCGGAATTGCTCGTCCCGGTTGTTTATACCATCCCGCTGCAATTGCTCTCTTATCATGTGGCGGTGCTGAAGGGGACGGACGTGGACAAGCCGCGCAATCTGGCGAAGTCGGTGACTGTCGAATAGTATTGAGGAATCCTATGATTGGCCGCTCTCAGTATTGAATCTGTTTGCTGTCGGTCTTGTTGTAAGTTTAGTACAATCTTATATTCTAATTAACCAGCGGTCTCCCGCTGGTTTCTTTTTAGGGCAATGAATTAAATGCGGAGGCAAACAGCAAAATGGGTAGCTGGCTCGTGTCACTCTTGAGTGACTGGAAGGATCGTTTCACGCCATACAAAGACTGGATCGGTGAACTCAGGAATCCTGATGTACTGAAGGCAGATGCAATGGCGGGTTTGACCGTGGCGCTGGTGCTGATACCGCAGTCGATGGCGTATGCGCAATTGGCGGGACTGCCTGCTTATATCGGTTTATATGCTTCCTTCCTGCCGGTCATGGTGGCGGCAGTGTTCGGTTCTTCCCGGCAGTTGGGGACTGGGCCAGTAGCCGTGGTGTCACTGATGTCGGCAGCAGCCATGCAGCAATATGCAGGGCTGGGGGTGGAAACCGTCATTGCCTACTCTGCAATGCTGGCGCTGATGATCGGGGTTTTCCAGATGTCTCTGGGCCTGTTGCGTCTAGGGGTGTTGGTTGACTTCCTGTCGCACCCGGTCGTGGTTGGTTTCACCAATGCGGGGGCGTTGATCATTGCCACCTCGCAGTTGCCGAAAATCTTTGGCCTGGATGTCAAGGCCGACCAGTTTGAACATTCCTATGAGTTCTGGTGGACGACCATTATTTCCTTGCCTGACACCAAAATGACGACATTTGTGCTGGGTGCTTTTGCGCTGCTCACCCTGATGGTTTTGAAAAAATATGCTCCGCGCTTGCCGGGGGTACTGATTACGGTTGTGATTACCACCTTGCTGTCATGGGCAGTAGATTACAAAGGGATGGGGGGTAGTGTTATTGGTACGATTCCGGAGGGGTTGCCGTCTTTCTCGATCCCGAATGTCAGCTTTGATTTCAAGAGCCTGAGTTCACTGGCAATGACGGCGGCTATTATTGGCCTGATCGGCTTTGTGGAAGCTATTTCGATTGCCAAGGCAATGGCGTCCCAAACCCGCCAGCGTTTGTCTGCCAACCAGGAGTTGGTGGGACAGGGGCTGGCCAATATTACTTCAGGCGTGTTCAGTGGCTACGCCGTATCCGGTTCCTTCTCCCGTTCAGCAGTAAATTTCGCTGCTGGTGCGATGACCGGGTTCTCTTCGGTGGTGACAGGTTTGCTGGTGGCGTTGACCCTGCTGTTCCTGACACCGTTGCTGTACCATTTGCCACAGGCAACATTGGCTGCGGTCATCATCATGGCGGTTATTAACCTGATCAAGATTGCACCGATCAAGCATGCCTGGAAAGTGGAGCCGCATGATGGCGTAGTTGCGGTAGTGACATTTGTGGCTACCCTGGCATTTGCGCCACATCTGGACAAAGGCATTCTGCTGGGAGTGCTGTTGTCACTGGGGCTGTTCCTCTATCGCACCATGAGCCCGCATCTGGTGGAGGTTGCCCGCGATGCAGATGGCACAATGCGTGACGCCAGGGCGCATCAGCTGAAAACCAGTGACACGATTGCAGTATACCGTTTCGATGGTGACCTGTATTTTGCCAATACAGGGTATCTGGAAGGCAAGTTACTCAACAATGTTGCCAGCAAGCCCAATCTGAAGGTGCTGATCCTCGATATGGAGTCCATCGATCAGGTGGATTCCACCGGGGAGGAAATGCTGGAAAAACTCGCCGACCGGCTGCAATCCGTTGGTATCGAATTCTATATCGCCCGTATCAAGTTGCGGGTTTATGAAGCATTCCAGCGTTCGGGGCTGGCGAGACACATTGGTGAAGACCGTTTCTTCCGGGAACGCAAATACGCCATCAATCACGCCAAGGAGTTACTGGGTGATGCAATTGATATAGAGCCGTTAAGGCAATATATCCCTGTCGAGACAAACTGAGGTATCCTAGGAAGGTCGCATTAGCGGCCTTTCCTTTATGTGCTCAGGAGGTTTTGGGTTTATGTCTGTCAAGGTCTTGTTCTTCGCCAGCTTGCGTGAGCGGTTGGGGCGCAGTGAAATGCTGCTGGACAGTAATTCTGCCTTGAGCGTGCGTGAGGTCTGGGAACAGGGTTCTGGAGAGGCAAGCCTGCCCGCCAATGTGCTGGTTTCCGTCAATCATGTCTATGCTGATGCCGAAACCAGCGTAAAGCCGGGCGATGAGGTGGCATTTTTCCCGCCTGTAACGGGAGGTTGAGATGTTGCATGTTGAATTGCGTGAGGCTGGCTTTGAGCCGTGGCAATATCTGGCGGAATGGCAACGGCAACAGATTCCTGCCGCGACGGCCCGTTCCGGTGCGGCGGCTGTTTTTGTGGGTACGATGCGCGACTTCAATGAGGGCGATGATGTCGTCGAAATGTATCTGGAGCATTACCCCGGCATGACGGAGCGCCAACTGGAAAGTATCGCTGCTGAGGCGATACAAACATGGTCACTGGATGATGTCTGTATTGTACACCGGGTAGGGGAAATCCACCCAGCCGACGCCATTGTGCTGGTAGCTGTCTGGTCGGCACACCGGGCGGAGGCTTTCACGGCTTGCCGTCATATCATGGAGGTTCTCAAGCATCAGGCTCCCTTCTGGAAGCAGGAAAAGCTTGCGACGGGTAGTGCTCGCTGGGTTGAAAAAAATACGCAAGGTTGATGCCGGTTCAGTCCATCGCGACTGTCACGAGGCTGTCGGCCTCGGTTTCTACCCGGAAGTTGGCTTCCTTTACCTTTGCGTTCAGTTCTACCCGTGCCCGGTATTGCCCGGCTGGCAGGTACACTGTTCCGCTATGGCGAGTGAGGGTGGCAACAGGGTGGCGTAGATCGGATAATTTGTAGATTAGCCATTTCCCTGGTAGTAAAGCTGACTGGTTATTGATGGTTGCAACTAATGTAATCCTGCTCTGACTGGCATGGGCAGTGATACTTGCAACGCTTAATCCAAGTGCCAGAATAAATGTCAGTCCTGACGATGCGACCGCTCGGGAAGAACGCAAGGTTTGCATACTTTTCCCTCCTGTAATTTGTTTCTTGGCTGGCAAACGTTATATCAACAAATCCGCTGGACAGAAAGTATCCGCTTCCTATTTGTTAGTAAAATCGCTGGCTTATGACCAAAATTTAAACATATTTTCAGGATGTACACAAACGAAATTTACGAACGATTCCATTCGCCTGATTTGCCGCCTGATTTGTGTACAAGTTGTATGCCGCTCATGGACATGCCTTTGTCGACAGCCTTGCACATGTCGTAAATGGTCAGCAGGGCAATCTGGACAGCGGTAAGGGCTTCCATTTCCACGCCTGTTTGACCACGGGTTTCCACGCTGGCCTGACAGTAAACGTGGGATTGTTCGACAGAAGATGTGAAATCAATTTCAACGCGGGTCAGCGCCAAGGGGTGGCAGAGGGGAACAAGATCGGCAGTTTTCTTTGCCGCCATGATGCCTGCGATACGGGCAATGCCAAGCACATCACCTTTTTTGTGGCTGCCTTGCAGGATTTTTTCCAGGGTGGCGGGCTGCATGTCAATGCGGCCTTCGGCGATGGCGACGCGCTGGGTGGTTTGTTTGGCACCGACATCGACCATATGCGCCTGGCCTTGGGCATTGAAGTGGGTTAGTTCGCTCATGGACGTTGTAAGGGGGTTTCCACCTGTTCGCGGGCAGCCTTTCCCAACAGGGTTTCGATCAGTTGCAGGGCGAAGTCCATGGCAGTGCCGGGGCCTCGGGAGGTGATGACCTTGCCGTCAATTTCGACCGGCTTGTCCGTGATGTTGACCTTGCTGGTATCCAGGGCGTCCAGTGCGCCGGGGAAAGCGGTTAGTTTGCGCCCGTTGAGTGCGCCATTAGTCACCAGTACCTTGGGTGCGGCGCAAATGGCGGCAATATGCCGGTTCTGCTTTGCTTGCCGGTCAATCAGCTGATGGATGCGTGGGTCAGCGTTAAGATGGTCTGCCCCCGGCAGGCCGCCGGGGAGGACGATAAGGTCAAAGTCCTGATCCATGACATCGGCCAGTGTCCGGTCAGCCAGCAAGACTGTTCCACGCGAGCACCTGACCGGGCCTTCTGCAAGGCTGGCAGTCGTTACATTGAGCCTTGCCCGCCGGAGCAGGTCAATGATGGTGACTGCTTCCAGTTCCTCACAGCCTTCTGCCAATGGTACAAGAACTTCGCGCATTACATCACCTTGTCGTTACTGGCTGCTTTTTCGGGAGGGGCAGCAGTCGTGGTGCGGTTCAATACCAGATCCATACCCTTGAGGATGTTCAGGGCTTCGAACAGTTGGTAGTCCTCTTCCGCCAGTGGGCCTTTGGCTTTCGCGTCAGCACCTTCGCTGTCGTCAGACGTTACCGTGGCCGCCGATTTTTCCTCTGGTTTGGCTGGCTCCTGGGTGTTTTCCTGACCAGATGCATTCGGGTTGGAGAGGTGTTTGCTCAGATCAGCTTCGGATAGCGGGTCAAATGTGTCTTCCTCTTCCTTGCTTTCTGTAACCTTGAGTGGCTTGACTTCGATGTCTGGAGCAATGCCCTCTGCCTGGATGGAGCGGCCTGAAGGTGTGAAGTAGCGCGCAGTCGTCAGTTTGACGGCAGTTTTCTCATCCAGTGGCAATACGGTTTGTACGGAACCTTTGCCAAAGGTTTTCTGACCCACAATCAGGGCGCGTTTGTGATCCTTCAAGGCTCCTGCCACGATCTCGGATGCAGAAGCTGACCCTTGGTTGACCAGCACAACAATCGGGGAGTTTTCCAGTGAGTCGCCTTTGTTGGCGGTGTATTCCATCTTTGCGTCTTCAACCCGGCCCTCGGTGTAAACGATTTTACCGGTTTCGAGGAAAGCGTCGGAAACGCCGACAGCGGCATTCAATACGCCACCGGGGTTGTTGCGCAAGTCGAGTACGAGTCCGCGCAGCTTGCCCTTGTTTTCCTTTTTCAGGGACTCAAGCGCTTCCAGCAGGGCCTCGGTGGTTTTGGCCTGGAAGCTGGTGATGCGGACATAGCCGTAACCCGGCTCCAGCATCCGGCTTTTTATGCTCTTTACCTGAATGATGTCGCGCTTGATGCTGACCTTGAACGGTTTGTCCTTGCCTTCGCGCACGATCATCAGGTCGATGTTTGTGCCGGGCTTGCCGCGCATGAGTTTGACGGCATCGTTGAGGGTCATGCCTTTGACCGGGGCGTCGTCAAGACGGATGATCAGGTCGCCTGCCTGTAAGCCTGCCTTTTGTGCAGGGGTGTCGTCGATCGGGGATATGACCTTAACGAAGCCGTCTTCCATGCCGACTTCAATGCCCAGCCCGCCGAATTCACCACTGGTGCCAACCTGCAATTCCTTGAATTCGTCTTCATCCAGATAGGCTGAGTGGGGGTCAAGGCCACTTAGCATGCCACGGATGGCATTGGTCATCAGATCCTTGTCCTTGACGTCCTCGACGTAACTTTCCTTGATACGCGAATAGACTTCGGAAAACTGTTGCAGCTCATCCAGCGGAGGGGCGGTTTCAACTGCCTGCTTGAAAGCGAAAACATTCAGGCTGATGCTGGTGGTGACGCCTATCAGTACGCCAGCCATGGTGCCAGCCAGAATGCGGTAACGTGTATGCATAAATTTTTCTCTCTGGTATTTCTGAGCTGCCGACATCCCTGTGGACAGATTGTGCTGCTTTCCCTGCCTGCATGGCGCACAAGTGTATCATTGTGTGGCAAAAATGCACTTTGTTGTTGTAAAAACAACGCATGTGCCAAGCTTTTTCAACTTCCTGTCTTGCAGAAAATACGAAAACAACGATTAACGACACCAGCGCGCCGGATTTTGCGGGCTGGCACCTTGTCTTATTTCGAAATATAACCCATCTTGGCTGCGGCCACCCGAATTGCCTACTGCGGCAATGGTTTCATTGGCTCCCACGATGGCTCCTTCCTTCTTGTAAACGGCGCGGTTGTAACCGTATAGACTCATGTAACGGTTGTCATGTTCAATGATGATCAGGTGTCCGTAGCCGTCCATCCAGCCGGAAAACGCCACCCGGCCTTTTGCCACTGCTTTGACGCTGGAGCCGCCGCTGGCTGAGATGACGACACCTTTCCAGCGTTGCTTTTCATTACGGGCCGAGCCGTAGTTGTGAATGATCTTTCCCCTGACCGGCCAGGAAAGCCTGCCGCGCAAAGTGGAAAATGGTTTGTCGGGGGTGAAGCTGGTTTTGACCGGGGTTTCTGATGGTTTGGATTTGCTTGGCGTGCCCTTTTCGCTGCTGCTCCGGGTAGGGCTTTCAGTCTGCTTTTTGTCAGTGGCGCGTGCTTCTGCCTGGCGTGCAACCTGGTCAATCACCGCCTGTAACCTGCTTTCTTCGGCCTTGAGTTTATCAAGTTTTGCCTGCTTGCCCTTGATGTCGGTCTTGATCCTGGAAAGGGTGCTTGAGCGCGAGGCCAGCGTGCTTTCGATGTCCTTTTTCTGCTGTTCGAGTGTGCTATTCAGTTCTTGCAGGTAAGTGCGATCCTTGTCGATGGAGGTGCGCAAGGTTTCGATTTCCGTCAATGTCTTGTCTATTTTCTGGATGCGGGCAATCCTGTTTTCGTTCAGGTAGCCGAAATAACGCACGGTGCGGCTGATGTCAGAAGGGTCATCCTGGCGTAGCAACAACCGCAGGTGTGATTGTCCGCCAGTGGAATAAAGCGCTTGAAGCTGTTGGGCAAGACCGGCTTTCTGGGTGTCGAGTTCTGCTTCCAGTTTGAGCTTTTTCTGGTTGGCGTCCTGGAGTTTGGCAAGGATGCTCTCAATCTTGTTTTCGGTCTGGTAATACTGGCGTGATGTATCACCCAGCTTTTTTTCAAGCCGGGTAACTTCAGCCTGCAATGTGCCGGATTCACTTTTCTGTGAATTCAGGCTATTTGAAAGCTGGCGGATTTCGCGCTGTAACTGCTTTTGCCTGGAGGTATCAGCCGCTTGCAGGTTTCCCCACGGCAACAACAGCAAAATACAAAGGTATGTGTAGACTTTCACCGCTTATCAGAGTTCTGGGTATTTACGTAGGCAAAGTCTACCACAAGAAGCCCGTGGGTTTGGTATCTGTTGTTTCAACGTAATGTTCGGTCTTGTATTTCCTGGGGAAATTTGCCGAAAACTGGAAATGTTTGTTATTGGGGATGACACTGGGGCATGCAGGGTATATTATTGTATTTATCTATACTAATATACGGGTATTGTCCGCGTGCTTGCAGGTGGTTGTATTGATAATTTGTTATGCTGGATGAGGAATATATGGGTAGCATCGCTCTAGGCAGCAGCTGTGATTTTACGCTTGATGATGTTTTGGTCAAGGAAGAGGATATTGATCGTGCCTCCCGTTCCCTGAAGGCCATTTCGCATCCGCTACGCCTGAAAATTCTGTGCGTCCTTGGTGACAAGGAAGTCAGTGTGCAGGACATTGTTGATAATGTGGGTACATCCCAAAGCAATATCTCCCAGCATCTGGCCATTTTGCGCGACAAGGGCATTCTGGCTTCTCGTAAAGATGCAAATCGCGTCTACTATCGGGTTGGGGATTATCGCACTCTCCGTTTGATCAGCATGATGCAGGAAGTTTTCTGTAGCGCACCGCACTAATTCAGTCTCCTGCCATTAAAATCAGGTGGTGGGGGGTTTACGTTCCCCTCGCTGGTGTATATCTTTAGCTCCTGCTTATTGGCTAAAGGGTTCAATGTGGAAGAATATCTCGTTTTCGCCCGAAATCATCCAGTGCTGATGATGGGGTTGGTGGCCGTGCTAGGCATGATCATCTGGACAGAATTTAGTCGTCTCACCCGTAAATACAAACAAATCAATACCAGCCAGGCTGTCCAGATTTTGAATCGGGATGACTCAGTCGTGCTTGATGTGCGTGAGGATGGTGAAGTGCGTGGTGGCAAGATCAAGGGAGCAAAACACATTCCTCTGGGGCAATTGAAAAGCCGTGCAAGCGAGCTTGAGCAGGCGAAAGGGAAGCCCATGCTGGTCTACTGCCGTAGTGGTAACCGTTCTGCTCATGCTTGCCACTTGTTGACCAAGATGGGGTTTCAGGATGTAAGTAATCTGGCTGGAGGAATCACGGCATGGGAATCGGCGAACCTGCCAGTCAGCAAGCGGTAGAACATTTGCTGGTGCGGATGTACGCAACCCGTTTTTGCCCGTATTGCCTGCGTGCCCGGATGCTGCTCAAGCGCAAGGATGTGGCTTGGGAAGAGATCAATGTTGGTGGTGATGCCGATCTCTGGCAGGAAATGGAAGTGCTGAGCGGGCGTGATACGGTGCCACAGATATTTATTGGTGACCTGCATGTCGGCGGGTATGATGACATGGCCGCGCTGGATCGTGCAGGCAAGTTGGATACCTTACTTTTTAATCGCAATCCATCCAAAGGGACATAATTCAATGAGTTCAGAACAACAAGAACAAACAACAGAACAACAATTCATCATCCAGCGTATTTACGTCAAGGATGTCTCGTTTGAAGCACCTAATTCCCCGGCAATCTTTACCCAGGACTGGAATCCGGACACCAATCTTGATCTCAATACCCAGGTTAATACGCTGGCTAATGATAATTTCGAAGTGGAACTCGCCATCACCATTACGGTAAAAAGTGGCGGCAAGACAGCGTTTCTGGTTGAGGTGAAGCAAGGTGGAGTGTTCTTCATCACAGGCTATGAGCAGACACAGTTGAATCATCTGCTGGCGGCTTATTGCCCCAATATCCTGTTCCCGTATGCGCGTGAAGTGATCGCGAGTCTTGTATCCAAGGGCAGCTTCCCCGAATTGCACCTGTCACCCATCAACTTTGACGCCTTGTACGCCCGCCGCTTGCAGGAAGAGCAGGGCAAGGCCGGGCAACCGGCGTGAGTGTCAGGCAGATTCAGTCCATCGCGGTTTACGGAGCCGGGTCGTGGGGAACCGCGCTGGCTTTGCAACTGGCGCGCAATGGGTTGGATGTGCTGCTCTGGGATATAAGCCCGGAGCATGTCGATGCCATCAACCGGCAGCGTGAAAATAGTTATTACCTGCCGGGTGTGGCATTTCCTGATGGGCTTTCCTGCTCCAGTGACTTGCAGGCTGTGGCTGCGTTTTCCCATTATCATCTTGTTGTAGTGCCAAGCCATGGCTTCCGTGGCCTATTGGCGAGGCTTGCCCCCTTGTTGGGCGAGCAGGATGCGGTGATTTGGGCAACCAAAGGTCTGGAGCTGGGTAGTGGAAAAATGCTGCATCAGGTGCTGGAAGAGGAATTGCCTCAGTGCTCTGCTTATGGCGTAGTTTCCGGGCCAACTTTTGCGGCGGAGGTCGCGCGGGGTCTCCCCACCGCCATGACGGTTGCGGCAACCCATCCAGGACTGGCGCAAGCGGTGGCAGAGGCATTCCAGGCGTCCAATTACCGTGTATACCTCAGTCAGGACATCATTGGTGTGGAGCTGGGCGGTGCAATCAAGAACGTGCTGGCGATTGCTGCCGGGATTTCCGATGGTCTTGGTTTTGGTGCCAACGCGCGTGTTGCCATCGTGACTAGGGGTCTGGCGGAAATCATGCGTCTCGGAGCCAGACTTGGTGCGCAGCCGGAAACCCTGATGGGCTTGGCGGGCGTTGGTGATCTGGTGCTGACCTGCACCGATAATCAGTCGCGTAACCGTCGCCTTGGTCTGGCGCTGGGGCAGGGCAAGGATTTGGAAACTGCCCTTGCTGAAATCGGCCAAGCGGTGGAGGGTGCCAAATCAGCTCGTTCCATTGGTAAGCTGGCTGAAATGGCTGGCGTTGAAATGCCAATCTGTGAAGTCGTTTACCGTATCCTGTATGAGCGGCTTCCTCCCCGGCAGGCTGTCCACGAATTGATTTCCCGCGATCTGAAAGCGGAATTCTGATCCATCAGGGGTTGTTACCCATGCAGCAAACACATCCTTATGCAGTCGGAGTCGTTATGGACCCGATCAGCACCATCAATATCAAGAAAGACAGTACCTTTGCCATGATGCTGGAAGCACAGCGGCGTGGGCACTCCCTGTTTCATATCCTGCAAGGTGACCTGTTTGCCGATGATGGGGTGGTATATGCGAAGATGAATCCGGTAACGGTGGTGGATGATCCCGCTGGCTGGTACACCTTGGGCAAGGCTGTCATCAAACCGTTGCACGAATTGCCGGTGATTCTGATGCGCAAGGATCCGCCCTTCGATATGGAATACATCTACAGTACCTATTTGCTGGAGTTGGCGCAAAAGCGGGGCACACTGGTGATCAATCGGCCTGAAAGTATTCGGGCGGCCAATGAAAAGCTGTTTGCCGCATGGTTCCCTGAGTATTGCCCCCCAACCCGCGTTACCCGTGATATGGGGCGCATCCGTGAGTTTCTGGAGGCCCAGCAGCATATCGTGGTAAAGCCGCTGGATGGCATGGGTGGCTCGATGATTTTTCAGGTGAGGCAGGATGACCCAAACCGGAATGTCATTCTGGAAACCATTACTGCGTATGGCAGGCGCACGGTTATGGCGCAACGTTTCCTGCCGGAATTCAAGCAGGGCGACAAGCGCATTTTGCTGATTGATGGCGTGCCATTTCCTCATGCACTGGCAAGGATTCCGGCGGAGGGCGAGGGGCGTGCCAATCTTGCTGCGGGTGGCACAGGCGTTGGCGTGGATTTGACTGAGCGCGAATTCGCCATCTGTGCTGCAATCGGGCCAGTATTGCGGGAGATGGGGTTAACCTTCGTCGGGCTGGATGTGATCGGGGATTATGTGACGGAAATCAATGTGACCAGCCCTACCTGTGTTCGCGAGCTGGATCACATTTATTCCGCCAATATTGCCAGCCTGTTGTTTGACGCCATCAACAATAAGCTGATGGTTGCCGCCTGATCAGGCTGTCGTTTGTTGGAGTATGCCGTACAGTTCATCCTTCAGGTGCAGGCGGCGAAACTTCAGGCTTTCCACAAAATCGTCAGCATGGACTTCGATTTCCTGCCCGATCCTGTTTAGCTGTGCATCGACATCATTGTATTCCTCAAGCAGGCGGGCAAAATGCCGATCCTCCATCTTCAGGTTGTGGATTTGTTCTTTGTATTCAGGAAACTCTACAGCCAGATCATGTGATTCGCCAAACATTGGTTACTCTCCTTTTTTGTTTACATGGTCAGCCTAGCAGGGTGCCGGGTTGGTTGTTGTGAGTTAAGTCAAAGCCCGTACATATCTGCTAGAATCGGCCTTTCGCTATACAAGGAGCAAGCCGTGAAAGCCAGAGTCAAGTGGTTGGATAACATGAGTTTTGTTGGGGAGTCTGGCAGTGGCCATTCCGTTGTGATGGATGGGCCGCCAGAGCTGGGTGGGCGCAACCTGGGTGTGCGCCCAATGGAAATGCTGTTGCTGGGGTTGGGTGGGTGTTCGTCATTCGATGTGGTGCTGATCCTGCAAAAGTCCAGGCAGCATATCGTGGATTGTGAAGTGGAAATCGAAGCCGAGCGCGCCGACAAGGAGCCCAAGGTGTTTACCCGCATCCATCTGCATTTCATCGTGTCTGGCCGTAACCTGGCGGCGGACAAGGTGGAACGTGCTGTCAAACTGTCAGCAGAGAAGTATTGTTCCGCTTCCATCATGCTGGCGAAAACGGCTGAAGTTACTCATGATTTTGAAGTGCGGGAAGCGGATTGAGGTGCAAATTCACTTGCATGCGGGGGTATAGTCTTGCATAGTTCGCATCCATGTTACCGTCCGGGTAAGCCGGAGCTTTTTTGGTATTTTTGCAAGAGGGCCACGAGCGTTGGTTGAGCGTCATCAGAAGCAGATCCGTCTGCACGGGTTCAATAACCTGACCAAAACCCTGAGCTTCAATATATATGACATCTGCTATGCACGAAGTCCGGCTCATCGTGAGGAATATCTTGCTTACATTGATGAAGAGTACAATGCAGACCGCCTGACCAATATCCTGACGGATGTGGCTGACATCATCGGTGCCAATATACTGAATGTGGCACGGCAGGACTATGATCCGCAGGGTGCCAGCGTCACCATTCTGGTATCCGAGGAGCAGATCATTCCTGAAGAGAGGCTTTCCACTTCAGCCCGGCCCGGCCCCTATCCGGAGGATGTGGTAGCGCATCTGGACAAGAGCCATCTGACAGTGCACACCTATCCGGAAAGCCACCCGGACAACGGCATCAGTACATTCCGTGCCGATATTGACGTTTCCACTTGTGGACGAATCTCGCCGTTGAAGGCATTGAATTATTTAATACATAGTCTAGAGTCAGACATTGTCATTATGGACTACCGGGTGCGCGGCTTTACCCGTGACGTGAAGGGTAAAAAGCACTTCATTGATCATAAAATAAACTCAATCCAGAACTTCCTGTCGCCGGAGACCAAGCGCGCCTACTCCATGCTTGATGTAAATGTTTACCAGGAAAACATATTCCACACCAAGATGATGCTGAAAGAGTTTGAATTGGATAACTACCTGTTTGGTTTGGGAAAGAATGATTACTTTGAGCGTGATTTAAAGCAGATTGAAATACAGTTGCGTAAAGAAATGAAGGAAATTTTTTACGGTCGAAACACTGGTAGCCTTTAAGTTGCCATGCTTTTCATGGATGCTTCCTGAATTAAATATTAATATATTCAAATATTCCGATTTATTAATCAGTCTGGCTAATTAATGGGCTTGTGGTATTTTTGAGACGCCCTTGGCGTATTTAATACAATTGAAACTTTCAATATTAGAAACTGATCAAATGTTGATAATCGGCATTGTATTTTGGATAAATGACTTGTAAGGTAACGTCTGCGTCGGGAAGACGCTTTTTTCCTCAAATGGACTTCTTGAGTTTCGTACCGTGGGAAGGTCATTGATTAATTATGAGTAGTGTTAGTGTGAAATCTTTTGCCCTTTGTTCGATGGGGCTTGCTGCTTTAATGTTGGCTGGTTGTGGTGAGAACACCAAGACCTCTGACGCAAACAAGGCTGGCAAGTATGCCGTCCAACTGGCTCATGCAAAAAATCAGTCTGCTTCAGTTTCCAGGCTGCCAACCGAACAGCGTAGTGTAACGCTGGTGGATCGTGTGGTATGGAATGCGCAGAAGCAGCAAGGCAAGATGTATCGCTGGGGTGGTGAAAGCCCCAAAACAGGCTTCGATTGCAGTGGTTTGACCCAGTATGCATTTGGTCAGGGTGCGGGCGTGGGTATTCCACGTACTGCGGCGGCCCAATATAATGCAGCCGTCAAGGTGCCAAGGCAGCAGGCTACCAAAGGCGATCTGGTATTTTTTAATACATCAGGTCGGCGCGTCAGCCACGTGGGCATCTATCTTGGCAATGAAAAATTTGTGCATGCGCCACGTACCGGTAAGGCGATTACTACCGATAAACTGGCGGGTTACTGGGAGCGCAAGCTGATTGGCTTTGGGCGCATTCCAGGAGCGTGCAAACCGTCATATTCCTGATGAGAGAAAAAAGGCCGCTCAAGCAGCCTTTTTTCGTTTGGACTCCCGGTCAGGATTACATCTGAAGACTGTTTAGCCAGTTAGCGACAACAGCGGTGAGTTCGGAGCCTTTGTCGTGGAAATAGTGGTCAGCATCGGGTAATACCATTTGCCTGGATTGGCTGTTTCCTGCTTTTTGCATAAGAGCTTGGCGCTCCGGGGCTGTGTTGATAACCTGCGGGTATTCCTTTTCGCCGTACACATCCAGTATCGGCGCTTTCATCTTGTCCAGCGGGAAGCCGTGCGCCATCTCCTGCTGGTAGTCAGTAGCTCCCATGCCCAGTCCAACGTAGGCTGCAATGTCAGCATCCCCTTTGTTTTCTACCCAATGCATGGCCATGTGCGCGCCACAGCTGTGAGCAACGAGTACGATGGTGGATATGCCTTTCTGTTTCAGGAGGGCGATGCCTGCATCAATGCGCTTGTCGGCATTGGGGAATAGCGGTACGTAGTCAAAATATTTGGCTTCCTTTTCAAGTGCTGGCATTTGCAGGGAAAGGGTTGTCCAGCCTTTTTCTGCCAGGCCTGTGCGCAGGGGGTGGGCTACATCCTGCCAGTCCGGGTGATAGCCGCGCCCATGCAGGATGATGACGGCTCCTCTTGGCTGCTCTGCTGCGGTCAGGATGCCCATGAAGTTGTGCGTGCCATCGCTCAGGGAGACGACTTCACCGTCCAGAATCGTGTCGCTGATTTCGCTGGCCATGCGCTGCTCCCGCGCATAATCGGGAACAGCGTTGGCAGCGGGCGCAGGTTTTGCTACGGCGGGGTTTACATCAAATTTTTTTTTTCGTCCGGAGTGGACTGTTCAGCAGGTGGTGGAGCCGGTTCAGTGGTTGCGGGCGGCATCTGGGGTGGTGTTACAGGTGCTGCTGTAGGCGCTGTGGGCGCTACCGCATTGTCTTGGGGTGGCGCAACGGGTGTGTCTGCTGTAGTGGGCTGTTGTGCGGTATTTGGCTGTGTCGGGTTGGTCATCTCCTGCGCAGGTGCGGCCTGGGCCGGTGCGGGAGCTTCGACAGGTGTGCGGGTGTAAATCATGAGTCCGAGCACTGCGACGGAAGCTAGCGTGTAAACGGCTGCGGCGGCTTTCATGTTCCTCTCCTTAGAAATAGTGTGTTTGTTTAAATCGATTGAAACATTCAAAATATACGATTGGAAGCGCGTCGTACTTTTGCTTAGAGTACAATGCTCCAAATAGTTTAATCAACCACACAACCGAGGAGTCCATCTATGGAACTGAAGGGAAGTAAGACAGAACAGCATCTGAAAGATGCATTCGCTGGTGAATCACAAGCCAACCGCCGTTATCTCTACTTCGCAGCAAAAGCTGACGTGGAAGGCTACAACGATGTTGCGACTGTTTTCCGTTCCACTGCTGAAGGTGAGACTGGTCACGCCCATGGCCACCTGGAATATCTGGAAGCTTCCGGCGACCCGGCAACCGGCCTGCCAATCGGTGCTACTTCCGACAATCTGAAGGCTTCCATCGCTGGTGAAACCCACGAGTACACTGACATGTACCCTGGTATGGCCAAGGATGCGCGTGACGAAGGTTTTGACGAAATTGCTGACTGGTTTGAAACGCTGGCCAAGGCTGAGCGTTCCCACGCCAACCGTTTCCAGAAGGCGCTGGATAACCTGGACGCTTAATCGAAGAAAAATCCCCCTCAGTCCCCCTTTTTCAAAGGGGGAAGTTCAAAAGCCAGGCGCTTTTTGCTCCTCCCCTGACAAGGGGAGGCTGGGAGGGGTTTCTTCCATAGGAGAATAAAAATGGCCAACCCGAAACGCGAAGGCAGCCTCGAAGCGCCTACCCGTCACCCGCTCGACTGGAAAAATCCCGAATTTTACAACGAAGACGCTGTTCTGCATGAAATGGAGCGCGTTTTTGATCTGTGTCACGGTTGCCGCCGTTGCGTCAGCTTGTGTAACTCATTCCCCACCCTGTTTGATCTCGTTGATAATTCCGCGAGCATGGAGGTGGATGGGGTCAAGAAAGAAGATTATTGGCAGGTTGTCGACCATTGTTACCTTTGCGACCTGTGCTACATGACCAAGTGCCCATACATTCCGCCGCATGAGTGGAACCTCGACTTCCCGCACCTGATGCTGCGTGCTAAGGCGGTCAAGTTCAAAAAAGGCGAAACCAGATTCCGCGACAAGCTGCTGAGTTCTACCGATAGGGTGGGCAAGCTGGCCGGGATTCCGGTGGTTTCCGCTGTGGTCAACAAGATGAACCAGAACCCGGCGTTCCGCAAGCAACTGGATAAAGTGCTGGGCGTGCATCCAGACGCCAAGATTCCGTCTTATCACAGCGACAAGGGGCGTGACCGTGTTGCCCGTCATAAGGTGCTGGATGAGGGTAAAGCCGTTGCAGCGGGGCGTACAAGCGGCAAGGTGGCGATTTTCGCGACCTGTTACGGCAACTACAACGAGCCGCATATCGTCGAAGACCTGCGCAAGGTGTTTGAGCACAACGGTATTCCTGTCACTTTGCTGGATAAGGAGCAATGCTGTGGTATGCCCAAGCTGGAGCTGGGTGATCTGGATGCGGTAGCTGCCGCCAAGGATGTGAATATCCCGGCGATGATGAAGCTCATCAACGAAGGCTGGGATATTGTCGGGCCAGTGCCTTCCTGCGTGCTGATGTTCAAGCAGGAATTGCCGCTGATGTTCCCGGATGATGCTGATGTGCAAACCGTGAAATCGCGCATTTTCGACCCGTTCGAATACCTGATGCTGCGTCACAAGGAAGGGAAGTTGAACACCAACTTCAAGAAATCCTTGGGTAAGGTCAGTTATCACACCGCTTGCCACCTGCGGGTGCAGAACATCGGCTACAAGACCCGTGAGCTGCTGGAGCTGATTCCTGACACTAAACTGGAGCTGCTGGAGCGTTGTTCCGGCCATGACGGCACGTATGCGGTGAAAAGTGAATTCCACGATGTTTCAATGAAAATCTGCCGTCCGGTGTTCAACAAGGTCAAGCAGAGCAAGCCGGATTACTACGGCAGTGACTGCCCGATGGCGGGACGCCAGATCGAAAACGGGCTGGATGAAGGGATGCCGGAGCCAACCCATCCCATGACCATGTTGCGGATAGCTTACGGACTGTAAGGAGCAAGTAAATGGATAAATTGACACGCGCAGACCTGATGAGTCTGGAGCAGTATTCTGTGGAGCGGAAGGCGTTCCGTGAAAAGGTGATTATGCACAAGGCCGCTCGCAAAGTGCATATCGGCCCGAATGCGACCCTGTATTTCGAAGACCGCCTGACCATGCAGTACCAGATCCAGGAAATGTTGCGCATCGAAAAGATTTTCGAGGCTGCGGGCATTGAGGAGGAGCTGGAAGCTTACAATCCGCTGATTCCGGATGGTTCCAACTGGAAAGCCACTTTCATGGTGGAATTCCCGGATGAGGAAGAGCGCAAGGTGTGGCTGTCGAAGTTGATCGGTATTGAGCGCCAGACCTGGGTGCAGGTAATGGGTTTCGATAAGGTTTACCCTATCGCCAATGAAGATCTGGAGCGGGAGACAGAAGAGAAAACGTCTTCAGTGCATTTCCTGCGCTTTGAGCTGACGCCGATCATGGTGGCGGCAGTGAAAGAGGGTGCTGCCATCCAGATGGGGATTGAACATCTGCATTATGCGCATACCGTGACTTTGGGCGAAGCATCGCGTGCTTCGCTGGCGGCAGATTTGGCATAAGCCTGAATATGCTATGATTGACGGCATTGTTTGCTTGATGGGCAATGCCGTGTCTGTTGATTCTTACCCGCTGAGTTTTTTTCTTGAACAGCTTGCCCGCACTGGCATCCCGGTCAGTGTGCGTGATTATCGGCGCATCGACCGCGCACTTTCTACCCAGGGCGAATGGACAATCAACCGGCTGGAACGGGTGCTGGAAAGCCTGTTGGTCAATGAGCGGGAAACCCGCATTCTGTTCAGGCAGCAATTCCGTAACCATTTCCGCCATGCAGGGCTGGATGCGGATGCGCTGGTGGATGCGGCGCAATGGCGGCAGGAAATCCAGCAGTTGCTTGCTAACCCCCATGCCCCCCTTCCGCTTGTGGTTGGAGAAAAAGAAACCCCCTCTAACTCCCCCTTGTCAGGGGGAGGACAAGAATCCATGCAGTTCTCTGGCTCCTCCCCTGATAAGGGGAGGTTGGGAGGGGTTTCTTTCAAGCATTGGTTGTTGGGCCTGGTTGCGATGATTGTCCTGTCGGTGTTGGCATTGGCAGCATGGCAGTATTTTCAGCCAGACGAACCAACGATTGCAGCGACTCCGCCTCCGTCCGTGGATGTCAATTTTGCTGCCAAGCCCCAGCCGCAAGGCGAACTCTTCGACACCATCAAAGTCACCACCCGCAAACCACAAGCCGATGAACGCATCATGCCCGACCTGTGGCAACCGGCGGCGTGGTTATGTGGGTTGCTGGCGGCAATCCTGGGGGTGGTGTGGTGGCAACGGGCGTATGTCCCACGGGTGAAGCTGTTGCCCGCTGACCCGGATTTGCCTGCGCAATATTTCGATGATGCGCTAGTGGGTGGCAAGCTGCCGCCGTGGCTGGAGGAGGCGGATAACGACCATTTTGCTGACCAGCTACGTTACATCGTCACCGAGCAGTTCACCCGTGAGGTGGATGTGCCTGCGAGTGTGGAGGCTACCGCGCAATCGGGCAGTGTGCCCATCCTGAAGTTTGAGAAGCAGCGTGAGTTGCAGCAAATCCTGATTCTGCTGGAACAGGGGGTGGTGCAGCAACGCTGGCACGGGCTGGCGGAAGAGTTCGCCAATGCCTTGCAGGTGCGTGGGGTGCGGCTGACCTTGGGGCGCTTCAACAGCAGCCCGGCGCGGTTTGTGGATCAGCATGGGCAGTTGCACCATCTGGAGGACTGGGAAGCGCACCAGCAACATTTGTTGATGCTGGTGTTTGCGGATACGCACAAGGCGATTGGTTTACAAACGTTTGCGTGGGGTGAGTGGCCGACGGCGAAACTGCTGACCTTGCAGGAACAGCGCGGGTGGGATCATCGGGAACAGGGTTTGTTGCAGCAAGGGGTGGCGTTGTGGCAGGCGGATGCGGCGGGGTTGGCGGCGGCGTTGGGGGGTGAATCAGCTCCTGCCCGTTCCCTGAGCGGAGTCGAAGGGAACGGGCAGGATAGTGTCGAACAGTGGCGCGAGCAGGAGGGGGAAGAGTGCCACGATTATCTGGCGCGGGTGCTGGGGGGGGCATTGCCGTGGGCGCAGGCATTGGCCTTGTATCCGGGGGCGTGGTCGCTGGCGGCGGCGGAGGTGTTGCGTGGGAGGCATTTTGCGGAAGTGCCGCGCTTGGCGGTGCAACGCTTGTTGAATTTGCCGGGGACATGGGCTGCGGGGGGTAAGGCGGAATTTGCGCCGAAGGTGTTGGCGGCGTTGCGGGGGGGGATCCTTCCCCTCCCTGGCGTGATTGAAACGTGGACTGCCTTGCTGGATGCTGTGGAACCGGGGAAGAAAATCCCCCCTTGCCCCCCTTTTGCAAAGGGGGGGATTGGGGAGCGGCTTCGAAAAATGATGGGTGGCATGTCTGGCTTCCCCCTTTGCAAAAGGGGGATTGAGGGGGATTTCTCTCTTGAATGGGCAGTGTGGCGCTGGAAACGCATCCGCCTGCGCTGGTTGCTTGACCCGGATCAGGGCGCGAAGGAACTGGATCAACTGGTGAAATCCTTCCCCGCGTTGCGGCAGACGGTGGGTGATGAAATGGTGGCAATCCCGCTGCCTGCGACCCGCAAGGGGCGCAAACATCTGGTGGCGGTCAGCGACAAGCTGGGGCTGAAACAGGCGGACGCCTATCTGCCGGTGCGTTGGCAGCGGGGCGGGAGTCTTGCGGCGCTGTTGCTGGCTTTGGCGTTTGTCGGGGTGGGTATCCACAACACTGGCGTTCCTGATGGCTCTGTGGCAGGCGAGATCAAGGATGCGCCGATACCACATCTGGTGGAAATCCGGGGCGGCAAGTTCACGATGGGCTGTGTGGAGTCGCGGGATAATGTCGAGGGTGGTTGTGAAAACGACGAAAAACCAGCGCACGAAGTCACTGTGCCGGATTTTGCCATCAGTGCAACCGAAGTGACGGTGGCGCAATTCCGCGCCTTTGTGGAAGGCACGGGTTATGAAACCACGGCGGAAAAGGAAGGTTCATGCCGCATTCTGAACGATAAGGGAGATGACTATATTGATGGCAAGGGGAATTCATGGCGCAATCCCGGTTTCACTCAGGCAGAGTATCACCCTGTAGCCTGCGTCAGTTGGGATGATGCCAAAGCTTACCTGCAATGGCTGAGTGGGCAAGCCAGACAGACATGGCGTTTGCCAACCGAAGCCGAATGGGAATATGCCGCCCGCGCCGGGACGGATACTGCCTACCCTTGGGGTAATGCCATCGGTGAGAACAAGGCAAACTGTGATAATCAATCCTGCAAGGATCAATTTGAATTCACTTCCCCTGTTGCCAGTTTTGCCCCTTACGGTGGTGTGTATGATATGCAGGGAAATGTGTGGGAATGGGCAGAAGATTGCTGGGAAGGTGATTACAAGGATGCGCCAACGGATGGCAGTGCCCGTCCGGGCAGCGACACCTGTGTGTCGCGTGTTGTTCGCGGCGGCTCCTGGTTCTACCTACCGGGGGGCCTCCGCGCGTCTGACCGCACCTACAGCTCGCCCGCCACCCGACTCAACCTCGTTGGATTTCGTGCTGCCAGGACAATTAACCCTTTGCCCTCTACCGTCGATGCTGCTGCGGTTCAGGTTAAAGGGGCGGATGCCAAGGGAGAAGTCCCCCCCAGCCCCCCTTTTGCAAAGGGGGGAGTTGAAGATGTGCCGGAAATGGTGAACATCGCTGGCGGCAAGTTCACAATGGGATGTGTGGAGTCACGCGATAACGTTGAGGGTGGTTGTGACGACGATGAAAAGCCCGCGCATGAAGTCACGGTCAAGCGGTTCCTGTTGGGCAAGTATGAGGTGACGAACCAGCAGTATGTGGCGTTCCTGAATGCTGTCAAGCAGCGCGGCACGGAAAAAGAGCCATGGTTCAGCAGCAAAGATGAGGATAGCTCCAGCCATATTCTGGCGGGTAAGGATGGCGCGTTTACAGTTGAGCAGGGCTTTGAACAGCACCCGGTCATCAATGTAAGCTGGTTTGGGGCGAAGGCTTATCTGGACTGGCTATCGTCAACCACGGGGCGCACATGGCGGCTACCAACGGAAGCAGAGTGGGAGTTCGCAGCACGGGCAGGGACGGATACAGCCTACCCGTGGGGCAATAAAGCATCACATGAGCTGGCGAATTATGGTAAGGATGAATGTTGTGGTGGTTTGGCCGTGGGAAGGGATAAGTGGGTTGAGACTGCGCCTGTAGGTTCATTCCCTGCCAGTCAGTTTGGTTTGCATGATATGCAGGGCAATGTTTACGAGTGGGCGGAAGATTGTTGGCAAGACAATTACAAGGGGGCGTCAGTCGATGGGGCTGCCCGCACGGGCTGCGACACCAGTGTGTCGCGTGTTGTTCGCGGCGGCTCCTGGAGCGGCCTACCGAGGTACCTCCGCGCGTCTAACCGCAGCGACTACTCGCCCGCCACCCGGGACGACCTCGTTGGATTTCGTGCTGCCAGGACTAATTGACCCTTTTACCTTTGCCCATCGGTGGCGATGTGGTTGGGGTTGCGATAGTGTTGGGAGATGCTGAGGTGTATGGCTCTTTTCCGCGCGTAGCGCGGCGATTTTAGGGAAGCAAGGTATGAACAGAAAGGATACAAAGCCGTCAGTGCCGTTAGCGGTGGAAGATTGCCGCGACTTGCTGCTGTGGATGATCCCGCAGTTGGATAAATTGCCCAAAAATCGCCGTTACACGCTGGGTGAGAAGCTGGAAAACCGCCTGATTGTGGTGCTGGAGTCGCTGGTGTCAGCGGCGTATGCGCCTCCGCGCGTCTAACCGCAACAACAATGTTGGATTTCGTGCTGCCAGTCCGCCCCTGTGCTGATCCAGTTTTTCGCCTCTGCCCATGTGATGTGCAAGCCATCTTGTTGATATTCTTCCCAAGAGGCCAAAGCGTCCGCGTAAAAAGCCGCTTTGCGCTCCTCTTGTTCGATGTAGCGGTTGATGGCTTCCACCATTACCTAATGCGGGGTACGGCGTTTGCTGTCGGCGACGCGCCGCAGCCGGGTATTCATCTCATCGCTTAGCTTCACGGATGTTGTCGCCATATTGCCTTACTCCAATGTTGGTGTTAAAGGGTAACACCTTGTAACTATGGGAGGGGATCGCTTGCAGGGCAAGCTCCTACAGAAGAGTGGGTGTGTGCTTCTTTGCAGGAGCCAGCCCTGCTGGCGATTCTTGTTCTTAAAATACTGTTAATACGCATTGAGCAATCATTCAGCGGAAACTATACTTTCTCTTTATGAAAGTGCTGGAACTCATTATCGATCCTCTGCAACACGATGCTTACAGTTGGCGGCTGCAAGCGCAGGATAATGCTGTGTTGCCTTTGCTGGAAGGCCAATTCCAGTTGTCCAGCGTGGAACTCAAAGGCAAGCCGGTGGATTTGCGCAAGCTTGACCATGCACTGGCGCATTTCAATAAGGAATGGGGCAAATGGCTGGCGGAATTTTTCGATGAAAATGCCCAACTGCAACTGGGAAAATACCTGTATGGGCTGATTTTTTCCGCAGGTGGCGAGGTGCTTGCCGAAGATTTGCGGGGTGCTGCTGAAGTGGCCTTGCGGGTGGTTAGCGCCGACAGTTTCATCCAGCGCCTGCCGTGGAACCTGCTGGTGCGTGACAAGACCTTTCTGGTGCTGGAGGGTTGGCATATCGCGGTAGCCGCCACCGTAACCGCCAGCCGGGATGTGGATTTTCCTGGCATCCCCAGCATCCTGCTGGTCTGCCCCGAACCTGCCAGCCTGCCCACTACCGAAGGCGAACGCCACGCCAACACCCTGATGCAATACCTGCGGAGCTGGTACGAACAGTTCCTTGACCCCAACCGGCTGGCAGTAGTGCAGCACTGGCCTGATTTTGTGCGCAAACTGACCCGGCAGCATTGGGATGTGATCTATTTCTACGGGCATGGCGATGGTGATGATTACGGCGCATCGCTGTTTTTCACCTTGCCGGATGGTACGGCGCAAAAGTTTTCCATGCCGGATCTGGCAAAAGTCCTGAAGAACCGCCCCCCCCATTTGCTGTACCTGAACGCCTGCCGCAGTGGCAATGGGCAGATTGGCAGCGCCATCACCCATCTGGAAGGGCTGGTTCCGGCAATTGTGGTCAACCGCACCGATGCCTTTACCGCCGCTGCCCGCGAACAGGCGCAAACCTTCCTGACCCGTTTGCTGCTTGACCATTACCCGCCCCATCAGGCGATTACCAGCGCCTACAGCAGCACCGGCACGGGCATGACTTCGGTACGCTGGATGACGCCGATCCTGTACCAGCATTACCGCCAGTGGACATTTCCCAAACGCGAGGTGTACCGCTTCGCCAGCCGCGATACGCACTGGTATCTGAAACTTGACCGTACTTCGCAGTTCAATCAGGTCAATACCGATTTGCGCCGCGCCATCATGCGCTACAGCCCCAACACCGTGGCGTTTTTCTGGTATGGCACCGAAAAGCAGGGGGTGAACCGTTTCCACGAGCGCCTGCCAGTGCAATTGCGTGAACTGAACCCTGATATGGAAATGCTGGAGTTTGATTTCCGCTGGCCTGCCCATTTCCATAATGAAGACGCGGCCTATGACCAGATGCTGTGTGAAGGTTTCCACATCCAGCATATCGAGCAGTTGCCGGGGCGGCTGGATTCGCTGAGTTCGCTGGGCGGTTCCGTGCCCCTGGTTGCCCATTGCCGCTTTGCCACCCTGTATCTGGGTAGTTCGGCACGTTTGCCGCAGGTGGCGGGGTTGTTGCGCTGGTGGAATGCCCATGTGCATCCCCTGCTGCAACGGCATGGCCTGAAAGCCTTGCTGGCGCTGGCGTTTGAATTACCGCAGGCAGAACCCGGCTTTACGGATGCCGCCCACCTATTGCTGGGGTCACTGGAGTTTGAGGCTGGCATGGAACTGAAGTTGCTGGATGAATTGGGGCAGATCACCGCAAAGGATGTGAAAGATTTCCTGCACAATTACGAAGTCCGCCTGCCAGTAGCCGATGCTGAACAACGTAACCGGCTATTACGGGAAACTATTGGTAATGCCACCACCAACGGTGAAGTCAGTTACGAAAAAGTCCTGCTGGAATTACAGACCATTGTGGCAAGAGCGCATACAATGGCGAATCGGCAGCCAAGCACGGCAAACCCTGACATCCAGAAATGGCTATAGGTAATCCATGAGCGGGAACAACCCTTATCACTTCAACCTGCTGGGGCTGGATGACCCGCAACAGGCATTGCAGATGTTGCGCCAGCGGCCTTTCCAGCCGGAAAGCCTCAAGCATGACGCCAGCCGTTTTGTGCCGGATGAAGGTTTGCAGGAAGCTGTCAACACCGCATTGGCAGTGGGCGAACCGCTATTGCTGACCGGCGAACCGGGAACCGGCAAAACCCAAACGGCCTATTACGTGGCGTGGAAACTGGGGTTGGATGATGTGCTGCATGTGCAGGTGAAATCCGACAGCAAGGCGCAGGACATCCTTTACCATTTCGATAGCGTGCGTTATTTTCACGATGCTCATGTCAAAGCCGGAATCGGTAAGTCGTTGAACAAAGACGATTACGTGGAAGAGCGTCCCCTGTGGACTGCGCT
This sequence comes from Gammaproteobacteria bacterium, assembly GCA_018822845.1. GTDB lineage: Bacteria > Pseudomonadota > Gammaproteobacteria > Thiotrichales > Thiotrichaceae > Thiothrix. The sequence goes on along the minus strand of JAHJJD010000127.1, from coordinate 34,887 downwards.
CAAATCTGATAAACCGCGTGTGTTGCTGATCGACGAAATCGACAAAGCCCCGCGTGATTTCCCCAACGATTTGTTGAACGAACTTGACCAGATGAGTTTCACCGTCAAGGAAACCGGGCAGAAGATCAGTATGCAGGACGGTAACCGCCCGCTGGTGTTCATCACCTCCAACAGTGAACGCCGTTTGCCGGAAGCGTTCTTGCGCCGTTGTGTGTTCCACCACATTGATTTCAGTCAGGACATGCTGCATCGGGTAGTGGCAAGCCACAGCGCAGGGTTCAGCAATGTAGCGAACCGGAATGGAATGCTGACGCTGGCAATCAACCGTTTCATGCAGTTACGGCGCGGGATGCGCCTGCGCAAGCAGCCTGCGACCGGCGAGTTGCTGGTGTGGTTGAAGGCAATGGCCTTGGCAGCAGGCACTTCCCCGCAACGCTTGCAGGAACTGTTTTTCCAGTTGGAAGATGAGCGCAGATTGTTGCCTTTTCTCACCACTTTGCTGAAAGACCGTCAGGATGCTGAAACGGTCAAACGCCATTATCAATAGAGGAGTGCTTATGTCAGGACGGGTTTTGCCGGTGGTATTGCCGGTAGAGGTGGAGCCGCAAGGTTCAACCACACGCGGTTTCGACCCTTACGGTGGCGGACGGCTGAATGCGGGGGAAAGTGGAGGTGATCGGGTGCGGAATTTACCCACGGACAAGCTGACTTCTTCCTTGCAAGACATCCGCGCAGGTTTGGATGAGGTATTTTCGTCGATCACGGAAGTGGGTAATTTCCAGTTGAACGAAATCAAGCTGACGCTGGAAATTACCGCAGAAGGTGGTTTTGCCTTGGTGGGGCTGGCAAAAGCAGGGGCAAAGGGTGGGATTACCTTGTCGTTTGCACCGCCGAAAAAAATTGGTTAGGAACGTGCACAAAATAATTTCCCCAAAACATGTCTCAACCTACCCTACGGCTCAATGCGCAGGATTTGCCGGGTGTGTTGGGGCAAGCTTGTATTTCAGTTTCGACAGTGGATCAACCTTTCCATAGCCAGGGTGCAATTGTTTCAGTTGCCTGAATGGTGATGTGTAGCTTGCCTGATGATGCAGGGATGGCGGCGCAGGTGGAGCTACAGCCTTGGTTTGTCCGGGAAAATCGAAGCTGATGACCCAAGGGCGTTCGATATGTTTTGCCGCCTGAATCATGGTGAGAACGCAATTGGCGGTGCTTTGGTTGCTGGCAATAGGGATGTTCATCAGGGTGGCGACCCGTACCAGTGCCTTTACATCGGCGTCATGGGGTACGGCGGTCATGGGATCCCAGAAAAATATCAGGATATCTATCAAGCCTTCGGAAATTTTTGCTCCGATTTGCTGGTCGCCGCCATAAGGGCCACTCAGAAAACAAGTGACGGGCAAGCCTGTTTTCTCGTGGAGCAAGCTGCCGGTTGTGCCGGTCGCAAATAACTCGCAGTCTGCCAGAATATGCCTGTTTTCATGAACCCAACCCAGTAACATGGATTTTAGGTTGTCATGAGCGACCAGTGCAATTTTGTACTTTTGTATATTCATATAGCCCCCGCAATGAATGTACGTCCGATTGTGTTGTTGGTGCTTTGTTCTGGGTAGATAATACCGTGCTGATCAAGCTTTGCGCAACCTGGAATGGCGAATTTTTATTCTATTTATTGCTACTCTCCGAGCGCAAACGCTTCAGTGGTTGCGGTTGATGGCGAACCAGGCCAGTGATTGCAGCGCTTGCCGGTAGTCGCTATCCGGCAGGCATTGCAGGGCGGCAATCGCCCGTTCTGTTTCACCTTTCGCCAATTCCAGGGTGTAGTCAATCGCCTGTGTGTCGGCAATTGCCTGCATGATGGTGTCGATATGTTCCAGTCCGCCTTCTTCAATGGATTTGCGCAGGATCACAGCGGTTGCTGCCGGGCTGCGTTGCATGGCGATGATCAAGGGCAGGGTAGGCTTGCCTTCGGCGAGGTCGTCGCCAACGTTTTTGCCCATTTCTTCGGCATCGGCAGTATAGTCCAGTACGTCATCCACCAGCTGGAAAGCAGTGCCGAGGTGCATGCCAAAATGTGCCATGGCCTGTTCCTTGTCCGCATCCAGCCCTGCCAGTACTGCGCCCAGTTGGCATGCGGCTTCAAACAGTTTGGCAGTTTTGGAATGGATGACTTCCATGTAGCGCTGTTCGGTGGTGTCCGGGTCATGGCAGTTGAGCAATTGCAGGACTTCGCCTTCGGCAATGGTATTGGTGGTGGTGGAAAGGATTTCCATCACGCGCATGCTGCCCACATCCACCATCATTTCAAATGAACGCGAATACAGGAAGTCGCCGACCAATACCGCCGCCTGGTTGCCCCACACGTTGTTGGCGGTTTCCTTGCCCCGGCGCATGTTGGATTCGTCCACCACGTCATCGTGCAGCAGGGTGGCGGTGTGGATGAATTCCACTATCGCCGCTACATCCACATGTTTTTCACCCTGATAGCCACAGGCGCGGGCAACCAGCAATGCGAGCATAGGGCGCAGCCGCTTGCCGCCACTGCCAATAATGTAGTGGCTGAGCTGGTTGATCAGCACGACTTCAGAATGCAGGCGGCGCTGGATCAGCGCGTTGACAGACTGCATGTCGGCGTCGGCGAGTTGGCGAATTGCGTTGAAATCCATGATAATACGGGGTGCTGAAAGCCCCGAATGCTAGGAACAGCACCCCTGCATGTCAAGCGATACCCTCAAACACTGATAATATTTTATTTCCTGTTTGCTTTTGATGGGTGGTACAGGTAAAATCCTGCGGCTCTTTAACAGGACATTTTTTGGAGAATCGTAAATCATGTATGCGGTCATCGTAACAGGCGGTAAACAATACCGCGTCGCTCAAGGCGATACCCTTCTGATTGAAAAATTAGAAGTGGAAGAAGGCGCAAGCATTGATTTCGATAATGTCCTGATGGTCGGGGAAGGTGATTCCGTGCAAATCGGCACACCTTACGTTGCAGGCGGAAAGGTGACTGCAACAGTAAAGGCCCAGACTCGCGGCGAAAAAGTGCGGATCATGAAATTCCGCCGCCGTAAGCACCATCAGAAATGTACTGGTCATCGCCAGTACCTGACACAGATCGAAATCACTGGTATTTCAGCGTAAGGTAAGGGGATACAGCAATGGCACACAAAAAGGCAGGCGGTAGTACCCGCAACGGTCGCGACTCAGAATCCAAACGGCTTGGTGTCAAGCGCTTTGGTGGTCAGTTCGTACTGGCTGGCAATATTCTGGTACGTCAGCGCGGCACCAAATTCCATGCAGGCGACAACGTTGGTATCGGTAAAGACCATACCCTGTTCGCCAAGGCAGACGGCGTAGTGGTTTTCCAGCAGAAAGGCGAGAGAAACCGCAAGTACATCAGCATCCAGCCAGTCGAAGGCTGCGCTCACTGATTACACGCTGCTTAAGCGATTTGCTGAAAGCCCCGCCTGTCGGGGCTTTTTGCGTATATAGGCAAGGGCAAACATGCCCAGGTAATAGACATGCAGTTTGTTGATGAAGTAGTAATCCGCGTCAAGGCGGGTGATGGCGGGAACGGATGCGTCAGCTTCCGCCGGGAAAAGTATATCGAATATGGTGGCCCCAATGGTGGCGACGGCGGCGATGGCGGCGATGTGTATCTGGTGGCGGAGCGCAACCTGAATACGCTGGTCGATTTCCGCCATGAGCGTTACTACGAAGCGCAGCGTGGCGAAAACGGCATGGGTAACAACATGACCGGCAAGCGTGGCGACGACCGGGAAATCAGCGTGCCCGTTGGCACGGTCGCATACGATGAGGAAACCGGTGAACTGATCGGCGATCTGACCGAGGCCGGGCAGCGCCTGATGGTGGCGAAAGGTGGCTGGCATGGCCTTGGCAACCTGCGTTACAAAAGCTCCGTCAACCGTGCGCCACGTCAGTCCAAGCCGGGTACGCCGGGCGAATTGCGTGCCCTGCGGATGGAGCTGAAACTGTTGGCAGATGTGGGGTTGCTGGGCTTGCCGAATGCTGGCAAATCTACCCTGATCAGTGCTGTTTCTTCAGCGCGCCCCAAAATTGCCGATTATCCTTTCACAACCTTGTATCCCAATCTTGGCGTAGTGCGGGTCGGGGCATTGCAAAGTTTTGTCATGGCGGACATTCCCGGCTTGATTGAAGGCGCGGCGGAAGGGGCAGGTCTCGGTATCCAGTTTTTACGTCACCTGTCCCGCACCAGTCTGTTGTTGCATGTGGTAGACGTAGCCCCGCTGGCGGAGGAAAATGAGCCAGTACATGCTGTGCGCACCATCGAAAACGAGCTGGAAAAGTACAGCGACGAACTGGCCAATTACCCACGCTGGCTGGTGCTGAACAAGATAGACGTGCTGCCACCGGAAGAGCGTGTTGCCCGCTGCCAGGAAGTTATCGATGCGCTCGGCTGGACAGGCCCGGTGTTCCGTATTTCTGCCGCTACCGGTGAAGGCACGCAAGACCTGTGTTTCCACATTATGCAGTATCTGGACGAACATGCAGAACAACAATCACCGCAGTGAATTCATGTCCCGCACCCAGCGTTGGGTGGTCAAGATAGGTAGTGCTTTGCTGACCCGTGACGGTCAGGGGCTTGACCGCGAAGCTCTCGCCGACTGGGCCGGGCAAATGGCGCGCTTGCACAAATCCGGTGTCGAAATAGTGCTGGTGTCATCCGGTGCTGTCGCCGAAGGCATGAGCCGCATGGGCTGGAAAACCAAGCCCAAAGCCCTGTTTGAAAAGCAGGCTGCTGCTGCCATTGGTCAGATGGGGCTGATCCACGCTTATGAGAATGTATTTCAGCAACATGGGTTCCATTCCGCGCAGGTGCTACTAACCCATGATGACCTCGCCAACCGCCGCCGTTACCTCAATGCCCGTAGTACCTTGACCACGTTGATCGACCTGAAAGTCATTCCGGTCATCAACGAGAACGATACCGTGGCTTTCGAGGAAATCCGTCTCGGTGACAACGACACGCTGGGTGCGTTGGTGGCGAATCTGGTGGAAGCTGATGTGCTGGTGATCCTGACTGATCAGTCGGGCCTGTACGACAAGGATCCGCGCAAGTTTGCCGATGCGCAAATGATCCACGAAGGCCGCGCCAACGACCCGGATTATGTGGAATTTGCGGGTGGGGCGGGAACCCTGATCGGTAGCGGTGGAATGCGCACCAAGGTACTGGCAGCGCAGCGCGCATCACGTTCCGGCTGTGCTACCGTTATCGCATCCGGGCGTGAACCATTGGTGCTGGAGCGCCTGCGGGCAGGTGAATTGCTTGGAACCCTGCTGTTGCCGGATGCCGCGCCTATCGCTGCCCGTAAGCAGTGGATTGCTGGCCAATTGGCAGCCAAAGGAACCTTGTGGGTGGATCCTGGCGCTGCGCAAGCGATTCTCAAAACTGGAAAAAGCTTGTTGCCGGTCGGCGTTACCAGGGTTGAAGGTGTTTTCGACCGTGGTGAGGTCGTCAGTTGCGTAACAGAAGACGGTCGCTTGATCGCCAAAGGGCTGGTGAATTATTCCAGTGAAGAAGCCGGGCGTATCAGACGCCAACCCAGCAAGTCCATTGAGCAGGTGTTGGGTTATGTGGATGCTCCGGAGTTGATCCACCGCGACAATCTGGTGCTATTGTAAGAAATGCGCCGCTTTGGTCGGAATTTATTGTCGGGTTGGGCAGAAGTGCTATATGTTCTGGTGCAGAGTGTCTGTAGGAGCAGTGATTATGGATGGTGAGCGTTACAAAATTCAGGTATCTGTCGAGTCCCAGTTTATTGAAAAGGAATCCGACCCGGAACAGGCGCGCTATGTCTTTGCCTACACCGTGACGATCGTCAATCAGGGTAGTGTTCCTGCCAAACTGCTTACCCGTCACTGGATCATTTCCGATGCTGATGGCCGTACCCAGGAAGTCAGGGGGGAAGGTGTCGTTGGCGAGCAGCCCTATTTGCAGCCGGGAGAAGGTTTCCGCTATACCAGTGGTACTATTCTGGATGCTCCGTTGGGTGTCATGCGTGGCACTTACCAGATGTTGGCGGATGATGGTGAACGCTTTGATGCAGAAATTTCCCCGTTCCGTCTGGTTGATCCGCGCATTCTCCATTAATCGCCTGAATACCATTCAAATAGAGAAAGATCCGCGCACAGGGTACGCGGATCCGGTTGCGGTATCACCATCCCTATGAACCCCGCGTAACTGGTTTGACTGACTGACTTGTGTGATTGAGTGTAGGACAGAACAGAGAAATTTCAACTCGCCGTTTATCCGGTTGAAACTGGACAATGCGGGAAATGGGAGCTTATAGTCAGTGACGGATTTGAAGGACAAGAACGATTAATGACGGTGGCGCGTAAGGCGCATTCCTGGTTCCATCAAGTTTCTATCAATAAAAACAACAAAGTGATGATGATGAATACACCAAACCAATCCCTCCAGGTAAAAAGTGTGCTTGCATTATCCGCCATGTGTGGTGTGGGCCTGTTTTCCCAGTCAGCGGAAGCAGAAATCTATACATATGTTGATAAGGAAGGGATTCGCTGGTTGACGAATACGCCCAAAAAGGGCAATACATACAAAATGGTCGCCAAATACGGCGCTCCCCAGAAAAAAACAGGCAAACGCCGTAGCAGCAATGTTCCCAGTTCTGGGGCAAAAAATCTGCCTGCTGTTGGCCGTAGCCATTGTGGTGGTCAGAATCAGGCGCAACTGGAACGTAAATTTGCCCAGCATGAAGAACATGTGCGCACTTACGCCCGCGCCTATGGTGTGGATGAGAATCTGGTGCGCGCCGTTATGAAGCAGGAATCCTGCTTCAATCCCAATGCCAGATCCAGTGCCGGAGCCATGGGGTTGATGCAGTTGATGCCGGGCACTGCCGACCTGATGGGGGTGGGGGATGCCCTGGATCCACATCAGAATATCAAGGGCGGGGTGAAATACCTTGCGCAAATGCTGCGTGAATTTGGCGGTGACAAACAACTGGCGCTGGCGGCCTACAATGCCGGGCCGGGAGCAGTACGTAAATATAAGGGGATTCCTCCCTACCGGGAAACCCGCAACTATGTCGCAAAAATCATGGCTGAATACAATCATTTGAGTGATCGGCAGAGTGTGCAGACGGTTGGCTTTCAGCGTAATGCACGGGTTTCGACTGCCGCCGCGCGCGGCTCGGGCTGGGCCAAACCGGTGCAGGAGTTTACCGTTTTCCGGGGACTTGACCCGGCAAGTGGAACGCCATCCTCCCTCTAGGCGGTTCACCACACTTTTCTCCAGCCCTGATGGTGCGCCGCAGGGCTTCTTTTTTTATGGGGCTGGGCGTTTCACAGGCTGGCAACAAATGAAGGCTGCGTGTATGCTTTCCGTTTCGTTTTGATCTGTGGAGATAAGCAATGTCAATGTCCGACCGCGATGGCCTGATCTGGCTGGACGGTGAAATGATTCCCTGGCGTGAAGCCAAAACCCACGTACTGACCCATACCCTGCATTACGGCATGGGCGTTTTTGAAGGCGTGCGGGCATACAAGACCGAACAGGGCACGGCTATCTTCCGTTTGCAGGAACATACTGACCGGTTGTTCAATTCCGCCAAAATCCTGCGCATGAACATTCCGTTCAGCAAAGACCAATTGAATGAAGCCCAGCGTGCGGCAGTACGCGAAAATAACCTGGATTCCGCCTACATCCGTCCAATGTGTTTTTATGGCTCGGAAGGCATGGGTTTGCGTGCCGACAACCTGCTGGTACACGGCATGGTGGCTGCATGGACGTGGGGTGCTTACCTCGGCGCGGAAAACATGGAAAAGGGCATCCGCATCAAGACCTCTTCCTTCACCCGCCATCACGTCAACATCACCATGTGCAAGGCCAAGGCGAACGGCAATTACATGAATTCCATGCTGGCGCTGCGTGAGGCGCTGGACGATGGTTATGACGAAGCCCTGTTGCTGGACAACGAAGGCTATGTGGCCGAAGGCAGCGGTGAAAACTTCTTCCTGGTCAAGGATGGCATCATCTACACGCCAGACCTGACGTCTGCGCTGGATGGCATTACCCGCAAGACCCTGATGCATCTGGCTGCTGATCTGGGCATTGAAATCCGCGAAAAGCGCATTACCCGCGATGAAGTTTACATTGCGGACGAAGCTTTCTTCAGTGGTACTGCGGCAGAAGTAACGCCGATCCGTGAGCTTGACCGTCGCCCGATTGGCGCAGGCAAGCGCGGGCCGGTTACCGAGAAACTGCAATCCCTGTATTTTGACGTGGTGCACGGTCGTGCGGAAAAATACCGGGACTGGCTGACTTACGTATAACGCACCAACAAGGGAGGCATCATGTCTGCATTTGCTCCAAGTATTGCTGATTACAAGCGTTTGGGTGAAACCCGCGAAGTGGTGGTGAAGCGGCAGGATTTGCCCCTGCACTGCCCAACTGATGAAAGCGCTTTGTGGTGCTCGCATCCGCGTGTATTCCTGGCGATAGACAGCAGTGCGGACAAGACTGCCCGTTGCCCCTATTGCGGTACACTTTACCGCCTGATTGACTGAGGCGATGCCGGTTTCCCCTCAGCGTTGCCTGATCGTCGGCCCTTCCTGGGTTGGCGACATGGTGATGGCGCAAAGTCTTTTCATGACGCTGAAACAGCGTTTTCCCTTGATGGATATAGATGTGCTTGCTCCGGCCTGGAGCAAGCCGATTCTGGCTGCCATGCCGGAAGTCCATGCCGCCATTGAAATGCCGCTGCAACATGGTGAGCTGGCCATGCTGGCGCGTTTCCGCTTGGGTAACGCCCTGCGTGGATCAGCTTACGACTGGGCGATTGTGTTGCCACGTTCCCTCAAGTCTGCGCTGGTTCCTTTCTGGGCAAGGGCAAAGGTACGCACTGGTTACAAGGGTGAAATGCGTTACGGCTTGCTGAACGACATCCGCCCGCTGGACAAGTCAGTGCTGACGATGACGGTACAGCGGTTCGTGGCACTGGGTTTGCCGCAGGGTGCGCAACTGCTGCCGCAGGTTCCGCCGCCTCGCCTGACGGTTACGGATGCGTTGCGTGAAAGCACCAGTCAAAAATTTCTGGCAGGGAAGCTGGGGCGGTTGTTGGCGCTTTGCCCCGGTGCGGAATACGGTGCAGCCAAACGCTGGCCTGCCGAATATTTCGCTGAAGTCGCCCGGCATCATGTTTCACAAGGCGGGCAAGTCATTCTGCTGGGTTCCGGCAAGGATGCGCCTGTTACCGCGCAAATCGCCACGACGGTCAGCTCTTCCGCTTGCCTTGATCTTGCGGGCAAAACCAGCTTGCAGGAAGTGCTGGTACTGTTGTCGCTGGCAGACAAAGTGGTGAGCAACGATTCTGGCCTGATGCATGTGGCTGCCGCCGTCGATACGCCGGTCATTGCACTTTACGGTTCATCCGACCCTTCTTACACTCCACCTTTGAGTGAAAAAGCCCACATCCTGCATCTCGGCCTGGAATGCAGCCCCTGTTTCAAGCGTGAATGCCCGCTGGAGCATCTCGACTGTTTACGCAAGATTCCCCCGCAACAGGTCATTTCCTTGCTATAAAGCAAAAAACAGGGGTGTATCCCGTGTTATGCTGCTGCGCACAAATTGAATGCCACGAGGTAGGGTGAATGGACGTTGAACAGCTTGCGATTCGAGATTTTCTGGCGAAATGCCCCCCCTTGACCGAGCTTCCAGTGGAAGAGCTGGAAATGCTGGCCAGGGAGGTGGAGGTTCGACGCATTCCTCAGGGTAAGGATGTGTTGACGATCGGCGCACAAAATACATTTTCTTTCCTGATTCGAGCCGGAGCGGTCGATGTGCTGCTGGAAAACGGTGACTGGTATGGGCGTTTCGGTGAGGGTGACTGGGCGGGTTACCGCTCGGTGATGCGTGGTGGCAAGGTCAGCATGACGGTACGGGCGATTGAGGATACCGTGCTGTACGCTGTGCCGGGTGCGTTGTTCCTGTCCCTGCTGGGGCGCTTTGAACGGGTTCGCCAGTATTTTGCCGAACGCAAGCCGGAACGTTTGCGCAGCGCCATCCAGGAAATCCGTAGTGGGGCAGGGCTTGCGCTGGTGGCAATGCATGTGCGTGACCTGATGAAGTTGCCGATGCTGGTTGGCAAGGAGGAAAGCATCCGTCAGGTTGCCCGCCAGATGAGCACTTTCGATGCCCAGACCGCAATGGTGACGGATGCCGACGGCAGCCTGTGCGGAATCGTCACCGATGTGGATTTCCGCAAGCGGGTAGTGGCGGAAGGTCTCAGTGTGGATGCGCCAATTGCCGACATCATGACCCCTGATCCACTGACGCTTTCTCCGCGTGATCAGGCTTCCGAAGCCCTGTCACTGATGACACGGCGCAACATCCGCCATTTGCCGGTGGTGGAAAGCAGCGATGTCGTCGGGGTCGTTTCCGCGACTGATTTGCTGCGTAGCCAGGGGGATAATGCGGTTTATCTGGTGGGTGACATTTTCGCAGCCAGGGATGTCGAACGTCTGGCTGAGCTGAGCCAGGGGCTGCCCAAAATTCTGGTGAATCTGGTCAGGCAAAGCTTGCCTGCCAACGACATAGGCCATGCGATTAGCTCGATTGGTCAGGCTATTGCCCGCCGCCTGCTGGTGATGGCGGAAGAAAAATTTGGGCAGCCGCCGGTTGCCTATGCTTTCATCGTGGCTGGTTCGATGGCGCGGCGCGAGCAAACGGCGCATTCCGACCAGGATAACGGCATGATCCTGTCGGATGATTACAATGAAGCGGAGCACGGTGAATACTTCCGCAATGTGGCAAAGTTCGTCAGTGATGGCCTGAATGCCTGCGGTTACGTGTACTGCCCCGGTGATGTGATGGCGACCAATAACCAGTGGCGGCAACCGTGGTCGGTGTGGCATGGTTATTTCACCAACTGGATTGAAAGCCCGCAGCCCAAGGCGCTGATGTACGCCAGCATTTTCTTCGACCTGCGTTGTTTGCACGGCGACAAGAGCCTGCTGGATCGTCTCCAGGCGGAAATCCTCGTCAAGACGAAGGCGCAAACCCTGTTCCAGGCATTCATGGCGGGTAATGCGCTCAGCCACAAGCCACCCATCGGTTTTTTCCGGGGGTTCGTGCTGGACAAGGACAGCAAGGATACCGATTCCGAAAAGGGCATGGACATGAAAAAGCGCGGCGTTGTGCCGGTAATCGACATGGCCCGTTTGTATGCGCTGGCAGGGGGGCTTACTCCCATCAATACCTGGGAAAGGCTGGATGCGATCGGCGAGGCAGGCGTCATGACCGCAGGAACGGTTGGCGATTTGCGTGATGCGTTTGAACTCATCAGCATGATCCGCCTGCAACACCAGGCCAAGCAGATTGAAAATGGCCAGAAGCCGAACAACCATGTGCCACCAGAAGAACTTTCCGCGCTGGAGCGCCGCCATTTGAAAGATGCCTTTGAGGTTGTATCAACCATGCAGGAAAGCATGGCGAGCCGTTATCAGGCTGACCGGTTTAGATAAGCCCCCTCATAAAAAAAATAGCAGAGGGGTTCCACATACCGCTGGAGGAGTGAAACAGATGTGCTGCATGTACACCTGACCGAGCTTGCTTGCCCGGCCCTGACTGTGCCGGGAAACGCATCCATTCGCACGGTCGCTGCCCGTATGACTGAGGTAGGCAGCCGCGTTGCGCTGGTGCTGGATGCCAACAGTAGCCTGCAAGGCATTATTACCGATATGGATTTGCGCTCACGGGTGCTGGCTGCCGGGCTTGACTCCGCTACGGAGATCAGTGCCATCATGACGCCTGACCCGTTGATCGTGTCCGCTGAGCAGACCGCTGCGGAAGCTTTGCTGTTGATGGCACGGCGTAATATCCGGCACATTCTGGTGACATTGCCAGACAGTCGTTTTGGCGTGGTGTCGGTGTTCGATTTGCTCCGTCAGTATGATTACAACGCGGCCTGGCTGGTGGGTGATATTCACGTTGCCCCGGATGTAGACGCCTTGGCGCGCCTCAGTCAGCACCTGCCGCCTGCCTTGGTGCGCATGGTGCAGTACGGCGTTGCTGCCCGCGACATTGCCCATTCCCTCAGTCTGGTCGGGCAGGAAATCGTGCATCGGCTGTTGAAACTGGCGGAAGCCCGCTTCGGCAGCCCACCCATTCCTTATGCCTTCATTGTTGCCGGTTCGATGGGGCGTCATGAGCAAACCATCCACACTGATCAGGACAATGCCATGATTCTGGATGATGCCTTCGTGCCGCAATTGCACGATGCCTATTTCCGGGAATTGGCGCAATTTGTCAGCGATGGCCTGGCTGCCTGCGGTTATGTGTATTGCCCCGGCGACATCATGGCGACCAATCAGCAGTGGCGGCAGCCTTTGCGTGTCTGGAAAGAATATTTTGCCCAGTGGGTAGAAACACCTGAACCACAAGCGCTGGTGAACGCTACCATCTTTTTTGATTTGCGTTGCGCATATGGCGAAGAAAGCCTGTGGTGCAGCCTGCGGGATGATTTACTGGTGCGTACCCGCGCAAGCCGCCTGTTCCAGACCTTGCTGGCGGAAAATGCACAGGCATTCCAGCCGCCCCTGACGTTCTGGAAGGGGCTTGCAGCAGAACGCAACGCAGACGATGAAAAAGTAATAGACTTGAAAAAGCGCGGTGTTGTGCCAGTGATAGATCTGGCGCGGGTATATGCGCTGACGCATGGCCTGCCGCAGGTCAACACCTTCGAGCGGCTGGATGCACTGGCGAATCATGGGGTGTTGAACCGTGTGGATGTGCGTGATTTGCAGGAGGCGCTGGAATCCATTGGCAGCCTGCGTTTGCGCCATCAGGCGCGCCAGGTGCAGCAAGGTGTAATCCCGGATAATGCCTTACCGTTAGCCAGTCTGTCATCGCTTGAGCGGCGTCATCTACGGGATGCCTGTGAGGTGGTGGCAGGTTTGCAGCAAGCCATGTTCCGTCGTTACCGGGCAGTTTAGGTTGGTCAAGGGAGGAGGAGAGCTGATGCTGAAAAGCAGTATGACTTCGCAACGTTTGCTGGCGCTGTTTGCGGTGGGTGTGGCGTTGCTGAATTTTCCCTTGCTGGCGTTGTGGAAGCATGAGGTACAGGTGCTGGGTGTGCCGCTGTTTCCATTGGGACTGTTTCTGGTTTGGGTGATCCTGATCGTGCTGCTGGCACTGATCATGGAAACGGGCGAGGATTGATCCATGCTGTCGCCTGTTCTGGTTATCGGGGTGACATTTACCTACCTGTTGAGCCTGTTTGCAGTTGCGTATGTGGGCGACAAGCGGGCGGAGGCGGGGCATTCCATTATTGCCAGCCCGTGGGTATATGCGCTGTCGATGGCGGTGTATTGCACGGCCTGGACTTACTTTGGCAGTGTCGGGAGGGCGGCGAGTGCCGGGGTATGGTTCCTGCCAATCTATCTGGGGCCGATGCTGGCCATGATTCTGGCCTGGCTGGTGGTGCGCAAGATGATCCGCATCGCCAAGACTTACCGTATTACTTCGATCGCTGATTTCATTGCCAGTCGTCATGGCAAAAGCCCGTTGTTGGCGGGGCTGGTGACCATGATTACGGTGGTGGGAATTGTGCCGTACATCGCCTTGCAACTGAAAGCGATTTCGAGTGGTTATGCTGTCCTGACCTTGCCGCTGGGTGAGCAGCTAACGACCCCGACAGACTGGTGGTCTGACGGAACCCTGTATGTGGCGCTGGCGCTGGCCGGTTTTACCATCATGTTTGGTACGCGCCATCTGGATAGCAGTGAGCGGCATGAGGGCATGGTGGCAGCTATTGCCTTTGAGGGGGTGGTCAAGCTGCTGGCGTTCCTGCTGGTGGGGATATTCGTCACTTACGGCATGTTCGATGGTATGGGGGATATTTTCGGGCAGGCGCTGGTGTCAGAAAACCTCGCCAAACTGCTGGCGTTCGATCAGGGGCAACCGTTTGTGTATTCCCAGTGGGTTACCCTGACAGTGCTGGCCATGTTGTCGGTGGTGTTCCTGCCGCGTCAGTTCCAGATCATGGTGGTGGAAAATGTGGACGAGCGCCATTTGCGCCGTGCGGCGTGGGTGTTTCCGCTGTACCTGTTGCTGATCAATATTTTCGTGTTGCCGATTGCTCTGGGTGGTTTGCTGTTTTTTGGCGAGGGTAAGGCCAATCCGGAGATCTTTGTGTTGTCGTTGCCGCTGGCGGCGGGGCAGAATGCGCTGACCCTGCTGGCTTTCGTCGGTGGGGTGTCGGCAGCGACTGGCATGGTGATTGTCGAGGCTATCGCGGTTTCAACCATGGTGTGCAACGATCTGGTGATGCCGTTACTGTTGCGTACCCGTCGTTTCGGTGAGCGTTCCGGCGGGGATTTGACCGGTTTGCTGTTGGGAATACGGCGGTTGGCGATCATCGGCATTCTGCTGCTGGGGTATCTTTATTTCCATCTGGCGGGCGAAGCTTATGCACTGGTCAGCATTGGCCTGATCAGTTTCGCGGCGGTGGCGCAGTTTGCCCCGGCGATGCTGGCCGGGATGTACTGGAAAGGCGGTACGCGCAACGGTGCGCTGGCAGGTTTGCTGGCGGGTTTTGTGTTGTGGAGCTATACGCTGATGCTGCCATCGCTGGCAAAATCGGGCTGGATGCCAGCAGATTTTCTGCACCATGGCCTGTTCGGGATTAACTTGCTCAAGCCAGAGGCGTTACTGGGGCTGGAGGGGCTGGATAACCTGAGCCATTCGTTGTTCTGGAGCCTGTTTGCCAATGTCACGGCTTATGTATTGGTATCGCTGGGGCATCGACCCAGTGCTCGCGAAGCCAGCCAGGCGTTGCTGTTCGTGGATGTATTCCAGCGCACCAGTACGACGCATCCGGTTTTCTGGCAAGGGCAGGCCAAGGTGACGGATTTGCTGCATCTGGCGGGGCGCTTCCTGGGGGAAAAACGGGCGGAACGTCTGTTTACTGATTACGCCCGGCAAGTGGGTGTACATGATATAGGGCAAATACCTGCTGATGCAAAGTTGGTACACTTCGTAGAGACGCAACTGACGGGGGCGATTGGCAGTGCTTCTGCGCGGGTAATGGTGGCTTCCGTGGTGGAAGAGGAGGCACTGGAGCTGGATGATGTGATGCGTATTCTGGAGGAGGCTTCCCAGTTACGGGCGTATTCACAGGCGCTGGAGGAAAAGTCGCATTCACTGCAACTGGCAACGGATGAATTACGCGCAGCCAATGAAAAGCTGAAAAGCCTTGACCGGTTGAAAGATGAATTCATGTCATCCGTCACCCATGAATTGCGTACCCCCCTGACCTCGATCCGCGCCTTGACCGAGCTGATGCAGGATGACCCTGATATGGAGGCGGAACAACGCCAACAGTTCCTGGGCATTGTGGTGGGAGAGGCGGAACGCCTGAGCCGTCTGGTCAGTCAGGTGCTGGATATGGCAAAAATCGAATCAGGCCATGTCGAGTGGCGTGAAGCCGATGTGGACATGCGTGAAGTGGTGCAGCAAGCCGTCAGCAGTGTGGCCGCTACCTGTCGGGAACGTGGCATCGCCCTGCATATGCAATTGCCGGAAAAACTTGCCGCCCTGCGCGCTGATTCTGACCGGCTGATGCAGGTGGTACTGAATTTGCTGTCGAATGCCATCAAATTTGTTCCGGTGAGCAACGGCAGGGTTGATGTGCGCTTGCAGGATGCAGAGGATGGGGTAACCGTCACGGTGACAGACAATGGCCCTGGTATTCCGGCAGACAAACATGTGCTGGTATTTGAAAAATTCCGTCAGGTCGACAATGCTTCCGGCTCGCAACAGGGAACCGGGCTGGGCTTACCGATCAGTCGTCAGATTGTGGAACATTTTGGTGGGCATATGTGGCTGGAGTCGGAGGCAGGTAGAGGAGCCTGTTTCGGCTTTTTTCTGCCCAGATAATTGAGAGAGGAAAACAACATGAGCAAAACCGTGCTGATCGCGGATGATGAACCCAATATCCTGATCTCGCTGGAATTTCTGATGAAACGCGAAGGCTACCGTGTGGTGGTCGCGCATGATGGTCAGGAGGCCTGTGAGCTGATAGCCAACGAACATCCCGACCTGTTGTTGCTGGATGTGATGATGCCGAGAAAAACCGGCTTTGACGTATGTCACGAAGTCCGTGCCAATGCCGAATTCAAGGCGTTGCCGATCCTGATGCTGACTGCCAAGGGGCGTGACACTGATGTTACCAAAGGGCTGGCGATGGGGGCGAATGCCTACATGGTCAAACCGTTTTCCACCAAGGAGCTGGTACAGAAAGTGCGTGAGCTGCTGGAGGCTGCTGCATGAGGCGCTTTGACAAGCGGGTGGCCATCGGGGTGGTTATCATTGGGATAGTTTGCCTGGCGTGGCTGCTGGTAACAGGTGCCCTGATCGGAGCAGCTTTGACCGAAAGCGAGCGTGCCGCTGTCATCAATGCGGTAGGCGCACGCGCTGTGTTGTTGGTTCTCATGTGGGCAGTGTCGCTGGTGCTTGTTGGGTCTATGCTCAGCCGCCTGGTGGCGTATTTCATGACAGCTCCGGCGCGTTTGGCGGAAGAGGCTCAGGTGTTGCTGGGAACCGATGTCAAACGCCAGCTTGAACCCACTGGCAGTGTTGAAAACCGCCGTTTGACCGAGCTGTTCAACCAGTTGGTGCAACAGCGCGAAGCCTTGCGCGAGGAAATGGATGAGCGGGTTGCTGAAGCCGCCCATAACACCGAGCAGGAAAAAAACCGCCTTGCAGCGCTCATGTCCGAACTCACCAAAAGCGTGGTGGTGTGCAACCTTGATGGGCGTATTCTGCTTTATAACAACCGTGCACGTATGCAGTTCCGTGCTCTGTCGCAAGCCCCAGGCTCCATCGGTGGTACGGAACTGATTGGGTTGGGGCGTTCTGTTTACGGCGTGTTCGACCGCAAACTGGTGGCGCACGCGCTGGAAAATATTCAGCACCGCCTGCAACGTGGCGCAGCAGCGCCTTCCGCCCAGTTCATTACTACTACGCCATCGGGGCAGTTGTTGCGGGCGCAGATGGCTCCGGTGCGTTCCGTACAGGATAATAGTGAAGCTTCGCAAATGACCGGTTTCGTGCTGATGCTCGACAACATTACCCGTGAGTTTGAGGCGCAGGCGCGTCAGGACAGTATCCTGCATACCCTGACCGAACGTAGCCGGGCGGCGTTGGCCAACATGCAGGCGGCACTGGATGTGCTGGAATACCCCGATATCGAGCCTGATATGCATGATCGTCTGTTGAAAGTGCTGCGGGAAGAAACAGCGGGGCTGGGAAACCGTCTGCGTGAGATCAAATCTTCCTCAGTAGATAGTTTGGTATTGCGCTGGCCGTTGGAAGACATGTTGGGGGCTGATCTGGCGGCTGCCGCCATTCGCCGCATCGAGTCGCTGGGGACGCTGACGGCTGTCGCCGATGATCTGGACGATTCCCTGTGGCTCAAGGTGGAGAGCTTTTCGTTATTACAGGCATTATCCTATCTGGCCGAACGGTTACGTCAGGAATGCACCATTACCACCGTACAGCTGCGCCTGAAACGGGTCGATGGGCGCGGGCAACTGGATTTGTGCTGGCAGCCTTCCGCCAATAAGCTTACCGACAAGGTGATTCCGGGGTGGGAAACCGACCCGATGCGCTCGGCGGGTGAGGATACTTCCCTGACCATTCAGGATGTGGTGGAACGCCACGGCGGCGCTTTCTGGTTCGGACGCGAGCCGGAAAACGGCACGGTATTTTTCCGCTTCCTGTTGCCATTGGCGGCACCGCAGGAGCAACTGGAAACAGCCAGTGTGGTGCGCAACGAAAGTCGCCCGGAATACTACGATTTCGACCTGTTCCAGACCTCGGCACAAACCCGTTCGCTGGAAGACAGCAAGTTGAGCGAACTGTCATTCACCGTATTTGATACGGAAACGACCGGCCTTGACCCTGCCAATGGTGACGAAATCATCCAGCTTGCGGCAGTGCGCATCGTCAATGGCAAGTTGTTGCGGCAGGAAAGTTTTGACCAGCTGGTTGACCCGCGCCGTGCGATTCCCAGGATTACCATCCCCATTCACGGCATTACCCCGGAAATGGTGAAGGGGCAACCTACCATCGACAAGGTATTACCCGCTTTTCACCAGTTTGCGCAGGACACAGTGCTGGTGGCGCACAATGCGGCATTTGACATGCGTTGCCTGCAAGTGAAGGAAAAGCTTACGGGGCTGGTGTTCGACCATCCGGTCATGGATACATTGTTACTGTCGGCGGTGGTGCACCCCAATCAGGAATCGCATCGGCTGGAAGCGATTACCGAGCGTTTCAACATCAACATCCTGGGGCGGCATACTGCGCTGGGCGATGCGATGGCGACGGCGGAAGTATTCCTGCGCCTGATTCCGTTGCTGGCTGAAAAGGGTATCCATACATTGGGACAAGCACGGGAGGCCGCGCAGAAGACCTATTACGCCCGCCTGAAATATTAGGGTTGACCTCTGCTGTGATTCAGCATAGCTTATTCGTTTGATTAAATTTCAGAGCGTAACCGAAATGGCACGTATTACAGTCGAAGACTGCTTGCAGCATGTGGAAAATAATTTTGAGCTGGTTTTGAAAGCGGCGAAACGCGCGCGCGACATCTCCCACGGCGCACAGCCGCTGTTGGCAGAAGAAGGCGACAAGCCTACCGTCATAGCCCTGCGTGAAATTGCTGAAGGCTTGCTGAGCCAGAAGCCTGTGGTGATTTCCACAGTTGCAATGGACGATTGATTCCCTGAAAACGCCTGTCCGTGAGTAATCCGGCAGGCGTTTTTCATGGAATGCTTGTCCGTGTGCCCTCTCTGTATGGTTCGGTGAGGAGGTTATATGTCAGAAGATAGATACCTTGGGTCACCTCCCGAAGATGACGGGCATGGTCTGCCTCCCGCTGGTGGGGATGAAGGAAATTGCGGGTCGGGTTCTGGCAATGGCGGCAGTGATGATGACGGGGGCGGGCCATCCAGAAAGCCACCACCACCGGGGGTTTTCCGCGCGGCTGATCTGATGCGCCTGGTTGAGCGCTACATGGATGAGGCAGGTATCACCAAAGTCTACAATGCCTTCCTGATGGCGGCGGAAAAGCACGACGGCATATTCCGTGCCGATAATGTCACTCCCTACATTACCCATCCACTTGAAGTTGCCCATAATCTCGCCCAGTTGTATCTGGACGAAGATACCCTGTGTGCGGCTTTGCTACATGACGTTCTTGAAGACACCAATTGCCTCCGGCAGGAAATCGCCGACAGCTTTGGCGAAACCGTCGCCGAACTGGTTGAGGGTGTTACCAAACTGAAACGCAATGATGGCCTGCCGACCAAACAGGCTGTCACGATTGCCAGTTACCACAAGATGATGCAGGCTATGACGCGGGATTTCCGAGTGGTGCTGATCAAGCTGGCTGACCGGCTGCACAATATGGAAACGCTTGGCAATATGCCGCCGGAAAAGCGGCGGCGTATCGCGCACGAAACGGCCACTACCTATGTGACGCTGGCGCGCCGTTTGGGAATGAATGACATTCGCCGCAAGCTGCAATGGCATTCTTTCCAGCATTTGTATGCATGGCGCAGCCAGATTTTACAAAATGCCCTCGACCAGTATCTGCTTGATCATGAGCAAGAGCATCAGCAGATTTTCGATGACATTGAGCAGGCGTTACAGGTGGCCATTCCTCGCAGTAATACCATGCGCTGGGAAAAAAACCTGTTCCGGGTTTATGAACAGTGCCGCCGCAAGCGGGTGAGTTTTCGCCAGCAATGCAATTTACTGGAACTCAGCGTACAGGTTGGCGAGGTCAGTGAATGCTATCAGGCGATGGGCATTATCCATGGCATGTTCAAGCCGCGCATGGGGATGGTGAGGGATTTTATCGCAGCCCCGCGTGCTTTTGGTTTCCAGGCCCTACAGACTACGGTAACGGCAAAAAGCGGGCAGCTTATCCGCTTCCAGATACAGACGCGCGACATGTTCCACATGGCCCAGTTCGGCATGGCATCCTGCTGGCGTTATCCCGATGCGCGTTCTGCCCAGAAGGCCGAGTATACCCAGGCGGTTTTCAAATCCTGGGTGGAACGGGTCAAGGAATTCGACAGTCAGGCGCAAAATCCGGATGAGTTTTATGCGGATATGCAGGCCGACATGTTCCAGACGGAAATTTATGCTTATACCCCTGCTGGCGAGGTGAAAGAATTTCCGCGTGGTGCCACGCTGGTGGATTTTGCTTATGCCGTGCATACCGAGGTGGGGAACCACTGTGTCGGGGCGCTGATTGATGGCAGGGCGATGCCGTTACGTAGCCGTATTCCCAATAACATGGCGACCATCAAGGTTCTGACAGATGATTCAGCCAGGCCACAATTGATCTGGCTGAATTTTGTCAAGACCAGTGCGGCGAGTTCGGCGATCCGGGGCTGGTTGCGGCGGCACGGAGAGTTGCCGTTGCGTGGCGAGCGTGAAGCGGGGCAGAAAATGGCGGCCAATATCGTGGTCGAAGTGCGTGACGTGAAAGGCATGCTGCGCCAGATTACCAAATGCCTTGATGGGCTGGACGTGAATATCATCGACCTGAAGATTACCGGAGAAGGTCGTAGCAAGCAGGATGCATTTACCATACAGGTTGATGATTCCAGTCATTTACAAGAAGTCATTCGTCAGCTAAAACATATCCCTAATGTATTAAATGTAATCGATATGACGAAATAAGGACGCCAATGACCAAGAGCATCATTTCCACAACAGACGCCCCGCAGGCTATCGGTACTTATTCCCAGGCGGTGCGCGCTGGCAACACTGTTTACCTTTCCGGGCAGATTCCCCTTGTGCCCGCTACGATGGAGATGGTGGAAGGCGATATTGCCGAGCAGGTACGTCAGGTTTTTCGCAATCTGGCAGCAGTCGCCAAGGCCGCCGGTGGCTCCCTGAATGACTGTGTGAAAGTGCATGTTTTCCTGACCGATCTGGTCCATTTTCCCGTGGTCAATCAAGTGATGTCGGAATTCTTCACTGAGCCGTATCCGGCGCGTGCAGCCATTGGCGTGGCTTCCCTGCCGCGTGCTGCGCAGGTCGAAGTTGATTGCATCATGGTGCTGGAGTGACGGCGGATTCAGGAGCGGAGCTGAAGCCCCGTAAACTGGCTGCAATTGATCTCGGCTCCAACAGTTTCCACATGATCGTCGTGCAGCTTGACGCCTTTGGGCAGGTCAATGTTCTGGATCGTTTGCGCGAGTCAGTGCGTTTGGGGGGGGGGCTGGATGCCAAAGGCCATCTCAGCCTGGAGGCGCAGGAACGGGCATTTGCCTGTCTGCTGCGTTTTGGCGAACGTATCCGCGATTTTCCCTCCGAAAATGTGACGGCGGTTGGCACCAATACCTTGCGCCAGACCAAAAATGCCCGCGAATTCCTGCATCTGGCGGAAGAGGCACTCGGCCACCCCATTTCCATCATCAGCGGACGTGAGGAAGCGCGCCTAATTTACCTCGGTGTCGCCCATTCGTTGGTCAAGGATCAACAGGGCAAGCGCTTTGTCATGGACATCGGCGGCGGCAGCACGGAACTCATCATCGGACAGGGCTATGAGCCGTTGCACCTGGAAAGCCTGCGCATGGGTTGT
Organism: Gammaproteobacteria bacterium; assembly: GCA_018822845.1. Classification (GTDB taxonomy): domain Bacteria; phylum Pseudomonadota; class Gammaproteobacteria; order Thiotrichales; family Thiotrichaceae; genus Thiothrix. Next base: position 13,216 of record JAHJJD010000127.1, on the reverse strand, counting down.
GTGAGCAGCAGTCGGGCGTTTTTCCCCGACGGCAAGCTGAGCAAGTCCTGCTGGGAAAAAGCCGTTACGGCGGCCCATCTGGAATTGCGCCCGATCAAGGCGGCCTACCGGGAGATTGGCTGGGAATCGGCTACCGGCGCATCAGGCACTATCCGCGCAGTAAAAAAGGTTATCCAGCAAACCGGGCTGGCACCTTACGGCATTACGCTGGAGCACATGTACAAGGTGCGCGACATGATGATCGAAGCGGGGCATGTGGACAAACTCAAGCTGGCAGGCTTGAGCGAGGAACGCAGGCCGGTGTTCGCTGGTGGTCTGGCCGTGCTGATTGCGGTATTCGAGGCGCTGAAAATCGAGCGGATGTTTGTCTCGGATGGTGCTTTGCGTGAGGGGCTGGTGTATGACCGGCTGGAACGCTACCAGCACGAAGATACGCGCGACAAGACGGTCAGTTCCTGGCAGCAACGCTTTCAGATTGACAGGGCTCATGCTGAATCCGTGCGGGAAACTGCGCACAAACTATTCAATCGTTGCCGCGATGACTGGAAACTTGCTTGCCATCTGGATGATTTGCTGGGTTGGGCGGCTGATTTGCATGAGGTGGGGTTGGCGATTTCCCATAGCGGCTACCACAAGCATGGCGGCTATTTGCTGGAAAATGCGGATCTGCCTGGGTTTTCCACTGAGGAACAACGCTGGCTGAGTGTGCTGGTGCGCACCCATCGGCAGAAAATTTCCCCCAAGCTGTTCGAGCTGCTGGATGGGGAGCACTACCAAAGCGCCTTGTATCTGAGCGTGTTGTTGCGGCTGGCTGTGTTGTTGCATCGTTCCCACAAGGAAGCTGCGCCACGTATCGAGCGCATCAAACTGGGCAGGAACAGGATCGAATTGCGCTTTGAAGACCTGAGCCTTTACCGGCGGCATCCGCTGCTGTTTGCTGATCTGGAGCGCGAACAGGCTTACCTGAAAGCAGTCAAGGTCGAACTGGTGTTCTAGCGTTTCTTTTTGTTGAGTTCGGTGAACGTGGTCGGGCTATAGCTTTGTTCCACTTCAGTGACTCGACGTGAGATGGCGCGCTGGGCAATTTGTGGTGCAACTTCCAGCAGGCGCACATGCAGGTCGCGGGCTGCCTTCGGGGGCTGGCGGACGGCTGCGTTGAGCGCGGGTGCGCTTCCCCCGGAAAGCTTTTCGACGAGGTATTCGGCTTCGACGGCATTGAGTATCTGGTACTGGGCATACAGATTGTAGCGTCCGACCGCCTGCCACAATTCAATGATCTTGATCATTGGCTGGCGTAATGCCGCGTTGTCAGGATTTTTCAGGTATTCGTGTATTTGCCTCAGGCTTTCCTCAATCTTGTTCTGGTTGTCGCCGAGTATTTCCAGGCTGCTGACCAGGGTGCCTTCCTGTTTTGTTTGCAGCCAGTCGAGTAGCATTTGCCGGTTTTGGCTGGTGTAGGGGGTAAATTTCAGTTCCTTGCGGGAGTTCTTTGGATCGCGGGGAATATCCTTGTTTTCCAGTTGTTTGCGGACATTCGTCAGCAACTTGTCGATTTCCTCCTGTTCCGACTTGTCGGCGGTATTGTCGAAGGCTTGAGCATCCTTGATTTTTTCAATCAGCAGGTTGGCTTCTTCCTCGAAGACCTTGGCGACGTAACGGCTCTGCCCGGTCTGGTAATGAATCCAGAACTCCCGCAGGCTCAGGTCGACGGCAGCGTCCGTCTCCTGCATTTCCTCATAGCCTGGCCAGCGGATATCGATGATGTTTTGCAGGAAACCGCGTTGTTGCGGAGACTGTTCGCCCCATTTTTTGACATCCTTGAAGAAAAAGCTGTGCAATTCCTTGAGGCGTCGTTTGAGGCTTGAGCGGTAATCGTGCAGGTTCCGGTAATTGAGGGCGACAAACCCATCTACATCGTCAGGGGCGGGCTGCTCCTGCTCCAGTGCTTCTGTACTGGCTTCTTCAGGCTGCGGTTCGGGGAGGGATTTTGGTTTTTCTTCACCCAGGTTCCACAGGAAATTGGCTGTGCCGAACAGTATCACCCCGGTGAAGGCGATCATGATCAGCAGACGTGTTTCGCTATTGGTGATGTGGAAGCGATCCAGAAAGCGGGGCAGCCCACGGGCGAACATGAAAATGCCGACAGCGGCGAGCAGCCAAAGTAATGCCATGGAAAAACCGTGTGAAGCCAGCAGCATGAGCCTGTATCACTTTTGTCGTTGGTTAATAATGAATTATGCAGGATTGTAGTGGGTTTTGCTGAAGCTGTGCAGTTTGGCTGGCTAAATTGGCCAGAATGTGTATTCACTGGCACGTAACAATGTGCTTGACAACAATCGGGCAAAACGCTGTAATAGCGCCCTCAGTTGGCCGGGTAGCTCAGTTGGTAGAGCAGGGGATTGAAAATCCCCGTGTCGGCGGTTCGATTCCGTCCCCGGCCACCACTTCATTTTCGATTACCCCCTTTAGCCTGCAAGATGCGGGCTTTCTTTTCGCAAGAATCTCCCCGCATAAATCACCATTCAGTCAAAAGTTTGCCAATCAATACGGTTTGGTTCGGCAAATCGCGCTATGCTTATACCCGGAAGCCGTCGCCCACGCTACACCACAGGTCGGGCGAACAAGTTACTGAAATTATCCTTAATAATCAAATATGTATGGAGGTGTTCCGATGATGACAGGATTGGCCGTTGCCATCTTCTGCGCGATTGCTGCACTCATTTACGGAGTGGTCACAATCCGTTGGGTTCTTTCCAGGCCGGAAGGCAGTGAGCAAATGCGCTCGATTGCCCAGGCAGTACAGGAAGGTGCCCAAGCTTACCTGAACCGGCAGTACACTGCGATCAGTGTCGTAGGAATCATATTGTTTGCCGTTATTTTTATCGCTCTGGGCTGGAAAACTGCTATTGGCTTTGCCTTGGGAGCGTTGCTGTCCGGTGCTACCGGCTATATCGGCATGAATGTGTCAGTACGTTCCAATCTGCGCACGGCGGAAGCAGCGAAAGATGGGTTGAATCCTGCCCTGAACATTGCATTCAAGGGCGGCGCGATTACCGGCATGCTGGTGGTCGGGTTGGCCTTGTTGGGAGTGGCGGGTTATTACGCCATTCTGCTGATGCTGGGAACTTCTTCCATGGAAGCCGTCCATGCCTTGGTCGGGTTGGCCTTTGGCGGCTCATTGATTTCCATTTTCGCCCGTCTTGGTGGTGGCATCTTTACCAAGGGCGCTGATGTGGGTGCCGATCTGGTCGGCAAGGTGGAAGCCGGAATTCCGGAAGATGATCCTCGCAACCCGGCAGTTATTGCCGACAACGTGGGTGATAACGTCGGCGACTGCGCCGGTATGGCGGCTGACCTGTTTGAAACTTATGCTGTCACCATTGTCGCTACCATGTTGCTGGGTGGCCTGATGATGCCGGGTGCTGGAAACGCCATTATCTATCCACTGGTGCTGGGTGGCTTCTCGATTCTGGCCTCAATTGTTGGCACATTGTTTGTCAGTGCCCGCCCCGGTGGCAAGATCATGAATGCCCTGTATCGCGGCCTGGCAGTTTCCGGCGGGTTGGCGCTGATCCTGTTTTATCCCGTCACTTCTATCATGATGGGGGGGAATCCTGATTATTCAGTCAATGCGCTGTTCGGTTCTGCGGTGATTGGGTTGGTGCTGACGGCGGCCATGGTGTGGATTACTGAATATTACACCGCGACCGAATTCAAGCCGGTGCGCCATATTGCGGAAGCATCTACTACCGGTCATGCCACCAACGTCATTGCTGGTCTGGGCATTTCCATGAAAGCCACCGCAGCACCCGTGCTGGCAGTATGTCTGGCTATCTGGGGCGCGCACTCGCTGGCTGGTTTGTATGGCATCGCCATTGCGGCTACAGCCATGTTGTCCATGACGGGCATCATTGTGGCGCTGGACGCTTATGGGCCGATTACCGATAATGCGGGCGGCATTGCAGAAATGGCCAACTTGCCGGAGGAAATCCGCACCATTACCGACGCGCTGGATGCAGTTGGCAACACCACCAAGGCTGTCACCAAAGGCTATGCCATCGGCTCGGCAGGGCTAGCGGCGCTGGTGCTCTTCGCCGACTATACCCATGCGCTTTCCACCCATCACGCTGGTCTGACCTTCGATATTTCCAACCACATGGTTATTATCGGCCTGTTTATCGGCGGCATGATCCCTTACCTGTTTGGGGCGATGGCGATGGAAGCGGTAGGTCGCGCAGCGGGTTCCGTGGTAATTGAAGTACGCCGCCAGTTCCGTGACATCCCCGGCATTATGGAAGGTACTGCCAAACCGCAATATGGCACTTGCGTTGACATGCTGACCAAGGCAGCCATCAAGGAAATGATCATTCCGTCCCTGTTGCCGGTGGTTATTCCGGTTGTCGTCGGTTTGGTGCTGGGCGCGCAGGCACTCGGCGGGGTGCTGGTCGGCACTATCGTGACCGGTATTTTCGTGGCGATTTCCATGACCACTGGTGGTGGCGCGTGGGATAACGCCAAGAAATATATCGAGGAAGGCAATTTCGGCGGTAAAGGTTCCGATGCCCACAAGGCTGCGGTTACTGGCGACACCATCGGCGACCCGTACAAGGATACGGCTGGCCCGGCAGTCAATCCGCTGATCAAGATCATCAACATTGTGGCGTTGCTGATTGTGCCGATGTTGTGATGATGGCTGTTTTATAGCTGGATGAAAGCAGAAGCCCGCTCAGGTAGCGGGCTTCTTTTTTGTTGGCAGGATTACTTCCGTACCCCTTCAATCGACAACATCATTTCCAGTTCCTGTGAAGCTGGCCCCAGATCCTTCTTGATGTCGAAGTCCTTCAGCGTCAGCACGGTGCTGCCTTCGAAACCACGGCGGAAACCACCCCAAGGGTCTTCACCCGCGCCGATTTCCTTGACATCAATTGAGACTGGTTTGGTCACACCATGCAGGGTCAGATTACCCTCCAGCTTGCCTGCGCCATCCGCGCCCGGTGTATATTTGGTGCTGACGAATTTGGCTTCCGGGAATTTTTCCACATCAAGGAAATCATCGCTGCGCAAGTGTTTGTTGCGCTCGGCATGGTTGGTATCCACGCTGTCGGTCTTGATGGTGACTTCCACCTTGGCGTCTTCCGGCTTGGCTTGGTCGTAGCTGAAGGTGCCGTTGAAGTCGTTGAAACGTCCGTACAGCCAGCTATAGCCCAGATGCTTGATGCGGAACTGGACGAAAGCGTGCATGCCCTCGGTGTCGATGGTGTAGTCTTCCGCGTAAGCAGCGTTGCCCGCCAGCAGGCCAACCGCCAGCAGTGAGGTTGCAATGGCTTTTTTCATGATTGATGCTCCTTTGATATACCCAACATGCGTGTGAGGGTGTTGTCTTTCCAGTAAAAATGGTGGATGAAGGCGGCCAGCGCGTGTACGCCAACCAACAAAATGAGCAGGAACCCGGCAACTTCATGGATATCTCCCGCCAGTTCGCCGCGATCCTCGTTTTTGGGTAACAGGGCAGGTAGCTCGAACCAGTCGAACACATTGATTCCATGCCCTTCCGCCGTTGAAATCAGGTAGCCGCTGACTGTCATGATCAGTAGTAGCGCGTAAAGCGCCATATGCCCCAGCGTGCCTGCCAGATGGGTAAATGCGGGCGCACGGCCAGTGAGGGGCTGGGGGCGGGGTTGGGAATACATCCACACCAGCCGCACCAGCAGCAATCCGCCCAGAATGACGCCGGTCGCCTTGTGCAAGGCTGGCAGCGTATGGTACAGGCGGTCGTAATACTCCAGCTCGACCATGTAATCACCGACGAAATACATCGCGATCAATGCCACGGCCATTCCCCAGTGCAACAGGATGGCGACCCAGCCATAAGCCTGTGCTGAATTCCCTGTCTGCATACTCATCTCCTTCCTGGACTCTTTACGGCAAATCAAACAGCAAAAATTCTGCCGATGTATCCGCCGAGAACGCCAGTTCCGTTTCTTCGCGGATTTCTGCGGCATCGCCAGCCTGCAAGTGCTCGCCATTCAGTAATAGCTCACCCCGCGCAACATGCACGTAAACCGCACGCTTTTCGGGCTTTACAAAGTAAGCGGTTTGACCTGCCTCCAGAATACTGGCGTACAGGCTGGCGTCGGTATTCATGCTCAGCGAGTCTTCGCGCCCATCGGCGGAGGCAACCAGTTGCAGCTTGCCGCGCCGCTCCTCCAGCGGAAAATACGCTTGCGCATAGCCGGGCTGGATGCCGGAAAATTTTGGCAAAATCCAGATTTGCAGCAAATGCACGCTCTCATCCGTCGAATGGTTGAACTCGGAATGCAGGATACCGCGCCCCGCGCTCATGCGTTGCACATCACCGGGGCGGATGGTGCTGCCATTGCCCAGGCTATCCTTGTGCGAAAGTGCACCTTCCATGACGTAGGTGATGATTTCCATATCACGATGCCCGTGTGTGGGAAAACCGCCTTTGGCCGCCACCCAGTCTTCGTTGATGACACGCAAGGTGGAAAAACCCATCCGGTTTGGATCGTAATATTCGCCAAACGAAAAACTGTGGCGGCTATCGAGCCATTCATTCTTGAACGCGCCGCGAGAGCCTGCCCTGATGATGTTCATGTGGTGGAACTCCTCTGTTCGTCTTTACTTGAGTGAAATAATAAGATTTAATCTTTTCTTAAAAAAGGCATAAATATTGAATGCACTCTTAACTAAAGGTTGATAATGAGCCGACTGGAATATATGGAAAGCTTTGTAGCGGTAGTTGACGCTGGTTCCATTACTGCTGCGGCTGACCGGCTGGAGCTGACGGTTGCGGCTGTCAGCAAGCGGCTGAAAATGCTGGAAAGTGAACTCGGTGCCCGGCTGCTGACGCGCAATACCCGCCAGTTGGCGCTGACCGACGCAGGGCATTATTACTACCAGCATTGCCACGAAATCCTTGAGGAAGTCGCTCGCGTCGATCAGCAATTGCTGGCGATGCAGGGAAAGCTGAGTGGGGTCTTGCGTATCAATATGCCGATGACTTACGGCAAGATGCGCCTGACCGGTTTACTGATCCGTTTCCTGCAATATCACCCCGAGATTCACCTGACTGCGCATCTGGATGATGCTTACATTGATGCAGCCAGTGGTGATTATGATGTGGTTATCCGTATTGGCAGGCTGGAAGACTCCCGCCTGGTGGCACGCAAACTGGAAAATGCTTATCTGTTACCGGTTGCATCACCGGGCTATATGGCGGCTCATGGCATGCCGCAATCGCCGGAAGAACTCAGCCAGCATCAATGCCTGCATTACACCAATGTCAGCCATCGCGAAGGCTGGCTTTTTCATGATGCTGAGGGCAAGGAAATTCGTGTGCAGGTGCGGGGGCAGTTTTGCGCCAATAATGGTGAGGTGCTCAAGCAAGCGGCAGTGGCTAACATGGGTATCGCTTTGCTGCCCGATTTTGAGGTGCAGGAAGAATTGTTACGTGGCGAACTGGTTGCGGTACTGCCGAAGTATTCCGCCTCGGCAGTATCCGTTTATGCTGTTTACCCCACGCGCCAGTTCCTGCCGGAAAAGACGCGGGCGTTAGTGGAATTCCTGATCCACGAATTGCAGGTGAGGTGACAGATCAGGCTGTCTGGCGTTTCTGCCAGAAGTAATAGCCCGCTATGACCAGAGCCACGAAGCCAAGTGTTCCCGCTACAATCAGCATTTTGTTTTCTTCAATGACGGCCTGGCTCCCGCCGATGAAGTAACCGAACAGCGCCAGCACCACCGACCACAGCCCGGCACCAAAGGTGGTGTAGAAGGCAAACGAGGCGAAATTCATCCGTACTAACCCGGCGGGCAGCGAAATCAGGTGGCGAATGCCCGGAATCAGGCGTCCGGTAAAGGTTGAAATGGCACCGTGTTTGGTGAAGAAGTCATCTGTTTTGTGTAACAGCGCGGGGCGCACAAAGAAATACTTGCCGTATTTCTCCAGAAACGGGCGGCCAACCCACATGGCAAAGATGTAGTTGATGGTCGCGCCCAGCAGGCTGCCAGTAGTAGAGGCCAGAATGACCCCAAGCAGGCTCATTTTGCCCTGATAGGCCAGCATCCCCGCCGGAATCACTACCAGTTCACTGGGAACCGGCAACACGGTAGATTCCATTGCCATGGCGATGAAAATGCCCAGATAGCCCCAAGCTTCAACTGTGGCTAAAACCCAGTCTATAAAATCGTGCAACATGCGAATTCCTGTTTATAAATGATCGGAAGCGTAATCTGCCAGACGTGAACGTTCCCCTCGTTGCAGGGTAACGTGCCCGCCATGTTCCCAGCCTTTGAACCGGTCGACCACATAGGTTAGCCCCGATGAGGTTTCCGTCAAGTAAGGCGTATCAATCTGGGCAATATTGCCAAGGCAGACAACTTTGGTGCCGGGGCCTGCGCGGGTTATCAGGGTTTTCATCTGTTTCGGTGTCAGATTTTGCGCTTCGTCGATGATGATAAAGCGGTTGAGGAAGGTACGCCCACGCATGAAGTTCAGTGATTTGATCTTGATCTTGCTCATCAGGAATTCATCAGTCGCGTTACGTCCCCATTTGCCGCCATTGCTGGGTTGGGTCAGGACTTCCAGGTTATCCATCAGTGCGCCCATCCATGGAGCCATTTTTTCCTCTTCCGTACCGGGCAGGAAGCCAATGTCTTCGCCAACCGGAACGGTGACGCGGGTCATGATGATTTCCTTGTAGAGTTGTTCATCAAGTAGTTGCGCCAAACCTGCCGCCAGTGTCAGCAGGGTTTTGCCCGTACCGGCAGCACCCAGCAGGGTCACGATGTCGATTTCAGGGTCCATCAGCAGGTTCAAGGCGAAATTCTGCTCGCGGTTACGGGCATTGATTCCCCACACGGCGTGACGTGGTTCGCTGAAATCGCGGATGGTTTCGATCACGGTATGGTCAGGCGCTTTTTCGCGCACAATGGCTTCAAACGGTGAATCACCCGGCATGGCAAGGAAATGCCCAGGCAGCCATTCATTAGTCATCGGGCCAACCAGTTTGTAGAAGGTATGCCCCTGTTCCTGCCAAGATTTCATTTCCTTCGAATGCTTTTCCCAGAAATCGCTGGGCAATTCATGGAAGCCTGTCGGTAGCAGGTCAGCGTCATCCAGCACCTGGTCGTTGAAATAGTCCTCTGCTTTCAGGCCGACAATGGTGGCCTTGATGCGCAGGTTGATGTCTTTGGAAACCAGTATGACATCACGTTCCGGGTGCTTTTTGCACAGACTCAGCGCCACGCTCAGGATGTTGTTGTCTGGCGAGTCGCCCGGCAAGTCGTGTGGCAATTTGAGGTTCAGCGCTTCCGTCTGGAACAGCAGGCGACCAGTGGAGCCTTTGCCGTTGGCTTTGAGGAAATCACGGGCCAGTGAAATACCTTCGTGTATCGCGGAAGCTTCCACCCCCGCCATCAGGTCGTCCAGGAAACGGCTGACTTGACGCACGTTGCGCGCTACTTCCGACACGCCTTTCTTGCTGCGGTCGAGCTCTTCCAGTACGACCATGGGCAGAAAAATGTCATGTTCCTGAAAGCGGAACAAGGCAGTCGGGTCGTGCATCAGTACATTGGTATCGAGGACAAACAGGCGTTTTTCGTGGGTATGGGCGGAATGTGCTGGGCTCATGTTGTTCCTGATGTGTTGTCGTGGTTAGGACAAGGCGCGTACAGCCTCAAGTAGGGCATCTACGTGGCCTTTGACGGAAACTTTTCTCCATTCATGGCGCAGGATTCCCTGTTTGTCAATCAGGAAGGTGCTACGCTCAATGCCTCGCACCTGTTTGCCATACATGTTTTTCATCTTGATGACATCGAACAGGTTGCAGATGGCCTCATCCTTGTCAGACAACAATTCGAATGGAAACGACTGTTTGGCCTTGAAGTTTTCGTGTGATTTCAGGCTGTCGCGGGAGATACCAACGATTTCGGTATCTGCTGCCTGAAAGTACTCGTGGGCGTCACGAAAATCCTGCCCCTCGGTCGTGCATCCGGGTGTACTGTCCTTGGGATAAAAATAGAGAACAATGTTGGCTTTTTCCTTAAATTCAGACAGGCGGAAAGTTTTGCCGGAGGTTGCCGCCGCAGCAAAGTCTGGAACGGCTTGTCCTATGCTTGGTGTTGTCATGTTGCTGGTTCCTTTCAGGTTGGTGATAGTGGGCAGTCATACAGGCCCTGTGTAGTGCTTGTGTTTCATTAACCGCGCCAGTAGTATGCTGTCAAATTATTTTTTGGAGGATCTCATGTTTCGCGGCAGTATGGTGGCGCTCATTACCCCGATGACAGCAAGCGGGGACATTGATGAGACAGCATTGGAAGCACTGGTGTCTTTTCACCTGGAAAACGGTACCGATGCCATTGTGGCGGTTGGTACTACTGGCGAGTCGGCAACTTTGGACTACAAGGAACACCGCCATGTCATGAAACGTGTGGTTGATCTGGTTGGTGGCAAGATTCCCGTGATTGCGGGCACTGGCTCCAACAGTACCGCCGAGGCGATCGAGATGACTGAAATCGCCATGCAGGATGGGGCGGATGCCTGCCTGCTGGTAACGCCTTATTACAACAAGCCGACCCAGGAAGGCTTGTATCAGCATTACAAGATGATCGCCGAGCGGGTCGCCATTCCGCAGATCCTCTATAATGTGCCGGGTCGTACCGCTTGTGACCTGCTGCCGGAAACCATAGAGCGTCTGGCGTCAATTTCCAATATCGTTGGTGTCAAGGAAGCAACCGGTAATCTGGAGCGTGCGAAAGAAATTCTGCAGCGCTGCGGCGACCGCATGGATGTGTACAGCGGCGATGATGCAACCGCGATGGAGCTGATCCTGATGGGCGGTAAAGGCGATATTTCCGTCACAGCCAACGTCGCTCCCAAGGCCATGCATGATATGTGTGCGGCAGCGCTGGCGGGAGATCGCGAAACAGCCAGTCGCATCAATGCAGCGCTGGAAGATTTACATAAAGACCTGTTTCTCGAACCTAACCCGATTCCTGTCAAATGGGCACTGGCCCGGATGGGGTACGGTGATGAACGAGGTATCCGTCTGCCACTGGTGCCATGTTCCGAGGGGATTCAACCTCGTGTACTGGCGGCCATGCGCAAGGCAGGCATTGAGTGTTAGTTGTTAAACGGTATACGTAATGAACCCCATGAATATCCGCTATCTGTCGCGTTCAACTTTGGTCATCAGTTCCGTACTGGTGTTATCGGCCTGTGGTTCCCTTGATTTCGATGTGGGTGACCGCATCAACTACAAGAACAGCAGTAGTATCAATACGCTGGAAGTTCCACCAGATTTGAGTGCGCCGAATTATGACCCAACCTATGCCATGATTCCGGGAGGGGCGGTCAGTGCCGCAGCTTTGGCCAGTGGCAAGGCGAAAAGTGATGATCGCACCGTGCTGCCAACCAATGCAGGTATTCAGCTGCAACGTGATGGCAATGTGCGCTGGTTGCAGGTGGCTGCTCCGGCAGAGGCTGTTTGGCCCAAGTTGCAGGAATTCTGGCGTGTCATGGGCGTTGCCATCAAGCGTGATGAGCCGCGCGTAGGCATTATGGAAACCGAGTGGGCGGAAAACAAGGCGGAGATTCCGCTGGACGGGATTCGCAAGTTACTCGGCAAGGCTTTCGAGGGTATGTATGACGCTGGTAGCCGTGACCGTTACAAGCTGCGTCTGGAGCGTTCCTCTGCGCAGGCAACGAGTATTTATGTCAGCCATGAGCGGACAGAAGAATTTGTCAGTGGCACGGGTACCAAATGGCAGTATGCGCCTTCCCGCCCCGAGCTTGAGGCTGAAATCCTTAACCGCCTGATGGTCTTCCTGCAAGGTGGCGACCCTGCGAAAAGTGCTGCGCCGGTTCCGGAATCCAGTCTCACATCCGTGTCAGTCGCCATGACGCAACTGGAAGGTGGTCATCCTGCCCTGGTTGTTGGAGGTGGAGCCAATGATGTATGGATTCGTACCGGCGTCATGTTGCAGCGGGTTGGTATGAGTATTGAAGACCAGCAGCGAGGGCAGGGCGTTTATGTGGCTTCCTACCAGGGTGCACCGGATGGCAAGGAACAGCAGAGCTTCTTCAGTCGTGTGTTCAAGTCTGACCGGGATATGCTCAAGATTGGCAGCCGTTACCAGATTCAGATTGCTGATGCCGGTAATCGTAGTGTCATCACGGTAGGTGATGCTGATGGCTCCCCATTGAAACCAGGCATTGCCAAGGATTTGCTGGAGCGCCTGAAAGCCGAATTTGAGCGCTGATGCTGCGTTTTGCCTCGCTGGGTAGCGGCAGTAAAGGCAATGGCGCGCTGATAGAATCCGGCAAGACCCGGATTCTGCTTGATTGCGGTTTCACCCTCGGTGAAACCGAACGCCGTTTGCACCGGCTGGGGTGTCCTCCTCAAACACTTACTGCCATTCTGGTTACTCACGAGCATGGCGATCACGCTGCGGGCGTTGGGCGGCTTTCACGGCGCTACAATATCCCGGTCTGGCTCACTGTCGGTACCTGTCATGCAATGCGTGACACCCAGTTCTCCCGTACCCATTACATCAACGTACATCAGGCGCTGGAAATCAACGATCTGCATGTAACGCCATTCCCTGTTCCTCATGATGCGCGGGAACCCTGTCAGTTTGTTTTCAGCAACGGTAATCGCCAGCTTGGTATCCTCACCGACGTCGGCAGTCTTACTCCCTTGATCATCCAGATGCTTCAGCGGCTGGATGCCCTCATGCTGGAATGCAACTACGATGCAGGCATGCTGGCCAATGGCCCGTACCCGCCCTCCCTGAAAGCGCGGGTGGCTGGTCGTTATGGTCATCTGGATAACAAACAGTCAACACAACTATTGGAGCAGATCGATCTGAGTGGTTTGCAGCACCTGGTTGGAATGCATCTGAGTGAAAACAACAATCTTCCCCAGTACGCCCATCAGGCATTATGTGTTGGGGCTGGCTGTGACGAAAACTGGATTCAGCTTGCAAATCAAAGTCATGGGGTTGATTGGCTGGAAGTGCGATAAGATTTTTAAGAAAAGTTTCATGTTGGGTGTTGACGGGCTGAATGGTGGCTGTATAATGCGCCACTTCATCAGGCCGGAAGCGGTCTGAAAACGGAAAGGAAATCAGGTACTTAGGTCGAAGATTATGAATTTCCGGAGGCAAGAAAGAGAGTTTAAAAAAGTGCTTGACA
>JAHJJD010000126.1 GCA_018822845.1 Gammaproteobacteria bacterium | reverse complement strand
TCCGCGATAATGGCGTGGGCATCCCATTACAGGAACAAGAAACCATTTTCCGCGAGTTTTACCAATTGCATAACCCCGAACGTAAACGCAGCCGGGGTTTAGGCTTAGGGCTTGCCATTGTCAAACGCTTATCCGCATCGCTGGGGCATGACATCAAACTGTGGTCACAACCGGGCAAAGGCTGCACGTTTTCCATCACTGTCCCACTCGCCAATCCACCCGCACTGCAATGCGCAGATACCGAATTGCCGCTCTCCCCTTCTAACCCGCGTCAAGGCAAAGTATTGGTGGTGGAAGATGATGAGCACGTACTGGAATCTCTGCAAACCTTGCTGACTTTATGGGGTTATAACGTCATCATCATCCAAACACCGGAACCGGAAGCCCTGATTACCGAACACCCGGATATGGATTTCATCATCAGCGATTATCAACTGAATGCTGGACAGGATGGGATTGAAGTTATCCAACAACTGAGGGAATTGGCCGGGTGGGATATACCTGCAGTATTGATTACTGGCAATACCTCACCGATTTTGGCGGAAAAGTTGGAAAAATTGAGTATTCCGGTCAGCTATAAACCAATTAATCCGAAATCATTAAAAGAACTCTTAGTTTCCATGACTTAAGTCAATCCACTATAACTTTAGTTATATTTCTATAACTTAAAAAATCTACTAACCCAATGAATTTTAAAAGATACTAACGCCGCATTCAGTTTAGGGATTTGCATGATTCAAACTTACGACACGAACTATGTTGGATAAGTTAAACGACATTATCGAGGCAAATTGCGTGGCTTTTCCTAGTATCCGCTCCTTACTTCCACTTTTATTGTTTGCCCTGCTTGGACTTCTTTCTGCCTGTGGCGGCGGCGGTGGTTCCAGTACCACAGTGACGCCCCCCATAGCTACGGGTTTGGCTTTATCCGGTGCAGGGCAGAAAGGTATTTTCCTCGCTGGTTCTGCGGTTGAGGCTTTCCCGCTGGATACTGCTGCTAATCGGACAGGCTCAGGAGTTGTCACCCAAACGGATGCCAATGGACAATACACATTGACCTTACCTTGGACGGGTTGGACTGAAATTCAAATCAGCGGGCAATATTTCGACGAATACAACGGTAATAACAGCATCACCGCCCTAACCTTACAAGGGATCACTAACATTGGCAGTGCCCACGCTTCCAGCAACGTCAACCTTTTTACCCACATGGTTGCCTCACGTATCCGCACCTTGGTGGCGGGAGGGGCAAGTTTGGCAGATGCCAGCAATACTGCCCACGCAGCCTTACGCCAAACCTTCAGTTTAAGTGCGGCTGTCACCGACGCAGGCTCATTGAACCTAACTGACGGCAATAGCAGTTTCGCTAATGAAAACGCCGCATTATTACGGTTCTCCGGCAGTTTTCAAGCGGTGGGTGGCAACGCGGTTGAAAGCGTTTTGCAAAACCTGACCAATGACTTTACCAATAACGGGCAGTTCGATGGCTTAGGCCAAGCCGAGTTCAACAATATCCGAGCAGTAGCGGCTGACCCTGCGACGACAGCGCGTTTGCGGGAAAATTTACGGGAACGCGGCTTCGATAATCCACCTGCCCCACCCAATGATGATAGCAACGATCCGGGCTGGGGAACACCTAACCACGCCCCAATAGCCACTGCTGCCATCATCAACGCCACCGAAGACACCCCGAAAACATTTACTTTGGCGGGGACTGATGCTGACACCGATACCCTAACCTTTGTGGATGTAAGCACACCCAACCACGGTACTGTGTCCGTTAATCCCAATACGGGGGTAGCCACGTACACACCTGCTGCCAATTTCTCCGGGGAAGACACCTTTACTTTCAAGGTGTTTGACCGCCTCGTAAAATCTGCTGCCGCTACCGTTACTGTCAATGTGGCGGCAATGGATGATTTACCAACGGTCGCCAACCCGATTGCCGACCTTGCGGTGAATGAGGATGCTGCTAGTCGCGTAATTGATCTCAGCCATGTGTTCCAAGACGTGGATGGTGATGCCATTACGCTAACCGTACAAAATAATAACACCCCAACTTTGGTGACGCCCAGCCTGAATGGGACAAACCTGACACTGGCATTTGCCACCAACCGTAACGGGACGGCTACCATTACCATCCGCGCCACTGCCAACGGGCAAACGGTAGATGACAGTTTTACTGTCACCGTCAACCCGGAAGGGGATGCACCTGTGGTCACTAACCCCATTGGGGATGTGACAACCACTGAAGATGCCAGTGATGGCAGTATCAACTTAAATAACGTGTTTGCTGACGGGGATGGCGACAGCATCACCCTGAGCGTACAAGGCAACACCAACAGTGCTTTAGTCACCCCCACTTTAAATGGCACAACGCTTACTTTGGATTATCTCCCGGATGCTTACGGCACGGCTGACATCACCATCCGTGCCATGGCGGGTGGGCTGAGTGTGGATGATACTTTCCGGGTAACAGTCAGCGCGGTGGATGATGCGCCACGGGTAGCCAACTCAATTGCAGATGTGCCGGTTAACGAAGATGCCGCCAACACCAGTATTAGTTTAGGCAACGTGTTTTCCGACCCGGAAAATGACAGCATTACCTTGAGTGTCCCAACCAACACCAATGCCGCATTGGTCACACCCACACTCAATGGCACAACCCTGACATTGGCTTATGCTGCTGATGGTTATGGTTCAGCCAACATTACCGTCCGCGCCACGGCTAATGGCAAAATGGTGGAGGATACCTTTGCCGTTACTGTCAATGCGGTGAGTGACCCGCCCACAGCCAACAATATGACCGTCAATGCCACGGAAGATACAGCGGCGGAAATCACACTCAATGGCGGCGACAGCGATAATATCCCGACTTACCATGTGGTGGGCAACCCCAGCCACGGCAGGTTGGATATTACCAGTGCTGACGGTAAGTCTGTTCGCTATACGCCAGATGCCAATTACAACGGGGAAGACAGCTTTACTTACCGGGTGCGGGGTGGTGCTACCTATTCCAGCCTCGCCACTATCACCATCAACATTGCCGCTGCCAGCGATGCTCCGAGTGCTGCCCCTGCAAATGCTGCTGCGGTCGCGGGTGATGGCATGGCAACTGTCAGTTGGCAACCTGTCGCAGGCGCAACTGGGTATGACATTTGTGTGGGCACTGCATCCATCACTGATACCAGCAACTGCACCCGCAAAACGAACAAGATCAGTCCCGCTGCCGTTACAGGTTTGCCAAATGGTACAACCCATTATTTTAGGGTCATTGCCAAAAATGCGGATGGGGAAAGTGCTGGCAGTACAGAAGTGACGGTAACACCCCAACCACAAATTTCCGCAACGGGTGGGAGCTTCTGCAAAATCGTCGATGGTGGTGTCAAATGCTGGACAGCAGGCAGCACATCAGTGACTACAGCACTCAATGCCGGAAGCGGGGCGACTGCCATTGCAGGTTCACGTTACTATTCTTGCGCGGTAGTCAATGGGGGAGTACGCTGCTCCAATAATTGGTCAACACAACAAACCATTGATAATAACAATGGTGTTACCGCTGTAGCAGGTGATTTCGGGACTTCTTGTGCGGTGGTAAATGGAGGTGTCAAATGTTCCAATGTAAATTTTACCACTGACTCAACATGGATTACTGGTTTAGAGGCGAATAGCGGCGTTACCGCCATTGCAACAGGAACATCCCACAGTTGTGCCCTAGCAAGAGGTGGCGTGAAATGCTGGGGAAGTAACACGTATGGACAAGTAGGTAATGGAACTCTCGTCAGCGGAACATCCCTTTACCAGACGATACCTGAAAATTCAGGCGCAACAGCAATTACAGCCGGATACTATTCAACATGCGCATTAGTCAGTGCGGGGGTCAAATGCTGGGGTGCCAATGGCTGGGGACAATTGGGTAATGGCTCGAATACCCAGACATCGACTCCTGCCGATGTAAGTACACTTAACGCGGGGAGTGGTGTAACTGCTATTGAAACAGGAGGTTACACAACTTGCGCTGTAGTAGCTGGAGGTGTTAAATGCTGGGGTGCAGATCACAATAACAAATTAGGCGATGGTGGTGCTGTGGTTCATAGCAGCGTTCCGGTTCAAATGATCCCCGTAGGAAATGGTTCAAACACCGACATAACCGCTACAGTTGGTGGTGCAGATGATGGCACTACAGGTGGCTCATTCTGCGCATTACAAGTGAATGGCGGTACTAAATGTTGGGGCGGAAGTAATACGACCCCCGTCCCCGGTCCAACACTGACAGGGACTACTACCGCAGGGGACGTTAGCACAAGCACTAACGAAGATGTAGCAGTTGAAATCACATTGACAGGTACTGCATCCAGTAACGACACATTAGGCTTCAGCAAAGCATCCGACCCTGCACATGGCACTATCACCATCAACGGTAACAAAGCAAGCTATGTCCCTGCTACCAACTGGCATGGGACGGATACCTTTACCTACAAAGCCACTGATGGCATGGCGGAGTCAGCCGCCGCAACTGTCACCATCACAGTGAATCCGGTCAATGATGCCCCTGTTGCCAATGTCATTGCCACACGTACCGTCGTGGATACCGCTAAAACCATCACGCTCACTGGTACAGATGTTGAAAACAGCACACTAACATTCTCTGCCGTGACACAACCAGAACATGGCAGTTTAAGCAACGTAACAAACGGAAGCATCACCTATACCCCAACTTCAGGCTACGTGGGTGAAGATAGTTTTACCTACAAAGCCAATGATGGCAGTACAGATTCCAGCTCCGCCGCTGTTTCCATTTCTGTCGTTGCCAGCAATACCGCCCCAGTGGCTGGAAACTTAACTATCAGTGCGGAAGAAGAAGTCCCCAAAGAAATCACCTTGGCGGGTTCGGATACCAATGGCGATGCGCTGGATTTCATTATTGTCACCCAACCCACCAATGGCATATTAAGCCCAGTCACTATTGATGGAAAAGTAACGTACACATCCAACCTCAATTTCCACGGCAATGACAGCTTCACCTACAAAGCCAGTGATGGCAGCCATGATTCAGCGGTGGCAACTGTCAGCCTTACCGTGGCGGATGTAGGCGGTGATGCACCACCTGCCCCAACAAACCTAGTTGCCTATGCTGGGGATGGGTTAGTGCGGTTGTCATGGGGGGCAGTAAGCACTGCCACCAGTTACGACATTTGCCGCGCTACAGCAAGCATCAGCAGCATAGAAACCTGTACCACAGTTACAGATGGGAGCGTATCTACCAGCCAAACCAATTCAGCAACCATCACGGGGACACCTAACGGGATCAAGTATTATTTCAAAATCCGCACCAGAAATAGCGAAGGCGTGAGTACCGACTCAAACGAAGTAAATGCCACACCTCAACCACAAATTTCCGCAACGGGCGGTAGCTTCTGCAAAATTGTCGATGGTGGTGTCAAATGCTGGACAGCAGGTAGCACATCAGTGACTACCACCCTTAATGCCGGAAGCGGGGCGACTGCCATTGCAGGTTCACGTTACGCATCTTGCGCTGTAGTTAATGGCGGAGTTCGCTGTTCTGACAATTGGTCAACCCAACGGACTGTTGATAACGGCAATGGTGTCACCGCAGTAGCTGGTGATTATGGGAGTTCTTGCGCAGTAGTGGATGGCGGTGTCAAATGCTCAAATGTTTATTTTAGCAGTGGCTCTACTTGGGTTACGGGCTTAGAAGCTGGTAGCGGAGTCACCGCCATTGCAACAGGCACTTTGCACAGTTGCGCGGTGGTACGAGGCGGTGTCAAATGTTGGGGTGATAATGGCTACGGACAAAGAGGAAATGGCTCACTAATTAGCGGTACATCACTCTATCAAGTGTTCCCTGAAGGCGCAGGAGCTACTGGTATCACAACTGGATACTACCATACCTGCACTGCAATCAATGGTGGAGTTAAGTGTTGGGGATCTGCTGGTAATCTGGGGGATGGATCATCTTCCCATAAGTCAACGCCCGTTGATGCGATAGCTCAAAACAGTGGTGTTACCGCCATAGAAAGCGGGGGCAGCAATACCTGTGCTGTCATTAACGGTGGGGTTAAGTGCTGGGGTAACGATGCCAATGCCAAGTTGGGTAATGGTGGCAGTAATGCAGCCAGCTTAGTACCTGTACAAACCATTGCCCCCGGTAATGGTTCTGAAACTGACATCACCGCACTCGCTGGCGGGGCAGATGATGCATCAGGAGGCAGTGAACATGGTTCATTCTGTGCACTACAGGTTAATGGGGGGCTTAAATGCTGGGGGGGGAGTAACACTACTCCAATTACAGGACCAATACTTAATGGAACACCAACAGCAAACTCTATTTCCGTCAACGTCCATGAAGACACTACTACCACGATTTCCCTCAATGCTCTTGACCCTGACGGCAACACACTCACCTATGCCAAGGTTGCCGACCCCACAAACGGTACTGTCTCCATCAACAGCACCACGGGGGTAGCGACTTATACCCCAGCCGCTAACTTCAACGGTACAGACAGCTTCACCTACCGCGTTAATGACGGCACAGCAGACTCAGCCACAACGACCGTAACGATAACTGTCACGTCAGTTTATGACCCGCCCGTTGTTAATCCGGTCACTGCACGGGTCATCAAAAATATTCCCAAGAGCATCACTTTCAATGGCAGTGGTGACGGCACATTAACCTACAGTATCATCAACAACCCAACTCATGGCACATTAGGAGCAATTGCCAATGGCAGGGTCACGTATACCCCCACTACAGATTATATTGACTCAGACAGCTTCACCTACCAAGTGAACAACGGTACGGAAGATTCCGCACCAGCGACAGTAAGCATCACTGTCAAAGCAGAAAATGATGCACCTATTGCTAATGCCGGGGCTAATTTCAGTGTTTACGAAAACACCGCATCCGTTGCCCTCAACTGTTTGGGTACGGATACGGACAGTGACACCCTGACCTATACGTGGACAGCACCAAACAGCATTACGCTATCGGGAGCAGATACAGCCACCGCAACCTTCAATGCACCACAACTGACTACCGCTAGCATTGATTTAACATTCACTTGTGCGGTCAGCGATGGCACAACCACGATAAGTGACAGCGTAGTTGTCACCGTCCGCGATGATATTATTGACCCAACCCCGACAGGATGGCTTAACGATACAGGCGTTACAACATGGGGCAATGCCAGTGATAATACCCAAGTTTCACTCCAAACCGAGTATCCGGGACAAGATGCCGACTACGGGCGCGATACCAACGCCAACACCAATAGCGACACAAACGGTCATGCGGGCTTTAATTTCACCAAAATCGGTGCAGATGGGCAGGCTTTAGCCATCCAGAACGGTACATGGAGTGATAACGGTTCAGAAGCCGCCGGTACAAAGTGGTCGTGCGTCAAGGACAATAACACGGGTTTGATTTGGGAGGTCAAATCAAACGATGGCGGGTTACACGATAAAGACTGGACATACAACTGGTATCAACCAGATAGCACAAAAAATGGGGGGGCAGTAGGTTATACGGGTGGAAACACTTGCGGCAGCACAAGTGCTTGCAACACCCTTGCCTATGTGACCGCTGTGAATGCTGTCAACCCCGGCTGGTGCGACGCAAACGATTGGCGGATGCCGACCGTGGATGAATTACTTTCAATTATCGCTTTAAACCGATCCACTCCAGCTATTGATGTGAACTACTTCCCCAATACTTTGCCCCCCGGAGGATGGTATTGGACATCTGCTCCAAATAGATTCTCAGACAAAGCTTGGGGTATTTATCTTAATGAGGGACGGGTTGGCTGGACAGAGAAAAACCTTTCTCATGGTCAAATTCTGGTACGAGATGGACAGTAACCTATTGGAAATGGAAAACTTTATGTCAAAACACCAACGTCTGTTATTGCTTTCTTGCTTCTTACTATTTCCCACAATGGTAAGTGCGCAGGAATGCTTAAGTAGTATGCCAGTCACGACTGCCCATATGGTCGGTAACGACAACGGAACAGTCACCGACCCCAAAACAGGACTGGTATGGAAGCGTTGCAGCGAAGGGCAATCTTGGAATGGCTCAACCTGTGATGGCACTACCAGTACTTATACTTGGCAGGCTGCACTGCAACGGGTACAAGCAGTAAATACCACCCTACAAACAGGAACGGAGAACCAAGATTTCACCGACTGGCGACTTCCCAATATTAAGGAGCTACAAAGCCTTATTGAACGGAAATGTTATGGCCCGGCGATCAATATAACAAATTTTCCAAATACTCCCGCTGGTGCAAACGAACAACCGCCGTGGTATTGGTCATCAACTCCTGTTGCCAATGCCACTCAAGCTTGGGCTGTCAGCAGCTACGACGGTAACTCTTATCTACCGAAAAACTTTTCTGATAAAACAGACTCGAATTATGTTCGCTTAGTTCGGGGTGGGCATTGATTAAAACCGTAACTTCGCCTCAATCAACATTAACTAAGGGGTAACGAATGCGCCTCATGTTCGACCATTCAGTGTTATTATCCCTCGTTACTTTGTTGGCAGTAGCTACACCCGCTATGGCAGATATGGATAACGCACCACAACGCAGCTTGCTGGTATCTGTCGGTGTAGCACAGCAATCCATCGGCACAATCAACTCCGACTTGTTGGGCAAAGGCTACAGCAATATCACCCTGAATGACGACAAACAAACGAACAGCATTGCCGTTGGCTACCGTCATCCACTCGACGACCACTGGAGCATTGACACTCACTATCTCGACCAAGACAAAGCAAAACCACAACTGCAAGCCACACTGCCAACAGGAAAAACCAACGCACAAGCCGCGCAAGAAATTGCCGAGCTTCATCCCGATAGGGGGCAAGGTCTCAGTGTCGTAGCCTTGCACCACCACCCTTTAGGTACTGCAACCTTGCAATCCGGTATTGGTGCATTCGCTTGGCACAGTGAACACGACGTCACTGTCGGCAGTACCACCCACACCACGAAAAACGAGGGACTCAGCCCTTTGGTACAATTGGGTTTGGGCTACCCACTCACCCACAACGTCCGACTAGAGGGCAACATCCAACACTTTTTTATGCCGGACGAAGCAGTGGATCGGGTAACTGTTGGATTAGCGATAGGATTATGAGATTTACCGTGGATCACCACCTGCCAACAATTCCAGCACCATATCCCGGATGCTAATTGCCTCTACCCCCTCCGCAATCGGGTAGCGGCCCCACCGCATATTGGTTCAGCACCACTCCACCACCGCATAACCCAACCGCGCCGCCAAACACTCACACAGCTCCCCCGCCAGCTCGAACGGGGTTTGCGTAATGCCTAAATCTTTGCACTGCGTCACCTGCAAGCCCGCATACCCACACGGATTAATGTGCTGAAACGGTTCTAAATCCATGTCGACATTCAAACTCAAGCCGTGGTAAGTGCAACCACGTGTGACCCGTAACCCCAGTGCCGCAATTTTATTGCTATCCACATACACGCCGGGCGCGTCGCGATCCCCCTGCCCCTGAATACCGTAACGCGCCAGCAAGGTAATGATGGATTGTTCAATTCCCATCACCAACTCACGCACTCCAAGGGCTTTGCGGCGAATATCCAGCAACAGGTAGCCTACAAGTTGCCCCGGCCCGTGATAGGTCACCTGACCGCCACGATCAATGGGAATGACAGGAATGTTTCCGGGCGCAAGCACATGTTCCATTTTGCCATTGCGGCCAAGTGTAAATACGGGAGGGTGTTGAACCAGCCAGATTTCATCAGGCGTGTTTTCATCACGCTGTTGTGTAAACACCTGCATTTGCTGCCAGACAGTCTGATAATCGATGTTTTCGCCCAATACACGAATGTGCAAAGGCGAAGCCACCGTTTCTATAATGCCCACAAAACCAGCTCGCAGGCTTTCAAATCCTGGTAGACCGCATCAATCTGCTCCTTGCTGATTGCCCGCAGGTTCAGGGTCAGGCTCTGATATTTGCCGGTAGAACTATGGCGGTATTGCAGACGCGCACTATCGAAGCCCTCATCGTGACGGCAGACGATTTCACAAATACGCACATGGAAGGCTTCATCTGCGTGCCCTACCACCTTGATAGGGAAATCACACGGAAACTCCATAACAAGCGCCTGATCCTGCCCGAAACGATCCACTTTCAATCTCCTGCCTAATCAGCGAACAGTTTCTGCACGCTATCAACCATACCACGCCACCAACCACCTTCAGCGACATCTTCCAGCGCCAGCAAGGGGCTTTCCTTGACGACTTTACCCAACTCCTGATCAGTAATGACGATCTTGCCGAGCACGTCACCCCTTTTAATGGGGGCGTCTATTCCCTTATCAAGCTGCATGCCGCCTTTGAGCTGATCATAACGGCCCTTGGTAATGCTGACAAACAGATCGCTGGTGATACCTGCCGGGACTTCGGTTTCCTCACCTTTCCACACCCTCACTTTGGAAAGCACAGAACCTGCGTCATACAGCTTGTGGGTTTCAAAGGTACGGAAACCGTATTCCAGCAGTTTCTGGCTTACTTCGGCGCGATCCGCTTCACTTTTCGCACCCAACACGACGGCAATCAGGCGCATGTTGTCACGCTTGGCAGAAGCCACCAGACAAAAACCAGCCGATTCTGTATGGCCAGTTTTCATGCCATCCACTGTTGGATCAAGCCATAACAAGCGATTACGGTTCTGCTGGCGGATGTTGTTATAGGCAAACTCTTTCTCGGAATAGAGTTTGTAACGCTCCGGGAAATTGCTGATGAGCGCATTGGCCAATTTCACAATATCACGCGCAGTGGTGTAATGATCCTTGGCAGGCCAGCCGGTAACATTCATGTAGTGAGTATCTTTCATGCCCAGCTCAGTAGCTGTCTGGTTCATGCGCTGGACAAAAACCTCCTCACTGCCTGCAAGATGCTCCGCCAATGCTACTGCCGCATCGTTACCGGACTGGATAATCAACCCCTTCAGCAACTTGCCAAACTCGATCTTCTTGCCCAGCTCGACAAACATGCGCGAACCTTCCATCTTCCAGGCTTTTTCGCTGATCAGCACTTCATCTTCCAGTTTGACTGTGCCTTTGCCCAACTCCTGATAGAGGATGTAAGCTGTCATGAGCTTGGTGATACTGGCAGGCTCAACGCGCATACCGGGATTGACCCCTGCCAACTCCTCGCCACTCTGGAAATCGACCAGCAGGTAGCTTCTGGCTTCAATCTCTGGCACACCCGGTGCCAATGCAATGATTTCCGGCGGAAGGGATGGGTCATTGTAAGGCGCAGTTGCATCTTGTGCGGGGAACTCATCAACTGACGGCTCAACCGCCGGTTTTTCCTCCGCAAACACAATCCCACCAAACATAACCAGCGCCAACAGCAGCGGTTTAAGCATCCTTAAAATCATTAACAGTCCTTTTGCTGACAGTATGTCCAACGTAAGCATGTCATGGTAACGAACAAACCAGTTACTGGGCAACCACCCGGAAATTGGCCAGACCATTACCTGACATGGTGTCCTTCACATTATCAATCTGATCCTGATTGTACAATGGGCCAACCCTTACCTGGTAAACATCACGGCCCTTTTCCCTGGCTGCTGCCATCTCGGTTTTACCCAGACCTGCCGAACTCAAACGCATGAACATGTCCAGCGCCGGATTCTTGTCTGGCCAGGTACCCGCCACGACGTAATAGACCTTCGATTTATCCACCGGTTGTATTTGCTGCTTTTTCCGCTCCAGTGCATCAGTGGTAACGCTGGAGGAACCCGGCTTGGCCTGGGCATTGCCACCAGCCAGCATACCCGGTGCCAACTTCCCTTCGAATTGATCCGGAGAAAGCGCCTCAACACTGACCGGCGCACCTGTATGACTCTTGATACCCAAGGCATTGGCGGCGGCGAAAGAGAGCTGGATCAGATCACCCGAATCAAACGGGCCACGGTCGTTGATCCGAACGATAATATTTTTGCCGTTTTGCTCATTGGTAACGCGCGCAAACGTCGGTATCGGCAAGGTTCGGTGAGCCGCCGAATAGGTGTACATGTCGAATACTTCACAACCAGCCGTTTCCGTGCCCTGATATTCAGCCCCATACCACGCAGCCGTACCTTTCTCTGAATATCCAGCAGCAGAATCCAGCACCTTGTAGGATTTCCCGTCTATCGTGTACGACGGGTCATTACCACAGTCACTACGTGCTTCGAAACGGTTTTCAGCCTTCCCCATAATGGCAGCAGATGCAGGCTCCTTTGTGCTGTTGCCACTACAGGCTGTCAACCCCATTGCCACTGATACCATCAGGAAACCGTGGCGACGCCAATTTATTGTCATCATATTTTTCAGCTTTCTTGTTGCCCAAACAGAGTGTCTGACCCTCTCTTTTATGAGTCAGCCGCTCCATTATACACACTAAAAACCAAACTTACGCTTACGGATAGCCTGTGCAAGTTGATGAACTGCCATGGCATATTTCGTGTTAGGGTTATAGCGGGTAATCACATAGAAGTTGTCGCCACCAACCCAATACTCATCCGTACTGCCCTCCAGTTTGATGAGGCTGACCTTGGAGGACTTCATGGATCCTTGCGGCCTGACACCAGCACTGACCAACTGGCTCATGCTGCGGGAAGGCTTTTTCGGCGTAGTTTCAGCCAGACTTGCCGCACTTCCGCTGATGGTTGCAGGCACTGCCACATCCTGCCCTGCCTTCCAGCCATTCCGCGCAAAGTAGTTGGCTACGCTGGGAATGGCATCTTGCGGATTCCAGAGATCACGCTTGCCGTCACGGTTACCATCAATCGAATAACTGCGATAGCTGCTGGAAATGAATTGCCCCAACCCCATTGCACCAGCATAGGAACCATTGAATATCTGCGGACGAACCTTTTCCTCGCGTGCCAGCAACAGGAACTGCTCCAGCTCCTTCTGGTAGAAACTGGAACGGCGCGGGTAATCAAACCCCAGCGTAGTCAATGCCTGCAAGACATTATGCTTGCCGGTATTCTTGCCATACTGGGTTTCCACCCCGATGATGGCCACCAGGTACTCCGGTGCGACCCCATATTGACGGGAAACGCTATCCAGCAGGGCTGCGTAACGATTCCAGAAATCCACCCCACCACGAATACGCTCTTCGGTCAGGAAAATCGGGCGGTAAGCACGCCATGGCTGCCCTTCGGCAGGCGCACCAACCTTGGTCAGGGCCTCACCGTCACGGCGCACGCCAGAAAATGTCTGCTCAAGGAAAGCGATATCAAACCCGTGTTGACGGTTCATGTTGCCAATGAACTGGCGCAAGGCAGGATAATTGGCGTAATCGCCGTGCAAACCGGGTGGATAGCGAACCGGCTGTTGCTGGGCAACCTGCGGTGGAGTCGTGCGGGGCGGCGTAACTGTCGCGGCTGGCTGTTGTGGCGCACGCTGGGTAGTAGGCATGGCAGGCGGCTTGAATACCCAGGGCCACTGCACCCCGCCCGTTGGGCCTGCTGTGCAGGCTGCCAGCAGCAAGCCAAGTGCAACACCACCAGACAGGTATCCTGCCCGCTTTCTCCATTGCTGCGAATCGTTTACAACCCCCATCTCAATCTCCTTTTAGCTAGGAGTGATTGAAGCTCCCCCTTCAATCCTCCTGTTGATAAACCCGTTTGCGCTTTCTCATCCCCATGATGATGCCGAAAGCCATCATCAGCGTCACTACGGAAGTTCCCCCATAGCTGACCAGAGGAAGCGGCACACCAACCACAGGGAGCAAGCCGGTGACCATGCCAGTGTTCACAAACAGATAGAAGAAGAACGTCATACTCAAGCTTCCTGCCAACAAGCGGGCGAAGGTATCTTCTCCTTTGGACGCCAGATACAAGCCCCGCCAGATGATGAAAAGATAAAGTCCCATCAAAACCAGGTTACCCATCAGCCCGAATTCTTCGCCAAACACTGCGAAAATAAAGTCAGTATGCCGCTCTGGCAGAAAATCCAGATGTGACTGGTCACCATTCATCCAGCCTTTTCCAGATACCCCGCCAGAACCAATTGCAATTTTTGACTGATAAATATGGTATCCAGTTCCCAGAACATCCTGTTCCGGATTCAATAAAGTATCTACGCGCCTGCGCTGGTAGTCGTGCATGCCGAAAAAATACATCAGGGGGGCCGCTACTGCGACAAATAGAACCGAACCACCAATCAGCCACCACGACATGCCTGCCAGATAAATGACAAAGAAACCAGATGTCGCTATCAACAAAGAGGTTCCCAGATCAGGTTGCTTCATGATCAGCAGCATTGGCACAAATACCAGCACCAGCGCCACTACAATATCCACAAACCGGGGAGGCAACGGCTTTTCAGAAAAATAATAGGCCACCATCATCGGGACTGCCAGCTTCATGATCTCGGCTGGCTGAATATCAACCCCAAGATTCAGCCAGCGCGTTGCGCCCTTTTTGGTAACTCCGATTACCAACACCAGAACCAACAGCACCAAACCAACGCCATACAGCCAGATAGCCCATTGCTTGAGAGTCTTGCTCTGTATCTGTGAAAAAATGATGATCAACGCCAGACCAATGAGAAAATGGATACCTTGCCGGTAAACCATCGACCAGTTGGCATCGCTGGCGCTATACAGGGTCGCCAAACCCATGAAAACCAGCAGTGAAAGCGCCGCAAGCAACACAGCATCCACCCGTTGCAGCGCTCTGGTCAGCCAGTCCGGAAGAAGGTATCTAATCATGTGGATCGTCCTGTGCTCCTGCGGTGACTTCTGCCTCCAGTGTTTCGTCATTGTCATACTGCTTGAGCAGATAGGCATCCATTAATTTTCTGCCGATAGGTGCCGCCACACTGCCACCACCGCCAAGTGCGTTTTCCACAATCACCGCAACCGCAATTTTCGGCTCATCCGCTGGCGCAAAGCCGACAAACAAGGCATGGTCACGCAAGCGCTTGGCAATCCGTCCTGCGTTGTATTTTCCGCCCGCCAGACCGAACACCTGTGCTGTCCCGGTTTTACCGGCTATACGGTACGGAGCGCCCGCGCCTGCCGCCCGCGCCGTACCGCCGGGGTGCATGACACTCTCCATACCCTGCACAGTCAGATCCCAGAATTTTTCCTCCGCCTCCACTGTCGGAAAAGGATCCGGTTTCAATATTTGTTCTTCCTGATTCTTGGCAGTACGCACACCCCGCAGCACATGTGGCCTCAACCGCACCCCACGATTGGCCATAACGGTAGTGGCATGGGCCAGTTGCAGTGGCGTAGCAAGCCAGTAACCCTGACCAATACCAACGTTGACAGTATCCCCAGGATACCAGTTTCGTTTGTGGCGCTTTTCTTTCCATTCAGGTGTCGGCATCAAGCCAGGAGATTCAGACGGCAGATCAATGCCTGTTTCCTCACCAAAACCAAACTTGTGCATGAAGCCTGAAAACCGGTCGATCCCCATCCTGTAGGCCAAGTCATAGAAAAACGTATCGCAGGACTGGGTGATGGCATGCTTCAGATTGACTGAACCATGCCCGCGCTTGTTCCAGCAACGGAATACGTGCTTCTGGCCAGACAGACGGAAAAAACCGGGGTCATAGACATGCGATCCGGGGTTGATTACCCCTTCCGCCAAACCAGCCACCCCCACCATCGGCTTGATAGTGGAACCGGGCGGGTAAGTCCCCTGCAAGGCACGGTTATAGAGCGGACGGTCAGGATTATCGCGCAGTTCTGTATAATCCTTATGGGAAATACCGTTGATGAACAGATTAGGGTCATACCCAGGCATACTGGCCAGGGTCAGCACCTCGCCTGTTTGCGGATCAAGCGCCACAATTGCGCCACGCTCATCCTTGAGTAAGCGCTCCGAGGTCATTTGCAGGTTAATGTCAATCCCCAGGAACAGATCCTGCCCACCAATGGGGGATCTTTTCTCCAGCTCTTCCTGTGTCTTGCCGTGCGCATCCACTTCCACCAGATCAAAGCCCGCCTGACCGTGCAGCCGATCCTCATGGAAAGCTTCAACACCGGTTTTGCCGATATGGGAAGTACCGAGATATTCATCCTTGTTGAGCTTCTCCAGATCACGCTCATCAATACGCCCTACATAACCGATGATGTGGCTGGCAATTGTACCTAACGGATAGTAGCGCTCCATGCGGACCTCAAGATTTACCCCCGGAAAACGTGGACGATTCACCGAGAATGTCGCCACTTCCTGCTCGGAAAGGTTCTCCTTGACCGGAACCGGCTGGTATTTGAATTTACGGGCATTTTGTGTGAAAACACGTATATCTTTCTCAGAAAGGGAAATAAATTCCCCCAGACGTTCTACCAAAACATCAATATCTGCGAGGGTGGATTTCCCATCCTTGTTTTCATCGCCAATGCTATCGCGCACAACTTCCAGCACATACTGGGTATGGCTACCAGCCAGCAACACGCCATTGCGGTCGTAAATCTGGCCACGATTGGGGGGAATAGGGATGCGTTTCTGATAGTGCTGGCGAGAAAGTTCGGCGTATTTACCGTTCTCCAGCACCTGTAAATGGTAGGCGCGCGCCAGAATACCCAGTAAGGCAAACAGGATCAGTAACGCAGCAGCAATGATGCGCGCATTGAACAAATGTTGCTCGTCGCGCTCGAATTTAATAGACCTTTCATTCATGAGTCATCAATGCTACGAGCATCCTGTCTGCCCTACCGGAAATCGGGCGACTATAACAAATTATGAGAAAGGAATCTCCTCTGGTTTTTCTTCCTCATAACGTTTAATGCTGGCCAAAATCTCCTCTTTGGCAGCCGCTGCATCCGCCCAGCCTTCAACCTTGACCCACTTGTCGGCATCCAGTTCCTTGTAGCGCTCGAAGAAATGCTGGATTTGGCTTAACAGCAGCTTGGGCAGGTCAGTATAGTTCATGACATCACGATAGCCGGATGACAGTTTATGCGCAGGCACTGCCACAATCTTGGCGTCAATCCCGGATTCATCCGACATTTTCAACATACCAACCGGGCGCACCGGAATCACTGCGCCATGCATCAGTGGCGTAGGCGTAACCACCAGCACATCCGTCGGGTCGCCATCCTGCGCCAGCGTATGCGGAATGAAGCCGTAGTTGGCCGGATAAAACATCGGTGTAGACAGGAAGCGGTCTACATACAAAGCGCCGCTTTCCTTATCCAGCTCATACTTGACCGGCGTAGACAATGCCGGGATTTCGATGATGACATTTACGCATTCTGGAACATCACGCCCCGCAGGAACTTTATCAATATTCATGGTTTACTCTACCGTTGCACAGAAATAGCGGTATTATATCGCCTTACAACAATTCTCACACCAACTTGTCGACACAATACGAGAACAGGTATGGCAAATTCATTACGCGAACAACTCCTGCAAGCAGGACTCATTACAGCAGAACAAATTGAGAAGGCCAATCAGCCCAAACCCAGGTCGCCCTCAAGACAGCATAACAACCCTCAGGGAAGGCAGCAGGAAAACCCAAAAAAAACCAGTAATAACAAGGCAAAAGCCCCACCCCGCAAAGAGCCTGACGACCTCGCCAGATTCTACAAAGCCAGGGCAATAACCGAGCGTACCGAACGCCAACAGGAAGAACAACGCCAGCGGGAAATCGCTGAACGGCGCAAGCAAACACGTGAACAAATTGCTACCCTGATTAGCTCGAACCTGCAAAATGTCGACGATGCTGACACTCGCTACAATTTTGTTGTCGGCGACAACATCAAATACCTGTATGTCACTGAACAACAGCAACAGGCGCTGGCGGACGGAAAACTGGCAATTACCTTCCAGGCGGGCAAACGCTGCCTGATTCCGATCGAGATTGCCCAGCAAATTCTGGCGCTTGACCCTGACAAAATCATCATTATCAGCAGCCCTGAAAGTGAATAGCCTACTAACTGGCCTTAGCCAAAGCCTGCTTGTATAGCTGGTTTTTAGGCAAACCCGTCAAGCGGGCCGCAATGGCAGCTGCCTGCTTGACGGGCAGATCTTCCAGCAATACATCCAGAATTTTGTCCGCCTCCAACAGGGCAACCTGCGTCTCTCCTGTCGAAGCGGTTTTACCTTCAACCACCACGACGAATTCACCGCGAGACATGTCAGTATCAGCAGCAATACTTTGCAGCAATTCAGCCAACCTCCCCCGATAAATGGTCTCGTAAAGCTTGGTCAGCTCACGTAGCACAACCGCCTGCCGGTCACCGCCGAATAGCTGGGATAAATCCGCCAACATATCCGCAATCCGGTGACTGGACTCATAAAATACCAGGGTGCGAGGCTCTTTCTCCAGGGCTTCCAACACTTTGCGGCGGGCAGAAGGCTTGGCAGGCAAAAACCCCTCGAACACGAAATGGTCAGTTGGTAAACCTGCCACTGACAAAGCAGCAATCAGGGCGCTTGCACCCGGAACAGGAACCACCTTGAAACCCGCCTCCCCCAGCGCCCTAACCAGCTTGTAGCCAGGATCACTGATCAAGGGTGTACCAGCATCACTAACCAAAGCAAGATTTAAACCCTGCTCCAGCTCTGCGCGAATGCTTTCCACCCGATCCATCTCATTATGGTCATGCAAGCTCGCCAAGGTATTTTGTATGCCAAAATGGGAAAACAGGTGACGTGTAACCCGCGTATCTTCAGCATATACCTTGTCGACCTCGCCGAGGATGCGTTTTGCCCGGCTGGACATGTCCTCCAGATTCCCGATAGGGGTCGCCACGCAATATAGAATGCCAGCCTTCAATGTGCCTCCATCATGTCTTCCACATATCGGGCAAGCATAGCCCCATCATCAGATCGCGTCTTCCTCTTTCTGCCATTTGGCTACAATCACTCAGCATCGCTGCAAAAAAATGTTATATTCCGCCAGTATTATTTCCACCCAAAGGCGTCAGGACTTAATTCCCATGAAAAAAGTGATTCGTAACGGAACCATGCAATACCTCCCCATGCTCCTCCTTGCACTGATTTTCACCTTGCAGGGCTGCACTGGAGCATTCAACAGTACTGGGCTGGGTGTGTCTGTGGCAGGCGATATATCGATTGAGCAAGCCAACCAACTGTTTAAACAAGGTAAAAAGCGTGAGGCAGCACAAACTTATTACGCCGTCGCCGCCAAATACCCATCACCCCAGCGTGAGCGCATCATCCTGCAAGCGGCGGAAATTGCTGCCTCCGTCGGCGACGCCAACCTGACCAACAGCTACCTTGCCCGCATTCCGGCTTCCTCACTGGATGGCGAAAACCGTGGCCGTTACGCCTATGTAAAAGCATTGCTGGCCGTGCAACAAAACAACCCTGGCCTGGCACTGCGCTCGCTACCCACCAATACCAGCGACCTTTCGCCAGCATTGCGTGAAAAGGTCCAGCATATCCGCAATCGTGCGCAGACCATGACCAGCAATGGTGGAAACAGCAACAATGTGAACGTACAGACCGCCATCGTTCCGACTGCCGCCAACCGCATTGCACTCCTGCTACCGCAAAGTGGTTCACTCGGTAAAGTTAGCCAGGACATCATGCAAGGCATGCAAGCCGCCCGCACCGGGTTGGGCAGTGACGCCAGCGTCCAGCTTTATGATGTCAACGCAGGCGGAGCCGCCGCACAATATCAACAGGCGGTCAATGATGGGGCAGACATCATCGTTGGCCCGCTTGACAAGGAATCCCTTGCCCAACTGCTGGCGCAACCGCAAATTCTCACCAAACCGATTCTGAGCCTGAATTATTTGACTGAAAACAGGAACATTCCCGGTGCACTGTATCAGTTTGGCCTGCTTCCGGAAGATGAGGCCCGGCAAGTGGCAGAATTTGCAGCCGCCCGTGGCCAACGCAACGCCATTGTGCTGACGCCAGCCTCCAGTTGGGGAGAGCGGGTTTCGACTGCGTTCCGTTCGGCCTACCAACGCAAAGGCGGGCAAATCCTGACCATTCAGCAGTACCCGGATGCGCCTTCCAGCGCATATGTGCAAAACCTGCAAAACGCCCTGATCAATTCACAAGGTCGCGCCAACATGGTGTTCCTTGCCGCATCACCCAGCCAGGCGCGCCTGATACGTCCATTACTGGCTGCACAGGCACCTACATTACCGGTCTACGCAACTTCACATATTTTCTCCGGGCGCACTGATCCGGGCAAGGATAGCGATCTTGATGGCATCATCTATACCGAAATCCCATGGGTACTCGAAAGCTTGCAAGCGGGCACACTGAACAACTCCACCTACCCGCGTATGTTTGCACTGGGCATGGATGCCTTCCTCATCGCCAAAAACCTGCCTGGTATTGCGCGCAATCCGAGTGCGCGCGTCAACGGCAAGACTGGCAACATCAGCCTCGCCAGCAATCGCCAAATTCAACGTAGTCTGGTTTTCGCCACTTTCGCCAATGGCCTGCCACGCCCACTTGGACAGTAAAACGAAAGCGCCGCACCTGCAACGCGGCGAAACGACAGAGCAACTGGCCTGCAAACATTTGCAGGCCAGTGGTTTGAAGCTGCTACAGCAGAACTATCGCCTGAAAATGGGTGAAATCGACCTGATCATGCGCGATGGCGACACCATTGTTTTTGTCGAAGTACGTTACCGTAAAAGCAACCGCTACGGTGGTGCCCTGTACAGCATCGACCCACGCAAACAGATGCGCCTGCTACGCACCGCCCAGCACTATCTGCAATCCCGTGCGCCCAACGCTCCCGCCCGCTTCGATGTCATTGCAGTTGACGGTAGCAATGACATACACTGGGTAAAGAATGCCTTCGAGTCCTGCTAACACATGAATCTGCAAACACGCATCCAGCAACATTTCATCGCCAGCATCGAAACCAAACGCAAAGCACTGGATCTGCTGCAAGAGCCGATCCTGGCAGCGGCACAGCTGGTTTTCGATACCGTCCAGAATGGCGGCAAAATACTCAGTTGCGGCAATGGTGGCTCGGCAGGCGACGCCCAGCACTTCTCCTCGGAAATGCTCAACCGCTTTGAGCAGGAACGCAAAGGGCTGCCAGCCTTCGCCCTGACAACGGACACTTCCACACTAACCTCCATCGCTAACGATTACAGTTATGAACGTGTATTTGCCCGGCAAATCGAAGCACTTGGCCACAAAGGGGATGTTTTGCTCGCCATTTCCACCAGCGGCAACTCGGGCAACGTCAACAAGGCCATCGAAACTGCCCATGACTGCGGCATGAAGATTATCGCACTCAGTGGCAAATCCGGCGGCAGCATGAAAGACCTTCTGTATACAGACGACGTTGAACTGCGTGTACCTGCTGACAGCACCGCCCGTATTCAGGAAACCCACCTGCTGCTCATCCATTGCATCTGCGATCTGGTTGACCAGATGTTGTTAAACCCTGCGAGTGAATAGGCAAAATGGCGCAAGAGAAAGACTGCAACAGTGTTTCCTTCTTCCGTGAAGCTGCGCCTTACATCCACAGTCATCGGGGAAAAACCTTCGTCGTAGCATTTGCTGGCGAAGTCATCGCTGCTCCGCAGTTCCGCCAGATAGTACAAGACCTCGCCATCATTTCCACACTTGGCGCACGCCTGATTCTTGTACATGGAACCCGTCCGCAAATAGACGAGCGCCTGACTCAAAACAAACTTCCAATACGCTTGCACAAGGGCATTCGCGTCACAGACAGCGCCACCTTGCTGGCCGCGCAGGAGGCTATCGGCTTCCTGCGCATACGTATTGAAAATCTGCTGACCCATGCGCTGAATCAGCCATCGCTTTCCAGTAATGGGTTTGGCGTGGTATCAGGCAACTTCATTACTGCGCGTCCACTCGGCATCCATGATGGTGTTGACTACGGTTATACCGGGCTAGTACGCAAAATTCACCACTCCCTGTTAAAACAACAACTTGATTCCAACAATATCGTTTTGTTGTCACCAATGGGCTATTCACCAACCGGGGAAGCCTACAATCTGCGTTATGAACAGGTAGCTGTCGCAGCAGCCAAGGCAATCAAAGCCGACAAACTGATTTTCCTCAGCCATCAACCACTAAATTTACCGCACGAACAAACACTGGAAGAAGCGAGAACCCGAACCATCCACAATGAGTTACTTCCAGTTGTCATCGAAGCACTGGAAACCGATGTTGAACGCATCCACCTGCTGGATGCAGAGACGGATGGTGCACTGCTGCTGGAACTCTATACCCGCGATGGTGTTGGCAGCATGATTGCCTCCGAACAGTTTGAACGGTTACGGGCCGCAACGGTGGAAGACATCAGCGGTATTCTTGACCTGATTCGTCCACTCGAAAGTGCTGGCACACTGATCAAACGTTCACGGGAACAGCTGGAACTGGAAATCAGCAATTTCCATATCATCACACGAGACAATGAAGTGATTGCCTGCGTCGCACTGTATGAAACAGACAACCCGCAAATTGCTGAACTCGCCTGCCTCGCCGTCAACCCCCATTATCGTGGTGGAAATCGCGGCGACAAACTCCTGAAACACGTCGCGCAATTGGCTCAAGCACAGGACAAACAAAAATTGCTTGTATTGACCACTCAAACAACTGACTGGTTCAGGGAACGTGGATTTAAAAAAGGTACGGTAGAAGATCTTCCAGACAACAAGAAGTCGTTATACAACTACCAACGTAATTCGCAGGTTCTGTTCAGAAATCTGGTTTAGGCGAGAGTGCCATTATGACTGCAAGCGCAGGTTGAGTTTGCTAAATCCCGGACAAAAAAAAGCCCCGCCTGCAACTGGTGCAGCGGGGCTTCTGTTTGGGTGCCTGGCGTTGACCTACTCTC
This sequence comes from Gammaproteobacteria bacterium, assembly GCA_018822845.1. GTDB lineage: Bacteria > Pseudomonadota > Gammaproteobacteria > Thiotrichales > Thiotrichaceae > Thiothrix. Next base: position 72 of record JAHJJD010000126.1, on the reverse strand, counting down.
ACATGGGGAGACCCCACACTACCATCGGCGATGCATCGTTTCACTTCTGAGTTCGGGATGGGATCAGGTGGT
>JAHJJD010000125.1 GCA_018822845.1 Gammaproteobacteria bacterium | reverse complement strand
GGGGGGGTGTTTCGGGGGATGGGGACGGTGTGCTAGCGCTGGGCAATCTGCCGTCCCGGTTTCCCCGTACTTCCCGTGATGCGGTTTCGGCGTCCAGTGCAGGTATTCCTACCAGTCCAGACGGGAAGACCCCGCCCCGTCGGGCGGTTCGTGCATCCGCTGCGTTCGGCTGGGCGTTTTTGCCAGCATTGATGGGTGACTTTCCCCCTTCACATCAACCAGACACTTTTGGTGGCTGGTTGCCCACCGCACCTCCGGCGGCGGTCAGCCCGGTTTTGTCCTCCAGTCAGTTACCTGCTTTCATCGGCTGGGCTTTCGTCACTACTACGGGGTCATCTGCCACCTCACACGCCACGGCCTTTCTTGAGTCACGTCTTGAAAGGCCGCGCCTTGATGTAAAAAAAACTACACCAAGGGCGGTGCAAGGCTTCCCCGGTTAAGGCGGGTTCCCTGTGGGCAATTCCATCCTGCATCACACATCAGGTCTGACCGGGTATTGGGCTTCGCCTTATTTCGCAGGCTTACCGCTCCTGATATGCCGTCCCAGGTTCGCTTGCGCTATGTACCGCCCACTTCCTATGGCTTCCTTCAGACCCTGCCGTTACCAACAACGCCCTTGCCAATCGGATTATCTTCCCCCCGGTCGGGGTGATGCCTGCTACCGCAGGCTGGGTTTGCCCGCCATGCCGGGCAAACAAAAAGGCCAGCTCAAGGCTGGCCTTCCCCTCAACTTCCCTTACAGGAATCAGAAGTCATCACGGCGGCGTCTGAACAATGCTGCTGTTGCCAGCAACATGCTCAGGATCGCCATACCCCACTGGCTCAGGGTCGGAATTTGCAGATTGGGGATGAAACCAAAGCCAAGGGTGGTATTGGTGGCACCACCATCCGTTGGTTCATCGCCCCACACCAGGTCGATAGGCTGACTGATAACGCTGCCATCTTCAGTAGCCATACCGTTACTATCGGTTCCGTCATTATTATTCGGATCAGGCACTACCACGGTAGGCAAGTAACCAGGCGGCGGAGTGACTTTGACCACATAGGAACCTTCACGCAGGTCGCTAAACAGATAATTACCATTGCTATCGGTCGTTTGCGGCGCAATCGGGCTACCGAACACATCCGTTGCCGGGTTACCTTCAGCCGTCAGCAGCGTGACCAGCGCACCCGGAACACCCGGTTCGCCGCCATCCTGCTTGCCATTACCATCAAGGTCGATCCAGATACGGCTGCCCAGATTCACCGGATGGAACAAGCCACAGTCAACCGTGCGATTGCCATTTGCATCGTCGCCATCCACGCCCGCATCCGGTTCGCTTCCTGACATCAAGGTCACTGCCGGTGTCTGGAAGACGTCATCGACCACCTTGCAATTGCTATCGGTATTAGACGGATCCTGATCCGGATCAGCACCACCCTGGGTGAGGCTGTAGCCGGAATTCTGACCAGGATCAACCTGCACAATATAGTTACCCGGTCTGAGGTTACTGAACTGGTACAAACCATCATCACCTGTCGTAATGGCTGTAACAGCAGAACCACCAATACCAATCGCAGGGGTTAAGCCATCCTCCTCCAGCAAGGATACGGTAATACCGCCGATACCAGATTCACCGCTGCCCTGCTGACCATCCGCATTGCTATCCAGCCAGATTTTGTCACCGATGGAAACCGCACCGTAGAAACCACAGTCAACCGTCATATTGCTATTGGCATCATCACCGTCTGTTGTTGCAGCAGGCTCCATGCCAGCCGTCAGGGTGAACGGATGCGTCTCGATTGCGCCACCTACCGGGTTGACGCGGCAATTGCTGTCCTTGTCGCTAACATCATCATCTGCATCAATACCGCCCATGGTCATGTAGTAACCAGCAGGTGGTTCAACCTTGACGATGTAATCGCCTTCGAGGAGGTTGCTGAAGCCATACAAGCCATCCATACCTGTGGTTTGTGGACTGACCGGATTACCATCCGCATCCGTAACACTACTGCCTGTCGCGTCTGTCAGGGAAACCACAGCGCCTTGCAGCGACGCCTCTCCCTCATCCTGGACGCCATTGGCGTTGGCATCCACCCAAATACGGTTGCCTACAGCAACCACGGCATCCGGCGTGACTTTCGGCTGGTAGAAACCGCAGTCAACCGTCATATTGCCATCTGTTCCATCACCATCGACTGTCGCATCCGGCTCCATACCCGCCGTAAGGGTGAATGGCGCAGTCTGGATGTTGGCACCCGCCACTGCACAGTTGTTGTCGGTGTTGGATGCGCTATCGTCAACATCCGCACCGCCACTGGTTACCTGATAATAACCGGTGGGCGGGACCACACGTACCATGTAGTCACCCTCTGGCAAATTGTTAAACAGGTAATAACCATCCGCACCGATAGAAACCGACAGTGCCAGCCCGTCTTTCACTACGACGCTGCCATCTGCGTGCAGCAGGGTAACAATTGCGCCCTCCAGCGGCTGCTCACCAGCATCCTGCTGACCATTTTCATCGGCATCAATCCAGATGTAATCACCTACTGATACATATTTCTGCGGGGCCGCTTGCAGGACGCTGACCTTGTAATCTTCGACCTCGCCATCGGCAGCTTCCCCACCAATACCATCGCCACCTTCCGTGGAGCAGCGGAAACGGGCGTAAGTGTCGCCCTCAAGCGCAAAGGCAGGCACATCCAGCGCCAGGGTATTGCTGCCCGCGACCAGTTGCTGGTTGAGGAAAACCTGCTCGGCAGCCCCCCCCCAGCTTCCATCCACATTCCAGTCAATCCATGCGTTAAGCTTGCAATCCTTACTGGCAGTAACTACAACGTTTGCGCCGGTAGCAGCTACGCGCAATTCGCCAAAGCTTGCGCCATCTTCATCATCCGGCGTAGAACAGTCACCGTATGCAGGTGACCCCACGTCTTCATCATCAGCTGTTGCCAGACCTTGCAACAGACCGCTGTCAGCATCGACACAACTACCCAGGAAAACATCTGTTCCCAACTGGTGGCGCGCGCCATCACTGGTATCCATGGTTTGATAGGAGGGATCCGGCGCATCGCCGTAATCAAAGGGAATCATCACTTTGACGCAGGACTCGTCATCTTCCACTACCGTTTCACCAACCATGTTGTTGGGCGTGGAATCTAGGTCGCCTGCGCTTGCCGCAGTTACCTGCGTACAGTTGGTGACGATTTCGTTTGCATACGCAGCAGGTAACGTAGCCAGTAACCCGACCATCGACACGCATACAGAAAGCTTCATTATTTTCATGTTAATGCCTTGGGGAAATTATAATTTTTATTCAATTGCTTACGCTGGTTTCCCATCCTGAAACCAGCGGTATCCACCATGGATACCGCCAGCCATTTTTTTGGCCCAAAAGCCTGGATTGCTTACTTGACCGTAGCAGTGATCTTCAACACCTTGCTTTCGCCGTTAGCCATATCACCAACTGTCCATGCGCCTGTTGCAGAATCGTAGGCACCGGCTGAGTCATCGCTCTTGTAGGTCAGACTTGTTGGCAACTGATCCTTGACGGCTACGCCAGTGGCAGCATCAGGGCCATTGTTGGTTGCAGTCAGCACATAGATGAGATCCATACCACGGCGAACTGTTGTAATGGCAGTGCCACTGGTATCGGTTACTGTCTTGACCAGCTCGATGTCGACTTTCGGATCGACAACAATCGTGATCTTGGCAATGTCATGGTCATCCTCATCACCGCCAGTGTTGTCGGTAACATCATCCGTCACAACAGGGTCGTTACCCTTGTTGGCATCCGCTGTGGAGTCCGTATCGGTTGCAGGATTACCAGCTGCATCCTTGGCAGAACTGATTTCAGCCGTGTTGGTCAGATCGCCTGCTGTTGCCGTTTCAGCAACTGTGAAGCTGATTTGAACTGTCGCAGATTCACCCGCAGGAATGCTGGTAATCGGTGCTGTCAGGGTTGCTGTACCATCTGTATTGTCTGTCCAGGCTGCGTCTGCCAGTGTCAAACCGGTTGGGATGTAGTCAGTCACTACAACATCCTTGGCCTCAACAGTACCCTGGTTAATCACCTCGACAGTGAACTTGACAGTGTGGCCCGGTTTGATCGGTGTTACCTGATCTGCCACAATACGTTTGACCAATGCGAGGTCGAATACGGGTTGAGCGGTAAAGGTTACCTTGTAGTCTTCCACTTCACCGTCAGCCATCAGGCCGGTTGCCTTGTTGCCATCAATGCTTTCGGTCGTCAGACGGCAACGGGCATATGTTGCGCTGTCTGTCAGGGTGGTGCTGGCATCCGCCGGAACCGCAGGCATGGTTACGGTAACAGGCGTAGAGCCATCGCTGCCTGCGATGATGGTTGCGCTACCGAATTCAGCTGCCTCGAATTGCTGATTGCCGTTGTAGTCAATCCAGCAAGCAACCGTTGCGTCAGTACCAGTGGTATTGGTGGCCGTCACTTGCAGTTCAACTGTTGACTGGCCATCTTGCAGGGTAGTCAGACCGGTTACACCGTCTTCATCCGTACCATCACCGTCAGCACCGGAACTGTTCTGACCGTCGGCTTCTTCGTCAACCGTGCCACCCAGTTTCAGGCCAGGAATAATTTCATGTTGAGCACCGGTATCAGCCAGCAAGGTGCCGTAACCAGCCGGTGCGTCACCAAAGTCAAAGATGGATTCGACGGTCAGGATTGCGCAGGATTCATCGTTTTCATTGGTGCCACCGGTCACAGCTGCCAGAATAGCGACTGTGTCTGCCTTGTTGTTAGGTGCTGAATTAACATCTGTTTCGTTAGTTGCGGTGACTTGCGCACAGTTGGCAATTTCACTGGCAGCCCATGACTGGTTGGCTGCCGCCAGCACGCCAACCGCGCAAAAGGTCAGCAACAGGGCTTTGACGTTGGTCACTTTTTTCATTGTTATCGCTCTCTTTGTAAGCTGTTAATATATTTGGTTTTATTAATTAATCGTAACAGTAATATTTAGTGCCTTGGTTGAGCCGTTGATTACATTGCCAACCGTCCACACACCACTATCCTTGTCATAAGCGCCTGCGCCATCATCACTGACCCAAGTGACACCAGCGGGCAGGTTATCCGTTACCTGTACGCCTGTTGCGTCATCCGGCCCATTATTGGCTACGGTCAGTGTGTAAACCACCGTATTACCAGGTTTTGCACTGGCAGGATTGACCGTCTTGGTCAAAGCCAAATCTGCCTGTAGTGCCACCGGGGGAGGCACTACACCGAAGTCAACCGTCAGGTTGGAATTGGCATCAGGCGTACCCTGACCATCATCGCCATCATCACCTGTTACTGTGGTTTCACCGGTTGGCTCATCGGTGCCCAGCGTCACGAGATCAGAGCAAAGGCCACTAACCGTATCATCACTACCGTTGTCATCACCATCGGTGTTGTCGGTATCGGCATTAGGGGCAGGCGTTTTACCTGTGCTGGCAGTGTAATTTTCCAGTACAGCACTGGCAGCAAAGTTATCGCTGCTGACGCAGACCTTGTAGTCACCAGCACTCAAACCACTGAACAGGTAACGACCGTTGGCATCCGTGGTAGTAGTATCCAGCACGCTGCCAGAAGCATCTTTCAAGTCAAGTTTGACACCAGCGCCAACAGCATCTTCACCGGAATCGGCGATGCCATCATTGTCGACATCAATCCAGACACGGTTACCGATACTGTGTACAGTTGGTGCAGCACCAACCTTGTAACCAATATCCAGTGCATGGTTGTTTTCACCAACAGCACCAACAGTAAAGATGATTTCACCGGTCGGACTGGCATCAGAGTCACGCACATCTGTCAGCGCATTGTTATCGGTAGCGCCATCAGCATTTTGTAACGTCGTAGTCAGACCTGCCAGCGGTGCTTGTGTGTTGGCAATAGTCAGCTTGCAGCTTTCGCCTGATTTCAGGAAAGTGGCATTGCTGGCGCTGGAGAACAGGAACTGACCACCACCCGCCGTTTTTGCGGTTGCCGTATTTTCGCCACATGTCAGCACCACATCGACATCATCAATACCGGCTTCATCAGCATCCTGAATACCGTCTTCATCAGTGTCTTTCCACACACGGTTACCAACTTCAATCGGTGCAGCATTACACAAGGCTTCCATATCACCCAGACCTGCCGCCTTACCGAAAGTTGCCGGTGTACGAGGCTCTACGATACCGTTACTACTACCATCGTCATCACGATCATAGATCACGTAAGCACTGTCTTTTGCTCCTGTCATGTCATTCAGCCAGAAGACACCACCTGAACGGTAATCCTGTTCAGGGTCATAAGCGTTACTCACAGTTTTTCCCAAACCATAAATACGCGCCAAACCTCCCAACGCCACTTCAGAATGTCCAGTCCCGTAATTATCGGCGAAATAATATTCACCATTGCCTGGGCCTTCACCAGTACCGGCACCCGCAGTGGTTTTACCCCCGCAGGAAGCATTGGTTTCGAGCGCCAGCTTGCCATCTGTACCGGGGCAAACACGTAAAATATCACCGGCAACCGTCCCCTCATAAACAACTGTATCCCCTGCCACTGCCGAGTAGTTGGCATTCCCCAACTGATGTCCTGCACGGTCAAGGAATCCCAGAATCAGCGTCTTACCATCATCATCAAATTCAATGTCTGTTAGCATCGGCTGAGGATAAATGGTTTGCTCATAGGATCCTGCACCTGGCTCAGGGTCATGAATATCATCCCAGCTTTTAATCCAGGGACGCCATTCGGCAGGTATGCGATTGGCACCATTCCACTCAACACCTACCTGGGCACGCTCATAATTCAATGGAAAATCATAAACATCCGTAAATACTCCTGAATTTGGCTCAAGTGCCAGAATATAAGCATGTAATTTATCGCGGTTGGCCTGGCTGTCCATGTCCGACGAGCTGCCAAATGCAGCCTGTGTTGTTTCATTGACATTTTCAGCAGAACACACGCCCCCCACATAAACCTTGCCATCATGTGCTTTCAATGCCCAAGGGCGGAACTCCCCATCCACACAGATATGCCCCAAGTCAGTAAATGCACTGACCAGATCAAACGACTTTAAATCGGCCTCTGCTGTGGGAACCTTATCAGCCGCCATCCCATACAATTTACGGTCAAACAGGTTGACGACCCACAAGGTTTTCTGGTCGTCAGATATTTCGATGTCCCCGAGAGAAATTTTACCTACAGCATCAAAAGCATCAGGGTCATGGTTAGGGTCAGCAACATTGCTGGATAATTCACCGCTACTGCGATTAATCGTCCCCGCACTGATGCCAAGCGCATTCATATCCACAAATAACGTTGGCGCACTGTTCGCTTCCCCGGTTGCCGTATCAATACTTACCTTATAAATGGCTCCAGATCCCGCACTGCCAAAGCCAATATGCCGTTTGGCAACAGCAGCCATAAACAGGCTGGAACTAGCCGGATGATAAGCGAGACCGTGCACTGCCCCCGTATCTTTACCAAGCCCCAGAATATTGTAGATAGGCGCTGTATCGCCTGCATTGCCTGCCCAACCTGCTGAAAAACTGACAAGCGACTGTTTGTTACCACTCGTCCCCCCCGCCAGCGGATCACCATTCAGCATTTCAGGGATAGCAATAAAAGGTTGTGCCTGACAATATTGCACTGGATTCTGTACCGACAGATTGGTGTCAGTTGCCCCATTTTGGGCAAACTGTACAGAAGTACCACCCGACATCCCCGGCTTCAACCAGCTCTCTGTCCACGAAAACTCCACCCGGTAAGCTGTACCCGCAGACAACCCTGTCAAAACATAAGCCCCATCTACCCCGGACGTAGCGGTGGCAGTGGGCGTACTTACTGCATCATCGGCATCGTATGCCTTGACAGTAACGCCCATCATGCCTACCTCATTGAAACTTGGGCCAGTATCCAATATGCCATTCGCGTTGAAATCGCGGAAAACCTTGCCTGAAATATCAGCGAAAGCAGCTTGTGAAGATATAAGCAGAATCCCAAGTCCCAGATGCCCCCACTGCCTTGGTAGTATTGTAATGTGCATTTACCCGATCCATTGTTATCGTTGTTAACAGAGTAGAACGCCGTATGGTTCTTTTTTATAAATTTATTTAATCGCAAAAATCGTACCACCCATCTCCTGAACCGAACAAGAAAAAACAGAAGAATGGCAAGGGTTCGTCAACATCAGGGCGTAAGCCGTATCTGATACGGAAATTTGTGCTGTATTCGTTACCGTTTGACAATCAGGGTTGGCGGCCTCACCAGCGCAAATGTATTCCACATCCCCGCTGCTGCCTTTACTCAAACCAGAGAAGGTTTCACCGTAGGCGTTATAGAACGCGCTGCTAGCAGCAGGCTATTCCACTGGCTCAAGCGTGGTATCCACAAACTGCCAGCTATCCTGCTGCACATCATAATGGAAATGGTAAACACGCTTGTGCGGGTTGTTTTCTGCCGGAAGCCGAAAGCCAAATTCAAGCTCTTTCGCCTGCATCCGGTACTGCCCCTGCTTGTCCTGTGCGAACTCAAAACGGCGCACGCTGGTACTGTTCCCATTCGGCAAACCACTCAGACTAAACTCATGGCGCACATCGTCAGTAAAGTTTCCCTTGGCATCCAGCACCACAGAATACGCATCCGCCGAACGCGCCGCACCGAAATACAGCCGCTTGTATTTCACTCCATTGAACACCCCTACCCCAATCGCATCCACGCCCTCCAGTTGATCGACAATTTTCCCGGAACTGGCCTCAATCCGGTAAATCCTGCCCAGCGCTTCTTTGGGGTTAGAACCCGCTACCGAACTGGCATACAGGCTATCGGTATCGCAATCGTAGAACAGCCCCATCGCCCCAAACGGATTACTGGCGGAAGGCGGTGCAGCCGCAGGCAATTCCAGCCATAAGGCCATCTGCCCACTTTGCGTATCAATGCGGTAAATCCGGTTTTGCAACTCGGGGGGATTTTCCGCCAAACTGACTTCCGGGGTAGGCGCGATGTAAATATTGCCGCCCTGATCACGCGCAAACGTCCCCACATGCCCAGCATCATCCCACGTCGGATCTTGCCACGCCTTGTCCGTTTGCGGTTGCAACAAGCGCAAGCCGGTATAACCCCGCTGACGTGTATCCAGTGCCACCTGGCTGCCCATTCCGGCTTTCGGTATGAATTTGGGCATACCCCGGCAGGCATCGGCTATTCCCGGTTTGAAGTTACCCATGTCCGGCTCGCCGCACGCACTGAGCAGCAAACCAGCAAACAGGATTGGCAAGACACTACGCATCACGCACCTCCCCCAACCGGCACGAACATCGGCCCCGACCAGCATGGCCATACCTCGATATTCCGCACCCCATCCTTCACCCGCGTATCCGCCCAGCAATATTCGCTGCCGGGGTTGCCGTCATTCTTCATTTGCGGCACGTACCACAGCACCACATCATTGCCCTGCAAGGGTTCGGCAGGTTCGATGAACTGCTCCGGTCCCTGCCGGTAATCCTTGTTGCAGCAGGAACCCAACGTCACCGTATCCTGCTCGCCCTCGTCCGGCTTGTAGGCGCTGAAATAGGTAAACGCCTTGTCACCGCGCCCGCCATCGCCAAACTGCCCACGCCCCGGCTCGACAAAAAAGCCTGCGCCATCCTTGCCTGTCACCTTGTACTGATAGCCTTCTGGGGTCAGCTTGGCATTATCCTGCAAACGCCACTGCTCCTTGTCCCACAGCGTCCAGTCGCTGCCCGACCATTCCGCCACGTTCTGTTCCGTGCCGGTTTCCAGATCAATCCGCACTACCGGACGATACATTCCATCCGTCCCGCAACCGCGCCCGAAATCAGCCTGCGCCACCCGGAAACGCCCATCCTTGTAGAATTCAAAGCGCTGCACATAGCGGTAATTGCACGGTGTCGGCCACGGCGGCTGGCGGAAATCCTGCACCACAGCAAAACCGACTTCCTGCCCGTCTTTGACAATCGGCTCGATTTTCGGCCCGTTGTAGGCAATCACCACCGCCGAGCTGAACAGCGGGCAACCAATGGCGTCGCTGTAGCCAAAACCTTCCCGCGTGGAATAACTGACATGCCAGTCCAGCAACTTGGCGTTTTTGAGCACCTGTTTGCCGCTGTACTTGACGTTGGTAAGCTGCAATCCATCGGAGCCGGTGATGACATAATCCATACTCCAGCCATCCTGCTTCAATGAATTCACTTTTTCACAGTAGTTACGGAAGGTGGTTTCGTTTTCCAGACTGCGTTCCGTCACCACGGTTTTCGGGCCGCTGCGGCCCAAATCTGTCCAGCGTGACCCCACCAGTTTGCCGTCAGTCAAATCCACAATTGCCCACAGCGCATCGTTTTCAAACACATAGGTGGGGGCAACACACAAGTGATGCGATCGTTCGCACATCGAATCCTGCAAGGCGGTCTTGAATTCCTTTTTGTCCGGCTGGCGTTCCCGATCCTGCAATATGGCCTGTACTTCTGGCGCAGCCCCGGCAATTTTTGCCGCCAAATCAACCAGATGTTGCGGCAAATCCGGCTGGGCGAAATTCTGGCGGCTTACTCCCAAAACCTGCTGCCTGCCCACATCCACAAACGCAATAGTGGAAGCGTTGTGGAAATGGCTATACATCTCCACCCGCCAGCATTCCGCTTGCGCACATGGCCCGGCATTGCCCCCCTTGAAATCCCCCGGCAACGCCTTGCGCACGTTCATGATTTCATTGCGCAACGCCGCGCTGGTCTTTTCATCGCGGGTGAAATGGAGGAATTCGGGGTTAGCCACTGCCAGTTTTTGTGCAGTTTGCGCATGGGGGTCTGGCAATTGGGTATTGTCTAACTGCAAAACCGGTGGGTCAGACTGCAATGCCTGTTGCACTTTCTGCCAGTATGCGGCGAGTTCAGGGATTTTGGTGTGCAAATCGGCCTGCATCACCGGTTGCGCCAATGCGCTGGTGTCGGCGTATTTGTCCGCGACAGGCAAGGTAATGGATTTGGGTTTATCATCCCCGCAGCCTGCCAGCCACAGTGACAACAGGCATAGCCCTATGCCCAGACGGATGTTCATGTTCTGCCCTTGAGATTACCCCTCACCCCAACCCCTCTCCCTCAAGGGGAGAGGGGCTAAGAGAGGTTGGAGTTATTATCTTGTTCCCCCTCTCCCCTTGAGGGAGAGGGGGCTAGGGGGTGAGGGGTTCCTCAGCCCGGCGGCCAGCTCAGATGCCGCCCCGCCAACAGGTGCAAATGGATGTGGAACACGCTCTGCCCCGCATCTGCCCCGCAATTCATCACCACGCGATAGCCATCTTCGGCATGTCCGGCATCTGCTGCAATCTTCTGTGCCGCCAGATACAGCTTGCCCACCAGTTCCGCATCACCCGCTTCAATGTCGTTGATGGTGGCAATGTGTTTGCGCGGAATGATCACCACATGCAGCGGCGCTTGCGGATTGATGTCGTGAAAGGCAACCACGTCGTTATCTTCGTAGGCAATTTTTGCCGGAATCTCACCTGCCGCAATACGGCAGAACAGGCAGTTGCTCATCAGTATTTTCTCCGTCCTTCAAAGGCGTGGGAAAGCGTGCCGCTGTCAACGTATTCCAGTTCGCTGCCGACCGGCACGCCGTGGGCGATGCGCGAAGCCGGAATGTTGCGTTTCGCCGCCAGTTCGCTGATGTAATGGGCGGTGACTTCGCCTTCCACCGTGGGATTGGTGGCGAGGATAACTTCCTGCACATCGCCTTCATCAAACCGCGCTTCCAGCAGGTCGAGGCCAATGTCTTCGGGGCCGATGCCATCCAGCGGTGACAAACGTCCACCCAATACAAAGTAGTAACCACGATAACCGGTAGCCTGTTCCACTGCCACTACGTCGGAAGGGTGTTCAACCACGCACAACAATTCTTTCTGCCGCACCGGATTGGAACAAATGCGACAAGTATCATTCTCGGTCAGGGTACGGCAGCGGGAGCAATGGCGGATGTCGCGCATCGCCCGTCCCATCACCTCGGCCAGCCGTTCGCCGCTGCGCCGGTCGTATTCCAGCAGATGAAACGCCATACGCTGGGCCGTGCGCGCGCCTACCCCCGGCAGGCAACGCAGGGCTTCGACCAGTTCTTTCAGCAGCGAAGATTCAGACATGGATCAGAATGGCATCTTGAAGCCGGGTGGCACTGGCATACCGGCAGTCACGTCCGCCATGCGTTCGCGGGAAGCCTCCTCGACCTTGTGCACTGCGTCGTTGAACGCAGCCGTCACCAGATCCTCAATCATGTCCTTGTCGTCTTCGAACAGGCTTGGATCAATACTGACGCGCTTGCACTCATGCTTGCCGTTGATAATGACTGAAACCAGCCCACCACCGGACTGACCGGAAATTTCCATGGCGGCAATCTCGGCCTGCGCCTTCTGCATGTTTTCCTGCATCTTTTGCGCCTGCTTCATCAGGTTGCCGATTCCACCTTTACCCATCATGATGTGTGTTTCCTCATATTTTGTTCAATTTGGTTCAGTTTACTACAGTTTGCCAGTTTCTGTGCGCGGGCGAATACTGCCTGGCACTATGGTTGCGCCGAATGCTTCCTGTAATTGCTGCACGAAGGGGTCGTTCCTGATGGCTTCTTCCGCCGCTGCCTGTTTTTCGGCTGCTTCGCGCAGGTTGCGCTTCTCCGGCGTTTCTTCCGTCAGCGTTGTCAGTTTGAACGACAGTTTCAACTCGCGCCCATAATGTTTGGCTAGCGCTTCCGCCAGTTGGGCTTCTGCGCGCGGGCTTTGCAGAGTGGAACCACCTTCGTCCAGCAACAAAGTAATCTGCTCGTCTGACACGCTTTCCAGCAGGCAGTGTTGCGCCAGTGGCAGCGCCATGCCGGAGAGGTTTAGCAGGGGGAGGATGGCGTGCCAATCGTTGGAAGAAGAAACCCCTCCTAACCTCCCCTTGTCAGGGGAGGAACTGGATAGCACTTCACCTCTTGCTCCCTCCCCTGACAAGGGGAGGGTTTGGGAGGGGTTTCTTCTTTCAGGGAAAGTGGCTGGAAGCGAGGAAGCCTCCTCAATCAGAATTTTTTTTTTCTCGACCTGTGTCGAGTTTGTTGCATCCTGCGAAACCTTGCCATCGTCTATGCGGAACGCCAGCATCCGCAACAGCATCATTTCAAAGCCGCTACGCGGGTCGGGAGCCAGCGGCAAGTCGCGCCGCCCATGCAAGGCCATCTGGTAGTAAAGCTGCACATCCGCCAGGGAAAGCAGTTTCGCCAGTGCTGCAACATCGGCATCTGCTTCATCGGCAGCTACCACCTGCTGGACTGCCACGCCATGCAGCAGGGAAATCAGGCTGTCGGCAGCTGTGGTGAAATCGGTAGTCAGTTGCGCCATCTGCGTAACAGTTTGCAGCATACGCTTGCCATCGTCATCGGCAACGGATTGCAACAGGGCGACCAGATGCTCGTGCGGTAACAAACCCAGCATGTCCTGCACGTCGTCTTCGCTGACTGCGCCGCCGCCTGCAACAATTGCCTGATCAGTCAGGCTGAGCGCATCACGCATACTGCCATCCGCAGCCCGCGCCAGCAGACGCAAGGCACTGTCGCTGAAAGGAATGTTTTCCTGTTCCAGCACTTTGGCCAGATGCCCGCTGATCATGTCAACCGGCATACGCTTGAGGTTGAATTGCAGACAACGCGACAGGATTGTGACCGGCAGTTTCTGCGGATCAGTAGTGGCGAACAGGAATTTGACGTGCGGCGGCGGCTCTTCCAGCGTCTTCAACAGCGCGTTGAAGCTGTGGCCAGACAGCATATGCACTTCGTCAATCAGGTAAATCTTGAAGCGGCCACGGGTAGGTGCGTACTGGACGTTATCCAGCAGATCACGGGTATCCTCAACCTTGGTACGGGAAGCCGCATCGACTTCAATCAGGTCGACGTGGCGACCCTCGGCGATTTCCTTGCAACTGCGGCACTCCCCACAGGGTTTGGCGGTGACGCCCGTTTCACAATTGAGGCATTTGGCAAAAATACGCGCCAGGGTGGTTTTCCCCACGCCGCGTGTGCCGGTAAACAGATAAGCATGGTGCAGCCGCTGGTGGCCTTCATCACCTTCCAGGGCATTCATCAGGGCACGCAATACGTGCGACTGGCCTACCATCTGCTGGAAGTCCTGGGGCCGCCATTTTCGTGCAAGTACCTGATAACTCATGGGATGACTATAGACTTTTTGGAATTGGTGGCAGCCTGCGCCAGCCACATCCCGGCACCCGAATCAGTAGTTACCGCTGCTCCCTTCCGGGCCTGACGGGGTTCACCACCTATCGTCGCGGGAGAACCAACACAGGCCACCATTGCGAAGAGAGCCGATTATGACTAAATTAGCCGGTAGCCACAAGCACTTGCGAACTTGTTGGCAATATGCCGTGTTTCACGCAAAATTAGTTTGCTTAATAGTTGCTGGTTGACTATAAAGGTAGGCGGCGATTAATTGTCCGCTCCCCAAGGCGGATCAAGAGTGTAGAGTGTATTAAGACCCTGATCGACCCCGAAACAACATGAAAGGAACCTTATGTTGAGCGTACAAGGCAATCCACCCACTATCCACAAGGTGCTGATTGCAGACGATTCTGGTACCGAGCGGCTGAACCTCAAACAGATACTTGAGTCTGCTGGTTATGTGGTCATTACAGCCAGTTCCGGCAATGAAGCCAAGGCACTGGCGGAAGCCCAATCACCCGACCTGATCATGCTGGACATTATCATGGAAGATGGCGATGGCTACCAGACTTGCCGGGCCTTGAAGCGGAATCCGGTTACCCAGGCCATTCCTGTGATCATGGTTTCCAGCAAGTCAAACCCGGTTGACAAACAGTGGGCGCAGAAACTTGGTGCCAATGCCTACATTGTCAAACCTTATAAGGACGAAGATGTTTTGCAGCAAATAGCTGCTCTGTAATTCAAATTTCACCTGACAACAATAATAACCAACCCTTTCTGGCAAGAGGAGGCCAGCATGGG
The DNA here is from genome assembly GCA_018822845.1 of Gammaproteobacteria bacterium. Lineage (GTDB taxonomy): Bacteria > Pseudomonadota > Gammaproteobacteria > Thiotrichales > Thiotrichaceae > Thiothrix. Next base: position 6,572 of record JAHJJD010000125.1, on the reverse strand, counting down.
AAACAAACAACAAGCGAGGAACGAGCAGGCCAACATGCAGCCTGAACCGGGTGTGAGCCGTTTTTGTTACCGCATCGGTTCCAGCCTGATTTTGCTGGAATCCGATATTCTGGCGGAAGTACTAACTGCGCAAAGCATTTTCCCTATACCGTTCGCACCGGAATGGTGTGCAGGGTTGACCAGCCTGCGCGGTGATCTTTATCCGGTCATAGACATGCACAAAGTCGTACAGGGGCGACCTGCGACAGACAGTTGCCAACTGCTGTTCATCCAGCACCCCCGCTTTCCCCCGGTCGTTTTCACCTGTGATGGCTACCCCCGCCAGCTGCGGTTACCCATGACAGCATTAACCGAACACCTGGCAGAAAACCTGCCCGGCTGGATACCCCATATCCTGCTCCATGACAACCAAAGCCTGCTGGCGGCTGACCATGGCAGATTGCTGCGGCAAATCCAGCGTAGCGCCAACCGTCAGGATGCAACCACCCATTTTTCTGCATAGGGAGACAGAAACAGAATGGCTACCAAACCTTCCAGTTTTTTCAAGGACTATTCAGTTGCCCGCAGGATTTATCTCCTGATTCTGGCACCGCTTGCCATCCTGTTCATCACAGGCATATTCGCCATCATAGCCCTCAATCAGAACCGTATCGCGCTTCAGGACATCAACAACCATGTCGTTGCCATCGACAAGGGCAACAAGATCATCCGCCGTATGCAGCGTGATTACATCATCCTGCTGCATGAAGTACAGATCGGCAGCCGCTCATGGGAAGATGGCCTGAAAAAAATGACCAAACTGGAATCCGATGTGCGCGACGTCATCCTGACCCGCTATCGGGAAACCAAGGCTGGCGACATAGCTCGCAAGGATGAGGAAACACTACAGGCATTCAAGGATGCAGACGCACTGCTCGCCTCCATCAAAAAGGTGCAGGATATCCTGAAGGCAAAAGAAAATGACCGGCTGCGCCTGTACATCATGAACAGTTTGTCCGACGATACCAAACCGGTGCGTGACAGCCTGCACAAGGAAGTGGAACGTGATATCAGCAAGGTTGAAGCCGCCTTCGTCAATGCACAGGGTAACGTCGACAAATTCCTGTTGATCAGTATCGCCCTGATTCTGGTGGGGACACTGATTGCCGCCTTGCTGAGTTATTTCATTTATCAATCCATCGACCAGGCAATTGAACGTTTGCTTAGCACCGTTCGCAGGATTTCAGCAGGCGACCTGCAAGCAAGGGTAGATCTGGAGGGTAAAAACGAACTCGCCGAACTAGGTTACAACTTCGACCAGATGGTAGAAGAACGTATCTCGACCCAGACCCGGATTGACCGCGACCACCAGCAACTCAACCAGTCCGTAAGCTCATTGCTGGACGCCGTATTCGACCTCAGCGAACGAAACCTGACAGTACGCGCAAAAGTTACTGAAGATGCCACTGGCCCACTTGCTGACGCGATCAACCAGCTTGCTGAAGACACTTCGGACGTACTCAAGCAGGTTCGTGAAGTCGCAACATCGGTAGAAACCACCTCCCAGGATGTAAACCGCTACGCGCTCGAAGTTAACAAACTTGCCCAACTAGAACAGTCCGAAGCAGAAGAAACGGCTACCCAGCTCGAAATAATCCTGCAAAAGCTGGAGGCCATCGCCCAGTCAGCCCAGCAAGCCAACCAGGTTGCCGACACCACTTCTTCCGCCACCCGCAATGCCCAGCAAACGGTAACCCGCACCCTCGACAACATGACCAATATCCGCTCGACCGTACAGGAAACAGGCAAACGCCTGAAACGGCTGGGCGAACGTTCTCAGGAAATCACCCAGATCATCGACGTAATCAACAACCTTTCCGAACGCACAACCGTACTCGCCCTCAATGCCAGTATGCAGGCTACCGCAGCAGGTGAAGCAGGGCGTGGCTTCTCGATGATCGCGGAAGAAATCCAGCGACTGGCGGAAAGCTCACGCGACTCTACCAACCAGATCTCCACACTGGTGCGTAATATCCAGCAGGAAGCCAATACAACGATTGCCACCATGGATCGCACCATCGAAGAAGTTGTGAATGGCTCCATGCTGGCAGAAGAAGCCGCCCAGCAGATGAACGCCACGCTGGAAGCCACCAACCAACTGGTTGCTTCGGTTGAAAACATTGCCTCCTCCTCCTCCGAACAGGTTGCCATCAGCAAGGGCCTTCAAACCCGCGCAGAACGCATCCTGGAAGCTACCCAGTCAACCGGTAAGGAGCTGCTATCCCTCACCGGCCTGACCAGGAACATGGCGGAATACGGCCAACGTCTGGTGAAATCGGTCAACGTCTTCAAACTGGAAGCCTGAGCTTATGGATGACGCCATCGCTTTTGCCGAAGAGCTGGAAGACGTTGCACTGCAACTTTCCACGCTCAACCCACTGGCAGAAGAACCGGAAGAAATTGCAGCCACCGCAGCCAGCGTTATCGGCGAGTACGAACGCCTTGGCATGACTGCTGCCATGTACGGGCAAGAAGGCGTACAGCAAACTGCCGAGTGGATTGGCGGAATGCTGGGCAGCTTCCAGGAAACCCTGCCGGAAGCCATTCTGGAACTCCTGCAAGGTGGCCAGTTGTTCAACTGGATTGAACTCACCGCAATCACCCTGCGTGAACCGGAAGAAATATCCCATCTTCCTGCACTGTCATCCGAGCTACTGAACGAAGCATGGCCGGAACCACCGGCTCCCGGATTGCTGGAAAAACTCCTGATCGATCTGCGCATGAGTTCCCTGCAAGCCAGCATGAGCATGGCCGATGATGGAGAGGATGAAGGCAATGAGGATGCCGATCAGGCTGATAATACAAACGACAACCGCCTTGCCTGGGATATCGACATCCACCCGGAACTGCTTGAAGCCTACATGCAGGAAACACCCGGCCAGATCGCCGAAGCCGCCCGCCTCATTCACCTGATTGCCCAGGGCAACAGCACCCCCGAGCAGAAAAGACATGCAGCCCGTCTTGCCCACACCGTCAAGGGAGCCAGCGGCGTGGTCGGCGTCGAAGCCATTGCTGCCTTCACCCATCGGCTGGAAGACATTCTCGAACTCGACATCAACCGTCACCTGCATAATGGGCTTGGCCATACGCTGGGAGCTGCCGCAGACTGCCTGGAAACCCTGTTCGACCACTTGCAGGAATGCAAACCCCTGCCGGATGAATACGCCAGCCTGCTAAGCGACATGGATGAATGGGAAAAGCGCCTTGGCGAAGATCAGCCCGAAGAAAACACTTCAGCAGAAACAGACATTGCCGAGTTGCTGCCAATCACCCCTGCCATTTTACCCGACTTCATTACCCCGGCAGGATTCGACGACACTGAAACTGACACAGGAGGAGACAACACAAGCGATGTGCCCCGCAGCAGCTCTTCCCACCTCAGCGTACCGATGGAAACCGTGCAGCGCTTGCTCAACCTTGCAGGGGAACTGATCACCTCCACTAGCCAGATAGCAGAACATGCCCAACACACACTGTCTTTCGGCAAACAGCTTCAGGAGCAGGATGAACACATCCGCCAGAAACTGGATGAACTCAGCGAAACCATCGAACAACAATCTACCAACCTGACTCAGCAACCCGCACGTAAAGATACATCCATCAGGCAGCCTGCTGCTGAATTCGACCAACTGGAACTTGAAGCCTACAATGACTTGTATAGTGCATCCAGCCTGCTGACTGAATCCATTGCGGACAATCGTGAGCTGACCCGTCATCTGCAACAACAAATCCGCCAGATTTCCGATCAGGTTTACCAGCAACAACGCCTGCAACGGCAGTTGAGCGAAACCATCCTGCGTACCCGCCTGATTCCGGTGCAATCCATTACCCCCCGTGTTGAACGCACCGTGCGCGAAACCTGCCGCCGTACTGGCAAGCATGCCGACATCCATATTCTGGGTCAGAACCTGCAAATCGATACCGATATCCTGCAAGGTCTGACCCCGCCATTACTGCACATGCTGCGCAATGCCATCGACCATGGCATTGAACCGAAGGAAATCCGCAAGAACAACGGAAAACCAGCAAAAGGCCGCATTGAACTGCGCTTCGAGCAAAAAGGCAGCCAGATCCACATGACACTTACGGACGATGGTCAAGGGCTTGATATTGAACGTATCCGCGCCAGAGCCATTGAACGTAAACTCATCCAGCCGGATGAACTGATCAGTGAAGAAGATACCCTGCGCCTGATTCTGCAACCCGGTTTCACTACCCGTGATCAGGTTAGCGAAATTTCCGGGCGCGGCGTAGGCATGGATGTCGTCCAGACGGCAGTTGAGAACCTGCAAGGCCTGCTGTACATTGACAGCAAACCGGGGCAAGGCACAAGCATTCACATACAGGTTCCCCTCACGCTCATCGCCACCAATGCACTGCTAGTCCGCACTGGAGGCAGGCTTGTCGCCATTCCTAGCAATACTATCCAGCAACTACTATTTGTATCCTCCAACGAACATATCCAGGATGAGCGACGATGGAAAGTCAAGGTTCAGGATGAAGTGCTAAATGTCGCGCAACTGGCCCACCTGCTTGGCTGGCAAGCAGACAAACCCAACTTGGCCAAAGGCCAGACATTGCTGCTGGTTGAAAGCGAGCACAGGCTTCATGCACTGCACATCGATGAAATCCTGCAACCTCGCGACATCGTGGTTAAAAGCCTTGCACCTTGGCTCAACCTTACGCAAGGCGTCAGCGGAGCTTGTATTCTCGCCAACGGTACTGTTGCGCCAGTGCTCGATATTCTGCGCCTGTTGCGTAATCATGACCACGGGCTATTGACGACTGATGAAAATATTGCCAATCAGCCCAACAAGGCCGTTCAGCGTTTACGCATATTGATTGTTGACGATTCACTCAGCAATCGAAAATCCCTTAGTCTTATGGTTGAGCAAATGGGTTATCAGGCAATTACAGCAGTGGACGGGCTGGATGCCCTGCAACACCTGCATGCAAACCCGATAGAACTCGTCCTGACGGATCTGGAAATGCCGCGCATGAACGGCCTGGAAATGACGCAAGCCATCCGTATCTGGCCAGAGAAACGGCATGTTCCAATCATCATGATTACCTCACGCAGCACCAACAAACACCGCCAAATGGCGCAACAAGCTGGTGTGGATGACTACCTGACCAAACCCGTCAGTCAGGACACATTAAATATACAACTAAACAAATGGCTCAGAACGCAACTGGCGGCATGAGCGCTACGGAGAGAACCTGGAATGCTTTCAACAACGGAAACAACGATCGGCATCTGCCTGTTTGAGTTGCCTGACAAGGATCAGGCTGTCATCCAACGTGTCATTACATTTGGTGCATCCCAAGGCAAGCATTACAGCCTGCAACAAAACGTAGTTAGCGCGCAAATCATTGTCACTCTGGATAACACTGCACTCCCCTCCAGCCGAGCAGTCACCATCCGGATTGGGGAAGCAGGCAGGCTTCCCGCCGACCTGTTGTTACAACGACCCTTGCTTGTAACCCGTGTCATGCGCTCCATTGACGACGCAGCCCAGATAGTCCGCTCACGCCCAATTCCTGAAGTAGCACTGGAAACAAACGGGACAACAGCAGAAACCACTCCTCAGGAGGAAGAACAGCAGACTACCGTCGTAACAGAGCAAAGCGCCAAAGAATCAGAAGCGGCCATCGAAGCAGGAATTACAGAGAAACTGGCTGCGACAAATGAGCAAAAATCCGGAAATAATCAACAGGAAAATTTAGCAGACGCCAGCACGCAACCGGAAAATGAACATGTAACGACTGAAGATCCAGTCGTTACCCAGAATGAGGCACCTGCATCAGCAGAAATACCGCATGTAAAAGCAGAAGAAGCAGCAACGCAGCAAATGGAAGCACCAACAGTATCTGCAACTGTTGATGAAATAGAAGATGATGAATATAACTATCTTGCCTTGGTCGTTGACGACAGCGCAGCTATCCGCAAACAATTGGAAATTGAATTGCGTAACGCCCAAATCAAAGCAGATTTCGCTGAGACAGGTGAGGAAGCACTGGAAAAGTCAGCTCAGAAACAATATGACATCATATTCCTCGACATCATCATGCCCGGCATTGATGGCTACGAAGTCTGTCGCCAAATGCGGGCGCGCAAATCCATGAAGAAAACGCCAATCATCATGCTGAGCGGCAAGACTTCGCCTCTGGATGAAGTACAGGGGGTTATTGCTGGAGCATCAACCTATCTGACCAAACCAGTGAAACATGAACAGTTTCAGCAAACCTTGAAACGTGTATCCAAATGGTTAACTGAATTCTCACGATAGAAAATGGACTGAGGAATGCCTACAAGAAGGGAGCCATTGGCTCCTTTTTTTGTTCTGGAGAAAATAACTGCAAGCGCAGGTTGAGTTTGCTAAATCCCGGAAAAAAAAAAGCCCCGCCTGCAACTGGTGCAGCGGGGCTTCTGTTTGGGTGCCTGGCGTTGACCTACTCTCACATGGGGAGACCCCACACTACCATCGGCGATGCATCGTTTCACTTCTGAGTTCGGGATGGGATCAGGTGGT
>JAHJJD010000124.1 GCA_018822845.1 Gammaproteobacteria bacterium | reverse complement strand
GGGATCGACAGGGTTTTACGAAAACGCAGGGTGCCGGGTTTCGGCAAGGGATACTGTTTCAGTCGCACGATTTTGCACAGGAGCCGTTTTTTGGGATCATTGATTATACAGGACTTTTTGGATCACCGGGAATTGCTGCATTGAAGATGATGCGTGGGTTTTAGAGCTTGAGGATATTCAAAAAAACACCTCAAAACTGCTTACTAAAGCAACTTATGCTGAACGCCAATCAAAAAGCACAAAAAATAAATTCAGCAAAGGTGATGTTCTTTATGGGAAATTACGCCCGTATCTCGATAAGGTTATTATCGCTGAACAGGATGGCTATTGTTCGACAGAAATAATTCCCTTAAAGAAAAGCGATTATCTGGAAAGTCGATACTTATTTTACGCTCTTAAAAGCAAGAATTTTATTGAGTATGTGAACGAAGTGTCATACGGCGTAAATATGCCGCGATTGGGTACTAAACAAGGAAAAGAAGCACCCTTTATTCTTGCCCCCCTTCCCGAACAAATCCGCATTGCCAACAAACTCGACAGCCTGCTTGCCAAAGTCGAAACTGCCCAGACCCGTCTGGAAAAAATCCCTGCACTGCTGAAACGCTTCCGGCAGGCGGTGTTGGCTGCGGCGACTTCGGGGGAGTTAACAAGGGATGGATTAAGTAATTTTGAGCAAACTCGAAAAATAGGAGAGTTAGCAGAAGACATTCGATATGGAACATCGAAAAAGTGTGATTACGATGCAGGCAAAGTACCTGTTCTGCGAATTCCCAATATACACAATGGAGCCATTAATCTTGCTGATCTAAAGTATGCCGACTTTGATGATAAAGAGCTTAAAAAATTACAGCTAAATGAAGGTGATGTTTTAATAATCCGCTCAAATGGAAGTCTTGAACTTGTTGGGCAAGCAGCTTTAGTGTCTGACAAAGATATACACTGCCTCTTTGCTGGATATTTAATTCGCATTCGTTTTAAACTGAAACAAGTAAATTCAAAGTATGTTCTGTTTTGTTTTCAAAGCCCAAAACTTAGAAAAGTTATTGAATTAAATGCTCGATCTACAAGTGGCGTGAATAATATTAATAGCCAAGAACTCAGTGCGCTAGAAATATCTTTACCTGAAATGGAAGAACAGGCGGAGATTGTGCGGCGGGTGGAGTCGTTGTTTGCGATGGCGGATACGGTCGAGAAGCAGTATCAGGCGGCGAAAGCGCGGCTGGATAAATTGACGCAGGCGATTCTGGCGAAAGCCTTCCGGGGTGAACTTGTCCCGCAAGACCCGAACGATGAACCAGCGGCGGAACTGCTCAAGCGGATTCAGGTGGGGCGGAAATAAGGGGGCGAAAAGTTCAGCCACCCGGCAGCAAAGTATAAAACACAAGGTAGTTTTGGGCTGCATTTGGATAAAAAACAAGGGTGTTTTTTGCTCTCAAGATACCCGCCGATTATGCAGCCACAACAGCAGCCCCGCCCCCACAATCAGCCCAGCACCAAGGAAGAAATTCCACCCTAGCACATCCTGAAACAGCAACACGCTGAACAACGTCGCCGCCACCACCTGCGCATTCAGCCACGGCGACAGTTCCGACGCCGGGAGCAGCGTATACGCCTTGATCAGCAGGAAATGCCCAATCGCACCGAGCGTGCCCATGCTGATCAGCAGCAGCCATTGCAGCGCATCGGGTGTTTTCCACCACAGCGGAATAATGCAACTCAGCACCACCGCGCCGACAATCGAGGTATAGAACAGCGAGGTACGCGGATCATCGACCCCCGCCACCTTGCGGGTCAGCAGAAAATACAGCGCCAGCAACAGGGAGGCGAAAAAACGCCAGCAACAACGCCGGTTCAAAGCTGTGGAAACCGGGGCGGATAATCACCAGCACCCCAATAAATCCACCAGCAACAGCCAACAAATGACGTGGCAGGATACGTTCCCCCAGAAATACGCCTGCCAACAGCGTAACCAGCACTGGCGACAGGTACATCAACGCAGTCGCCTCCGCCAGACTTACCGTCTTGATTGCCATGTACAACAAGGTATTGATACCGACCATGCACAAGCCGCGCAACAACTGCGTTTTCGGCACACGGGTTACGGCAAACCGCCGCCAACCCTGCGCATAAAACAGCAGCGACACAATGATGCTGTGAAACAGGAAGCGCGCCCACGTCACCTGTATGGTTGAAAAGTCGCGCATCAGGATTTTTCCCAGCGAATCCATGCCCGCCAGGATGGATGCAGCGGCAATGGTCAGGACAATGGCAAGGGGGGCGTGACTGGTTTTCAAGTGCATTGCTGACCGTTGAGGAAAGCGCCAAGTGTAGGTGAGTTCACGCAGCAGCGGAACTACCCGGATACAGGCACTATACTTTCCTGCTTACTGGTTGTGCGAATGTGTGGGCACAAAAAAAGGCTTGAACCGTGCGGGTTGAAGCCTTTTCTGCTCAATCCAGACAATGCTGGATATTTGTATTGGTGCCGGGAGCGAGACTCGAACTCGCACAATGTCACCATCGGCGGATTTTGAATCCGCTGCGTCTACCGATTCCGCCATCCCGGCTGGATGTGAAGGAGAGGGATTTTACCCGATTTTTCGCATTTGTCGAAAGAAATTTTACAAGCTGATATTATTCGCGCCCATGATGCAATTGAGTGACTTCCATTACGAACTTCCCCCCCATCTGATTGCTGCCGAACCTCTGGTGGAGCGGACTGCCAGCCGTTTGCTGATTCTGGATGGCGCAAGTGGTGAATGCCGCGACGGTCAGTTTACTGACGTGCTGGAGTTGATCCAGCCGGAAGATTTGCTGGTGTTCAACGATACCCGCGTGATTCCGGCGCGTCTGCATGGGCAAAAAGCGTCCGGCGGCAAGGTTGAAGTGCTGGTGGAACGTATTACCGGTGAGCATTCCGCGCTTGCCCATATTCGTGCCAGCAAGGCCCCCAAAAGCGGTACGCGCCTGTTTCTGGAAGAGGTGGTGGAAGCCGAAGTTACCGGGCGGCAGGGTGATCTGTTTGAGGTCAACTTTCTGAGTGCCGAGCCGCTATTGTCTGTGCTGGAGCAATACGGGCATATTCCGCTGCCACCCTACATTGAGCGTGAAGATACCCAGGCCGACCGTGAACGCTATCAGACGGTATTTGCGCAGAAACCGGGGGCGGTGGCGGCTCCGACGGCAGGTTTGCATTTCGACCAAGCTTTGCTGGAAGCCTTGCAGCGTAAAGGTGTGCAAATGGCGGCGGTGACGTTGCATGTAGGGGCGGGGACATTCCAGCCAGTGCGCGTGCAGGATTTGTCCCAACATGTCATGCACGCAGAATATGTGGAAGTTTCTGCCTCCGTCTGCGAGGCTGTGGCAGCCTGCCGGAAGCGTGGGGGCAGGGTGGTTGCGGTCGGCACCACATCGGTGCGTAGCCTGGAAAGCGCCGCGCAGGGCGGGGCGTTGCAGCCATATCAGGGTGATACACGCCTGTTTATTACGCCGGGTTACCGTTTCCGCGTGGTGGATGCGATGATTACCAATTTCCACCTGCCCGAGTCGACTTTGCTGATGTTGGTTGCCGCATTTGCGGGCTATGAAAACATCCTGAAAAGTTATCACCATGCCATTAATTGCGGTTATCGCTTTTTTAGCTACGGTGATGGAATGTTCCTTGCGCCCAAAACTGGCTATAGGTAAATTTGTACCAAATATAAGCGTAATTTCTTGGTAAAAGCGTTGAGCATAGTGAGAGAATTTACCCGCAGAATGCGGAGCTTATCATGAAAGATGCTTGGTTTTTGTCTACAATCTATAGCGAATGCGCACAACGGGAACCCCAGCCTGGCGTGCTTTTAATGGTGTAAGGTGACAGGCACCCTGTAGTCAGGCAGGGTTATCCGTCGGAGGTATCATGATGAATGGAATGAATAAGTTGGCGCTAGCGATAGTGGCAGGTATGCTGCTGGCTGTGCCATTGATGACGCAGGCGGCTCTGCCCATGCCAGCAGACAGCCAGCAGGTTTACCGCGTGCAGGGGCTAAACGCGGGTAGCGTGCTAAAAATGTACAAAGAGCCGGGCAAGGAAGTTATCGTCAACATTCCACATAATGCCACATGGATTTCCCGCCGCAATGCACAGCAAACCCTTGGTGCGGTCGTTTGGGAAAAAGTCAGTTGGGATAATCAGACTGGCTGGGTCTTGTCCGACGCGCTGGAGCATGATGCTGAAGCAAGCGGGATTGCCGATGCCCGCCGTCAGTGCCTGGCAGACCCTGCGGTGGTGGACAAGGAATGTTGCGGTTACCCTGAAGCAGCCAAGGGCGGGGAGTTCCGTTCAGTGCCGATCTATTCCGTGCAGGAACTGACGGCAGGTGAAAGCCTGATGATGTATGTCGACCAGGGCGATAATGCCATTGCAGTGGAAATTCCCCATAACGCAAGCTGGGTAGCCAAACTTGGGCAAATGGGCACAGTTGGCAATGTCACCCTGGAACGTGTGCGCTGGGCTGGTCAGAATGGTTGGGTAAATGCCAATAATCTCAAGTTTGATGAGGAGGCTACCAAGGAAGGCAACCGCAAGCGCCAGAAATGCGGTGGCATGGTTTCTGCTGATGGCGCTGATTTCCGTAGCTCGGAGGTGGTGTGCTTGCCAGCGCCTATCATCCGCCGTTTGCAGGAGTCCGGCGCACTGGATGCGGAAACGGTCAAGCAATTGCAGGAACAACAGAAAAGCAAGTAAGAAAAACCCCGTAGGGGCAGGCTCCTGTGCCTGCCCTTGGGGGGGCGATTGGGCAGACACAGTGTCTGCTCCTGTAAATCAGAATGAGTGTTTTTCGCAGGCTTCCAAGGTATTTTTCATCAGCATGGCGACGGTCATCGGGCCGACACCACCTGGCACCGGGGTAATATAGGCAGCGTGTTCAGCGGCTGCTGCAAATTCCACATCGCCTGTCAGTTTGCCGTTTTCCAGGCGGTTGATGCCTACGTCGATCACGGTTGCACCCGGCTTGATCCAGTCGCCTTTCACCAGACCCGGCTTACCAGCGGCGGCTATCACGATGTCGGCCTGACGCACCAGATCAGGGGTCGCGCTACCACTGAAACGGTGGGTAACACTGACGGTTGCGCCCGCCAGCAATAACTCCAGCGCCATGGGGCGGCCTACGATGTTGGATGCACCAACGATGACGGCGTGGCGGCCTTTGTAAACTTCGCCAACACTGTCCAGCAGGCGCATGACGCCATAGGGCGTACAAGGGCGCAGGCCGGGGATGCGCAAGGCCAGCTTGCCAATATTGGCGGGGTGGAAGCCGTCTACATCCTTACGCGGGTCAATCTGCTCAATGATCAGGGATGCCTCGATGTGGTCGGGTAGCGGCAATTGCACCAGAATGCCGTCAATCTGTGCATCATGGTTGAGCTCGTCGATCAATTGCACCAGTTCGTGCTGGGTGGTTTCAGCAGGCAGGTCGTAAGAGCGCGACATGATACCTACTTCATCGCAAGCTTTGCGTTTGTGGCTGACGTAAACCTGTGATGCAGGGTCGGAACCAATCAGGACAACGGCAAGGCCAGGACGGCGTTTGCCGTGTTGCAGGCGTGCTTCAACGCCTTGTTTGACTTCGGTACGGACTTCGGCAGCAATTTTCTTTCCATCAATAATCTGGGCTGTCATGGTGTTCCTTGGGGGGAAGGAAAAGCGCGTATTGTGGCATCTTTCTCCTCCCCTGATAAGGGGAGGCCGGGAGGGGTTTCTTCACTCCCCGTACAATTGCCGTTTCAGCCCGCTACGGTTGAGGATGGTGGTGGCAATTTCCTCAATGGAGATGGCGGTGGTATTGATGTAGGGAATGTTTTCGCGCTTGTACAGATTTTGCTGCCATTCCAGCTCTTGCTGGCACTGGTTGAGCGATGCGTAGCGGCTGTTGGGCTTGCGTTCCTGGCGGATGCGCTGCAATTGTTCGGCGGCGATGGTCAGGCCAAACAGCTTGCTGCGGAATGGGTGTAAGAGGCGGGGTAGGCCGGAGCTGTCCATGTCCTCTTCCGTCAGCGGGTAATTGGCGGCGTAGATGCCGTACTGCATCGCCAGATACAGGCAGGTGGGGGTTTTGCCGGAACGTGACACCCCAATCAGGATGATGTCGGCTTCGGCGAAATTTTTTGCGCTGATACCATCATCATTGGCCTGGGCGAAGTTGATGGCGGAAATGCGCTTGGAATAGGAGGCGTCGTTGTGCAGCCCGTGCGAGCGCCCAATGGCGTGGGAAGATGGTTGCCCCAGCTCCCTTTCCATCGAGTCGATGAAACTGTCGAAAAAGTCGTAGATGGCACAGTCAGCGCGTTCGATATGCTGGCGCACTTCCGGATTGATCAGGGTGCTGAATACCAATGGGCGGCAGCCATCCAGTTGCGCCATCAGGTTGATCTGCTCAGCGGTTTCCCTGGCCTTGTCTTCGGAATCCAGGAATGGAATGCTGACTTTGCGCCACTGGATACCGTCAAACTGGGTCAGCAAACTGTGCCCCAGTGTTTCAACCGTAATACCAGTACGGTCAGACAGGTAAAATACCGTCCGTCGTTTATTGCAGTCTTTTGATGTCATATTTGCTCCACGCCCTTCACCCCTTGCGGGGGAAAGGGTTGGGGATGGGGGGATTTACTTGCTGTCCAAACTTGCAAGGTGCAGCCAGGTATCCACCACTGTATCCGGGTTCAGCGAGATGCTGCTGATGCCTTGCTCATGCAGCCACACGGCGAAGTCCGGGTAGTCGGATGGGCCTTGCCCACAGATGCCAACGTATTTGCCCTGTTTCTTGCAGGCTTCGATCGCCATGCTCAGCAGCTTTTTCACTGCCGGGTTACGTTCGTCAAACAGGTGGGCAATCAGGCCGGAGTCACGGTCAAGACCCAGCGACAACTGCGTCATGTCGTTGGAGCCGATGGAGAAACCGTCGAAGTATTCGAGAAATTCTTCCGCCAGCACCGCGTTGGACGGGATTTCGCACATCATGATCAGGCGCAGGCCGTTTTCACCACGTTTCAGCCCCTGGGTCGCCAGCAATTCGGTGACTTGCTGCGCTTCTTCCAGCGTGCGGCAGAACGGAATCATGACTTCAACGTTGGTCAAGCCCATTTCGTTGCGGACTTTGCGCAGTGCCTGGCATTCCAGTTCAAAGCAGTCGCGGAAATTGGCCGACAGATAACGTGAAACGCCACGGTAGCCGATCATCGGGTTTTCTTCATGCGGCTCGTAACGGTCGCCTGCCATCAGGTTGGCATATTCGTTCGACTTGAAGTCGGACATGCGCACGATGACTTTGTGTGGTGCATAAGCAGCCGCAAGGGTGGCAATGCCTTCTACCAGTTTTTCCACGTAGAAATCGACCGGGCTGGCATAACCAGCAATCTTCTTGCCGATTTTGGTCATCAGATCCACTGGTAGATTGTCGAATTCCAGCAGGGCTTTGGGGTGAATGCCGATGGTGTTGTTGATGATGAATTCCAGACGCGCCAGACCGATGCCCGCGTTAGGCAGGCGGGAGAAGGCGAAGGCGCGGGATGGATTACCCACGTTCATCATGATTTTGACGGAAAGGTCAGGCAGGTTGCCGGTGTCAGCAGTGCGCACTTCAAACGGCAGCAGGCCGCTGTAGATGAAGCCGGTGTCGCCTTCTGCGCAGGAAACGGTAACTTCCGCGCCATTCTCGACGCGCTCGGTGGCATCACCGCAGCCTACCACCGCTGGAATGCCCATTTCGCGCGCAATAATGGCGGCGTGACAGGTACGCCCACCCCGGTTGGTGACGATGGCGGATGCACGTTTCATGATCGGTTCCCAGTCCGGGTCGGTCATGTCGGTGACGAGTACGTCGCCTTCTTTCACTTCGTGCATCTGTTTGATGCTGTTGATGATGCGGGCTGGGCCTTGACCAATTTTCTGGCCGATGGAGCGGCCTTCCGCAATGACCGTACCTTTTTGCTGGAGCTGGTAGCGTTCAATGATGGTGGCAGAGGCGCGGCTTTCAACCGTTTCGGGGCGGGCCTGCACGATGTAGAGTTTGCCATCGCCGCCATCCAGTGCCCATTCGATGTCCATCGGGCGTTGGTAGTGCTTTTCGATGATCATGGCCTGGCGGGCAAGGGATTCAACCTGTGCGTCACTCAGGCAGAAACGCATGCTACGCGCTGGTTCGACATCGCGTGTTAGTGTGGCTTTGTTGTGTGCATCGCCTGCGGTGGCAGCGTAAACCATTTCAATCGCTTTCGCACCCAAACGGCGGGAAAGGATGGCAGGGCGGCCTGCTTCGATGTTTGGCTTGTAAACGTAGAATTCGTCGGGGTTAACCGCACCTTGTACGACGGTTTCACCCAGGCCATACGCGCCAGTGACGAAGACGGCATCACGGAAGCCGGATTCGGTGTCGAGTGTGAACAGCACACCGCTTGCGCCGATGTCACTGCGCACCATTTTCTGGATACCGGCGGACAGGAATACCTTGTCGTGCTCAAAATGCTGGTGGACGCGGTAGGCGATGGCGCGGTCATTATAAAGGGAGGCGAATACTTCCTTGATGGCGGCGATTACATTGTCGAGGCCGCGCACGTTGAGGAAGGTTTCCTGCTGGCCAGCAAAGGAGGCGTCAGGCAGGTCTTCGGCAGTGGCGGAAGAGCGTACTGCGAAGGAAGCGGTATCGCCGGAGCCTTCTGCCAGTTTCAGGTAGGCTTCCTGGACTGTTTCCAGCAATTTTTCTGGTAGTGGCGCATCCATTACCCAACCACGGATGGTTTTGCCTGCATCGGTCAGGGCGTGGATGTCGTCTACGTCGAGTGAGTTAAGCAGCGCGTTGATGCGGTCAGCAAGACCGTCAGCGCGGATAAAATCCTGATAGGCGTGGGTGGTCGTGGCAAAGCCGTTCGGAACGCTGACACCGACATTGGCCAGGTTGCTGATCATTTCCCCAAGGGAGGCGTTCTTGCCGCCGACGATATTGACATCGTGCATTCCCAACTGGTCAAACCAAAGAATGTAATCCGCCATTGTATATGGACTCCTTCAAAGCTACGGGCTGGTTGCTGGGCTCTACCTTGTTTGTGTACTTCTGATTATTGTTTCATAGGGGAGGGGGAAGAAAAAGAGCGGCACCTTTAAACGGTGCCGCAAGCACCACAGTTAGCATGAGATAAACATTCTGAAGTGAATGTTTAACTGGCGCATAAGATACATAAAAACAGGGGTAGCCAAAAATCAATTGTTTCAATTATTACTATTGTATTGCACAATAATGAAATATCAACGGAGGCTCATAACATTGGCAATGCACTACTACAAGCAAACGCGCTACAAGCTGTTAAGGACTTTTTGCGTAGTGGCTCAAAAGGAAAATATTACCCATGCTGCCGAACAGTTGCATATAAGTCAACCAACCGTTTCCCTTCAAATTCAGGCGCTTGAGCGTGAAATGGGCGAGAAGTTGCTGGAGCGCCGTGGCCCCAGCGTGCGCCTGACGCCGGAAGGCAAGGTCCTTTATCAACTGGTGCAGCCCATTGCGGCGGGCATTGACGGGTTGAAAGAAACCTTCGCAGCCAGCCTGGGCAAGATGGAGCAGGGTGAGTTAAACATTGCAGCAGGGCAATCAACAGCCTTGTATGTGCTGCCCAAATACGTGGAGCGCTTCAATAAGGCTTACCCCGGTATCCGCATCAATCTGCACAATGTAGAAGGGCAAAGTGGCATGCGGATGCTGCTGGACGATCAGGTAGACCTGGCAATAGGCCCCTTGTTGCAAGTTCCTGACAGCATCATTTACAAGCCGTTCGCATCATTCGGTTCCATCCTCATCACTGCCGAGGAGCATCCGCTAGCCAAACTGGAGCAGCCTGTCACGCTGGAAGACATCAGCCCTTACGGGCTTATCCTGCCACCCCGCAACATGAGCACCTGGCGCATGATTGATACGGTATTCCGCCAGCATGAGGTACCTTATTCCGTCGCCATGGAAGCAGGTGGGTGGGAGATCGTGAAGAAATATGTGGAACTGGGGCTGGGCATTTCCATTGTGACCGAGGTCTGCCTGACCGGAAACGAGCAGATTTCAGCCATTCCCCTGAACTCCTATTTCCCGCCCCGCAGTTATGGGTTGATTGTACGGCGGGGCAAGTTCTTTACTCCCCAGGCAAAGCGTTTCATCGAAATGTTTGACGAAAACTTTTTCGAGGAAATCTGACTGGCGGGCTTTCAGTTGGCGAACTTTAACGGTTCGGTAGAAGCGTTGGTGTCTCCCAGCCTTTTTTGATCCAGACTCTGGTAAATGTCCTGATATTGGCTGGTAATGTTCTGGATGGCGTAATGCTTCTGGATGCGTTTGCGTGCCTGCCGCCCTTGTTCCTTGCGCCATATTTCACCGGCATTGATCCATTCCTGCCATGCAAATGCCAGTGAGGAGGGCGTTGCTTCCTGAAGCGTCTGCCCGGTTTTGTTGATCAGCAGGGCGGTGTCACCTATATCGGTGGCGATGCAAGGCACGCCACAGGCCATGGCTTCACCGACAGCATTGGGGAAACCATCCCCCCGCATTGCAGTCAGGGTAAACATGTCCAGCGCATTCATCAGGGCGGGAATGTCCTGCCGCTTACCCAGAAGGTGCAGTTTTCCCTGTAAAGCCGGGAAGCGTTTCAGCAGGGCTGCAATCTCCGGGTTGTCCGTGCTTACCTGTTCTCCGGCGAGGATGAAGTGGACATTCCTGTTGTGTATCCCCAACAGATGGGCAGCTTCCATGAATAGCGCATGATTCTTGGTTGGGCAGTAATGGGCAATCATGCCGATAGCGATCGCATCCTGGGGGATGGCAAGTTTCATGCGCATGAGTTCCCGGCTGTAGGTGTTGGGCGCAAACAGTTGCAGGTCGAAGCCATTGGCAACGATCTGGCTTTTCTGTTCGTCGAAACCGAGGGAAACATGCTGGTTTTCGCTTAGCCATGAGTTGTACAGGATGCGGTCGGGCATGCTCATGAGGCGCTGTGAAAAGCCGATGGCCCAGCGGGTTGAGCGGGGTTCCTGCTGAAGGTTGTACACCGCCTGGCGGACATTCCACAATAGCGCCGGGCGCTTGGCGAGCAGTTTGCTGGCGAGGGAAGCGGCAAGATTGCCCTGGTACATCCAGCCCTGCAGAATGTCCGGTTCCAGCTTGCGCAACAGCCGGGCGAGCCTGAGCACATGCCAGCTTGAGCTGGGGTTGCGGCTCATGTTGAAGGTGTAAACGGGAATGGCGTGCGCGATTATTTTGTCTATAAATTCGCCTTCGCTATCCAGCGCAATGATCACAGGGTCAAACCGGCTACGGTCAATATGCGCCATCAACTTGTACAGCATGGAACTGGAGCCACTGCTGGTGAGGTCGGTAATGATATGGGCAATACGAATTTTCCGGTTCTGGTTCTGCATCTGGCTACCTGGAGTGTGCGGTATTCAATGTTGCCAGCATAGGTGCTCGCCCTGCTGATGAGAACTCCGTCAAAGTCAGTCGGGCATTTTGTCACGATAACCGGGAATCACCTGTTTAATATTTGTAATGAATGTTTAGGGTTTATTTGACATAAGTCATTAACTTGAACTTTTAGGGATTGTCGCAATCTCGCAACAACAGGATATTGATTTTAGTCAAGCATACGAACCCTCCTCTGATAGATGCTCTACAAGCCGGATTATCTGTTTCCACGACGGATAGTTTCGCGCCTTCCCACGCGGAATGTTCCAGGTGGTGATGTTTAAACTTAATGTTCGGAGGGACTTTATGCAAAACCAGCAGACCTACAATTACAAGGTCGTGCGGCAGTTTGCCATTATGACGGTGGTCTGGGGGATCGTCGGCATGTTGGTAGGCGTAATCATTGCTGCACAATTGCGTTGGCCGGAGTTGAATTTTGATACTCCGTGGCTGACGTTCAGTCGTTTACGTCCACTGCATACCAATGCGGTCATCTTTGCCTTCGGGGGTTCCGCCCTGTTTGCGACTTCGCTGTATATCGTGCAGCGTACTTGCCATGTTCGCTTAATTTCTGACAAGCTGGCTGCCTTCGTGTTCTGGGGCTGGCAACTAATTATCGTGCTGGCTGCCATCACTTTCCCGCTGGGGATTACGTCTTCCAAGGAATATGCAGAACTGGAGTGGCCAATTGACTTGCTGGTGACGGTGGTGTGGGTGGCTTACGCTATATTGTTCTTCGGGACAATCATGAAGCGCAAGACACCGCACATTTATGTGGCGTTGTGGTTCTTCGGCGCGTACATCCTGACCATTGCCTTGTTGCATCTGGTGAATAATGCCGAGTTGCCGATTGCATTGTACGGTGGGAGCTGGCTCCAATCCTATTCCGTCTATCCAGGTGCAATTGATGCGATGGTGCAGTGGTGGTACGGGCATAATGCGGTTGGTTTCTTCCTGACAGCAGCATTTCTGGGGATGATGTACTACTTCGTGCCCATGCAGGCAGGCCGTCCGGTTTATTCTTATCGCTTGTCAGTAGTGCATTTCTGGGCGTTGATCTCCACTTACATGTGGGCGGGTCCTCACCATCTGCACTACACCGCGCTGCCTGACTGGACCCAATCCTTGGGTATGGTGTTCTCCCTGATTCTGCTGGCTCCAAGCTGGGGTGGTATGATCAACGGTATCATGACGCTTTCCGGTGCATGGCATAAACTGCGTACTGACCCTATTCTGCGTTTCCTGATCGTTTCCTTGTCTTTCTATGGCATGTCCACGTTTGAAGGCCCGATGATGGCGATCAAAACCGTGAACGAGCTTTCCCATTATACCGACTGGACAGTAGGCCACGTTCACTCTGGCGCGTTGGGCTGGGTGGCAATGGTGTCTATTGGTTCCCTGTATGCGCTAATTCCAAAACTGTTCGGACGTGATGGGATGTACAGCTCCAAACTGATCGACGTGCATTTCTGGGTCATGACCATTGGCGTGGTGTTCTACATCGCTTCCATGTGGATTTCCGGTGTGTTGCAAGGTTTGATGTGGCGTGCAGTGAATGCCGACGGGACGCTGACTTACAGCTTCGTTGAATCGGTAGAGGCAATGTACCCGTTCTACTTTGTGCGGTTCTTGGGTGGTGTCCTGGTGCTTGTCGGTATGTTCATCATGGCTTACAACGTATGGAAAACCGTTGCTGATGCCAAGCCTGCCAATGACGCAATTCCAGCAGTAGCTCACTAAGGAGGATCAATCATGAGTAGCGGACATGACATTGTTGAAAAAAATACAGGGCTGCTGGCCTTGTTGATTGTACTGGTGGTGAGCTTTGGGGGCTTGGCGGAGATTGTGCCATTGTTCTTTATGAAAGATACCACTGAACCTGTTGCTGGCTTGAAGCCTTATACGGCTTTGCAACTGGAAGGGCGCGACGTTTATCTCAAAAACGGTTGCTACCTGTGCCATTCGCAAATGATCCGCCCGTTCCGTGCGGAGACCGAGCGTTATGGGCACTATTCAGTGGCTGGCGAGTTTGTCTACGATCATCCGTTCCAATGGGGTTCCAAGCGTACTGGACCTGATCTGGCACGGGTTGGCGGGCGTTACAGTGATGACTGGCATCGTGTTCACCTGAACAATCCGCGTGACGTGGTGCCTGAGTCTAACATGCCTGGTTTCCCTTGGTTCGCAACCACCCTCATTGATGAGACGGATACTGCGGCCAAGATGAAGACCATGCAGGCATTGGGCGTTCCTTATACTGACGAGGAAATCGCCAAGGGTGCAGAAGAGGTAAAAGGCAAGACTGAACAGGATGCCTTGATTGCCTATCTGCAAAACTTGGGTACTGTCGTCAAGACCCAAAGGTGATCTTATGGACTACAACGATTTCCGTGGCATAACGACGCTGTTGGCAATGATCGCATTTCTGGCCGTCGTGTGGTGGGCTTATAGCAGCAGGAGCAAACGTAGGTTTGACAATGCGGCCAATTCCATCTTCGACACCGAGGAAAAGCAGTTACACGATGCGTCAGTTAAGGAGGTAGACAAATGAGTGGTTTCTGGAGTGGTTGGATTATCCTGATCACATTGGGCAATATTCTTGCCTGTTACTGGCTGGTTCGCTGGACAACTAAAAAGCGTCCGGGCGAGGCAGCGACGGGTGATGTTACCGGGCATAAGTGGGATGGCTTGCAAGAGTTCAACAATCCACTACCGCGCTGGTGGTTGTGGCTGTTCTACTTTACCCTGATCTTTTCGCTGGTGTATCTGGTGCTGTTCCCAGGTCTGGGTACATTCAAGGGTGTGCTGGGTTGGAGTTCGCAGGGGAGCCAGTATGGTGCTGAAATGGAAAGGGCAGCCCAAACCTATGACCCGATCTTCAAGAAGTATGCCGCCATGCCGATTGAACAGGTTGCGGCAGATGAAGAGGCTAAGGGCATGGGGCGTCGCATGTTCCTGAGCTATTGCTCCCAGTGCCATGGTTCTGATGCGGAAGGCGCGAAAGGCTTCCCTAACCTAGCTGACAATGACTGGCTGTATGGTGGTGCGCCTGACCAGATCAAGCAAACCATCATGGCAGGTCGTCAGGGAGTAATGCCCCCCCACAAAGACCGTGTGGACGCAGCCGGTTTGGATGCGTTGGCGAACTACGTCATGAGCCTGAGCGGGCGTAAGGAGGCGGATGCTGCCAAAGTGGCGCAGGGTCAGCAACTGTTCACCTCCAACGGGTGTATCGCCTGTCATGGCGCGGACGGCAAGGGCAACCAGGCGCTGGGTGCTCCCAACCTGACCGACAACACCTGGTTGTATGGCTCTTCTGCTGACACCATCAAGGAGACCATTGCCAATGGCCGTAACGGTCAGATGCCTGCCCATGCCGATTTCCTCGGTGCGGACAAGGTGCATCTGCTGTCAGCCTATGTCTATGGCCTGTCACAGAAAAAATAAGATGGCACAAGCAAGCGGGTCGCCTACGGGCGGCCTGTTTCTTGATAAAAGTCGCGAAAGTGGTTCGCAAAGCAATAAACGTTTTCCAAACCGCTTTTTATCAAACAATTCCGCAGCCTTGCGTGTTAGCTTACAAGCCTTGAGTATCAGTCAGGCTGAAAGGTATTGAAATGTCTGAAAATCCCGCTAAAACAAGTGCTGGTAACAGCAATGACAGTGGCTTCTACCAGAAGCACAAGAAAATATATCCACGCAAGACCAAAGGTCTGTTCACCAACTTGCGCAAGTTCTCTGTATGGGGTTTGCTGGGTCTGTATTACGTGCTGCCGTGGCTCAAGTGGAACGGGCAGCAACTGGTGCTGTTCGACCTGCCCTCCCGCAAGTTCCATCTGTTTGGCATGACGTTCTGGCCGCAGGACTTTTTCTATCTGGCGGTGATCCTGATCCTGGCGGCGTTGCTGCTGTTTTTCGTAACCGCGCTGGCGGGGAGGGTGTGGTGTGGTTATGCCTGCCCGCAAACGGTCTGGAGCGAAGTGTATATCTGGATCGAGCAATGGGTAGAGGGCGACCGCCCGCAGCAGATCAAGCTGGATAATGGGCCATGGGATCGGGTCAAGATTGGCAAGAAAGTCCTCAAGCAGGTGCTGTGGATTTTCTTCTCGCTGTGGACGGGGTTCACCTTTGTCGGTTTCTTTGTGCCGGTGGAAACGTTGTGGTTTGAACTATCCAGTGGCATCATCGGTGGCTGGGCGCTGTTCTGGATTTTGTTCTATAGCTTTGCGACTTACGGTAATGCCGGATTCCTGCGTGAACAGGTCTGCCTCTATATGTGTCCTTACGCACGCTTCCAGAGCGCGATGTTCGATAAGGACACCATGATCATTTCCTATGATGAGGCGCGGGGTGAGCCACGTGGTTCGCGCAAGCGCGGGGCAGAAAAACCAACAGACAAGGGTGACTGTGTGGATTGCACCCTGTGTGTACAGGTTTGCCCGACCGGTATTGATATCCGTGACGGCCTGCAATACGAGTGCATCAGTTGCGCCGCCTGTATTGATGCCTGCGACAGCATCATGGACAAGATGGGATATTCGCGCGGGTTGGTGCGTTACACGACCGAACATGCGCTCAAAGGTGGGACAACCCATGTCATTCGTATGCGTACTTACATTTACGGTGGCTTGCTGTTGCTGATTACGTTGGCACTGCTGTATTCCATTTCGCAACGGATTCCGCTGGAGATGGACATCATGCGTGACCGTAACGCCCTGTTCCGTGATACTGGCGATGGTAACATTGAAAATATCTACACCCTGAAAGTCATTAACATGGATGAGAAGGAACACCAGTTCATGATCACGGTTGCGGGTATCGATGGCATGTCGCTGCAAGGTGCGGATAACCTTCAGGTGGCTTCTGGCAAAGTGGCAGAGGTTCCCGTCAAAGTGGTCGCCAACCCGGACAAGATGAGCGCACGTAGTCAGGAAATCATGTTCCATATCGAGGCCAAAGACGACCCATTATTGGCTCAAACCCAGAAAGCCCGTTTTCTGGGACCCAACTAAACAGGAGCGAAGCATGCACGTAAGTGTTGAAGATACCAAACCCTGGTATAAACAGTTCTGGCCGTGGGCGTTGATGGTGATGCCTGCGACGGCGGTTGTGGCTGGCCTGTATACCTATTCGTTGGCGGCCTCCGGCTCCAGTGGCTTGGTGGTGGATGATTACTACAATGCAGGCAAAGCCATCAACCGTTCACTTGAGAAAGGGCAAAAGGCGGCGGCAATGGGTTTGCTGGGTAAGCTGGTGGTGAGTGGGCAGTCGGTACATCTGATGTTGGGCAATTCTGAGGTCGAATCCCAGCAGCAATTGGTGCTGAAACTGTTTCATGCGACGTTTGCAGGCCGTGATCAGGAGATACTATTGAGTAAAACCGGGGCAGGTGAGTGGGCAGGACAAATACATGCCTTGTCAGCAGGTAAGTGGTATGTCCACCTGCTGCCGCTGAATGAAAGCTGGCGGCTGGAAGGTACTTTACCGAGCGCAGCTACTACCAATCTGGATTTGCGGCCAGCACTTTAAACCACAGCACTTAAAAAGAAGGCCCTCAAACGAGGGCCCAAGTGCTTTAGGGTATGTAGAGCGTTTGAAGATTGCCGATTCAGAGGAGGTAACGAACATCGACATCAGCAACCTTCGAGAGCCATTACACCTTGTTTTTGTGTGGTTTACAATCCGCCTGGTTTCGGTTTCTTGATACAGGTCAAATTAGCTTGATCTTTTACTTCAGACCCTTGTAATGGCTGGTTGAATCCTGTTTTCATGTATCCTGCCAAGGGTTCGGGCAGAAATAGAGGTTGATATGAGTACAGTCCAGTTTGATGCAGATTTGATCCGTCGTTATGACACGGCAGGGCCGCGTTATACTTCATACCCGACGGCGGTTGCATTTGGGCCATTTACTGAGGATGAATACAAGGCGCACGCCTACATGAGCAACGAGGATCCGATCCCGTTGCCGCTGTCGCTGTATTTCCATATCCCGTTTTGTGACACGGTCTGCTTCTATTGTGCCTGCAACAAGATTGTTACCAAGGATCGTTCCAAATCGACGACCTACCTGCAATACCTGTTCCGTGAAATCGAAATGCAGTCGAAACTGTATGACCGGGACCGTACTGTGGAGCAGTTGCATTGGGGTGGTGGTACTCCCACTTTCCTGAATCATGATGAAATGCGGGCGTTGATGGAAAAGACCCGTAAGCATTTTTCCCTGCATATCACGGATGAGGGCGATTACTCCATCGAGATTGACCCGCGCTCCGTATCGGTAGAAACCATCAGGGTACTGCGTGAAATCGGTTTCAACCGTTTCAGCCTCGGCGTGCAGGATGTGGATGAAAAGGTACAGGCTGCGGTCAACCGTATCCAGCCAATTGAGCAGACTGTTTCCATCATTGAAGCCTGCCGTGCGCAAGGCGCGAAATCCATCAGTGTGGATCTGATCTATGGCTTGCCATTCCAGACGGTTGACAGTTTCCGGCAGACGCTGGACACCATTATAGGCATGGCTCCTGACCGTATTTCTGTATTCAACTATGCGCATATGCCCAACCTGTTCAAGCCACAACGCCGCATCAATGAAGAGGACTTGCCATCGCCGGAAACCAAGCTGCAAATCATGCAACTGGCAGTCGAGCATCTGACTTCGGCAGGTTACGAATACATTGGCATGGATCATTTCGCCAAGCCTGATGATGAGCTGGCGATGGCACAGCGTAACGGAACCCTGCACCGCAATTTCCAGGGCTATACGACGCATGCGGATTGTGATCTGGTGGCAATGGGGGTGAGTTCCATCAGCAGCGTGGCGGAATGTTACAGCCAGAACGCCAAAACACTGGATGAATACTATGCTGCGATTGATAGCGGGCACTTGCCTGTCATCAAGGGGTTAACGCTGGATGACGATGATGTGTTGCGCCGTTACATCATCCAGCAACTCGCCTGTCATTTTGCACTGGACTTTACCCAGGTTGAGCGTCTGTTTAATCTGGAGTTCGCTGAATATTTTGCGCGGGAACTGGAGTTGTTGCAGCCGATGGCAGGTGACCAGTTGTTGCAGTTTACGCAGACGGGCCTGGAGGTCACGCCGCGCGGGCGTTTCCTGATCCGTAACATCTGCATGGTGTTTGACGTGAGTCTGCGCAAACAAAGTGTGCAGCAGCGTTTTTCACGGGTTATTTGAGTTAGAGTACGTCGCCTGCCGGGTGGCAAGTGTGGTGCGCCAGTTGCTTGAGGCGCGCCATGTCCTCAATCTTGACCAGGCGGTGCTGGACGGAAATGATTTTTTCTTCCTGCAAGCGTGAAAACATGCGGCTGAGTGTTTCTACCGCCATGCCCAGATAATTGGCGAGGTCGTGGCGAGCCATCGGCAGGTTGAATTCGTTGCTGGAAAAGCCCCGTTCCTTGTTGCGTTCTGACAGGCTGGAAAGGAAAGTGGCCAGCCGCTCTTCAGTGCGCATTTGTCCCAGTGTCAGCAGCAGCATTTGTTCCCGTTCAAGTTCGCTGCCAATCTGACGCATCATTTGACCGCGCATGGCTGGCAATTTGCCGCACAACTCCTGAAAGTTGTCCATGCTGAGTTCACAAACCAGTGTATCGTCCAGTGCCTGGGCGTCGCAGGTATGACGGTCACGGGCGAATGCATCAAAGCCAAGCAGGTCGCCCGGCAGGTAGAAACCAAGGATTTGTTCCTCACCATCCGGGGTGGATAGGGAGGTTTTTATGGCTCCCGCCTTGACTGCAAAAATGGACTGCTGTTTGTCATCCCGATGAAACAGATAGTCCTTTTTCTTGATCTTGACAGTCTTGTTGATAGAGCTTTCCAGAAGTTCCAGCTCCTCACGGGTAAGTCCGCGCGGCAGGCAGAGCTCACTCAGGCTGCAATTGTTGCAGGCAACGGCTGGTTTTTTCGCGCTGTGTAATGGAACTGTCTTCATGCGTCATTCCGAACTGTGATAATTGTCAAGCATCCACCCAATTGCACCCGGCTGGCTTTTACAAGTCCTTTAAAGCCCATGCTTTCTTGATGTAAATCAAAGCGCTGTAAGAGCGTTCACTTAGACTCTGCATTGTACACGTTTATTGTCTTGAGTATAGGAGCATAGGCTATCATGGCAGAGTTACTGTTTGGAAGCT
This sequence comes from Gammaproteobacteria bacterium, assembly GCA_018822845.1. Lineage (GTDB taxonomy): Bacteria > Pseudomonadota > Gammaproteobacteria > Thiotrichales > Thiotrichaceae > Thiothrix. The sequence continues at coordinate 63,847 of JAHJJD010000124.1, read as the reverse complement.
GGATGGGTGTACTAACCATCATCGTCATTGTCTTCATGTTGGTAATGATGGCATATCTTGGCTGGGTTTTTGTAAAAAAATCAGGCGAGTAGCCAATCAGGCGGATAAAATACATTTCCCTTTGCTGGAATGCTGGCTAATATGCAGTTACACCAGCAAACGGGAATCTATGTAAAGTGGAAGAACTGGATAAAGAAGTTAAAGCCCCACCGCGTAAGGGCGTCTATTTGTTACCCAATCTGTTAACGACCGGAGCCATGTTCGGTGGCTTTTATGCGGTTGTTGCCGCCATGCAGGGCAAATTTGAAGCAGCGGCTATCGCTGTGTTCATCGCCATGATCCTGGATGGGCTGGACGGGCGGGTTGCCCGCATGACCAATACCCAGTCTGAATTTGGTGCGCAATATGACAGTCTGGCTGATCTGATTTCCTTTGGTGTGGCACCAGGGTTGGTAATGTATCAATGGGCGCTGGTGCACTTGCAATCATTCGGTGTTGCGTGGGGCAAGGCTGGTTGGTTGGCTGCGTTCATTTATGTGGCGTGCGCTGCTTTGCGTCTGGCGCGTTTCAATACCCAGATTGGCAAGGTCGACAAGCGTTTTTTTGTCGGTTTGCCCAGCCCTGCCTCGGCAGCGTTGATGGTGGGGATGGTATGGGTTTTTCACGATCTGGAAGTGACCGGGCGTAATGTACAGATTCCCGCCCTTATCCTGACGCTGGCGGCAGGTCTGCTGATGGTCAGCAATATCAGTTTCTACAGTTTCAAGGATTTCGACCTGCGCAATCGCGTACCGTTTGTGGCGGTGCTGGTGATAGTGCTGGTTTTTGCCTTGACGACGATTGACCCGCCGAAAGTCCTGTTTGGCGTCTTCCTTGTATATGCCTTGTCTGGCCCGGTCATGTGGTTGTGGCGGCGCTACCGCCGTTATCAGCGACGCAAAAAAGATACGGGTGCTTGAACTTGCCGGTACTTTGTTGTAGCGTTTGCAGCATGAAAAGCATCTGCCACACACTGCTCCTGTCCTATCTGCGACTGCCCTGCCGGGCGGTATAAATTCTTGTGCCCGGCGGGGCTACACGCGCTATCATTACCCCCACTTTCAGATTGATACATTGCCATGCCATACAGAAATCGTGCGGCAGTGTTATTGGAGCAGGACATGTCAAAAGAACGTTTGATCATTTTCGACACCACTTTGCGTGACGGTGAACAAAGCCCAGGCGCATCCATGACGCAGGAAGAGAAAATCCGCATCGCGTTGATGCTGGAAAAAATGCGGGTGGATGTCATCGAAGGTGGTTTCCCGATCGCCAGTCCCGGCGACTTCGAGTCGGTGAAAGCCATTGCCGGTATTGTGAAAGACAGCACCATCTGCGGCCTTGCCCGTGCGCTGGAAAAAGATATTGACCGGGCGGCGGAAGCCATCAAGCCAGCCAATTCGGGGCGCATCCACACCTTCATCGCCACCTCCCCCATCCATATGCAGAACAAGTTGCGCATGACGCCGGATCAGGTGGTGGAACAGGCGGTGTTCGCGGTGAAACGGGCACGCAATTACACTGATGATGTCGAGTTTTCCTGTGAAGATGCAGGCCGTTCCGAGTTCGATTTCCTCTGTCGTGTGATTGAGGCGGCGATTGATGCAGGTGCACGTACCATCAACATCCCGGATACGGTCGGTTATCAGATTCCATCGGTATTTGGCGATATCGTGGGCAGGCTGATCCAGACCATTCCGAATGCCGACAAGGCCATTTTCTCGGTACATTGCCACAACGACCTCGGTTTGGCAGTGGGCAATTCATTGTCCGCAGTGCTGAGCGGTGCACGTCAGGTCGAATGCACCATCAACGGTCTGGGTGAACGCGCCGGAAACGCTTCCCTGGAAGAAATCGTCATGGCAGTACGCACCCGCGCTGACGTATTCCCGGTCGAAACCCGCATCGACGCCACCCACATCGTTCCAACCTCGCGGCTGGTTTCCAGCATCACTGGCTTCCCGGTACAGCCGAACAAGGCCATCGTTGGTGCAAACGCTTTCGCCCACGAATCCGGCATCCATCAGGATGGCGTGTTGAAACATCGCGAAACCTACGAAATCATGCGCGCACAGGATGTGGGCTGGAGCGACAACAAGATCGTGCTCGGCAAGCATTCCGGACGCAATGCTTTCAAGACCCGTTTGCAGGAATTGAACATCGAGTTGAAGTCCGAAGAGGAACTCAACGCTGCATTCTCCCGCTTCAAGGATCTGGCTGACCGCAAGCACGACATTTTCGATGAAGACCTGATGGTGCTGATGATGGATGCGCGTGCTGCCGAGGAAAATGCAGTGTATGAGCTGGTTTCATCCTATGTCTGTTCCGAAACCGGTGAGTCGCCGAATGCCCGCGTTACCCTGAAAGTGGAAGGTGTGGAACACTCCGCGACTGCCATTGGTGGTGGTCCGGTTGACGCGGTGTTCAAGGCCATCGAATCCATAGTCGGCGAAACCGCTACTCTCGCGCTTTATTCCGTCAGCAACATCACCAGTGGTACGGATGCACAAGGTGAAGTCACGGTAAGGTTGGAAAAAGGTGGGCGCATTATCCACGGTCACGGCGCTGATACCGACATCGTGATTGCCTCCGCCAAATCCTATGTGGATGCATGGAACAAGCTGGCCAGCCAGTCATTGCGTGAACACCCGCAGCACCATCAAGGGGTGTAAGCGCTAGTGGATGCGCAACTGCGGGGCCGGTATATGCAGGCGATGGGGATCCCGGTGTGGAGGGCGAAAGATACCCCTCACCCCCCAGCCCCCTCTCCCTCAAGGGGAGAGGGGGGGCAAGAGGTGCTATCAGTTGCACTAACTCCGCCTCCATCTTCACTCCCCTCTCCCCTTGAGGGAGAGGGGGCGGGGGTGAGGGGGTCTTCTTGCTCCCACATGGACTGGCTCGAACTCCGCTCCACCGTCCTTGCCTGCACCCGCTGCGCCATCAGCCAAACCCGCATCCAGGCCGTGTTCGGCGTCGGCAACCAGCAAGCAAGCTGGATGATCATCGGTGAGGCACCCGGTGCGGAAGAAGACCGCCAGGGTGAGCCTTTCGTTGGCAAGGCTGGCAAGCTGCTCAACAATATGCTGACAGCGATCGGCATGCCGCGTGAAACCGTCTACATTGCCAATGTGCTTAAATGCCGCCCGCCCAACAACCGCGACCCGAAACCGGATGAGGCTGCCAATTGCCGTGGCTATCTGGAACGCCAGATCGAACTGGTTAACCCGGCCCTGATTCTGGTTGTAGGCCGTATCGCAGCCCAGAACCTGCTACAGACCGATGCGCCGCTGGCGCGTTTGCGTGGCAAGGAACATAGTGCCCCGTTGAGTGGCACACCTGTCATTGTGACTTACCACCCAGCTTACCTGCTTCGCCAGCCTGCCGACAAGCGCAAGGCATGGCAGGATTTGCTGTTTGCCCGAGAAGTAGCCGCCCGCCATGCCCGCTGAACATGATCTCCTGCCTTTGCGCCCCATGACAGCAGAGGATGTCGTCAATGTCATGGCGATAGAAGAACGCGCATTCCCGTTTCCCTGGACTGAGGGCATTTTCCGGGACTGCATCCGGCAAGGTTATTCTTGCTGGATTTATGAGCGGGAAGGCGAGATTGCTGGCTATGCCATCGTCATGTTCGTGCTGGATGAAATGCACCTGCTGAACATCTGTATTCGCCCGGAAGAGCAGGGCAGGGGATTGGGCAGTGCCCTCCTCAAAACACTGGAGCGTATCGCCCAGGGGATCAAGGTTGAAACCTGTTTTCTGGAAGTGCGCCAGTCAAATTTTTCTGCTATCCGCCTTTATCTGAATGCCGGTTTTAATGAAATAGGCCAGCGTAAAGGCTACTATCCTGCCGCGATTGGCCGTGAAGATGCCATAGTAATGGCGAAAACATTGATGTCGCTGTTGTAAAAAGGTTGCAAATGGGGTAGGTGTGGCGGCGTTCCAGTGGTATTATTACCACTTTTCTGATGTTAGTTGCGGCTATACTGTGTCTAAAACGGAATTTGTTGAATCAACAGGAAACATGACTGGCGGGGAGGCAATTAGTGTGCCCCCGGCAGTGCACCATATTTCCCCTGACAAAATCTGTGGTCGCGCCAAGGATGTGATAAAGCGGTTGCAGAAGGCTGGCTACGAAGCCTATCTGGTAGGTGGCTGTGTGCGTGATCTGCTGCTTGACCGTACCCCCAAGGATTTTGACATTGCTACCAGCGCTAGGCCTGAAGAAATCCGCAAACTGTTTAATTCCTGCCGTCTGATTGGCCGCCGTTTTCGTCTTGCCCACATTTACTTCGGTCGTGATTATCTTGAAGTGGCAACTTTCCGTGCTCCGCATGACGATAATGATGAAGGTGGTAAGGTCAGCGACGAAGGCCGTATTATCCATGACAATGTTTACGGCTCGCTGGAAGAAGATGTCTGGCGGCGTGATTTTACGATCAATGCCCTGTTCTACAACCCAATCAATGGTGAGTTGCTGGATTTTGTCGGTGGTCTGGATGATTTGCGTCAGGGAAAAATCCGCCTGCTTGGTGACCCGGAGAAGCGTTTCCGTGAAGACCCCGTGCGTATCCTGCGGGCAATCCGTTTCGCGGCGAAACTGGGTTTCGAGATTGACCCCCACACGCGCGCATTCGTGACGCCACTGGGTATTCTGCTGGAAGGCATATCATCCGCCCGTCTGTTTGACGAAATCATCAAGCTGCTACATTGCGGCGATGGCTGGAAAACGTTCCAGCTTTTGCAGGAATACGAGATTCTGCAACACTTGTTGCCATTGACGGCAGAAAGCCTTGCCGAGGACGAGGAAGGCGTTTTCGCCCGGATGCTGGAATCCTCGCTGAAAAATACCGACCAGCGCATTGCCGAAGGCAAGTCGGTCATGCCTGCCTTCCTGTATGCAGTGCTGTTGTGGCAAAAAGTGCACCTGGTGTCAGTTGCGGCACAATTGAAAGGTTACCCGGAAATGCAGGCGCTGCATCTGGCAGCAACGGATGCGCTGCGGGATCAGGTCGATTTCACCGCCGTACCACGTCGCTACAGCAACATTACCCGTGAAATCTGGGCCTTGCAGGCGCGTTTCCGCCATCATGACCTGCGCCGTGCGAATACCTTGTTGGGGAACCCCCGTTTTCGTGCTGCCTACGACTTCCTGTGCCTGCGCGCCCAGGCTGGCGAGCCGGTAAAGGAAGATGCGGAATGGTGGACGGACTTCCAGCAAGCGGCTCCCGAAGAACGTGCAGATTTGTGCAAAGCTGTCAAAGGCAGCAGCAACCAGCGCCGCCGTAAACGCCGCAAGAAAAGTGGCAGTAATTCCAAGCCCGCAGTGCCGCCAAGCGAATGACACCTGTTATTGCCTATATCGGTTTGGGCAGTAACCTCGGGGATCCTGCCGCTAACCTGCATTCTGCCGTTGCCCAACTGGCTGCCGCGCCAGGAATCGAATTGCGTGGTGTTTCCCGCTTCTACGCCAGCAAACCGATGGGGCCACAAGACCAGCCGGATTATGTGAATGCAGTTGCTTGCGTGCAAACCAGCCTCAGTGCGTATGAGTTGCTGCAAGCCCTGTTTGCGGTGGAGCGGGCGCATGGGCGGGTGCGTGATGCCAGTTTGCGCTGGGGGCCGCGCACCCTCGACCTTGATCTGCTGCTTTACGGTACGGAAAGCATCGATACGCCGGATTTGCATGTGCCGCACCCCGGCATTTGTGAGCGTTCCTTCGTGGCTTTGCCGTTGGCCGATCTTGCGCCGCATCTGGTATTGCCAAATGGGCGCACGTTGCAGGGTTGCTTACGTTCTTTGCCTTGTGATGACCTCAGGCTTCTTCCCATTCAAACCTGACAAAATTCCGCACCTGCGCATTGAATTCCATGCCAATCAGGAAAATGCGGTGTTCTCCATCCCGGTAGGGTGCGGCGTAATCCTTGTGCTTGATTTGTGCCAGCGCACTGCCATCACCTTCAGTACCTTCCACCATTTTGAACTCAAAGATATACACCCGTTTTGCCCCATTGATCAGCGGTAGGCGCAAGGTAATATCCACCCGCCCCTTGTTGCTGCTTTCTTCCGCCCGCGTATCAAGGCTGAGGGAGCACAGGAAAGCGTACATGACCGAGGCGTAATAACCCTCGTATTCTGCGATGGGGTTGTTGGTGTAATTCTGGTGGGCTATGTTGTCAAACAGGGCGCGAAAGTGGTGTTCCAGTACGGTAAAATCGTTGCGGATCAATGCCTGCCTTATCGCGCTGCGTTCCGGGCGGGTATCGGTGAAGTAATTATCCAGCAGATAGCCCATCAGGCTGTAACGTACTTCGTTGTTGGGGTAAGTCAGCACGTATTCCGGCAAGCTGCCCGGCAGATCAATAACTTCTTGTTTTATGGTCAGGTAGCCGGTCTGGAACAGCAGAGTTTCCAGATGAATCTTGTCTACATCAAAATCCCCAAGCTTTTTGTAGTCCATGCGCAATGCTTCAAGATCAGGTAGGTAAAATGGACGTTGACGTAAAATCTCCAGCAAAAATGATGGGGTAGCGGTTTCAAACCAATAGGGGAGGAATTTTTTGCCGCCATCAATGAACAGTAACATATCAAACGGGTTGTAAACGCTTTCTCCCAGCCAGTTGTAGCCGTTGTACCACTGCTGTACGAGTGTCATGTCCGCACCTTGCAGGTGCTCAGCGAACCCGTGCTCCAGCTCGCCTTGGGTGTAGCCGCACAAGGCGCTGTAACGGGTATCCAGTGTGATGTCGTTAAGGTTGTTCAGGCCGCTGAACAGTGACACTTTGGAAAACTTGCTGACGCCAGTGAGCAGGGCAAAGCGGATACTGGCATCATTGTCCTTGATAACCGAATAAAAGTTACGTAAACCATCACGCATTTCTGCTGCTACCGCTGGGTTACGGATGTTGTCGAGGATAGGCTTGTCATATTCATCAACCAGCACCACGACGTTACGCCCATACTTGGCTTTGGCGGCACGTATCAGTTCCGCGAAGCACCCGGAGTGGCTGGTTTCAGTGCAGGTGATGCCCAGAGCCTGCTGGTTAATGCGCAGCAATTCCCCGGTTTTTTCATCCAGTTCCGCACGGTTGCGCAACTGTCCTGACCCGAAACTGATGCGGATAACCGGGTAAGTAATCGTCCAGTCCCAATGCGGGTGGATGTGCAGACCACGGAACAGGGGTTCATTACCTGCAAACAACTGGTGCAAAGTGTCCACCAGCAGGGATTTACCGAAACGGCGTGGGCGTGAGAGGAAATAGTATTTACCGGTATCGGTCAGCATCTGTACATAGGGTGTTTTGTCCACGTACACATAGCCATCATTGATGATGTCTGCAAGGGTGCTGATGCCGATGGGTAGTTTTTTCATGCGCTCTGCCTGTTTGTAGGTGCTCGCCCCATTATAGCGGATTTTGGTTCTGAGCGACTTCGCCCACAAACACCTTCTTCCCCTGCGCCAACTTGAACCACACTGTATACACGGCGGGCAGGAACAGCAGTGTCAACAATGTCGCGACCAGCAGCCCACCCATGATCGCAATCGCCATCGGCCCGAAAAACACGCTTTCCGACAGTGGAATCATCGCCAGTATCGCTGCCATTGCAGTCAGCATGATGGGGCGGAAACGACGCACGGCAGCTTCGATGACAGCTTCGCGCGGAACCTGCCCGTCGGCAATGTTGCGCTCGATCTGATCCACCAGAATCACCGAGTTGCGCATGATCATGCCGGAAAGCGCAATCGTTCCCAGCATCGCCACGAAGCCAAACGGTTTGTCAAACAGCAGCAGGAACGCTGCCACGCCGATCATGCCGAATGGCGCAGTCAGCACCACCATGATCACCCGCTGGAAACTTTGTAACTGGATCATCAGCAAGGTCAGCACCACCACAATGAATAGCGGGAAACCGGCACCGATGGATTCGTTGCCCTTGGCACTTTCCTCCACCGCGCCACCGGTTTCCAGCCGGTAACCCAGTGGCAGATTGGCTTTGATGTCGCCCAGTTGTGCTTCCACTTGTGCAGTAACGGTTGGGGCCTGAATTTTGCTGTAAATGTCACCACGCACCGTCATGGTCGGGGTGCGGTTACGGTGCCAGATGATGCCTTCTTCCTGCACGTATTCGATCTTGGCCAGTTGTGAGAGTGGAACGGTTTTGCCGGTCGCGGTTGGCACATTCAGCCCTGCCAGGCGGGAAAGCTTGTCGCGCTCGCTTTCGGTGCCACGCAGCAGGATGGGGATGGTTTGATCCTGTTCGCGGAATTCGCCAATCGGCGCGCCATCCAGTGTGCTTTGCAGCAGTTGCGACAGGGCGGATTGTGTCACGCCCAGACTGATCGCCTTGGCCGTATCCAGCTTGAGGCGGATGGCTTTGCTGCGTTCATTCCAGTCCAGATGTACATTGACCAGATGCGGGTTAGCGCGCATCACGCTTGCCACCTGTTCGGCCAGTTCGCGCAGTTTCCAGAAATCATCGCCGGAAACCCGGAACTGCACCGGGTGGCCCACTGGCGGGCCGTTTTCCAGCCGGATTACACGCCCGCGCGCCAGACTGAAATCGGGGTTATTGTCGAGCACGTCGACCAGCTTGCTGCGCAGTGCTTCACGGTCAGGAATGCTTTTGGTGGTAATTACGAATTGCGCAAAACTGGCGGCAGGCAGTTGCTGATCCAGCGGCAGGTAAAAGCGCGGCGAACCATTACCGCTATACGCCACGAAATTGTCGATATGCTGATCCTGTGTCTTGAGAAAATCTTCCAGCCGTGCCGTTTCGCGCTGGGTGGCTTGCAGGGAAGAGCCTTCCGGCAGTTTCAGGTCGACGATCAGCTCTAGCCGGGTGGCATCCGGGAAGAATTGCTGCTGCACGAACTGGAACAGGAACAGCGATCCGGCAAAAGTTGCAATCGTCAACAGGATCACGGTGAGGGGGTAAGTTACACAGGCTTTTATTAGGCCTCGGAACCAGCGGTAGAAAGCGGAAGAAACCCCTCCTAACCTCCCCTTGTCAGGGGAGGAAGAAGAAGGTGCTTCGTCTCTTGCTCCCTCCCCTGACAAAGGGAGGGTTGGGGAGGGGTTTCTTTTCAGCAGCTTGTAACCCAGATAGGGAATCACGATCACCGCAGCAAACCACGAAATCACCAGTGCAATCGTCACGACCTCAAAAATCGAGCGGGTATATTCCCCTACCGATGATTGCGCCGTGGCAATCGGCAGGAACCCGGCAGCCGTCACCAGCGTCCCGGTCAACATCGGAAAGGCGGTAGTGGTGTAGGCGAAACTGGCGGCTTTCACCCGATCCCAGCCTTCTTCCATTTTCACCACCATCATTTCGATGGCGATGATGGCATCATCCACCAGTAGCCCCAGCGCCAGCACCAGCGACCCCAGCGAAATCTTGTGCAGGCCGATGCCGAACAGGTGCATGGTGAAAAAGGTTGCTGCCAGCACCAGCGGGATGGATAGCGCCACCACGGTTCCGGCGCGTACCCCCAGGCTGAGAAAGCTGACTGCCAGCACGATTACCACCGCTTCAAATACTACTTGCAGGAATTCACCCACCGAACGTTTGACGGCGGCAGGCTGGTCATTGACCCGGTGCAGTTCCATGCCGATCGGAAGCTGGTTGCCGATCCGCACCAGCGCCTCATCCAGCGCCTTGCCCAACGCGATGATGTCGCCACCCTTGCGCATGGAAACGCCAATGCCCAGCGCATCCATTCCTTGGTAACGGAAAGTGGAATGCGCTGGATCAGCGTAACCACGTTTCACTTCCGCCACTTCGCGCAGGCGTATGGTGCGGTCGCCGATGTTGACCGGCAGGTTACGGATGTCTTCCAGGTCGCTGAACACGCCTTCCGGGCGCACGTAAATGCGGTCGGAATCCGTGTTGTATGCACCTACTGCGGCGATGGCGTTTTGCGCCCGTAGTACATCCACCAGTTGCTGCACGCTGAAGCCGAGATTGGCCAGTTTGCTGTTGGAAAGCTGGATGTAAACACGTTCGTCCTGCTCGCCGATCAGCAGGATTTTGGCCACGTCGGGCACGCGCAGCAGTTCCTTGCGGATGTTATCTGCTGCATCGCGCAACTGGGCATAGCTGAAACCGTCGCCAGTCAGGGCGAAGATGTTGCCATAAGTTTCACCGAATTCATCGTTGTAATACGGCCCCATCACGCCTTCGGGCAGGTTGCGCTCCATGTTCTCGGTGCGCTTGCGGATGTCATAAAACATGTCGTCCATGGCACTGGAGGGGGCGTTGTCCTTGGCGATTACGAAAATATTGGCTTCACCGGGGCGGGAAAAACTGCGCACAACATCGACGTAATCAGTTTCGATCATGGTCTTCTCAATACGGTTGGTGACCTGTGACTCCATTTCCTGTGCGGTTGCGCCCGGCCAGTAAGCCTGCACCAGCATTACCTTGAAGGTGAAGGGCGGGTCTTCCGACTGCCCGAGCTTGTTGTAACCGAACACGCCCAGTGCCAGCGTCAGCACCATCAGGTAAAGGACAAAATTACGGTGCCGCAGCGCCCATTCCGACAGGTTGAAGCCTTTCATAATCCCGCCTCACTTCGACGCCCCTCGACTCCGCTCTGGGCAGGCCGCTCAGCGCTAGCACCGTCATACGGAACAGGGTTGACGGTTTGCCCGGCACTGAGTTTGTGGACGCCAGCGGCAATGACTTGCGTACCGGCTGCCAGGTTACTGATGGTGATACCATCTTCGTGATAGGCGACGACGTTGACGGGTTGAATGCTTACTTGATGGTTTGCTCCCAGCACCCAAACAGCAGTCTGTTTGTCTTGCTGGAAAAGGGCAGAAGCCGGGAGCCAGCTTGCCTCACTGGTGACTGCTCTGGGCAGGCTGACATCTGCCGTGATACCCAGACGCAACTTTTCTGGTGGATTCAGCAGGCTGATTTTGACGAGAAAGCTACGGGTGATGTCAGTGGCAGGGGAGATTTCACGCACCTTGCCCTGGAATTCGCTGGACTGTTCCGACCAGACCTTGATGTTGGCAAGCGTGCCTGCGGTGAGTGTTTGCGCTGTGTTTTCGCCGACCCGGATTTGCACTTCACGTTCACCGTCGTAGGCGATGTGGGCAATGGGCGTTCCGGCGGCGACTACTTGCCCGGCTTCAGCGTAAACAGCGGTAATGATGCCGGTCTGGTCGGCTTTCAATTCGGTGTAGCCTGCCTGATTGCCGCTCAGTTTGAGTTGCGCTTTGGCGGCGCTGACGCGCGCGGCGGCGGCGTCATGGGCAGCTTGTGCTGCATCCAGCGCTGACTGGCCGATGAATTGTTTGCGGCGCAACTCGGCGACCCGTGCCAGTTCAGCTTTGGCGTTGGCGTAATCGGCCTCGGTGGCGGCCAGACCCGCTTTGGCGCTGGCAATGTTGAGATTAAGGTCGGCAGTGTCGAGCCGTGCCAGTATTTGCCCGGCTTTGACGGCATCGCCCACCTCGGCATTGCGGGTCATGAGTTTACCGCCTACCCGGAAAGACAGGTCGGCTTCATAACGCGCTTTGATTTCGCCGGAATAGGTGGTGGTGCTGGCATTTGCCTGCTCCCCGACTGTCCAGACCTGGGCGGGGCGGATAACTTCGGTGGCTGTTTCCGTTTCATTGCAGGCCGTCAGGCTCACAAACAGGCAGAGGGTGAGGAGGGCGGGGAGCTTCATGATTTTTCCTCCGGTGCCAGTGCGCCGCGCCACAGTGATTTCAGGGCAGCTTCCAGCATATGCAGGTAATCTTCGGTACAAACAGGCATGAGGGCACGCTCCTTCATCAAATCCTTGAGTGGGGAAGGGCGCATCAACTGCCACAAACCGAGGAACAGGGCGTAGCTTTGCAGCATTAACGCCTGCGTGGCTTGTGGAAAATGTTGGCGTAAGGCTGTAACGATTTCATCCAGCCGCTCGTAAGTGCGTTCCTCGAATGCGAACGCAGCTTCCAGCGGAATCTGCCTTTCCAGCAATCCGTGGCACAGGGTTGCCAATGGCAGGAAAGCGGGGAAATCCAGCAGGAACTGACGGTTGACGTTAAACATCTCATCCAGCGTCATGGTTTGTTCCGACTGGGCGCGTTCCCTCATGCGGGTGAAAAAGGTGGTGACGTGGCGCTCATGGATACCGAGGAACAGCTCTTCCTTGCTGCGGAAATACAGGTAAACCGTGCCTTTGGCCAGCCCGGCAGCAGTAGCAATATCAGCAACGCTGGACATGCGTTCGGGCTGGGATAGCCACAGTTGTTCGGCAGCATCAAGGATGGCTTCGCGGCGTAGTTCCTTGTCTTCTGGGTTGGTGGCACGGATTTGCATATAAATGACCGCTGGTCAGTTGTTTGAAATAATTCTAAATGACCGGCAGTCAGTTGTCGAGTGGAAATATCCTGACGGCTTGTCAGACTGGCCAATCACGTTTATTGTCGGACTTATTCATCACAGACTATCAAGGGGCAAGCAATGAAGCCGGAACATGCAGAAATCGTCATCAAGGCTCGCAAAAACGCTGACGAACGCGCCAAGGGCTATCGCGAACAGGCACTGAAAATGTACCCGTGGGTATGCGGGCGTTGTGCGCGTGAATTTACCCACGCCAACCTGCGCGAACTGACGGTGCATCACCGCAACCATGACCACGACTGCAACCCGCCGGATGGCAGCAACTGGGAACTGTTGTGCCTGTATTGCCACGATTACGAGCACCAGAAATTGCTGGAAGCGGCCTATGGCGGGTCAGCGGGGACAAAAGGCCCTGCCGCCGCCACGCATAATCCCTTCGCTGACCTGAAAGCAAAAATGCAAAAGAAATAACCGTCTACGTCTGATGTGCATGGTGCAGTTTTCCGCGCACATTGCGGAACCCCACCAGAATGTCGTCAATAAACGTAAACACCACCGGAATTACCAGCAAGCACAGGAAGGTCGAAGCCATCAACCCGCCAATCACCACAATCGCCATCGGTTGGCGGAAGCTGGGGTCAGCCGCAAGCCCCAGCGCAGTCGGCATCATCCCCGCGCCCATCGCAATGGTGGTCATTACGATAGGCCGCGCCCGCTTGTGGCAGGCATCCAGCAATGCTTCCACCCGTCCGCTTTGGTCACGTTCCCGCGCCATCACCGCATAATCCACCAGCAGGATTGAGTTCTTGGTCACGATTCCCATCAACATTAGCAAGCCGATAACCGCAGGCATCGAGAAACTGCTGCCGGTAATCAGCAAGGCGACGAACGCCCCACCCACCGACAACGGCAATGCCGCCAGAATCGTGATCGGTTGCAGGAAGTCATGGAACAGCAGCACCAGCACGATGTAGATAAACAGCACCCCGATCAGCATTGCTCCGCCGAAACCGCCGAACAGTTCAGCCATGCGCTCTGCATCGCCGGAACTTTGCCGTTCCACACCCTGCGGCAGGGCTTGCAGCGCAGGCAGTACGTCCACCATCGCCGCTACCTGGCCCACTGGCAAGCCGTTTAATTCCACATCAATGCTGACATTGCGCTTGCGGTCGAAACGGTCGATCCGCGCCGGGCCGCTGCCGAGGCTCACATCCGCCACAGCTGCCAGCGGTACGGAGCCGTTGCGCCCAGGAACCCGCAACTGGCGGATAGTGTCGAGGTCGGCGCGCACCGTTTCATCGAACTGCACCCGGATCGGGATTTGCCGCTGTGGCAGGTTCAGCTTCGGCAAACGGGTGGAAAAGTCGCCGCTGGTGGCTACCCGCACCGCTTGTCCCAGGGCTTCGGTGCTGACGCCCAGCTCGGCAGCACGGGTGTAATCCGGCTTGATATGGATTTCCGGGCGTTGCAGGCTCGCGCCCGACACCACGTTGCCGATGCCCTGCACGGTGCGCAGATCGCGTTCCGCGCGTTGCGCCGCTTTCAGTAACAGGTTGCCGTCATCACTGGCCAGTACCACTTGCATCTTGTCGCCCGCGCCGCCAGAGCCAACGGTGAAACGCACGCCCGGCAAGGGTTTGAGGGCGGCGCGGATGTCGGCTTCCACTTCGGTTTGCTTGCGCGACCGTTCTTCACGGGTGGTCAGTTGCAGGGTCAGGGTGGCCTTGCGCGAATCCGTGCCGCTGGCTTCCGCAAACGGGCCGCTGCTGACCCCGCCGCCACCGCCGACTACGCTGAACACTTTCTTTACGTCAGGCAAAGGTACAAGCAACTGGCGGGCTTGTTCGGCGACGGCGTAGGTTTCTTCCAGGGTTGTCCCCGGCTGCATTTCCAGCGAAACGGAAGTCAGTGCAGTGTCTGCCGGTGGTACGAAACCTTTCGGCAGCAATGGCACAATTTGCAGCGAGGCAACGAAAATCACAATGGCGGCAACCAGGGTGATGAAACGGTGTTTCAGGCACCAAGCGGCTGCATTCATGTAAGTGCGCATAAACCAGCCGTCTTTTTGCTCTTTTTCCGGGTGAGGCTTGAGGAAATAGGCTGCCATCATCGGCGTGAGCAAGCGTGCTACCGCCAGTGAGAAAAACACCGCGACCGCAGCGGTAATGCCAAACGATTTGAAGAACTTGCCCGGCACGCCGCCCATGAAGGCAGTGGGCAGGAACACCGCGACCAGCGTGAAGGTGGTGGCGATGACGGCGAGGCCGATTTCATCTGCGGCTTCCATCGCCGCCTGATAAGGGGTTTTGCCCATGCGCAGGTGGCGTTCGATGTTTTCCACTTCCACGATGGCGTCATCCACCAGCACCCCGACGACCAGCGCGAGCGCCAGCAGGGTCAGGATGTTGAGCGAGAAACCAAAATATTGCATCGCCATGAAGGTGGGGATGATCGCCAATGGCAGCGCGGCGGCGGATACCAGTGTGGCGCGGATATTACCGAGGAACAGGAACACCACCAGGATGGCGAGTGCCGCACCTTCGTACAACAAGTGCATGGAGCCGGTGTAGTTGGCCTGGATGCGTTCGATGGTGTCATAGGCTTCGGCAATCTGCACTTGTGGGTGGTCGGTGGAAAATTTGGCGACGGCGGCCCGCACGCCTGCCACTACGTCGATTTCACTTGCGCCGCGTACCCGCGTGATCTGGAAACCGACCACCGATTGGCCGTTGAGCAGGGCGTGGGTGGAACGTTCCGCCACGGTATCCGTGATGCTGGCAATCTGGTCGAGCCGTACATGCCGCCCATTGGAGAGGGGAATGTCGATGCTGGCTAGTTCCGCCGCTGTTTGTACTCGCCCCAGGGTGCGCACGGACTGGATGCCGCCACCTACATCGCCGCGCCCGCCGGGAGCATCCTGCTGCATTTGGCCGAGGCGGTTGGATACATCAGCAGCAGTGACGCCCAGACCTGCCATCAAGGCCGGGTTAAGGTCGATGCGTACTTCACGGTTGACGCCGCCAACCCGTGCGACTTTGCCCACACCTTTGACCGCCATCAGGGTACGGGTGATGTCGTTGTCCACGAACCACGACAGGGCTTCCTCATCCATATTGGGGGAGGCGACTGTGAACGTTACCAGCGGGCTGCCTGCGGTGGTGACCTTGGAGACGATCGGGTCGTTCATCTGCTGCGGCAGGTTGGCGCGGATGGTGTCAACAGCGTTACGCACTTCATTGAGCGCGACTTCGGTATCCTTTTCGATGTCGAATTCGGTGGCAATACTGGCACTGCTGTCGGTCAGCGTGGTGCGGATGTGCTTGACGCCGTTGATGGTGGCAAGCTGGTTTTCGATCTTGCGGGCGACTTCGCTTTCCAGCTGCTCCGGGTCTGCGCCTTCCAGCGAGGCATTGACGATAATGGTTGGCAGGTCAATGTCGGGAAAATTCTGGATACCGAGCGAATTGAAGCCCCTGATGCCAAGGAAGGTCAGCAGCGCGAACAGCAGGATGGAGGGAACCGGGTTGCGGATCGACCAGGCGGAAACGTTCATGCTTTGTCGCCTCCAGTATTACCCCCCATCCCCGGCCCTTCCCCCGCAGGGGGGGAAGGGAGTGAAGAGGTGGGTGCGGCAGGCGGGGGAAGGTTAGGATGGGGGGTAATCGCTACGGTATCGCCGTCATTCAGGAAGCCTCCGCCGGTCACGACCACGCGGGCAGCAGCGGCGATGCCATCGGTGATTTCGGTCTGGCCTTGCGCGGTTCTGCCGACCTTGACCAGACGCTGGGCAACCTTGTTTTCCGCGCCGATTTCAAACACGTAGTAGTTGCCGTCACGCAGGATCACAGCCGATTGCGGCAAGGTCATGGCTTTGGCAGAGCCGGTCAGGATTGCACCTTCCGCAAACATGCCCGGCTTGGCGGGGCTGCCGTTAGGCAAGCTGACGTAGACCATGGCGTTGCGGGTATTGGGGTCAAGGGTGGGGGAAACCATGCGCACTTCGCCGCTCACGCTTTCGCCACCGGGCAGGGTCAGGTGCGCTTGTTGCCCCGGCTGGATACGGGAAGCGTCGCGCCCGGAGACTTCCGCCCGCCATTCGATCCTGTTCTGGCGCACCATGCGGAACAGTTCCGTGCCGGTTTGCACCACAGCACCGAGGGTGGCGGTGCGGGAGGCGATCACGCCATCATCCGGAGCGAGGATGCGGGTCTGGCTGAGGCGGATTTGCTGGGCATCGAGAGCAGCTTTTGCCACAGCTTCGCCCATGAGGTACTGGTCAATTTGCTGGGCAGGCAGCGCGCCGCTGGATTTGAGGCGGCGGGCGCGGTCGGCGTTGGCGCGAGCTTCGTCCAGCTTGGCCTGGGTCTGGGCGACATCGGCTTTTACTGCCGTTTGTGCCAGTTTTGCCAGTTCCTGACCTTTTTGGACTTCATCGCCTACGTCTACCAGCACGTCGGTGATTTTCAGGCCGCTGATTTCGGAGGCAATAATGGCTTCCTGCCAGGCACTGAGTGCGCCGCTGGCGGTGATGGTGGTGTTCCATTCCTGTGCGGATGGGGTGGTAACTGTCACTGCCAGCGCGGCCTTCGGTGGCGGTGCATCTGCCGGTTTGTCTTCGGCGTGGAGCGGGAAGGAAACCGCGATTACCAATGGCAATGAGAGCAGGAGGGTAGCAAGCGTAGACGTGTTCTTCATGTTAATGACTGCCAGTCAGTTGTTTGGGGAGAATCTTAAATGACCGTCAGTCAGTTGTCGAGTATAAAGAAACCCCTCCCAGCCGCCCAGCCGCTTCAACGCGGCGCTTCGCCCCCTTGTCAGGGGAGGAGCCGGACGTGCCATCATTCGTTGTTCGGCGTTGGGGGATGGGGTTCTGCTTAATCAGCCCAATTTTTGTGCCATAATCCCTGTAACTTTCACTGGCCCTGGAATAGACATGGCAGAGCAAACCCCTTCGACGCCGCATATCTTCCTCAGCTACAGCCGCACCAATCTGGAAGCGGCGCTTTTACTGCGCACCGAACTGGAAAAGGCCGGGTTCACGGTATTCCGCGATGAGGATTCGATCCGCGCTGGCGATAACTGGATGGAACGCTTGCAAACGGCTTTGCAGGGTTGTTCCGCCTTCGTGTTGCTGTATGGGCGCGAAGGGGTGCGGCGCTGGGTGGGGGCGGAAGTGCAATATGCGCTCAGTCGCCACCTTTCCCCGCAGGATGATGCGCAGCGCCTGCCGATTTTCCCCATCCTGTTAGCGGAAGGTGATTTGCGCAGCTTGCCGCCGTTTTTGAGCCTGTTCCAGATTCAGCGTTGGCAGATGGGAGAAGCGCTGCCGGAAACGCTGATTCAGGCGATCCGCGCCAAGTCCGAATTGCTGGATGACAGCAATACCTTTGACGGTTGTCCCTATCTGGGGTTGAGTGCCTTCCAGCCGGAACATGCCAACCTGTTTTTCGGGCGGCGCAAGGAAACGCTGGATGCTTTGCAATATCTGGGCACGCTGCGCGAGGTAAACCCGGAGCATGTGCGGGTAGACGGCCACTATTGCCGCTGGCTGCAAATCGAGGGCAACAGCGGGGCGGGCAAATCTTCGCTGGTGAATGCCGGGATGCTGCCGCTGATCAAGCAAGGCGCACTGTGGGCGCGTACCGGCTACGAACACTGGCATATTCTCGGCCCGATGATGCCGGGCGAACAGCCGCTGCAAAAGCTGGCGGAAGTGCTGGAGCATTCGCTGGTGACTGACCCGGCCTTGCGCGATACCGCCAAACGTTATGCCAGCCTGCTGGAAAATGACAAGGCGCTGGCCATGCGTCTGCGCGATTTCCGTGAGGATGGCAAAGCATTCCTGCTGGTGGTCGACCAGTTTGAGGAGCTGTTCACCTTCTCCGACAAGGCAGAAAAACTGCGTTTCGACATGCAGTTGTACAGCGCCTTGCAGGACAAGGACTGCCCGCTGTTTATCATCAGCACCGTGCGCATCGACTTTCTGGAAGGCTTCGAGCAGTTGCCGTGCCTGTCGGAGCTGTACAGCAAGCGTGCCTGTGAGCGTTATCTGCTGAAAACCATTTCGCAGCAAGGCTTGCGCGAAGTCATTGAGCAACCGGCGCGACTGGCGGGGCTGGATGTCAGCGAAATCACCGCCGCGATTTTACGTGATGCCCGTGAGGAACCGGGCGTATTGCCACTGGTGGAAAACGCCCTGAAAGTCCTGTGGGAGCAACGCCAAAACAACCACCTGAGCGGTGAGCTGTACGCGCAGCAGGGCGGTATCGCCGGAATGCTGGAAACCGAAGCCGACCGGCTGCTCAAACGGCTGGAAAGCGACTTGCCCAAAGGCAGGGAGGATGCGCTGGAATTGCTGCTGGCGCTGACCCGTGTCAATGATGAAGGCCGCCACACCCGCCGCCGCTTGCCGCTGGGCGAGGCACGGCTGGCAGCAGGCGGTAAAAAGGCCGACCCGCAGCGTGGGCAACAGATTATCGACTACCTGAGTGGGCGGATGGCTCCGGATGGTGGTAATCGTAAAGCGGCTGGCAGCTTGCGTTTACTGGTGGTCGTTGGGGAGGATGCCGCAGAAAGAAACCCATCCCCAGCCCTTCCCTTGTCAGGGAAGGGAGCCTTGCCGCGACTCCGGAATGGTGATGGTGGCACGTCTGGCTCCTCCCCTGATAAGGGGAGGTTGGGAGGGGTTTCTTCTTCAGATGACACGTTTCTTGCTGTTGACCTCATCCACGAAACCCTGATCCGCGCCAAAGGCAAGGATGAAGCCACCGGCAAGCTGGTCGGCTACTGGCGCACGCTGTACGACTACATCGACAAAAACCGAGAGCGCGGTTTCTACCGCGACCAGTTGGCACGGCAGGCACAAGCCTGGAATGCCCGCACAGGGCTGAAACGCTGGTTCGGTCTGGCAAGCTGGGGTGAGCTACGCGCCTACCGTAAGCTGCGCCCGGAACGTGGTAGCCCGGATGACCGCTTCCTGCGCCGTAGCCGCCGCATGGGCTGGGCGCAAGGCGGTGTGCTGGCACTATTGCTGGCTTTCGTCGGCGAATCCTACCTGTGGACGCTGAACAACGAGCTACCGCCCAACTACATGCTGACCCAACAGAAGTTTCGGTTGGCGAGCTGGGGTTTGTTGCCTGAACCCTTGCCGGAGATGGTGGATATTCCATTGCCGCAAGGCGAATTTCAGGTTGGGGATAGCGACGCGAACATTGCACCTTGGCTAGAACAACAAGGCGTTCCTAAAAATACAATCAACATGGGTGTCCCTCCCGTCATGGCTACCATTACGGAGGCATTTGCCTTGGGTAAATACGAAGTAACCTTCGAGCAGTACGATTATTATGTGTGGTCGCAGCAGGGAACAGAAAACCCGCCAGCTTATCCGGGCAATGCGCCCAATGAAAACGGACGTGGGCAACGGGCTGTGGTGAATGTGTCGTGGGATGATGCCCAAGGCTATGTGCAATGGCTCAATGGTAAATACAAAGGAAGGTATGAATACCGTTTGCCGACTGAAGTGGAATGGGAATATGCCGCCCGTGCCAAAACCACCACGCCGTATTGGTGGGGGGAAGATGCTGGGAAAAACAACGCTAACTGCTTGAATTGTGGCAGCCAGTGGGATAATAAATTTGTTGCCCCAGTCGGCAGCTTTAAGCCCAATCCATTCGGCTTGTACGATACCGCAGGCAATGTCTGGGAGTGGACGTGTTCGGAATGGCAAACCGAATTTGATGGCAGTGAAGGCCGTTGTGCGCAGCCTGATGCCTCCGCGCGTCGTGTGTCGCGGGGCGGTTCGTGGTACGACGATGGTGTTTTCTCGCGCCCGTCCGCCCGCTCCGGGTTCGACTCAGTCTACCGTCACCTCTACGTCGGTTTGCGTGTTTTGCGTGCATCCAGGACTCATTAACCCTTTACCCTTTATCGTCGGGGGTACGGCGTTTGGTATGCTGCGGTGTTTGCCGGGTATGGTGGTGGTGGGGCGGGCTTACCGCGCGAAGCGCGGTCGATTTTTCGGATGGGGAAGAAGGAAGAGGGCGTATGCAATACGCCCCTACAGGGCATTCTTTGTAGGGGCGTATTGCATACGCCCTCTTTCCGGTCTATGTTCAGAAGCGGGAAGAAGGCTGTGCGCGTCGTGTGTCGCGGGGCGGTTCGTGGAACAACAATGGTGTTTTCTCGCGCCCGTCCGCCCGCAACAGGAACAACACAGACAACCGTAACAACAACGTCGGTTTGCGTGTTTTGCGTGCATCCAGTCCACCCTTGGAGTATCAGGCTCCATTCGCCAGAGTCCGTCTGCCCACGGTCAGCCGGAGCGTGCGTTGGGGTGTCCATGACCTTCTTTCCAGGCTTCGCAAGGATGGGAAAGCCAAATAGATGGCAAGGAAGTGGCAGGCGGGGCTGGTAGCATGGTCGAACGTCCCGCCTGTTTTTGCCGTAGGAGCCAGCCATGCTGGCGATCGCTTGCTGTATTATTGTTCCCACGGGGCATTTTTGCTAAACAGCCTTTCCAATCCTGCGTTGGCTTGCGGCGGTTGATCAAGCAACTCCAGCAAAGCCCGGCATTGCTGCCCGGAAACCATGAACAGGCGTTGTTTCAGCAAGGTCTGCTCAGTAGCCAGTCCAAAACAGTTGGTATGAGCGGTTGGGGTAGTTTGTGTTGTGGAAGCAGGCATGGTTTTGTTCCCGTCAATTACATGTTGAAATGCTACAACATTTGAGTATACAAAATCCCTTCTTCTTGCTCCTGCCCCTGACAAAGACTTCGCACCCCATTACGTTGTGTTAAACTGCACTGCAACAATTCTTTAGGGAGTCTGACTGAATGAGCGCCAAACCCGCCCCGCGCGTGACCGTGACAACCCTGCGCAAAATGAAGCGCGAAGGGGAGAAAATTGCCATGCTGACTGCCTACGACGCCAGTTTCGGCAAAGTGCTGGATGAAAACGGGGTGGATGTGGTGCTGGTCGGCGATTCCCTCGGCATGGTGATCCAGGGGCATGACACCACCGTGCCTGTCACCATGGACGACATGGTGTACCACACCCGTGCCGTGGCGAAAACCTGCCAGCGCGCGCTGGTGATCGGCGACCTGCCTTTCATGAGCTACACCTCGCCAGAGATGGCGCTGCGCAACAGCGCCCGCCTGATGCAGGAAAGCGGGGCGCAAATGGTGAAACTGGAAGGCGGCGCACCCCAGGTCGCGACCGTCGCCCAGCTTGCCCATCACGGCGTGCCGGTTTGCGCGCATCTCGGCCTGCAACCGCAATCGGTTCACAAACTGGGTGGCTACCGTGTGCAGGGGCGTGACGAAGCCGTTGCCAAACAGATGATTGCCGATGCCAAAGCCTTGCAGGATGCCGGTGCTGACCTGCTGGTGCTGGAATGCGTTCCGGTTGCACTGGCGCAACAGATTACCCAGGAGCTGGAAATTCCCACCATCGGCATCGGCGCAGGCCGCGAATGCGACGGGCAGGTACTGGTGTTGCACGACATGCTGGGCATTTCCCCGCGCGCGCCGAAGTTTTCCCACGACTTTATCGGCTCGGGTGCAACCATTGCGCAGGCTGTTGCGTCTTATGTGCAAGCGGTGAAAGCAGGGACGTTCCCTGAAGACCAGCATTGTTTCTTTTAAAGAGTACCCCTCACCCCAACCCCTCTCCCTCAAGGGGAGAGGGGCTAAGAGCCTCTTCTCTTGTTCCCCCTCGCCCCTTGAGGGAGAGGGGGCTAGGGGGTGAGGGGTAAAACACGGACAAAACATGATCATCATCGAACCCATCGACGCCTTGCGCGCGCAAATCAAAGCCTGGCGCAAGGCGGGGGAAACCATCGCGTTTGTGCCCACCATGGGCAATCTGCACAGTGGCCATCTGGCGTTGGTCAAACGCGCGCAGGAACTGGGCAGCAAGGTAGTGGTTTCCATCTTCGTCAACCCGACCCAGTTCGACCGCAAGGAAGACCTTGCCGCTTACCCGCGCACGCTGGAAGATGATTGCGCCCAATTGCAGGCGATTGGCACCGACATGGTGTTCACGCCCACACCTGCAATCATGTACCCCGCTGGCGGGCTGGCAACCAGGGTGGAAGTGCCGGGTATCAGCCAGTTGCTGGAAGGTGCCTCCCGCCCCGGCCATTTCACCGGTGTTTCCACGGTTGTGTGCAAGCTGTTCAATCTGGTGCAGCCGGATGTGGCGGTGTTCGGCGAAAAGGATTTCCAGCAGTTGATGCTGATCCGCCAGATGGTGCGCGAACTGGATATGGACATCAATATCGTGGGATTGCCCACGGTGCGCGAAGCCGATGGTTTGGCGATGAGTTCCCGCAATGGCTACCTGACGGCGGAAGAACGCAAAATTGCACCTGAATTCAACAGGATTTTACGTGTGGTAGTTGACGCGCTGCACAAAGGCAGGCAGGATTACGCCTCCTTACAGGAAGCTGCAATGAAGTCACTGGAATTACAGGGTTTTCGCCCTGATTATGTGGAAATCCGCCGGGTGATTGACTTGCAGCCGCCAAAGGGTGGGGATGGGGCGTTGGTTGTGCTGGGTTCCGCCTGGCTGGGCAAAGCGCGGCTTATCGACAATATCCCTGTTCAGGATTGAAAAATTTAACAGAGACATCATAATAGTATTGCTCTGCAAAATAGTGCGGAGAGATGTTGTTACGGAGGAATCGCCATGGAGCTGACGCTTCTCAAATCCAAACTGCACCGTGTTACTGTCACTCATGCTGAGTTGGACTATGAGGGTTCCTGTGCGATTGACGACAACCTGTTGCGTACTGGCAATATCCGCGAGTACGAACAATTGCATATTTACAACATCACCAACGGCGAGCGTTTCACGACTTACGCCATCCGCGCAGAAGCGGGGAGTGGTGTCATTTCCATCAATGGTGCCGCTGCGCACAAGGCAAGGACAGGTGATTTGCTGATTATCTGCACTTACGCCAATTTCAGTGAAGCGGAAGCCAGCCTCTACAAGCCACAACTGGTTTACTTCGACAAGCAGAACCGGGTGACGCATACCTCCAGCCAGATTGCAGTACAAGCTGCCTGATTCGGCTTTAAATTTAGATAAATAGAGCTTGTTTGTGAAATGCTGCTTGAATGATCGGTTCAGGTAGTGTTAAATGGTAGGTGTTTCTGAAAAATAAAGCGATGTAAGCCCGAGCCGTTCTTTTTATGGTTATCACCCGGCGCTTACATGCGAAAGCCGCTTATTTTTATTATTATCATCTGTTTCAGGTCTGCTCACCTTACGAATTGTCAACCCCTTAACAATTCAACACAGATGGTTATCGATAGAGTCCGGCTCTCCTGCCTTAGGCAGGGAGCCGGGAGCTTTCCCATCCAGTTCCGTCTGTATCCAGACTTGTTTTTATTCGTGTTCGCCCCTATCCATGTAGGCTATCTTACGGGTCAGGCATGAATCGATGCTTAATCAAAAAACTTATCATATATGTCTAATTGCCTGATTCTTGAGACTTATAGAGCTTAATTCCCTGTTCAGTTTCAGCCCTGTTTCCACCTTGTCGTAGCGCTTCATCCCAAGTCGTCGAAGCCAGCCAGTTTGAACAGGCGCTTGGCTTCTGCTTCGTCTTGCGGGACGCCGTTGCCTTGTTGGTACATCATCCCCAAGGTGGTAAGGGAGCCTTGCAAGCCCTGCTCGCCCGCGAGACGAAACCATTTGGCGGCTTCCTCGCCGTTCTTTTCCACACATTCGCCTTCCAGATACATGAAGCCGAGGCCGTGCTGGGCGAGGCCATAGCCTTGTTCAGCAGATGCTTTCATCAGTTTGAAAGCCCTGGCTTCGTTGCGCACGACTCCCAGTCCGTTTTGGCACATAATTGCGCATAAGTGCAGGGCCACCTTGTCACCCTGTTCAGCGAAGGGGGAGAGCATTTGCATGGCGCGGGAAAAGTGTTTGGCTTCGAAAGCGGCCATGCCGCTGGCGAAATCCATTGATTCAGCATCGGATTGTGACACAGTGATCTCCTTGTACGTAAAATGCCCCCAATCTTAGCGCATTTGGGGCGACCTCCCGAAATAGCCCGCCCGGATGTCAGTGTTACCCCCATAGGGATATTCAGTATCAGGGGGGGGATTCTTAAACTTTCGCGACATGGAAAATGCCACGATGAACGATATTAATACCGAACGCAATTTGAAACTGCACATGCGTCAGTGCATCCAGAAAGTGGCGACAGGCCCTGAATACAGTAAGGATCTGAGTTACGAGGATGCCTATTACGCTATGCGCCATATCCTGGGCGGTGATGCTGACCCGGTGCAGGTGGCTGTCTATTTCATTGCCCTGCGCATGAAGCGTGAGACAGATGAAGAAAATCGTGGCACTTTGCAGGCGCTGATTGACAGTTCCGTGATTAGCACTGCCAATGTTGATGAAGTGCTGGATGTTTCCGACCCGTATGACGGGTATGCACGCGGCGTGCCTGCTTCAACATTCATACCAGCGTTGCTGGCAAGCATGGGTGTGAATGCGGTCTTGCACGGGCTGGAACAGGTGGGGCCGAAATACGGTGCTACCCATCACAAGATACTGAAAGCGGCAGGCATCAATGTCAATCTGACGCCTGCCGAAGCCGTTGCACAACTGGAAAGGATCGGTTGGACGTATATTGACCAGCGTCAGTTTGCGCCGGGGTTGCATGATTTGCTCCCGATCCGACAGCGCATGGTTAAACGGCAAGTGCTGACTACGGTCGAAACCCTGTTGGGGCCGATACGTGGGAAGCAGAAAACCCATTGTATGGGTGGTTACGTACACAAGGCATATCCGCCGATTTATGCCGCACTGGCGCGTCAGGCAGGGTTTGACAGCGC
Organism: Gammaproteobacteria bacterium; assembly: GCA_018822845.1. Taxonomy (GTDB): domain Bacteria; phylum Pseudomonadota; class Gammaproteobacteria; order Thiotrichales; family Thiotrichaceae; genus Thiothrix. The sequence continues at coordinate 38,610 of JAHJJD010000124.1, read as the reverse complement.
GATGTTTGTGCGTGGCGTGGAAGGCGGTATCATTCCTTCCCTGCAACAATCGGGCAAGCTGTTCTACTACTACGCAACGGGTGAGGAACAGCAACGCGATCTGGAGCCGAAAGACGCCGGGGTTCAGGCAGATGTACGGGCTATTCCGTTACCGGAAGACTTGCCAGCAGCGCCCATGATTGGCGATGAAATTGCTGCTTTGGTTGACAGCGATGCACTGGCAGCGAAGTCAGCCGAGCTGGGCATAGCCGCTCTGGCGGGTGAGAAAGGTTTGATGTACGACAGTCTGGTATACTCTGCCTCGATCTGTCTTGCGCATTTGGGGCGCTTCGGTTCAATTCAGGAGGCCGCTGATGCGGTTCGCGCCACACTGGATAGTGGCAAGGCGCTGGAAACACTGCGTGCTGCGGCGTAAGAGGCACCACGTTTATTTTTGTTTTTGATAGAGAGGACATGGCAAATGAATATGGAGTACTACAACGCAGTAGTAGAAATGGAAAAAGCAGGTGTAGACCCTGAATTCCTGCAAGGCTGGCAAGGTGGCTACCTGCTGAACCCCATGCGCGAAGAGCAGCGTCTGACCGAAGCTTATGAAGCAGGTTATGCTGCTGGTCAGGAAAAAGACATGGAAGCTTACAAAGAGTGGATCAAGGGCTAATTCCCTCCACTTTGAATGAGTGATGAAAAAAGCGGGCTATGCCCGCTTTTTTCGTTATCGCTGATTTAGTCGCGTTTATCCGGTAGCACCTAGGCCGAAGATAGCATTCCCGTCACAATGACCCGTACAGCAATATTAAATATAAAACGGGTAAGTCATCTTGATTCCTCAGTTTGTAACTTCAACAGTTGATCTACGTGATATTGTTCCTGCATGGGATGCGCTAGCTCGCCATGCTTTGGAACCTAACGTGTTCTACGAAAGCTGGGCGCTTCTGCCAGCCCTCGAAACCCTCGCCATCGACGGGCAGATTTCAGTTTTATTGGTGTGGGCGGATGCATCCCATTCTGTCCTGACCGGATTGATTCCATTGGCTCACGAACGAACTTACCAGAAATGCCCTGCTACTCACTGGACTAACTGGCTGCATTTGCATTGTCCGCTGGGGACACCGCTTGTCCATCGTGATCATGCGGAATCCACGCTAGAGGCATTGCTTGGCTGGCTGGATGAGGAATCCGGTGCCATGGTATTTTCCCTCAGCAAGATTCCGTCAGATGGGGCGTTTGCCCGCAGCTTGCAAGCGGTTACGCAAAGCCAGGGGCGGATGCTGGATGACCGGGATCATTGGGAGCGTGCGCTGTTGCAGGGTGGCGTTTCCGGCGAGGAGTACGTCACGACCCATCACAGCAAGAAAAAGCTAAAGGAATACAGCCGCTTGCGTCGTCGCTTGGAGGATCTCGGGGAGCTGGAGTTTCAGACATTGCGGCCAGGCAAAAACGGTAATCTGCATCAGTGGACGCGCGATTTCCTGAAGCTGGAAGGCAATGGCTGGAAAGGTCGGGCACTGACCGCGATGAGCTGCAATGGTGGGGAACGCCTGTTTGCCGAAAGCCTGATCCACAACGCTGCCGAGCGGGGCCAGTTGATGATGCTGCGCATGTCGCTGGATGGTGAACCCATTGCGGTCAAGCTGAATTTCATCAGTGCCACCGAAGGGGCGTTTGCGCTCAAGATTGCCTACGACGAACAGTTTGCGCCTTTCTCCCCCGGTGTGCTGCTGGAGCTGGAAAACATCTACACCATGCTGGATGAAACCCATGTGGGCTGGATGGATTCCTGCGCCATACCCAATCATCCGATGATTGACCGTTTGTGGGCAGGGCGTCGCCCTATGGTGAATTACCATATCAGCACCCGGCAGGCACTCAGCAAGCCGCTGCTGCATACCATGCATTTGCTGAAAACTGCTTACCACTACTATAAAGGAATCCGTTTATGACATGCCTGACAGTTGCTGCCGAAACATTTGACCAGTGCTTCCCTGATTACGGTTTTACGCTACAGCACCGCCTGGCGGATTTGCCCGAATTTGAACTGCCACAGTTGCTGGACTTGAGCCGGAAGTTGCCTGCTGACTGCCTGGAATACAATGCCGGTACAGTGGTTCCGGGGCAAGACCCGGACCAGACCCCGCGCAACGGATTGAGTGTGCAGGAAACCATTGAGCGGATCGAGCAGTGCAAATCCTGGCTGGTATTAAAGCATGTCGAACGTGACCCGCAGTACCGGGCGTTGCTGGATGCTTGTCTGGATGAAATCTATCCTCATGCTGGCCGTAAACTGACAGGGCTGCATGATCGGGCGGCGTTTATTTTCATTACTTCGCCGGGCAGTGTTACGCCATTCCACTTCGATCGTGAGCACAACTTCCTGTTACAGGTTCGTGGCGAAAAAACCATGCACCAGTTCGACAAGTTTGACCGGGATATCCTGCCTGAAACGGCGATTGAGGATAAATATGTGGATGGATCAGCCCATCGTAATCAGCCATTCCGCGATGAATTCCAGCGTAAGGCGCAAACCTTTACGCTGAATCCGGGGGATGGCCTGTTCGTGCCGATCAATTCGCCACACTGGGTGCAGAATGGCAATGAAGTATCCGTATCGTTCAGCATTACCTTCCACTCCGATCAGTCCGACCAGATGGCGCGCCTCTATAAACTGAACGGGATGCTGCGCCGCAGGCTGGGTATCAACCCAACCCCGGTAGGGCATTCAGCACGTATGGATGCCTTCAAGCACAGTGGCATCATGGCTGCGCAGCGGGTACGGAGCCTGCTTCCTTGAGGAATTTGAATATGTCGCTGTCAGTCGATAACACCATGGTGGAATCCCTGGTTACGATGGATGTATAGGCATCCATCGTGCGGGTGAATTCGTAAAAGCTGGCGGTGTCAGGGTTTTGGTTGTAGGCCCTGGCGTAGATTTCCGCTGCCTTGGCGTCGCCCTCACCACGGGTTTCCTCCACCTGACGGTAGGCTTCGGATTGAATCCTGTTCAGGTCGCGGGTCATGTTGCCGCGAATGCGGGCAGCTTCACCATTACCTTCGGAACGGAAACGCTCGGCAATCTGGCGGCGTTCGCTGATCATCCGGTCGTAGATTTTGGGTTCCACGCTGACGTTGTAGTTAATGCGTTTGAAACGGATGTCGAGTAATTCGATGCCAAACACTTTTACCTTGTCAGCGGCGGCCTTGAAAATTTCCTGCTCAACCATTTCCCTGCCTTTATGGATGGGAACCAGCGCGCCAACCACGTTGTTGGTGTCCTGGGGCTGGCCTTTTTCCGTTTCACCCAGCAAGCTGGTGTCCTGGAGTGGTACGCGATTTTTGGTGGTGCGGATGATTTCGATCAGTTCGTGTTTGGCGACGGCATTGCGGGTTTCGCTGCCGAGGATGTCGTCCAGCCGTGACTGGGCGCTGCGTTCGTCACGCAAACGCAGGAAATATTGCAACGGATCAGTGATGCGCCAGCGGGCGAACAGGTCAACGGCAATGTAGAGTTTGTCCTTGGTGGGCATGTCGGAGGGGCTGCCGTCCCATTCGAGGATGCGTTTGTCGACGCGGTTTACGACCTGGATGAACGGGATTTTCATTTTCAAACCAGCCTCAGTGACGGGTTCGCCAATGGGTTTGCCAAACTGGGTAAGAATGACCTGTTGGGCTTCGCCGACTGTGTAGAACGAATTGAACAGCACAAAGGCAAGCAGGCCAGTGGCGATAATGAGCAAACGGTTCATTGTGCGGCCTCCTGCGGGTTGCCTTGTTTTTGCACGGCTTTTTGTTCTTTCAGGTTCAGTAGCGGCAGGATGCCTTGCATGTTCTGGTCAACGATGACCTTGTTTTGTACGCCCGGCATGACTTGCTGCATGGTTTCCAGATACAGGCGGCGGCGGGTGACTTCCGGTGCTTTCTGGTATTCGGCGAAAACGGCGTTGAAACGCGACACATCACCTTCCGCTTCATTGATGCGCTTGAGGCGGTAGCCTTCGGCTTCACGGATGCGCTGATCCTTTTCCCCTTCTGCTAACGGAATCACCTTGTTGTAATCGCGGCGGGCTTCGTTGATCAGGCGTTCCTTTTCCTGTTGCGCCTGATTGACCTCGTTGAAAGACTCCTGCACCGGGGCTGGCGGGTTGATGTTTTTCAGTTGTACCTGGTCGATGCTGACGCCCATTGCGTAGCGGGTGGCAAGTTTCTGCATTTTCAGCAGCGCTTCGGCTTCTATTTCCTGCCGCCCGATGGTGATGACTTCATCAACGGTGCGGTCGCCAACCACTTCGCGCATGACGGATTCGGATACATCACGCAGGGTCGCGCCCGGTTCACGCACAGCAAACAGGTACTTGAACGGTTCGGCGATACGGTATTGTACTACCCATTCTACCAGTGCTGCGTTCAGGTCGCCCGTGACCATGGGGGATTCTTCTTCCGGTGCATCTGAATGCTGGTCAGGGTTGGTTGCACCTTCGGTGTAGAAACCGAACTCCTGCTTGAGCTGGCGCTTGACCGGCAGGATGGTGGCGACATCTACTCCGAATGGAATCTTGAAATGCAGCCCCGGCGGCACTTCCGACTGGTATTGGCCGAAACGTTGCAGTACCGCGACGGAATCACTGGGTACGGTGTACCACGATGACCATGCGATGATGGCCAGCAATACCAGAACGACCGGGGCTGCGCTGAAATTAGCCAGCCGTGGAAACTTGCCTGATAGCGTAGCGCTTCGGGGGCGCTTCCATTGCAGCAGGGCAGAGTCGGAATCCTTGTCCACTGTTATTCCTCTTTTTCATTTTATTTGTCATTGGTGACAACAATACGCTGGAAAACGGATTTTTGCGAGTTATTGCGCAGAACGATTGACCTCCCGTGAGGGACGTGTAACTGTTTCGCCAGAGGAGATTTTCAGAGGTCTGCGCAAGCAGAGAACATCACACCGTTAGAGAGGAGAATAGAGCAATGAAACATACCAGGATCGCATTATTGATTGCAGGGCTGACGCTTTCAGGCATGGCATCGGCGGAATTCATGGATGGCTTTGACAACGGCAGCGGCACAGGTCAGGGCTATGGCTCTGGTCAAGGCAACGCCTACAGTTCCGGGCAGGGCTATGGAACCGGCGCAGGTGATGCAAGCGGTTGGGGTCGCGGCCAAGCTGATGCTGATGGCGAGGTTGATTTCACCATTACCCTGAAAGGCAAGGGCAAGACTGACATGGGTTCTGATGTCTATGGTCAGGGCAGGGGTGACACAGCGGCCAACCTGTACGGTTCTGGCGATGGCTATGGCAGTGGTTACAACAACCTGTATGGTTACAGCAATACCAGCAAAGGCAATCCGTGGGGTGGATACGGCGGCGGTATGCCGATGATGCAGCAACCACAGATGCCACAGATGCCTATGCCGCAGGGTCAGGCTCCGATGATGATGCAGCCGCCATCAATGACCATGCAGCAAGGCCAGATGCCAATGATGATGCAACCCTACCCAATGCCAATGATGCAGCAGCCAAGTTTCGAGCAGGTTTACCAGCGCATGCTGATGCAGCGCGCCCAGGCCGAGGCTTTCTTCAAAAAGGTGGAAGAGCAACGCAAGGCAGCGGCTGAAAGGGCCAAGGCCGCTCAGCCTGCTGCTGAGGCCAAACCTGCGGCTGCGGCTGCCAGTACAACTGGAATGGTTGCCCCTGCCCAAGCGGCAGTTGAGCCAGTGCCAGCGGCATCTCCAGATATGCCGCCACCGCCGCCACCTCCGGCAACACCACCTGCACAGTAATCACAACGGGTATCAGAGGGGCGCGATTTATCGCGCCTCTTTTTTTGTGCAACGAATGCTTACAACAAGCCTTCGAATGGCATGATACTGACTTCAGTTCCCGCTTCGACATTCCCCCATTCCAGTGGCAGGACAATGAAACAGTTGGCCTGGCTCATGGAACGCAGGATATGCGAACCTTGCCCACCAGTACTGCGCACTCGCCACTGGCCGTTGGCGTCACGCTCGCAAATGCCGCGCTGGTAATCCTTGCGCCCCGGAGCCTTCTTCAGCGGCGTGGTACAAATGGCGCTGTATTCCGCTACGGTTGGTGCGCTTTCGCCGCGCATTTTGAGGATGGCAGGGCGCACGAACAAGGGGAAACCGGCCATTACGGACACAGGGTTTCCCGGCAAGCCGAAAAAGAAGCAATTGCCGATTTTGCCGAAGGTTAGTGGTTTGCCCGGTTTGACGGCGATTTGCCAGAACTCGGCCTGCCCGAGCTTCTTCAGGGTGTCACCGACGAAATCTGCCTCGCCGACGGATACGCCGCCGCTGGTAATGAATACGTCGGCAAGCTGGCTGGCCTGCTGAAAGGCTCGTTCAACATCTTTGCGGGTGTCGCGCACCACGCCCATGTCGATGATTTCCACCTCCAGCTTTTGCAACATGCCGTACAGGGTGTAACGGTTGCTGTCGTAAATCTCGCCCGCTTGCAGGGGTTCGCCAATGCTTTTGAGTTCGTCGCCAGTGGAGCAGAAAGCTACCCGTGGGCGGCGGATGACATTCACTTCCCCTATGCTCAGCGAGGCTAGCAGGCCAAGGTCGGCAGCATTCAGCTTGCGCCCGGCTTCCAGCACGGTGTCGCCGATACGCATGTCTTCGCCAGGGTGGCGCACATGTTCGCCCGGCTCGACCCTGGCGGAAATGCTGATGCTGTCGCCGTTGCGCTGGACGTTTTCCTGCATGACGATGCTGTCAGCACCTTGTGGCACCGTTGCGCCAGTCATGATGCGCACGCATTCGCCCGGCTGGACGCTGCCGGTAAATGGGCGGCCAGCAAACGAGCTGCCGATGACTTGCAGTGCCTGTCCGGAAGCCAGATCAGCGTGTCGCACGGCGTAACCATCCATGGCGGAATTACGGTGTGGGGGTACTTCGATGTGAGCAGTGACGGTATGCGCCAGCATTCGCCCCAACGCCTGCCGCAGCCCGACCCGTTCAGTGGCGTCAAATACCGGAATGGCGGCGAGGATACGGGCTTGCGCCTGTTCCTGCGTCAATGTTCCGCTGGGCAAGGTGTCGCAGGTGGTATTCATGGTTCTGTACCTCTGTGTAAGGGGGATTTACCCCATCAATGTGGCGTAATGCAGTGGTTGTCGGAGGATTTCGTTAGAATGCAATCATCCGTTAGCCAATATCCGCTTTTTTCAATGGTGAAATATGGTAACAAGTTTTGATTTGCCGGTGGCAGTCCTTTTGCCTTTTGTGGGGGCATTGTTAGCCGCTAGTTTTAGTGCGCTGCACCGGGTAGCGGCTGCGTGGGTGGCAGGACTGGTGACATTAGGTTCATTATTAATGTTGATGCCTGCGCTGCAAAGCGTGTTTGCCGGGGAAACGGTGGTGCAGTCGTGGGCGTGGATGCCGTCCATCGGGCTGGATTTCGCGTTCCGACTGGATGGTCTGGGCGCATTGTTTGCCCTGATGATCATTGTCATTGGCCTGTTGGTCATCCTCTACGCACGTTATTACCTGTCTGCCAAAGATTCGATGGGGCGGTTTTTTGCCTACATGCTGACTTTTATGGGGTCGATGCTGGGTGTGGTGTTGTCGGAAAACCTGTTGCAATTGATGGTGTTCTGGGAACTGACCTCGCTGAGTTCCTTTATGTTGATCAGTTACTGGCAACATCGCAAAGATGCGCGGCAAGGGGCGCGGATGGCGTTGGCAATCACGGGTGGTGGCGGGCTGGCCTTGCTGGCGGGGATTTTGTTGCTGGGGCAGATGGTGGGCAGTTACAACCTGTCGGATGTGTTACTGGCGGGTGAGGAAATCCGTGCCCATGCCTTGTATTTGCCGACACTGGTGTTGATTGCCATTGGGGTATTTACCAAGTCGGCGCAATTCCCGTTCCATTTCTGGCTGCCGAATGCGATGTCAGCACCGACCCCTGTTTCCGCGTATTTGCACTCCGCCACCATGGTGAAAGCGGGGATTTTCCTGTTGGCGCGGTTTTTCCCGGTGTTGGCGGGTACGCCGGAATGGTCGTGGCTGATCGGCACGGTGGGGATGCTGACCTTGCTGGTGGGCGCATTCGTGGCCTTGTTCCAGCATGATCTGAAAGGCTTGCTGGCGTATTCGACCATTAGCCATCTGGGGCTGATCACGCTGCTGTTCGGGTTGGGCACGGAGCTGGCGGCGGTGGCGGCACTGTTCCACATTATCAATCACGCCACCTTCAAGGCTTCGTTGTTCATGGTGGCGGGGATCATTGACCATGAAACCGGCACGCGCGACATGCGCCGCATTAATGGTTTGCTGAAATACATGCCGCATACGGCGGTGCTGGCAATGATTGCGGCGGCGGCAATGGCGGGTGTGCCGTTGCTGAACGGCTTTTTGAGCAAGGAAATGTTTTTTGACCAAGCGGTGGTGGCTTCCGGGGAATCGTTGTGGGGGCAGGCGATTCCGGTGATGGCAACGCTTGCCGGGGTGTTTTCGGTGGCGTATTCGCTGCGCTTTATTCATGACGTGTTTTTCAACGGTGAGCCAATCAATTTGCCGAAAATGCCGCATGAGCCGCCACCGTTTATGCGGATTCCGGTGGATGTGCTGGTGGTGTTGTGTATTGCGGTGGGAATGTTGCCGATGTTTACGGTAGCACCTTTGTTGGCAGTGGCGGTGCAAGGCACCTTGCAGGCTGCCCCACCGGAATACAGTCTGGCGATTTGGCATGGGTTTAATGAGCCGTTGCTGATGAGTTTTCTTGCACTAACCGGCGGTGCAGCGGTGTATGCAGTGCGCAAGCCGCTGTTTGCCTGGTATGAATCGCATGTAAAAGGGCAGCAATTGCGGCACTGGTATGACTGGAAAATCGACAAACTGTTGCAGGTGGCGCGTGTGGTAACTCGCGGGTTTGACCGGGGGGCGTTGCAGGACAATTTGTTCTGGGTATTGGGTTTCACCTTGCTGATGGGACTGGCAGGTTTCTTGTCCAGCACTGCGCCATTGTTGGGCGGGCGGGCATTGCTGCCGCTGGATGCGGTGAGTTTGGTGGTGGGGGCAACCTTGATTCTTGCCAGCCTGTTGAGCGTGGTATTGCATCGGGAACGCCTGATTGCGCTGGTGGTATTGGGTGCAGTGGGGCTGGTGGTGTCGTTGGCTTTCGTGAAATTTTCCGCGCCGGATTTGGCCTTGACACAATTGTCGGTGGAAATCGTCACGATTGTATTGCTGATGCTGGCCTTGTATTTCCTGCCGCAATATACCCCGCGTACCAGTGCAGTGTGGCGTAAGTGGCGTGATGGTATTTTGGCTGGCTTGCTGGGTTTGGGGTCTGCGGTATTGGCGTTGGCAGTGATGACCCGTGAGACGGCGACATTGGCGGATTATTTCGTCATGCAAAGTGTGCCGGGTGGTGGCGGCAAGAATGTGGTTAACGTGATCCTGGTGGATTTCCGGGGTTTTGACACCATGGGTGAAATCGCGGTGCTGGCGTTGGCGGGCTTGGGGATTTTTGCTTTGTTGAAGCAGATTAAACTGTATGCACCTGCCACCGATAGCAGCGGGCGGATGTGGGTGCTGGAGGCGAATCCGTTCATTTTGCAAACCTTTAGCCGGGTGTTGTTCCCGCTGATGTTGATGGTGGCGGTGTTTGTGTTCCTGCGCGGGCATAACTTGCCGGGGGGCGGGTTTATTGCCGGGTTGATTGCGGCCTTGGCGATTGTGTTGCAGAACCTTGCCAACGGGATTGGCTGGACGGCGCAACGTATCCGTAGTGACATGCATTCGTGGCTGGCGGCGGGTTTGCTGGTGGCGACGGGGACAGGGCTGGTGGCAATGGCTCTGGGGTATCCGTTCCTCACTTCGGCCTATACGCATGTGCACTGGCCGGTGGTGGGCGATTTTGAGTTGGCGAGCGCGATGTTCTTTGATACCGGTGTGTTTCTGGTAGTGGTTGGCGCAACCGTGATGATTCTGGTGGAACTAGGCAAGCTGAACCGGCTGGATGCGCCCGCACCTGTGCGGCAAGGAGAGGTGTAATGGAAGGTTTGGTTGCCTTGAGTATCGGGGTGCTGGTGGCTTGCGGGGTATATCTGGTGTTGCGTGCCAGTACCTTTCCGGTGGTGATGGGGCTGACCTTGTTGTCGTATGCCACCAATTTGTTTTTGTTTGCAATGGGGCGGCTGGCGATTGGTGTGCCTGCGATTGTGCGCCCGGATGCAGCGGGATATGCCGACCCATTGCCGCAAGCGCTGGTGTTGACGGCGATTGTGATTGCCTTCGGGATGACGGCGTTTGCCATTGTGCTGGCGTTGAAAGCGCGTGGGGAAACGGGCAGTGATCATGTGGATGGAAGAACCCCTCACCCCAACCCCTCTCCCTCAAGGGGAGAGGGGCTAAGAGGATCTCTTGCTCCCCCTCGCCCCTTGAGGGAGAGGGGGCTGGGGGGTGAGGGGGAATCACCATGATGCACTTGCCAATCCTCCCAATCCTGTTGCCGCTACTGGCGGGAATCCTCTTGCTGTTACTGCGTCCGTTGGGTTTGCAGGTGCAGCGCATGGTGGGTTTTGCCGCTGCGTTTGCCTTGCTGATGCTGGCGGTGTGGCTGTTTGATATTGCGCTGGCGGGGCAGCGGCAGGTGTATGCGCTGGGCAACTGGCCTACGCCATTCGGCATTACCCTGGTGTTTGACCAGCTTGCGGCCTTGATGCTGTTGGTAACGGCAGTGCTGGCGGTCGGCGCGTTATGGTATGCGATTGTCACCGAGATTGACGCGCAAGGCAGCCATTTCCATGTGTTGTTCCAGATGCAATTGTTTGGCTTGAACGGGGCGTTTCTGACCGGGGATGCGTTTAACCTGTTTGTGTTCTTTGAAGTGTTGTTGCTGGCTTCTTACAGCTTGTTGCTGCATGGTGGTGGTAAGCAGCGCACCGTGGCGGGGCTGCATTATGTGGTGGTGAATCTGGTCGGTTCGACGGTGTTCCTGTTTGCGTTGGGGGCGTTGTACGGCGCACTGGGGACGCTGAATATTGCGGATATGGCGGCAAAAGTGGCGGCATTACCGGCGGAGCGCGAAGGGCTGGTGATGGCGGCGGGTTTGTTGCTGTTGCTGGTGTTTGGGCTGAAGGCGGCAATGTTTCCGCTGTATTTGTGGTTGCCTGCGGCGTATGCACGGACTTCTGCCCCGGTGGCGGCCTTGTTTGCGGTTATGACCAAGGTGGGGGTGTACGCGATTATTCGGGTGCATGGCACGGTGTTTGGGGCGGATGCGGGGAATCTGGCGTACTTTTATGCGCCGTGGTTGCTGGGCTTGGGGCTGATTACCTTGGTGTTGGCGGCATTGGGCGTGCTGGCGGCGTTCCGTTTGCGTTTTCAGGTGGCGTATCTGGTGCTGGCTTCGGTGGCGATGTTGCTGATTGCCGTGGGCTTGCATTCTGAAACGGGTCTGGCGGCGGCTTTGTATTATCTGGTGCATTCGACTTTGCTGGCGGGCGGTTTGTTTTTGTTGGCAGATGTAATTGTGCGCGGGCGCGGGGCGTATGCCGACCGTTTTGACCCCGGTATGAGTTTGCCACACCATGCCTTGCTGGGTGGTTTGTTTATGTTCGCGGCGGTGGCGGCCTTGGGTTTGCCGCCGTTGTCGGGGTTTTTTGGCAAGTTGTGGATTTTGCAGGCGGCGTTGGAACATCCGTGGCGTTGGGCGGTGCTGGCAACGGTCTTGCTGAGCAGTGCCTTGTTGCTTATTGCCTTGGCGCGTAGCGGTTCGGTGCTGTTTTACAAGGTGAAAGATCGGCCTGATGCGGCTGACCCGGTATTGCCGACACGGATTCCGGCATTTGGGCTGAGTCTGGTGGCGGTGTTGTGGTTGTTGGCTGCCGTGCCCCTGCTGGTGGTATTGGCGCAGCCAGTTGCTGAAGTGATGCAGCAAATCGCCGCGCAAACCCTGGATGTAGCGGGGTATCGTGCGGCGGTATTCGACCCTGCGGTGGGAGGTAAATGAGCATGTTGAAACGATTGTTGCCGCATCCGCTATTGAGCGTGTTGTTGTTGCTGATCTGGTTGTTGCTGAACAATACCGTGGCAATGGGGCATGTGGTGCTGGGGGCGGGTTTGGCGTTGCTGATTCCGTTTTTGACCGTGGGGTTTTGGCCGGAACGGGTGTGTGTACGCAGCCCGTGGGTATTGCTGAAATTCATGGCGGTAGTGTTGTGGGACATTCTGCTGGCAAACCTGCATGTGGCGAGGTTGATTCTGGGTTCTGCCCGCGAACTCCAGCCTGCGTTTATGCTGCTGGAACTGGACATCCGTTCGCCGCTTGGGGTGAGTTTGCTGGCGAATACGATTTCACTGACACCGGGGACGGTTTCGTGTGAGGTGTCGGCTGACCGGCGGCAATTGCTGATCCATGCGCTGCATGTGACGGATGTGGAGGCGAGCATTCGGGCAATGAAGCAGCGTTACGAGCAACCGTTGATGGAGGTGTTACGCGAATGTTGAGCATGGTGTTACCGTGGGCTTTCGGCATGGTGTCGCTGGCCTTGTTATTGAGCCTGTACCGCTTGCTGGTGGGGCCGGATGTGCCTGACCGGATTCTGGCGCTGGATACGTTGTACCTGAACACGATTGCCTTGCTGGTGTTGTTCGGCTTGCTGCAAGGCAGTGCGTTGTATTTCGAGGCGGCCTTGCTGATTGCGGTGATGGGCTTTGTGGGCACGATTGCGCTGAGCAAGTATTTGCTGCGCGGCGATATTATGGAGTAGGGCGATGTTGGATGCAGTGTTAGCGATTTTGGTGTTGGTTGGGGCATTTTTTACGCTGGTGGGTTCATGGGGACTGGCGAAAATGCCGGACTTTTTCATGCGCCTGCACGGGCCGACCAAGGCGACGACGCTTGGGGTGGGGTCTGTATTGGTGGCGTCGGCCTTGTATTTTTCGTTCAATACCGATGGGGTGAGCTTGCATGAAGTGCTGGTGACGCTGTTTTTGTTCATGACAGCACCTGTGAGTGCGCACATGATGGCGAAAGCGGCCTTGCATTTGCGGGTGAAGCAGGTGGCGCGGACTCGTTCAGCCGTGGTTGAATCAGGGCTGGCGAATTCGTATGATGAAAATCCACCAAGGAGGAAATGATAATTATGCAATCCATCAGCACCGAACAGCCGTTCACTGAGTACCCCGTGCGTCAGGTCGAATTTTCCAATATTCCCAAGTGGTTACGCCAAGGGTGGGAGGACATCAAAGCCAACCCTTGGTCCAGCCTGTTGTATGGCATCATCTTCGCGCTGGTGGGGATGGGTATGAGCATTCTGTCAGCCAACAACCCCGGCTTTTTTATGGCGACAGCGGCGGGTTTCATGTTGTGGGGGCCGTTCCTCGCGCTGGGTTTATATGACTTGAGCCTGCGTCGTGAACACGGTGATCCGGTCAACTTTTTGCAATCTACCCTGGCGTTAAAGCGTAACCCGATTAATCTGATCCTGTACTCGGCCTTGCTGGGGGTGCTGGTGTTGTTGTGGCTGCGCATGTCTTCCATCGTGCTGGATGTTTTCCTGCAAGATACGGCAGCAGCGGAGCTACACAGTTATATTGGCTTTATGGCAGCGTTGCTGGGGTCAAAAATGGGTTTGCTGTTCACGCTGTCGTTTATGTCCGTGGGGCTGTTGTTTGCGCTGGTGTCATTCGTGACGGGCGTGGCGACCGTGCCAATGTTGCTGGAGCGCAAGGTGAGTCTGGTGACGGCATTGAATACCAGCATTCGCGCCATCTTTGCCAACTGGAAAGTGATGCTGGCGTGGGCGGCGACCATTGCGCTGATTATTGGCGTGGGTTTATTGCCATTCAGCCTTGGGTTGATTATTGCCATGCCGCTGATTTCGTATGCCAGTTGGCACGCTTACCGCGATATGGTTGAGGCGGTATAAGGATCAGGACACCGTATCCGGGTCTTGTTTCCATTCATCACTGATAATGGTTTCCCGATAGCCACGCCAGCTTGCATAACCAATCACCGGCAGCGTCACCAGAAACGCCGCAAACAGCGTCAGGAAGCCGATCACGACCGATGCGACCAGCAGCGCAGCCCACAGCAGCATTGCCGGTTTGTTTTTCAGTACCGCATTGAAACTGGTCAGCATTGCGGTAATGGCATCGACATCCCGATCCATCATCATCGGCAGGGAAAACACCCCGGCGCAAAAGATAACCGTGGCAAACACCGCACCGACCAATGAACCAACCCCCAGAAACGTCAGCCATTCCACGAAAGTCGGGTCTGTTCCCATCGGCAGGAAAATATTGATGGCAGTGGCTGACCGCGCCCATACCAAAAACACGATCAGCAGGGCAAAGGCGAAAATCATCTGGTTGCCAAGGCGTTTCTTGCTTTGTTGCAGGCAAAAGCCAATCTGCGGTTTCCTGCCCCGGTCAAGTTGGCAACTGACGGAATACAGCCCCATCGCCAGCGCAGGCCCCATAAAGATAAACGCGGCAAACAGGACGATGACCATGGTAAAGCTGCCCACTTGCCAGGCCCAAGCGACGATCAGCCAACTGATGAACATGAACAATGCGCCGTACATGACGCTCAGTAATGGTGCCTGGCGGAAATCCTGAAACCCCAACTTTAGCCAGCGCAGGGGTGCAGTCGTATCAAGCTGGCGGCAGGGGGCAACGAATGGGCGGGTATCTTCCTTGAGTTCTGCCGGATGTTGGCGGGATTCTTCGGTCATGGACATGGGGAAACCTCCTTCTCAATGCTGTATTTACAGAGATTACAACAGAAATCAGGGGTTTGCCGTTTCCCTTACGGCTACTGGTTGCTTGGGTGGTGTTTCTCGGGATTATGGTCTATTTATGCGGGGATGCGCGAGCGGCAGGATGCCTTGTCTTCAGGCGTAGTGGATAATCCACTCACTTCCAGCATAAAAAAAGCCCCCGGTTTGGGGGCTTTTTTTATGGCTGATGCGGAAGCTTAGACGACAGAACCGTCCGCATTCATGCCTTCGATCTTTTCGTCTTCCTTCGGGATCATGTGCTCGCGTTTGAGGCCGAACAGCAGCAGCAGCGGGGAAGCAACCAGTACCGATGAGTAGATACCGAACATAATGCCGATGGTCAGTGCCAGCGCGAAGTTGTGCAACGCTTCACCACCGAACCACAGCATTGCCAGCACCATGATCTGGGTGGATACGTGGGTAATGATAGTGCGTGACATGGTGCTGGTAATCGCACTGTCGATGATGTCGGGAATGCTGGAGTCACGCATGGTGCGGATGTTTTCCCGAATCCGGTCAAACACCACCACTGACTCATTTACCGAGTAACCCAGCACAGCCAGTATGCCCGCTAGTACGGTCAGGTCAAACTGCCACTGGAAGAAGGCAAACAGGCCAAGGATGATTACCACGTCATGCATGTTGGCAATGATGGCGGAGACCGCAAAGCGCCACTCGAAACGGAAAGCCAAGTAGATGATGATACCGGCAGCGACCAGAATCAGCGCCAGCCCGCCGTTTTCGTACAGTTCCTGCCCAACCTGCGGGCCGACGAATTCCACCCGGCTGAGGCTTAAATCCGGTGCTTTTGCCTTGAGGGTCTGCATGACCTGCTCGCTGACTTGCGCACCGGAAATGCCTTCCTTGACCGGTAGACGGATCAGCACATCCTGAGAAGTGCCAAAGTTCTGCACGGCGACTTCCTCAAAGCCTGAACCCTTGAGCGACTGGCGGATGTCTTCCAGTGGGGCGGCCTGCGCGTAGCGCACTTCCATCACTGTACCGCCGGTAAAATCGACTCCCAGATTCAGGCCGTAGTAGAACAGCGCGAACACGGAAAACAGGAAGGTCGCCAGTGAAATGGCTGTAGTGGTCTTGCCATACCGCATGAAGGGGATGGCTTTCTTGAACGGAAATAATTCGAACATGATGCAGCCCCTTAAATGGCAATTTTCTGCAAACGTGGTTTGTAGCCGTACACGATGTTCACTAGTGCACGTGATACTGTCACGGCGCTGAACATGGAGGTCAGGATGCCAAGGCACAACACCACGGCAAAGCCCTTGATCGGCCCGGAACCCAGCAGGAACAGCGCGACGCCAGCAATCAGGGTGGTCAGGTTGGAGTCGAGGATGGTGCCCCATGCGCGTCCGTAACCTTCATTGATGGCCACTTGCGGGGGCGCGCCAGCGCGCAGCTCCTCACGGATACGTTCATTGATCAGTACGTTGGCGTCGATCGCCATACCCAGGGTCAGGGCGATACCGGCCAGGCCGGGCAGGGTCAGGGTTGCCTGCAACATGGAAAGGATCGCAAACAGCAGGAAGCCGTTGACACCCAGCGCCAGGCTGGCGGTAATGCCGAACATGCGGTAGTAAATGACCATGAAAGCTACCACAGTTATGAAACCCCAGATGTTGGAGTTGAAGCCTTTGGCGATATTTTCGGCACCCATGCTAGGGCCAACGGTGCGTTCTTCCACGATATAGAGTGGCGCAGCCAAGGCACCAGCGCGCAGCAGCAGGGCGAGGTCACGCGATTCCTTGGGGGAATCCAGCCCGGTGATCTGGAAGCGCTTGCTCAATTGCTCCTGAATGCGCGCTACATTGATGACTTCTTCCTTGGTCGTGCTGGTCTTTTGCATCTGGCCGTTGACTTCCTTGGTCTCGATTTTGGTTTCGATGAAGACCACCCCCATCAGCTTTTGCACGTTTTCACCCGTGACTTTGGCGAAACGGCTGGCACCCTTGCCATCCAGCGTAATATGTACTGCCGGGCGGTTGTTCTGGTCGAAGCCGGAAGAGGCGTCAGTGATGTATTCACCGGTCAGCATGACTTTGCGTTTGAGCAGGATCGGGTTGCCGTCGCGTTCCTTGTAAAGCTGGGAACCAATCGGAGGGCGACCGGTTTGCTGTGCCTGGAACGGGTCATTTTCCTCATCCACCAGCCGGAATTCGAGGGTGGCGGTAGCGCCGAGGATTTCTTTCGCACGGGCGGTGTCCTGCACGCCGGGAAGTTGTACCACGATACGGTTTGCGCCTTGTTGCTGGATGACAGGTTCCGCCACGCCCAGTTCGTTGACGCGCTTGCGCAGGGTGGTGATGTTTTGTTGCAGGGCGAATTTCTGGATGTTGGTCAATGCCACCTGGGAAATGCTGGCCTGCAAGTCGGTGCTGCCTTCTGGTGCGGTGAATTGCAGGGTATCGCGGTATTCGCTGCGCAGGGCTTCCTGTGCAGCATCGCGGCTGGCGGCATCCCGGAATTTGGTCATGACAGTATCGCCTTCGCGGGCAATACCCAGATACTTGATGTCCTTGTCGCGCAGGAAGTCGCGGAATTCGTCTTCGTAGCGGTCAATAGCCTTGTCGACCGCTGCTTTCATATCCACTTCCATCAGGAAATGTACGCCACCACGCAGGTCGAGGCCAAGGTACATCGGCTGTGCATTCAGCGCCCGCAGCCATGATGGTGTGGATGGTGCAAGGTTCAGTGCTACTACAAACTGGTCGCCGACGGTTTCCTTCAGTGCTTCGGATGCTTTGAGCTGCACTTCAGTATCGTCGAAACGGAACAGTGCCTGCTGGCCATTGTTTTCGTTGGCACGGAAGCTTAAGCCCTTGGCCTGTAATGCTTCTTCAAAGCGCTGCATGTCAGCCGGTTCGATGGCCCGGTCGAGTTTTGGGCTCAATTGTACCGACGGGTCGGAAGGGAAGAAATTGGGTACGGCATAGATGACCGCGACCAGCAGGATCAGGCCGATCAACAGGTACTTCCAGATTGGATAGCGATTCATTGTTATATGATTCCGTAGATAAGAATTGGGAGAGGGTTTGCCCCTCTCCCGCCCTATTTTTATGCGCCTTTCATCGTGCCTTTGGGCAGGACGGAAGCGACAGCCTGCTTCTGTACCTTGACGGTAACATTGTCGGCGATGGTCAGTTCAACAAAGTTATCGTTGATGCCCGCGACCTTGCCGAGTACACCGCCACCAGTGACGACTTCATCACCTTTGCTCAGCGATTCCAGCATTTGTTTGTGTTCCTTGGCGCGCTTTTGCTGCGGGCGGATGATCATGAAATACATGATGGCGAAGAAAACGGCCATCATCAGGATCATTTCGATACCACCACCTGCCGGGGCAGGTGCGCCTTCTGCGTAAGCGTTAGAAATCAGAAAGTCCACGTTCTATCTCCTTGAATATTATTTTCGGTGGCTATTATGCCACCTCCCACGTAAAAGGGATAACTTGTTTAATGTCATCCACCTGCATCCGGCACATCAGCACCCGGTCTATGCCGATGGCGACTCCGGCGCATTCTGGCAGGCCGGTTTCCAGTGCTGCAAGAAAACGTTCATCGACAGGGATGTCGTTGCCCCGCGCCGCTGCATCCTGTTCCAGTATACGGCGGTTTTGCGCGGCGTCAGTCTGTTCCTGATAGCCGTTGCCCAGTTCCAGACCGCCCAGGTATACCTCGAAACGCTGCGCTACCCATTGCCCTTCGCTTTGTTCCACTTTCGCCAGCGCGCTCTGGCTTGCTGGGTAATGGTAGACGAAAGTGAGTTGGTCGGACGGAAATTGTGGTTCCACACAATGGGTCAGCAGCAGGTCGCGCCAACCTTGGGCGGGCATAACTCCGTTGATATTGATACCTTGCGCATGGGCGCAGGCGGCAAGCTCTGCTTCCCCGGCAACATGGGGGTCAATAGCGAGCGTTTCAAGGAACAGGTCGCGATAGGTGAAAAAGCGTGGCGCTTTTTGCAGATGGGGAACCAGCGTGTGCAACAGGTCGGCAACTTCCTGCATCAGTTGTTGGTAGCTGATGCCAAGCCGGTACCATTCCAGCATGGTGAATTCGGGGTTGTGGCGGGAGCCGCGTTCGTCGCGCCGCCAGACTTTGCAAAGTTGGTAAATATCGCCGCAACCGGCAGCCAGCAGGCGTTTCATCGGGTATTCGGGCGAAGTGTGCAACCAGCGCAAGCCTTCAGCCGTGTTGGCGCTGAAACTGTCAATGAATGGGTCAGTGTTGCCCGCTTGTGAAAGTGCCGGGGTTTCGACTTCCAGCACATTGCGCCGCGCAAAAAAAACGCGCACCTGTTGGTACAGGGATGCGCGCTCCTTGAGTGCGGTCAGGTTCACGCCTTGACGCGGGAAACGTATTCGCCAGTGCGGGTATCGATC
This sequence comes from Gammaproteobacteria bacterium, assembly GCA_018822845.1. GTDB lineage: Bacteria > Pseudomonadota > Gammaproteobacteria > Thiotrichales > Thiotrichaceae > Thiothrix. Next base: position 19,464 of record JAHJJD010000124.1, on the reverse strand, counting down.
TTGAGGATTTCGCCTTCTTCCATGTAGAGCGGAACCTTGACCACTGCGCCGGTTTCCAGCGTGGCTGGCTTGGTGCCGCCAGTTGCGGTATCACCACGCAAGCCTGGGTCGGTCTGGGTGATTTTCAGCTCGGCAAAGTTTGGCGGGGTTACTTGTAACGGTACGCCGTTCCACAGGGTGACGATGCACTTTTCGTTGCCTTTCAGCCATTTGACAGTATCGGCCATCGCAGTTGCGCTGGCATCAAGCTGTTCAAACGTGGTGGTATCCATGAACGTCCAGTTTTCGCCGTCGGTATAGAGGTATTCCATGTCGCGGTCTTCAACGTCGGCACCTTCATGGGTTTCAGTCGATTTGAAGGTTTGTTCGATGGTACGCCCTGTTTTGAGGTTGCGGACGCGGGCGCGGGTGAAGGCTTGGCCTTTACCGGGCTTGACGAAATCACTTTCCACGACAGTGTAAGGGTCGCCATTGAGGATAATCTTCACACCAACTCTTAAATCATTGCTACCATAGGTGGCCATTGTCCATCTCCAAAATCTTCTGAACTCAAAATAGCCCGCTATGATAACCGGAATTCAGGTAAAAAATCAGGTAGAAAATGTTTTACCTGTGAAAGTCCCGCTTTGGCAGCGTGAATTGGCGGGGGCGGTGCGTGATCCGCTGGAGTTGATGCGGATGTTGGGGTTGGAAGGGGCTTCTTCAACAAGCCCGTTCAAACTGCTGGTTCCGCACAGTTATCTTGCCCGTATGAAAAAAGGGGATTGGGGCGACCCGCTGCTGCGGCAGGTGTTGCCGCTGGATGAGGAATTGCGGGTGGTGGAAGGTTTCAACCACGATCCGGTCGGCGACCAGCATTCGGTGGTGGCGGATGGGGTGCTGCACAAGTACCACGGGCGGGTGTTGCTGGTGACGACGGGGGCGTGCGCGGTGCATTGCCGTTACTGTTTCCGGCGGCATTTTCCTTACAGCGATTTCAATCCGGTGAAAGGGGAATGGGAAGGCGCGCTGGCGTATATCCGCACCAATGCGGATGTGCGGGAAGTGATTTTGAGTGGGGGCGACCCGCTTACCTTGTCGGATGAGCGGCTGGCGGTGTTGTTCCGGCAGTTGCGCGACATTCCGCATGTGACGCGGGTAAGGTTTCATACGCGCCTGCCGGTGGTGTTGCCGTCGCGGATTGATGCGGGTTTCCTGCGTGTGCTGGAACAGGTTCCGCAGCAAAAGGTGATGGTGATTCATGCCAATCATGAGCGGGAACTGGGGGCAGGGGATGTAAACGCAGCATTGTCAGCTTTGCACGGGGCAGGGGTTACACTGCTGAATCAGGCGGTGTTGCTGCGCGGGGTGAATGACAGCGTGCAGGCACAGGTGGGCTTGAGCGAAAGCCTGTTTGCGCAGCGGGTGCTGCCGTATTACCTGCATGTGCTGGATCGGGTGGCTGGGGCGGCGCATTTTGAAGTGCCGGAAGCTGAGGCGGTGCAGTTGATGGGTGAAATCCGTAAACGTTTGCCGGGCTTCCTGGTGCCGAAACTGGTGCGGGAAGTGGCGGGGGAGAAAGCCAAGATGCCGGTGTTTGGCTGACTGCACAAAACTTGATTAATAAGATTTTTTTACCAGCAGGCTGCGAATAAACTATAAAAAGTGCAGGGCGAAAGCTGGAGTTGTCCCGATGAGTAAATCCTACCTCAATTTTGATTTGTTGCTGAACGAGGCAGGCGACAGCTATCAGGTGCATGTGATCGACTCCCCCGCAGGTCAGGCCAGCCGCACGTTCACCCTGCCTTTCTCGGCAGTGGAACTGGAAAACTTCATCCTCAAGATTGGGCAGAACCGGGGCAGTGTGCGTAGCTTGCATATTGAGCGGATTGATGTCCCGTCCATCCAAAAACTGGGTGGGGCGTTGTATGAGGCACTTTTTGGTGGCGCAATAGCGGAACGTTTCCGCTCCAGTCTGGCGATTGCGCGGCGTGAAGGCTGCGGGTTGCGCATCCGCTTGCGTTTGTCGGGAGCGCCGAAGCTGATCGACATCCCGTGGGAATTGCTGTTTGACGCCGATAACAACAACTACATCGGCCTGTCGGTCAACACCCCCATTATCCGCAAGCTTGATCTGGCGACATTGCCGGAGATGCGGCAGGCGCAGGGCGTGTTGCAAGTGCTGGTGATGATTTCCAGCCCGTCCAATTACCAGCAACTGGATGTGGAGCGCGAATGGGAGCGCATCAACACGGCTACCCTGAGTTTGCAGAAAGAAGGCAGGTTGATCCTGACGCGGGTGGAACCTTCGCTGGCGGCTTTGCAGCGGCAGTTGCGGCGTGGCGAATACCATGTGTTCCACTACATTGGGCACGGAGGCTTTGACCGTACCAACAGTGACGGCGTACTGGTGCTGGAAGACCGCAACAAAAAAGGCCATCTGGTCAGCGGGCAATACCTTGGCACAATCCTGTATGACGAAACCACCCTCCAGTTGGTGCTGCTGAACTCTTGTAGCGGCGGCAGGACATCCGTCACCGACCCGTTCGCGGGCGTGGGGCAAAGCCTGCTGCAAAAGGGCATCCCGGCGGTCATCGCCATGCAGTTCGAAATCACCGACGAAGCCGCCATCACCTTCTCACACGAATTCTACGCCGCGCTGGTCGATGGCTACTCGATAGACGCCGCCGTCGCCGAAGCCCGCAAGATGATCTACGCCGAAGCCAATCAGTTGGAATGGGCAACACCCGTCCTCTACACCAGCATCGATAGCGGCAGCCTGCTGCGCGAACCAACCGCCGAAGAGCTGGCGTTATTGGAAAAACAACGGCAGCAACGCGAAGAAGCCAAGCGCCAAGCTGAACTGAAACGGCAGCAGCAGGAAGATGAAGCCAAACGTCAGGCCGAGTTGCAACGGCAAGCAGAGGAAGAAGCTGCCCGTCAAGCCGAACTGAAGCGACAAGAAGAAGCCAAGCGTCAAACCGAGTTGAAACGTCAGGCGGAGGAGGAAAAAGCCAAACAACAGGTCGAACTGAAACGGCAGGAAGAAGAATCCAAACGCCAAGAGTTGAAGCGCCAGAAGGAAGAAGAAGCCAAACAGCAGGCTGATCTGAAACTTCAGGCAGAAGAGGTCAAGCGCCAAGCCGAACTGAAGCGGCAGCTAGAGGAACGCAAACACCAAGAAGAACTCCTACCTCCAAAAGAGCCCCAATCCCTTGTAGGAGCCAGCCCTGCTGGCGATTCTTCTTCTGGTGGGGAATCGCCAGCAGGGCTGGCTCCTACAGAAGAGAGAGTTTCTCCTCCGCCCGCGATAAACGCGATTTCTGCGCCATTACCAACCCCAGCAAAACGCTTTGCTGGGAAATCGGTAGCCATCGTGGGAGTGGTGTTGATGCTCGGTATTGGCGGATTCGTGTGGAAACAAAACAGTGGCAATAGGACTTCTATCGAAAGAACTTCTATCGAAAACGTAGACGTAAATCCGATTGAACCCGAAATGGCCTCCATCCCCGCCGGTTCATTTACCATGGGTTGTAAATCAGGTCGTGATGATGTTCTGAAAGATGGCTGTGATAATGATGAAAAACCTTCGCATAAAGTCACTCTCATGGCCTTCCAGATGGCGAAATACGAAGTGACTTTTGATGAATGGGATGCCTGTGAAAAGGCCAATGCTTGTCCTCATGCTGAGGATGAAGGATGGGGGCGGGGCAAGCGTCCGGTCATCAATGTCAGTTGGAATGACATCACCCAGAAATACATTCCGTGGCTGAACAAAAAAACAGGCAAAACCTACCGGCTGCCCAGCGAAGCAGAATGGGAATACGCAGCACGGGGAGGCAAGGATAAAGCTTTTCCTTGGGGCAAAAGCCTTGGGAAGAATAATGCAAATTGCGATGGATGCGGTAGCCAATGGGACAATAAGCAGACTGCTTCTGTCGGCAGCTTTTCCGCAAATGGTTATGGCCTTTATGATACCAGCGGGAATGCTTGGGAGTGGGTGCAGGATTGGAGCTATGATGATTACAAAGGTGCGCCTGTTGATGGCAGTTCTTGGGAGTCTGGAGATAGCGCCTACCGCGTGTTGAGCGGTGGCTTGTGGAACAGCACGTTTGGGTACGTGCTGCGCGGTGGCTCGTGGAACAGCACGCCTAGGTACGTGCGTTCTGCTCACCGCTACTACAACTCGCCGGGTAGTTGGTACAACAACCTCGGGTTCCGTTTGGCCTCTGGTCAATAGGCCGCTGCTCAGGGTGGCGGGACGCGCCACGGCGGGGTGCAGGACGCTGCAAGCCCCTTGCTTCGCGGTTATAGGTCAAAGCTTTGTGGGAAACCTTTACCCTTAAGTGCATTGCAACTCCGTACTTCTTCCGTACATAATGCTAAAAACAGGAGGGAACACGATGCAAACAACCGCCAAACAACACGATGAACGTATCGACTTGCGGCTTTCATCCGACATGAAGGTTTTGCTGGCGCGTGCAGCTTCTTATGCGGGGATGTCGCTTTCCGGCTTTCTGGTCGCCAGTGCCGCCGAACATGCCAAAAAGTTGGTGGCGGAACACGAATCCCTCACGCTGACCCCCCGTGATTGGGAAGCTTTCATCACCGCCCTGGATGAAACCGACAAACCCCGCCCCAAACTGGCTGCTGCCATCCAGCGTTATCAGGCACGCAGGGGCAACTGATGGCTGAGCAATGGGAGATCGTTCCGCTTACGCGCGAACATGAGCGTAAAACCTTCGGCTGCGGTGAGCCTGCCCTGGATGATTATCTGGCGCGGTTTGCCCGGCAAAATCACGAACAAGGCGTTGCTCGCACGTTTGTGGCGGTTGACCCGCAACAGCCCAAACGCATACTGGGCTATTACTCCCTGACCGTTGGCAATCTGGACAAAGCCAACTTTCCACCCCATGCCGTCAAACGCCTACCCAATTTCCCGGTTGCCATTGCCCGCCTTGCCCGTCTGGCGGTTGACCACACCATGCAGGGAAAAGGTTTGGGCGAGGATTTGCTGGTTGATGCCTTGCTGCGTTGCCTGCGAATTGCGGACGAAGCAGGTGTTTTCGCCGTCATCATTGACGCCAAGCATGAAAAGGCCAAGGCGTTTTACGCGCGGTATGAGTTTGAATCCCTGCCAGACCAGCCCTTGACCCTATGGCTGCCGTTACAGGCTCTGGAACATTTGCAGGGTATGGACAAGCCAAAGCCCGGCCAGATGTTGCACGAGGATGCGGCTCTGTATCAGGTTTGAGGTTTTGTGGCGATGAAATCGGGTTATACTGCGGCCTGTCACCCCACAGTATCAGGAAATGCCATGACTGACGCCCGCCAACCCCTGCAAACCTTTCGCGAACTTGCACCCAATTCCTTCATCTTCGAGAAGAAAGAGGCCATTCCCGGTTTTCTGTGTGACGCCATGGTGGCGCGGTTCGAGCAGAATATTGCCGATCAGTACGCCGGGCGCTTGGGGCAGGATACGGGCTTCAACCAGAATGTGAAAAAGACCACCGACATTTTCGTCAGTGGTGACGACAAACCGCACTGGAAGGATGTGGATAACAACCTGCACCGTTCGCTGGGGCTGGCGATCCGCGAATTCCGTGAGGCTTTCCCCTATTTCAAGGGGCCGTTCAAGGACATGGGCTACAACCTGCAACGCTACCAGGCGGGTGAGTACTACCACTGGCATATCGATGGCGGCAGCCACCAGTTCGCCATGCGCCAGTTGGTGGCGCTATGGTATCTGAACGATGTGCCAGCCGAAGCGGGTGGTTCCACCGATTTCCTGTTCCAGAACCTCAGCGTACAACCGGAAAAAGGCAAGTTGGTACTGTTCCCGCCATTCTGGACGCATGAGCACCGTGCCGGGGTTATCAAATCGGGGGCGAAATACATCGCCACAACCTGGGTGATTTTTGCCTGATCGCAAATTTTTGCGGAGGATCAATCCTTTGTGATTTATATCAATACTAGCTTGCCCCCCGTGTCTAGAATTGGGCGCATGAAAATTGTAAATACCCTGCTGCTACTTTTGTTTGCATCCTTGTCTGCATCGGCTGCCGATCCGGAAGGCGTTCCACCCCCGCCGGAACCGTACTGCAAATGGGAGATGGTCAATTACGCTATCCCTGAGTCCCTCTGTGGGCTGCAAGGCGAAGCCGCACGGGGCGAGTTGATCGTTTCTGATGCAGCGAAAGGCAATTGTCTGGCTTGCCACCAACTGCCGATCAAGGGGGTTGAGGCTTACGGGACGATTGCTCCACCGCTGTCAGGCATCGCCAAGCGGCTGAGTGAAGCGCAGTTGCGGCTGCGGGTGGTGGATTCGCGCCACCTTAGCCCCAACTCGATCATGCCCGGTTTCTACCGTGACCCCAGCCTGATCAACCGGCCCGGCAAGGGCTATGCGGGCAGGACATTCCTCGCAGCGCAGGATGTCGAAGATGTCATTGCTTATCTGGTAACACTCAAATGATCAAGCTGACTACATCACGCTTATTGCTGGCTAGCCTGATTCTGCTGCTTGCCGGTGCGGCATGGGCGGACAAGGAAGTGAAATCCGGCTACGAATATGTCAAGGACGAAACCCGCACCATGCAGGACGACGATTTCGAGAACCCCGGTTTTCTGGCGGTCGAACAGGGGCGCGAGCTGTTTAACAAAACGCCTGATTCCGGCAAATCCTGCGCAAGCTGCCATGGTGAGCAAGGTGAAAAGCTGGATGTAAAAAGCCTTGCCCGTTACCCGGTTTACGACAAGGAGCAGGGCGCTATCGTGCGTCTTGAAGACCGCATTCGCAACTGCCAGGAACAGCAGGCCAAAACGGACGTTTTAGCGTATTACGATCATGAGCTGCTGGCGCTGGAAACGTTCGTGCGTAATCTGGCCAAGGGTGAGCAAGTCAATGTGCAGACAGATGGGGAAATGGAGCCGTTGCTGAAAAAGGGGGATGAGCTTTTCCACATCCGCTACGGGCTGATCGATATGTCCTGTGCGCATTGCCATGATATGTATCCGGGCCAGTTCATCCGGGGGCAGCGCATCAGCCAGGGGCAGGGTAATGGCTTTCCTGCATACCGTCTGGATACGGGTGAAATGGCCAATCTCGACCTGCGCATCAAGCAGTGCCTGACCCTGATGCGCGCCGAGCCGTTTGCGCCTGACGCCGAGGAAAGCAAACTGCTGGAAGCTTACATCATGTCGCGTTCCAATGGCCTCAAGATCGAAACCCCAGCCGTGCGGTATTAGACAAGCTCGTGCCCGGTCATATCCCCTTCGGTATTCATGTGCACCTCGCGCACATGCGGCATCCGCTTGAGAATATAGGCAGCCATTAACGTACCACTTTTCTGGTTGCCATTGGAAAGGGCAGTGAGAATCTTGTCTGCCACAATCTGGCAACGCTGTTCCTTATCCGGTTTATCGACCCAAAGACGGCTCATCTGGTAGCCGCGATCCAGGTCGCTATCAATCTGGGCAAAAAAATCTTCACCTTCTTCCAGAATAAATTGAGGTACGTCAATATCGCGTGTGGTGTCGTTGATTTGTATCCGTAATTGCATCAGTCTTTACCTATGGCTGCTTTGCGGGCAGATTACCGGATTCAGCCCTGTAACGGAACCACTCCGGCAAACTGTCGGGAAATAGCGAGAGGAAACCACATGTTGCTCAGGATCAAAAACGTGCTTGACCCACAGCGCTTGCAGGAAGTGCAGGAAATGCTGGCGACTGGCGAATTCGTGGACGGGCGTTTTTCTGCCGGGATGGAAGCCGCCAAGGTGAAAAACAATCAGGAGCTTTCCCCCAACAGCCCGCTGCATCGACGCCTGAATGCGATGGTTATGGGGCCACTGGTGCAGCATCCCGAGTATCAGGCAGCCGTGTTGCCATTGCGTGTCGCTACCGCATTTTACGCCCGTTATACACCCGGCATGACTTACGGCTTCCATGTAGATGATCCGGTCATGGGGCCGATGTCCGGGCGCTACCGGACGGATGTTTCCACCACTGTTTTCCTCAATGATGACTATGAGGGCGGCGAGATCGTTATTCGCACAGCTTATGGTGAAGAAAAAATCCGTGGGAAAGCCGGTGATGCAGTTGTGTATGATTCAGGGAGCTGGCACAAGGTCGCGGAAGTCACCAAAGGAACGCGGCTGGTGGCTGTTACCTGGGCGCAAAGCCTGGTGAAAGACCCTTACCAGCGCGAGCTGCTCTACCAGTTGGCAAAAGCCCGTGAAGGTGTGTTTGAAAAGCTGCCACAATCGGAAGAAGCCTCTGCTATTAGTACCGTTCATATTAACCTGTTACGGATGTGGAGTGAGGTCTGACCCCCGTTACCACTGGGCAGCGAAACATCTTTTTTTGTCAGGAAAACCCTGGAATAAAACTGCTTTCGCGTGAATAAATAGCATGGCTGAATTTCCCGTGCCTGATAGAAGGAGTTTTCATGGCGCAACTGGTTGTCAAAAGGGTATCTTGGTGGTCTACGCCTTTTGCGAAGCAGGCGATGATCTGGGTTCCTGTGGCTGGCTTTCAGGCTGCTACGCTGGCTGGGTTGGGCTATTTCTATGGTCGTCTGGCTGATGTTAAATCCCGACCAGAGCTGGCTGTTGACTCAGTTTCATTAGTTAGTGTTGCTCCTGCTGCTGTTACCCGGACCATTCCGGTTCCCAAGCCTGTCTCCCTCCAGCCAGTAATGGACGCACAATTGGCGCAGGGTACGATGCAGGCAGGGGAGGGTTTTTCCATGCGTAAGGGCGTGCCGCCATCTGCCGATGTGGCGGCACCGGCTGCCCCGATTGTGATTGCTGCGCAGGAACCAGTAGGTGCGCCTGTCGAAGCAACTGTTTCCAGTAAAGCCCTGAGTTCATCTGCCCCTGCAAGAAAAGCAGAAAAACCAGTCGGGTCAGCCCCGCCGGTTGTGCTTCAGCGGGCGCTGGAGGCGCAGCGTACTGCCGAAGCCAACAGGACTGACGTTGACCTGTCAGGGAATGCAGTGGCTGAAACGGTTGGTGTTACGCCCTTATCCAGGGTTGATACTGATTTGGCGAGGCCATTTGGTGGTGCGCCCACGCCTGTAGGCGTGGTTACCTGGGTTTATATTGGGGAATTGCGTGACTATGGTTGGCATGGGCAGAAACTGCATGTTGCCTCAGACTCCGGTTTGCCGATTGTTGGAAAAAATTACCGAACCCAGAAAATCCACGGGCTATATGAGCAGCCCCACGGCCAACGGGCAATGGGCGGGTTCCAGCAGGGTGATACGGTGGCTGTGCTGGAGGTTATCCATGAGGCAAACAATGATGTGTGGGTAAAAGTCCGCAAGGTTCGTTCAGTCGGGCACTGAGTTATATCGCAGATAATAAAAAGCCGCTGAAAAGCGGCTTTTTATTGGCAAGCAGTGGTGCTTGCAGTGTGCGCCTATTTCCAGAAATTGGCTTCGGTGGAAGCAATTTCACGGACTTCGTTAGTCAGTTCCTGATAACGCTCACGGTAAGCTTTCCACTCGCCAACGTAGTACTCTTCTGCGTTGAATTGACCAGATTGCTCATACGCGATGAATTTTTTCTGCATTTCAAGCATTTCGCTGATCAGCTCTTGCTTTTTGCTCATGTCCGATGCCTCTCTAAAATAACCAAATCCTGTTAGCAGGATAAACGGATTGGGGTGAAAGGGGGAATACCCCCTTTCGGATAGGAATTAGTAGCCGCCTTTGCGGTTGGTGGCAGGCAGGCCAGCAACTTTCAGGCCCTGCTTGCTGGGCGCGCGCGGGAACAGGTTGTACATGTCTTTGCTGCTCAGCTTTTTCTCGCCCCACTTCTCGGCCATGGCTTTCTGGATGATGCGTTCCATCGGCTGGTTGCCGTTGTTGTTGATGTATTCATCGCGCAGGAACTCGATAACATCCCAATGCTTTTCGGTCAGTTCGCCAATGCCTTCTTCGTTGGCAATAACCTGGGCAACCTCTTTGGTCCAATCGTTCAAGTCAACCAGATAGCCAGCTTCAGTGGTTTCGATGGTTTGTCCGTTTACTTCGTAAGCCATGTGCAATTCCTCATAACAAGTGAATGTCGCCATTCGATGAAATTCTTGACCGCAAAATTATACTGCAAGGCAAAATGCCTCCCATTCCTCAAAAGGGATACTCCACATGGTGCTGTGTATGCCGATGGGCGTAGGGGTAAAAAATTTTTCGCCCCTACTCGGTGGGTTTCAATGTTTTGATGCTTTTGTGGGGTATGAACAGTCCACAGCCCAGTTTGCGTCCGCCACCCAGGCCGTATTGTTGCACGCGGATGGAAGGGTCATTGTCCAGGTCGGCAATCATCAGGTGACGGGTATGCAGCAAGCCATCAGGGGTCTTGATGATATTGCTTTTGCCGCACATCATTTTTTTGACCTTGAAACCGCTAATCTCGTGGACTTCCCTGGCCATACGTTGCAGGAAATCAGGTTCTTCTTCGGCAATATCCGACAGGACGTAGCGGGCAAAAATGACTGATGCGTTGACCAGTGGCTTTTCCTTGGCGGCACCAACAGTCAGGAGGTGGCCGTCAATATCCAGTGTTTTGCCTTGTAGCGCCAGTGCGTCAGCCAGTCGGTGCCTGGGGATGCGTAACGCCATGCGGGTACGGTGCGAGGGCAGTAGCAGCTGGTTTTCAGTGTCATCCGGGCGCAGCCAGCCGTTGCCGCTTTCAGCAACATGAATGGTGTGGACGCCTGCCACATCTTCTTGTGGAAACCAGGGTAATGCAGCGTGAATGGCTTGCGATAGATCCCAGGCATGATCCAGTGGCAACTGCTTGCACTGAATGGCAAAACTCAGGTCAAGGATGTCGCTGGGCGCTTGCCAGGGGAGGGTTTTATCTTCGTCTTCCTGCCAGAACATGGTTTACCTCGCCGAAGAGAATGCGATTTCCAGTTGGTCGTACCAGTCCTCGGGGCGGTCGGTATAGCCGGGTGGCTCGATGTCAATCTGGAAGAAAATGCTGCCGGTTTCCAGCGCGCGTTGTTGCACAGTCTGTTTCAGTTCATCGAAGGAGCTGATTTGCTCGCCTTCAGTCATCAGTATCTGGCTTAAGCTTAACATGGTGTCTCCTGAACAAGGTTGGTTTTGGCTATCCGGTCATAATAACGCCCCCGGTACAATAGGCGTTTGTGTTCCGGCTCGTTACTGTCCACAAATGCAGTGCGGCAGTGCAGGACGTTATTGCACACTAAACCTTCGCCTGCCTGCAAGGTGTACCTTATTTTGTAAGGTGAGTCCTGTTCCCACACATTCAATAGAAATTGCGCGGCTGCGTGGGTTAGCGGGTCGTCACGCCAGATTACATTGTGCTGGCGGGCGGAATAGCGCATGTGCAGGTTGCCTGCTGCGGTCACGCTGAAAACCGGGCCGGATTGTTCCGGGCGTACTACTGAGCCATTCAGTATGTTGGCCGGGATGGTGAACGCATTCGGGTGCATCAATGCCATGATGTAATCCGGGTTGGCGTCGCGCAACAGGATGTAGGCGATCTCGTGATCCATCAGCCAGCTTTCTCCGCCTTCCGTCGCGTGCTGGGCGCAGTGCAATACCATGCCGTGAATCTGTTCTTCTGGCAGGTTGTAGTATCCGTCAGTATGCCAGCTCAGCTTCTTGTCAGTGTATGGAATGTAATCGTGCTGTCCCGCATGGCTGGTGACGTGCAGGGAGGTCAGGCTGTCTTCGTCAGCGCACAGGTTATTGTCGAGCCGTTGCAGGCCAATGGCAGCACCCATGCGGTGTACCAACTGCTTGCTGCGCAGATTTCCCTGTTCAAAACGGTAAAGCGCAAGATTGTGTTGCCTGCATGTTTCCAGAATGCGCCCAAGTTCATCGTTAGTAGGTGCTTCAGGGTTGGCAATGGGGGTCAGTAGGGAGTCAATGGCTAACGGGTAGGCAGACAGCTTTTTTTTACGCCATTGCTGGTAAGTATCCAGGTGTTTGATATTAAAAGGTGAATTGCTCATGATGAGTGCCTGTCTAATCCCTGAAGATTGCTTGCCTATTTGAAATATTAAAAAATCAGAATATGCTATTGTACCGCTTGAAGAGAGCTTGTTTCGATTATGTTTGTTGATCTATCCCCTAAGGGATAGCCTCAAATTCCGGTAGCACCCCATGGGTGAGATTCTCCGCGACAAGGACGACGCATACACTTACCGGACTCGCGACTTGAGCAAACCAGGTTCAGCAATTGTTTTATTTTTTTCAGCCTGACAGATCATTTAGAGAAGCTGGTCAGGAGGAAACGCCATAGATCGTTTACTGAGGAGGCAGGTATGGCAACGAAACATTATCCAACGCCGATGCTTGACGTGCTGGAAGAAGGCCCATGGCCTAGCTTCATCAGCGGTTTCAAGAAATTGCGTGATGATCATCCAGATGAGCGCATCCGCAATGTGATCAACGGCCTGATGGGGCAGTTGGAGCATTCTTACGAAACCAAAATGGGCTACTGGAAGGGTGGTACTATTTCTGTCTTCGGTTACGGCGGCGGCATTATTCCGCGCTTCTCTGAAGTCGGTCACATGTTCCCTGAATCCAAGGAGTTCCACACCCTGCGTGTACAGCCACCTGCTGGCAACTACTACACCACTGACATGCTGCGCCAACTGGCTGATAGCTGGGAAAAATGGGGTTCCGGCCTGCAAACTTTCCACGGCCAAACCGGTAACATCATGTTCATCGGTGCGAACAGCGTCAACTTCCAGCATTTCTTTGATGAAATCAATGAATATGGCTGGGATCTGGGTGGTGCTGGTCCTTGTGTGCGTACTGGTATGTCTTGCGTGGGTGCGGCCCGTTGTGAAATGTCCAACTGCAACGAACACGCCATCCATCGCCGTCTGATGAATAACTTCACTGATGACGTGCATCGCCCGGCGCTGCCTTACAAGTTCAAATTCAAGGTTTCCGGCTGCCCGAACGACTGCCAGAACGCCATCGAGCGTGCTGACTTCGCCGTAATCGGCACCTGGCGTGATGACATGAAAGTCAACCAGGAAGCAGTCAAGGAAATGATCATGAAGAAGGCCAAGGAAATTGGCAAAGAAGGTGATCGTTCCGCAGGCCGCCAATACATGTTTGACAACGTTATCAGCCGTTGCCCAACGCAAGCTATCAAGCTGAACGATGATGACACCATCACCGTCGACAACAGCAACTGTGTGCGTTGCATGCACTGCCTGAATGTCATGCCGAAAGCACTGCAAGTGGGCGACGACAAGGGCGTAACTATCCTGATCGGTGGTAAGCGTACCCTGAAAATCGGCGACCTGATGGGTATCGTCACAGTCCCGTTCATGAAGCTGGATACCGAAGAAGATTACGAGCGTATCGTTGAACTGGCGCAAACCATTATCGACTTCTGGGCTGAAAACGGTCTGGAACACGAGCGTTGCGGCGAAATGATCGAGCGTATCGGTCTGGTGAACTTCTTGGAAGGCATCGACATTGATCCGGATCCGAACATGATCAAGCAGCCACGCAACGTTTCTTACGTGCGTACTGATGGTTGGGATGAGGCTGCTGAAGCCTGGTTCAACCGCAAGCGTGAAGAAAAAGCTGCGTAATGGCAGTTGCAGGCAGGGTGGAATAGCCCACCCTGTCAGCCCGAATTTTTACGATATTTTAGTTATTCTCTGACGGAGGCTTCGCAATGGCCGCACCAGAAATGCGCGATCCTATTGAATCTGGATGCCCGGACGGTTTCCAGTACATGCACCCTGTTATGCGCCGCAACTACGGTCTGTGGGCATACCATGAAGACCCACGCCCAGGCGTGCTGGTTCACGTTTCCAAAACTGGCGAAAAGATCTGGACAGTCCGTGCAGGTACCCAGCGTATCCTCGATGTGTTCACCCTGCGCAAGCTGATGGACATCGGTGATACCTACGGTGACGGCTATGTCCACTTCACTATCCGTTCCAATATTGAATTCCAGGTGGCAACCGAGGAGCAGGTAGCACCTCTGGTTAAAGCGCTGGAAGATGCTGGTTTCCCGGTCGGTGGCACCCGTAACTCTGTGACTTCACTGTCCCATACCCAGGGCTGGTTGCATTGCGACATCCCAGGTACTGACGCATCCGGTGTGGTGAAGTCCATGATGGATGAATTGCTGCCTGAGTTCAAAGCATGGAATATGCCTAACCGCGTACACATCACTACTTCTTGCTGCCAGATCAACTGCGGCGGTCAGGGTGATATTGCGATCAACGTCCAACATACCAAGCCACCTAAAATCAACCATGCACTGGTTGGTAACGTGTGCGAACGTCCAACGGTTGTGGCTCGTTGCCCAGTAGCGGCTATCCGTCCTGCCATGGTTGACGGCAAGCCTTCCCTGGAAGTTGACGAGAAGAAATGTATCTGCTGTGGTGCTTGCTACCCGCCTTGCCCGCCAATGCAGATCAACGACCATGAAGCTACCCAGTTGGCTGTCTGGATCGGTGGTAACCACTCCAATGCGCGTGGTAAACCAACCTTCCAGCGTCTGGTTGCTGCCGGTATTCCGAACAACCCGCCCCGCTGGCCTGAAGCCACGGCGATTGTGAAGAAAATTCTGGAGTGCTACAAAGCGGGCGCGAAAGATTGGGAGCGTATCAATGAATGGGTTGAGCGTATCGGCTGGCCGCGTTTCTTTGAAGTCACTGGTTTGCCATTCACCAAGTATCATATCGACAACTGGCGTGGTGCGCGTGCGAACCTGAACTCTTCAACGCACATCCGCTTCTGATCGACAACGATACGAGGAATAGCACGGAATGAAATACACAATTCTGGTTAACGAAGGCCCGTATCAGCACCAGTCTGCTGATACTGCGCTTCAGTTCACCCGTGCCGCGCTGGAGAAGGGACACGAGATTTTCCGTGTCTTCTTCTACCACGACGGCGTAAACAACGGCACTCGTCTTACCGTTCCGCCTGCTGATGACCGCCTGATCCAGAAAGCCTGGACAGAGCTGGCTGAAAAGCATGGTCTGGATCTGGTCATCTGTATCGCAGCGGCACAACGTCGCGGCATCATGGATGCGGACGAAGCCAAGCGTCAGGGTCTGGACGCCAACAATATTGCTCCCGGTTTCCGTATTTCCGGTCTGGGGCAGTTGGTGGAAGGTGGTATCCAGTCTGACCGTCTGGTCGTGTTTGGCGATTAAGGAGAACTGCGATGTCTACCAAGAATTTTCTGTTCGTAAACCGCAAGGCTCCTTACGGCACTATTTACGCGCTGGAATCACTGGAAGTCGTACTGATTTCCGCTGCATTCGAGCAAAATGTTAGTCTGGCCTTCATTGATGATGGTGTTTACCAGATCACCAAGGGTCAGAACAGCAAAGGTATCGGCATGAAGAACTTCTCGCCGACTTACCGTGCGCTGGGTGACTATGACATTACCAAGCTGTATGTCTCTAGCGAGTCTTTGGCTGAACGTGGCCTGACGGTCGATGACCTGATGGAACTGACTTACGAAGATGCTGACGACGATTACGCTGAAAAGCCTTCCATCATTCTGGCCAACCGCGAGGAAATGGCTGCAATGATGGCAGAGCAAGAAGTAATCCTGAGTTTCTAACGGAGGGTTTGAACCATGTCCATGTTACATATCGTGAACAAGTCCCCGTTTGAACGTGTGGCTTTTGATAGCTGCCTTGCTCACGCAAGTGCAGGCGATGCGATCCTGATGATTGAAGATGCCGTGGTCGGTGCAGTCGATGGATCAAGCTTTGCTGGTAAGGTCAAAGCAGCGATGGCTGACAAGTCCGTGTATGTGCTGGGTGCAGACCTGGCGGCGCGCGGTCTGGAAGGCAAAGCGATGGAAGGTGTTACAATCGTTGATTATGCCGGGTTTGTTGATCTGACTGCGAACAACGACAGCACCCAAAGCTGGCTGTAATCTTTTAAATATTTTTTGACAGGAGGCCGATCATGGCACTTGAAGTAGGCGGTAAATCCATTCCTCTGGACGAAGAAGGTTACTTGGAAAATCTGAGCGACTGGACCCCTGAAATTGCTGAAGCGCTGGCTAACGCAGAAGACGTTAAGCTGACTGGCGAACATTGGGAAATCCTGAATTTCCTGCGTGAGTACTATGAAGAGTACCAAATCGCTCCAGCCGTGCGCGTTCTGACCAAAGCGGTTGGCAAGCGTCTGGGTGCCGACAAAGGTAACTCCAAGTACCTGTACAGCCTGTTCCCATACGGCCCTGGCAAGCAAGCATGTAAGTATGCTGGTCTGCCTAAGCCAACTGGTTGCGTGTAAGCGCATACCGACAGGTTTGTCGCAAGACAAAGAAGACTGCTCCGGTTCGCCGGAGCCTCTTCTCAAGCTTTGATTTGCTTTTCCGCAAGACAAATTTTCAGAAGAGAGAATCTGGAATCAGGAGTACGCAGTGACATTCGTAAGCATCCTTTACGGACTGTTGTTTTGGGCGGCAACGTTAATTCTCGTTGTTGGTGTTGGCATGAAAATTCGCCAATACTGGAATACACCAGCCCCATTGAAAATCCCGACCACCCCGGCTCCCGTGACCCAGGGCGGTGTCGTATGGCGCATGTTCCGTGAAGTGGTTTTCTTTGAAAGCCTGTTCCGTTCCAACAAGATTTTGTGGCTTTTCGCTTTCCTGTTTCACATGTCCCTGTGGCTGGTGCTGATCCGCCATAGCCGCTATTTCGTTGGCATGAATGATTTGCTGGTCTTTATGCAGCCATTTGGCCGTTATGCAGGTATCACCATGGTGTTGGGACTGGCTGGCCTGTGGGCACGCCGCTTCCTGGTGGATCGTGTACGTTATATTTCAGCGCCTTCTGACCATTTGATGTTGGCTTTGCTGATTGGTATCGGCATGAGTGGCTTGATGATGAGCTTTGTTTCCCATACCGATGTGACCCAGGTGAAGGCATTCTTTGGTGGCATGTTGACCTTCGGCTTCTTTGGTGCGGAAGGTGGCTTGCCTGCTGACCCGATTGTATTGGTACATTTGCTGCTGGTGGCTGTGTTGATGATTATTTTCCCAATCAGCAAATTGTTACACGCGCCGGGTGTGTTTTTCAGCCCGACCCGTAATCAGGTGGATAACCCGCGTGAAAAACGCCATGTGTCCCCTTGGGCACTGGAACTGGAACGCCAGGGTAAAACCTTCCTGAGCGAACTGAACAAGTAATTGCGTGTACGGATCAGATTTAAGAGGCATCTATCGTGGCTGATTACGAAATTCCAAAACTGACTGGCGAAGGGTATACCGAAGTCCCGGCAGTGAAAGAAGATACCATGAAGGGTTCTGGCCCGTTCATCGCCAAGGCGGATTTCCAGAAGGCGATGGGTTTCCCGACTGACTTTGACGCAGTGGGTGATCTGGTTCCTAACTGGAAAGAACGTGCGCTGGAAAAAATGGCTGACCTGAAGAGCCGTTACCGCTCGTTGCAAGTCTATCTGGATATCTGTGTCAAGTGTGGCGCGTGTACCGATAAGTGCCATTACTTCATCGGTACCAGTGATGCCAAGAACATGCCGGTAGCGCGGCAGGATCTGCTGCGCAAGGTTTACCGCCGTTACTTCACGTTTGCGGGTAAATATTTCCCGAAACTTGTGGGCGCAACTGACCTGACCGAAGAGGTCATCAAGGACTGGTATAACTATTATCACCAGTGCTCCCAGTGCCGTCGTTGTTCCGTGTTCTGCCCTTACGGGATTGATACGGCTGAAATCTCGATGGCAGCGCGGGAAATCCTCGACCACATTGGTTACGGTTCCAAGTACAACAACGAGATTATCGGCAAGGTCTTCAAGATCGGTAACAACCTTGGCCTGCCGGGGATGGCACTTGCGGATACGCTGGAAGGTCTGGAAGAAGACGTTGAAATGGATACCGGCATCAAGGTGCGCTATCCGCTGGATGAGGAAGGTTCCGAAATCCTATTGGTTACGCCATCTGCCGACTTCTTTGCCGAGCCGCATATCGATGGTCTGATTGGTTATGGCAAGGTATTCCATGAAACCGGCGTTACCTGGACATTTAGCTCGCACGCTTCCGAGGCAGCCAACTTTGGCATGTTCATCGGTTCCTACGAGAACATGCGCCGGGTTTCCATGCGTATCCGTGAAGCGGCGATCAAGCTCAAGGTCAAGCGCATTGTGTTCGGTGAGTGTGGTCACGCATGGCGTGTGGCATACAGCTTCCTGAATACGCTGGCTGGCCCGTTCGATTTCCTCGATCAGCGTTACCCGATCCCTCAGCATATTCTTGAGTATACCGTGGGTGAACTTGAGAAAGGTTCGTTGACGATCGACAAGAGCGAAAATGACGACAAGGTGCTGACCTTCCACGATTCCTGCAACGTTGCTCGTGGCAGTCGTATGGGCAACTATCCGGGTGGTCAGTTCGAGATTCCGCGCAAGGTTATCAAGGCGGTCTGTAATCATTTTGTGGACATGCCAGCTGACACCATTCATGACGCAACCTTCTGTTGTGGCGGTGGCGGCGGTTTGTTGACCGATGACCTGATGGAACTGCGTGTGAAAGGCATCCAGCCGCGTGCGGAGGCTCTCAAGCATGTCACGACCCATTATGGCGTAACGCACATGGCAGCGATTTGCGCCATCTGCAAGTCACAATTTACGAAAGTGTTGCCTTACTACGGCTTCACCATGGATCAGATCGTTAGTGTGCACCAGTTGGTGAGCAACGCGATCATCCTGCAACGACAGGTGTCTGTGCAGGCACGTCCCGACGAGGATGAGGATGACGACGATTAATCGCACGTCACCTGTTTAAGTGGATTTTAAAGTATTGATTTTTCTGACTTGGTATTTTCCAGGTTAACGACAGGAGAATAGGCATGGCAACCGCACCGAACGACAGCAAGCTTAAGGGACATACGTACCGCCGTTTCAAAGACGGGGATGACGAATGGGGTAGCATGCACGACAAGATTTTCGTGCAGGATACTACTCATAAATGCCCAACATATATTCACAAGACCCCGCCTTGCCAAGGTAGCTGCCCATCTGGTGAAGACATCCGTGGCTGGCTGCAAATCGTGCGCGGCATCGAGAAACCACCTGTTGGCGTTACCATGCAGGAGTATGCTTTCCGTCGTTCCACCGATGCCAACCCGTTCCCATCCATGATGGGTCGTGTTTGTCCGGCTCCTTGTCAGGATGGTTGTAACCGTAATGACGTTGACGACTTCGTAGGCATCAACTCCGTTGAACAGTACATCGGTGATACCGCTATTGCCAATGGCTTCAAGTTTGAAGCGCCAGAAACAATGAGCGGCAAGAAAGTTGCCATCATCGGCGGTGGTCCTGCTGGCATGGCGGCTGCTTACCAGCTGCGTCGCATGGGTCATGCGTCTACTGTATTTGAACAACACCCTGAACTGGGTGGCATGATGCGTTACGGCATCCCCGGCTATCGCGTACCACGTGACAAGCTGGCGGCTGAAATGCAACGCATCATC
>JAHJJD010000017.1 GCA_018822845.1 Gammaproteobacteria bacterium | reverse complement strand
TAGGCGGGAATCGAACAAAATACGCGCCTTCTACAGTTCCCCAGTAGCTCAGTCGGTAGAGCAGTTGACTGTTAATCAATTGGTCGGTGGTTCGAGTCCGCCCTGGGGAGCCAACAAATTCAAAGGGTTGCATGTCTTACGACTGCAACCCTTTTTTGTTTCTGTCCTTCAGTTCAGGCAATAATTCTCCCACTGGTTTGAATGCAGCCATATCAGCGCCGGACAATTCGCGTACTTCGCCGCCTTCGTCGGTCAACGGCTTTTCAACAACCTGATGGATAGCACCTTTCTGGCCTGTCATCATTTGGCGGACAGATTCCAGCAGTTCCGCCCCAAGATCGCGCTTTGAATCGCGTTCCCGTAATTCCTTCATGCTGCCGCCCTGGTATGCACTTCGACACACTGCCCGACACGCGCCAGCAGGTTAATCAGCATATCCACAGTAAAGCGTTCGATCTTGCCCCGGTACAGGTCGCTTACTCTGGTTTGGGTAATGTCCAGCGCCCCCGCTGCTGCTGTCTGAGTAGGGAAACGTGCTTTCAGTATGTCTGTTAGTTCGCTCATTAATTGGGCGCGTATAAGCAGGTTGGCGGCTTCCTCTGCTGGAAAGCCAATATCGGCAAAAACATTACCGTTTGCCGGTGTAATGTGTTCAATGTTCATTTTGTCCTCTCCCTTACCATTTCCTTGAAGCGTTCCCGCGCAAGGTCAATATCTGGTTGTGCAGTCTGCTGTGTCTTTTTCTGGAAGGCATGAAGCACATAAACGGCTTCCTCAAACTTGGCAACATAGATAACCCTGAAAGCGCCTGATTCCTTCCTGATGCGGATTTCTTGTACTCCGTTCCCTATGCCCTGCATTGGCTTCCAGTCTGTCGGTTCCTGCCCCTGCTGGAGCCGTAGAAGCTGAAAGCCTGCTGCCCGCTTTGCATCGTCTGGAAAGGCTGTAATGTCCTTCCTGCTGCTGCCCATCCATTTCAATTCTTTCATGGTGTACCGTTCATTATATAAAGTTTTATATATTATGCTAGCATTCAGGCCGACTTGTGGAAGGGAATCACGTTCCCGGATGTTCCCCCTGTAATGATTTCTTCCAGCTTGTTGATTGCCGGAAGTAATTGTCTGCTTTGACTTTATTGCTCGTCAATCGGCATTGTATAGTTTATCTGTCTGCCGGTAAGTAATTGCGCTTATAATGTCAGCGCTACTTACCCCGCAGGAGAAATTGCCATGTCCGGCCTGATTGATATTCCTACCATTGTTGGCACGCTTGTTACTTATTTCGCAATGGGTGGCAGTGATGCTGCTGTCGAGGCCATCAAGGGCATTGTCATTACCAACACGCACAAAGACGACTGAGGGCAAGCCATGCCACACGCGGAAAAGGGTTCGGCAGCGGTTGGTCTTGCCTACAACAGCGTCATCCAGATCATCAACTCCACAGGTGGTGGCTTGACGGAAGACGACATTCGTCAGCACGAACACCAGTACCTTGACTACATGATGCAGGATTGCATGGGGCTGGAATGGTTGCGGCTGGTGCGTAAGCAGGACGAAAAGACGGCGGTGATGGGTTTGGATGCGGTCTACACGCCGTTACTCACCACAACCCTGGAACAAGATAAGGAAGTGCTGAACGACAGGCAGCAACGCCGATTGTCCTCGCTGGAAGTATTGAACCAGCAGCAACGGCTGGTGCTGACTGGCACACCGGGTAGCGGCAAAAGTGCTTTCGTCAGTTACCTTGCTTTGTGTCTAGCAGGGGAAAACTTGGGTGATAAACGCGCCAATCTGCAAGCCCTGACCGCGCCATTGCCTGACAAAGACGGCAAGCCGCAAACGGTCGAGGTCGAAGTGGATGGTAAAAAGGAAGCGTGTGAAGTGCGACAACCGTGGGATCACAAGGCACTGATTCCGGTACGCATTATTTTGCGGGACTTTTCCGCTTCCCGCTATTTTCCCTCTAGCGATAAAGAAGCGAATGCCCGTTGTGTGCTGGATTTCCTGCACAACCATCTGCAAGAGAATTGCCTTGAGGGGTATGGCAAGATACTCGAAGGGCGTTTGCGCACAGGTGAAGCCTTGGTCATGTTCGACGGCTTGGACGAAGTGCCCCACGCGGGCGAACGTCGTAAACGCTTGATTAGCTGCATCGACGCTTTCGTGAAATCGTTCCACAAAGCGCGTTTTTTGGTGACATGCCGCCCTTATGCCTACGAAAAAGCAGAATGGAAACTGGCAGGTTTTGCCGAAAGCCACCTTGCTGATTTCAACCAAGGGCAAATTATCCGCTTTATCCAGCAGTGGTACAGTCATTCGCCAGAATTTACCGCTGACAGTGCCACACAACGGGCGGGCAGGTTGCAACGGGCGGTGTTAGGGCGTGACTCATTACGCAAACTGGGTGAACGCCCGCTGTTGTTGAGCTTGATTGCTTATCTGGATGCTAACCGCTACGAGTTGCCGGAACGCCGCGCTGATTTGTACGAAAGGCTGTTGGATTTGCTGATTGATGAGTGGGAAAAGGCGCGTTTCAAAGCCAATGACAGTGATGACGCTTTGAGGTGCGAGCAGCACAGTCTGGCGGAATACCTGCAAATCGGGCAGGAAAGCATCCGGCTGGTGTTGAAACGCTTGGCTTTTCAGGCACACCAAAAGCAAGACGCAGGGCAAAAAGAAACTGCTGACATTGCTGCCAATGATTTGGTCACGCAGTTGGTGGCAGTGGCAGCGGCAGTTGGTAGAAACGATGTTAAGCCACTGCGTCTATGCGAATACTTGCGTGACCGGGTTGGCATCCTTTACCAACGCGGCGGGGCAACAGAAATGGATGCGGTTTACACCTTCCCGCACCGCAGTTTTCAGGAGTATCTGGCAGCATCCTATTTCCGTTTGGAAGAGGATGCCTTGTTCCCAACCGATACAGATTTCAGCACATGGCAGGAAATGGCGGCCCATTTGGGCAAGACCGACCCTGACCGTTGGCGCGAAGTGATTGTGTTGGCAGGTGGTATTGATGCACAAATTAATCCACGCCCGGTTTGGGATTTGCTGGCGGCATTGTATCCGGTTGCAGAAGCGCCGAGTAAAGAAGTTGCTTGGGGCTTGCGTTTGGCGGGGGAAATTTTGGCGGAAAACCTCAAGCCGGATCAGGTAGGGCGTATCCATAAGCCTATTTTTGAACGCATCCGTGCTGCGTTGCCTCAGACGTTAATCACACCGCATTTGCCAGCCATAGAACGCGCAGCCATCGGTCGCTATCTCGCCACCATCGGCGACCCACGTCCTGAAATCATGACTGTTGAGGCTATGCAGTTTTGCGACATCCCCGCCGGAAAATTCTGGATGGGTAAAGGCCAATACGATGAAAAAGGCGAGGAGCTTTTACCGGAAACTCCGGCTGGTGTATATGACGTGAGCTACCGCTACCGGATGGCGAAATACCCGGTCACGGTGACACAGTTCCAACAGTTTGTGACGGCGACAGGATTCAAACCGGGTAGTGAGGATGCTTTGCGCGGTGCTGCCAATGCCCCGGTTGTTTATATCTCCCAAATTGAGGCCATGCAGTTTTGCCAATGGTTGACTCAACACCTACATGACAAAAAACTGTTAGCCCCAGATTTATGCGTCACCTTGCCGGATGAGGCTGAATGGGAAAAGGCGGCGCGTGGTGGTCTTGAGGATAACCCCGAACCGCAACGGCGTTACCCGTGGGGCAATGAGATCAGCGATGAACATCTGAACTACAACATGGCTATTGTGCAGCTGACGACACCGGGCATGTACCCACAAGGCGCAAGCCCGTATGAGTGTGAGGATATGGCAGGCAATGTTTGGGAATGGACGCGCAGTGAATATGGCGAATACCCCTACCCAGCCGTTAGTACGGAAGTATGGAAGAAACGCTCTTTTGCAAACGGCGACCGAGCCGATTGCGGGTTGCGCGGCGGGGCGTTCTACTTCGATCAGGGGTACGTCCGTTCTTCTGTGCGCTACTTCAGGCAAGACTCCCGTCTCGTCGATGCTGGATTTCGGTGCTGTGTTGTCCCCATTACTCTGGCCTCTGAAACCTCAGGACGATAAAACTCTGACATGAGCGAAACAACAGTATTTGTGTCCTATTCGTGGAACGTCGAACCCAAGACGGGCATCGTTACCGAACTAGAAAGATGCTGCCCATCCCGGAATATCCGCCTGTTGCGCGATAACAATGAAATCAAACACGGTGAGCCGATCCAGCAGTTCATGGATAAACTCACGGGCGGCGAGCACGTTATCACCGTTTTCAGCAAGCCCTATTTCCAGTCGCCGTGGTGCATGTATGAGTTGCTGCGGACGTGGCAGAAAGGCGGTTTCCAAGAGCGTACCCACCCCATCATCGCCGATGATTGTGATTTGCAGGATATGGCTTACCGGATTGGCGTGGTGGATTACTGGGTTGCCGAGCACGCCAAGATCAGGAAACTGTTGGAAGGCCGCGATCCTGCTTTGCTCGTCGATGAGTATGAAAGGGCTAATGTCATCCGCGACATCAGCCAGAATGCCAGCAAGCTGATGAACTTCGCGGCGGGCAGGCTGACCACGCCCTTGGCGGAGTTGCGGGCGCGGGATTATGCGCCGTTGCTGGACGGCATTCAGGTCAGTCAGCCGGACACCGCATTAGCAGCCCCCACACAAGCGGTAGGTGGTAGCAAGGTCGGGCAGGGCGGCAGCATTGTGACGGATGTTCTACAAGGTTCCGTCATCACCATCAACAACACTTTCAACAACTGAGGGCAGGCCATGCCACACGCGGAAAACGGTTCGGTTGCTGCAAATACTATTACCGATAGCACCATCAACATAACCAACGTCAATGGTACGGTGTTGAGCGCCGAGGACGTGCTACGGCGCGAACAACACTACCTCAAGCGTGTGATGAAGGATTGTGCCGGGCTGGAATGGCTCAGCCTGATGGATTTGCGCGATGAGAACAGCCAGCGTCTGGAACTGGATGCTGTTTATACAGCACTGATGACAACCGAAGTCATCGAAGAATTCATTGTTGATGGTGAACGCAAGGATGTAGCTTTAGCTTTCAACATGTCTGCCATCAAGAATGCTAAAACGGCAACTTTCTCCCAATATCATTTGTCGGCTTTGGACGCTGCAAATTTGAAGCAATTTCTGGTACTGACAGGTGAGCCTGGCAGTGGCAAAAGTGCTTTTGTCAATTATCTGACGTTATGTCTTGCTGGGGAAAATTTGAAGAGTGAGCACGTCAATCTGCAAACGCTCACGGCTCCGTTACCTGATGAGCAGGGCACTCCGAAGATCAGCGTAAACATGAGTGTGGGAATGCTCAAACCTGAGATATGTGAAATCCGTCAGACTTGGGAACATGGTGGGTTAATTCCGGTGCGGATTATCTTGCGGGACTTTTCCGCTTCTGCTCACTTCCCAGCAGAGCAGGAAAAAGGTGATGTTTGTCACCTGATGGGCTTTCTGCATACTCAACTGGAGCGTACTGATTGCCAGAGTTACGTTGAAATCCTGCAACAGCGTTTACGTGATGGTAAGGTTTTGGTGATGTTCGATGGGTTGGATGAAGTGCCGCAAGCAGGGGATCGGCGCAAGCGGCTGGTTGAATGTATTGATGGTTTCGCCAAAAGCTATGCGGATTGCCGTTTGTTGGTCACTTGCCGCCCGTATGCTTACCGTGATCCTCAGTGGCACATAAGCCAGTTTGCAGTATCTCACCTTGCGCCATTTACGGATGGGCAAATCATCCGTTTCATCCAGCGTTGGTATGCCAGCCTTGGTACGTTGGAGCCTGATACCGCCATAACGCAGGGCACGAAACTGCAAACAGCCGTGCTACAGAGGACATCGTTACACGATCTGGCAAAACGACCATTATTGTTGAGCCTGATTGCGTATTTGCACGCTTACCGCCATGAATTACCGGAACGCCGTGCCGACTTGTACGAAAGGTTGCTGGAATTGCTGGTAAACAAATGGGAAAAAGCCCGTTTTGATGCTAAAGATTGCGATGATGCCCGCAAACTGTCGCAGCACAGCCTCGCCGAGTTTTTGCAGGTTGGACAGGATGTGATCCACCGGGTATTGAAGCGTCTGGCTTTCCATGCTCATGCTTTGCAGGATGCACAGCAGCATGGAACTGCGGATATTTCAGCCGATGACTTGATCTTGGCACTTGTCAAAGAGGCTCGCAGTAACGGCAAAAAAGTGGATGAGTGGGAGGTGTGCGAATACCTGCGTGATCGGGTAGGCATACTGTACCAACGAGGCGGTACGAATGAAATGGATGCGGTCTATACCTTCCCGCACCGCAGTTTTCAGGAATATCTAGCGGCGGCTTACTTCCAATTGGAAACTGATGAATTGTTCAAAGGGCATGAGGATTGCCAGTCATGGCAAGAGGTCGCCGCTCAATTGGCAATGTTTGACCCAGACCGTTGGCGTGAAGTGGTATTGTTGGCGGGTGGGATTGATGCGTTGGATAAACCACGGCCTGTCTGGGATTTGGTGAACGCACTTTACCCGGAAGCATTGAATTGTTTGACGAAAGAGGCGGCATGGGGCTTGCGTCTGGCGGCTGAAATCATGGCAGATAACCTGAATGTCACCCAGGTTGGGCGCATCCACAAGCCGATTTTTGAGCGCATCCGTACAGCACTTCCACAAGCGCTGATCACTTCACATCTGCCAGCAGTGGAACGCGCCGCCATCGGTCGCTACCTCGCCGTTATCGGCGACCCGCGCCCTGAAATCATGACGGTTGAAGCCATGGCGTTTGTGCCAATCCCCGCTGGCAAGTTCTGGATGGGCAAAGGCCAATACGATGAAAAAGACGAGGAGTGGGGAGCAGAAACCCCCGCTGGCGAATACGACCTGAGCTACCCCTACCGCATGGCAACATACCCGGTTACGGTGGCGCAGTTCCAAGAATTCGTAACGGCAACGGGCTTCAAGCCGGGTGCTGAGAGTGCTTTGAGCGGTGCAGCCAATGTACCTGTCGTTTACGTCTCCCGATCTGAGGCACTGCAATTCTGCCAATGGATGACGCAGCATTTATATGATCAAAACCTGCTGGAACCGGATTTATGTGTCACCTTGCCGGATGAGGCCGAATGGGAAAAAGCAGCGCGTGGCGGTTTGGAAAACAACCCTGCACCGCAACGGCGTTATCCTTGGGTGAACAATGAGATTGGTGACGAATACCTGAACTATAACCAGAGTATCAATCACGTAACGACACCGGGCGTTTACCCGCAAGGCGCAAGCCTGTATGGCTGTCAGGATATGGCAGGTAATGTATGGGAATGGACGCGCGGTGAATATGCTGAATATCCATACCCTGCTGTTTTCACAAAAGAATGGCAGAACCGTTCTTTTGCAAACGGCGATCAAGCCGTTTGCGTGTTGCGTGGCGGGGCGTTTCGCAGCAGTCGGAGGTTCGTCCGTTCTTCTGTGCGCGACTTCAACGAGCTAGGCGACCGTCTCTTCAATGTTGGATTTCGGTGTTGTGTTGTCCCCATTACTCTGGCCTCTGAAGCCTCTGGACGATGAAACTCTGAAGAGAGTTTTTCGGGGGATAATGCATACGGGTGGTTGGGGAACCAACAAATTCAACGGGGTTGCATTTTCCTGATGGTATCCACCGGCAGGTAGAGGCGTAGCCCGTCTTCCTGTTTTAGTGGCGTAAAGCCGAACCGCTGATAGAACCCAACGGCTTCTGGTTTCGCATCCACGACGATACACGCTACACCAAGAGTATTTCCTGCTTTCAAGGTTTGTTTCATGGCATGAATCAGCAGTTTTGAACCGATATGTAGCCCTGATTGACGTGCTTTTGAATCGGTCGCCATTCTTCCCAGCAATGCAGCCGGAACAGGATAACGAGGCAACTTCTTTGCAACACTTTCTGGAAAGTCATCATGCAGAACGTGTGCAGCCGATAGCGTGTAGTAGCCTTGTACTTTGCCGTTATCGTCAACAGCAACATAGGCTTGCACAATGCCCTTTTTCACCCCTTGCGATAAGTGACGATGCAAGTATTCATCCAGCTTTGCATTGCCTGATTCAAATTCCTTGCGGTCATGCTGTGTAGCATCGAATGCCTCTATTCTCATTCAAGCCCCGCATCGTGGTAGTCAATCCATGCTTTCCGCAATGCGTCGTTAGGTTCTGGTGGATTCTCCAGGGTATCCATGAATGCTTGCCAATCTTGCGCATTCAGGGTGAAGAGTTGATGCGCTTGCAGGATTTCACGTGCTTTGTCCATCGCAGCGCCCAGCACCAAAGCTGTTAGCGTACTGCCGTTGATTTCAGCAGCCCTTGCCAGCATTTGCTTGGTACTGGCGGGTAGGCGGATGTCAAATCGCTCTATGGTTTCAGTTTGCATGGTATTTCACTCATACGGATTAATACCGTACAGTCTAGCGCGTTGTTTTGACAGTTGCACGAAATGGCAAAGCATTGATCTCTGGAGAACCTGCCAGTATCGTATTTCAGATACGCATCCCATACCGCCATTCCCTGCCGTTTTCGGCAAGGTAGTCATAGCGGATAGTGGTGGCTTGAAACGTCGGTCATGGCGTGATTCTGGAATCGATGTCTATTAGATCAAGTCTTTGCGCTGTTTCAGGAAGGCAACTGTGCGTGGAAGCTGCTGACGCAGCAGCGTATCCAGAAACTCGTCAACGCTTTTGGGTGGGTTCTTCAGGGCTGCTCGTTGATGTTTGGCAGCCAGCAGTACCTTTGCAGGTGACAGGTCTATCAGATGACTGATGAATTCATCCGGGTGTTGTGCCCAAATGTCGAGCGGGTGCAAGCAGTGATCGGGGAAGTCTTTCAGGTTGAAGGTAACAATAACCTCAGCCTGCCCCTTGATGGCTGCGGCCAAAACATGGCGGTCATTGGTATCGGGTAGTTCCAGACCGGCAATCAGCGGCTCATAGTTGGATACCAGCGAATCCATAACGGCATCGTTCATCTTGCTGGCAGTAACTTGCAGTTTTTCATGGGTCAGGTGTGGATTTTTTGCTACGGCATTCCGAATCCATTCCTCATGAATTTGCTGCGTCCACTTTGCCCGAAACGCGCCTGTTTGAGCCAGTCTGACCAGCAAATCACGTAGTGGAGCCGGATAAAGTACGCAAGCATCAAACAAGACGGTAAAGTTTTCACCTGAATACATCAGTACCCCATATCAAGCTCTTGGGCTTCTGCGGTCAGTTCATCCAGTAATGCCATGCTTTGCTGATCGCGCGTTTGTTTGTATTCCATCAAGTCCTTGAACAGGACTTTGCGCCGTACCCCATTCTTGTGGAACGGAATTTCATTGTTTTCCAACAGTTTCACCAGATAGGGGCGTGATACGTTCAGGATATTGGCAGCTTCCTGCGTCGTCAGTTCCTTGTGGATAGGAATCAGGGATACTGCATCTCCCCGTGCCATTGCATCCAGAATATCTACCAGTAAACGGATAGCTTTGACCGGGACTTGCAGCATTTCATCTCCGTCATGCAGGCGCAAGCAGGCGCTTTCACCCTTGCCAATGCAAGCCGCCAGCAAACGGCTGCTTTCAACAGCAAGTTTGGTGTCCTCCGGTGTGGGGATTTGGTAGCTCATTAAGGCAGACATTTTCAGTAACTCCTTCCTGCGAAATAGCGTCGTCTTCTCTGGAGTATATGGCTTTTCCTTCAGAAACGAAACGAACGAAACGATGGAATGATATTATCTTCCAAAAGTCCCAGTAATTATTTGTGCTTACACCCTGTTGGAATGTGCTTCTGCGCCTGCATGTGTAGTCCAGTCTGTCAGTACTCGCACAAACCGTTCTGCCGCTCCCGCATCCATATTGAAATACAGTGAAGGTTCAATCAGCTCCAGTTCCATCAGGGCAAAGCCGTTATCAGTGCGTACCCAGTCGACACGCGCGTACAGGGTGGGGGCAGGAATGATTGCCAGCGCTTTGCGGCTGAGTTCCAGCAAGGCAGGCTCCGGTTCGACGCTGCGTAACAGGCCGCCATGTTCTTCCTGCACGCGGAAATCGCCATCTTTGGGTGTTTTCAGGATCGTGTGGCTGTATTCCGCACCGAAATAGAACAGGGAATATTCGCCCTCATCGATAATGGCAGGCAGGAAGGGCTGCACCATGCATTCGCGTTGCCGGAATGTTGCTGCCAGTTGTGCGGCTTGTGCAGCAGCGCTTTCCGGCGTCAGGCGGAAGGTGTCGAAGGCAGTGGCGCTGACCACCGGTTTGAGGATGATTTCCGCTGTCTGAAAGTGGGTAAACAGTTGAGGTAGTGAATCAGCTTCCAGCCCATCCAGCCAGACGCTGGGTACGGTGGGAATGCCTTTGGCTTGCAGGTCGCGCAGGTAATGTTTCTTCAGGTTCCAGCGCACGACTTCCAGCGGGTTTTCGAGGCGGGCGCTGGAGCGTTCGATGTTTTGCAGTACGGCCAGAAATTGTTCTGGCGCGTCCTGATAATCCCAGCAGGAACGGATGATAACGGCATCAAACGCATTCCAGTCAACTGTCCGGTCGCGCCACGCTACGGTCTGGACTTGCCAGCCGTAACGCTGCATGGGTTCCAGCAGCAGCTCGTCGTAGCAGACGAAGCCGCTGAGGTCTTCCATGCTCAGGAAGGCGCAACGCTTCACTTGAAGCGAGTGGGTTTGCCTTTGTCCTTGTCGGGACCTTTTTTGCCGGGGGATGCTGGCTTGCTGCTACGGGGTTTGTCGCCGCCGAATTTGGGCTTGTCGCCGCCAAATCGCGGTTTGTCACCACCGAAGCGTGGCTTGTCACCAGCGGCGGCGAATGGTGCCTTATCCTTTTCACCGCGTGGGCGGCGGTCGGGGCGTTCGCTGCGTGCCGGGTCACGACGGTGTGACGCAGGTGCATCACCACGCGGACGGCGGTCGCTACGCTCATCGCGGTCACGTTCCTTGCGTTTGCCACCGCCACCACCGCCACTGCGGCTGGGGGAATAGTCAGCGGCAGATTCCTCGGTCAGTTCGATGTTGAGCATTTGCCCGGCAACACGCGCCCGTTTCAGGTCGCTGAGGATTTCTTTCGGCATACCAGCGGGCAGGTCGACCAGGCTGAAATCGTCCTGGATGTCGATGTAACCGATGAAGCGGCTGTCCAGCCCGGCTTCATTGGCAATGGCACCCACAATGTTGCCCGGCTTGACGCCATGGGTGCGCCCGACAGCAATGCGGAAGCGGTTCATCTCGATGGTGTCATCATCGCTGCTGAAGGCTGAGTTGGCGGCGTTGTCCCGGCGCTTGCCCGGTTTGCGCTGTTCCTGCTCACGTTCACGTGGGGAGGCGGGGCTGTAAGCCGGGTGGTTTTTCTTTTCTTCCAGCAACAGTGGTGAGTCGCCTTGCACCAGTTTGGCGAGGGCGGCGGCGATTTCAATGGCCGGAATATTGTGCTCGCGCTCGTAGTTTTCCAGCAACTGGGAGAAGAAATCCAGCCCTTCTTCCGCCAGCGTGTCGGTGATGCGCTGGTTGAACTGGGAAATCCGCAGGTTGTTGATGACTTCGGTGGAGGGCAGTTCCATCAGGTCAATCGGCTTGCGGGTGGCGCGTTCGATGGCACGCAGCAAATGGCGTTCACGCGGGGATACGAACAGGATGGCATCGCCGCTGCGACCAGCACGGCCAGTACGCCCGATACGGTGCACGTAGGATTCGGTGTCGGTCGGAATGTCGTAGTTGATGACGTGGCTGATGCGTTCCACATCCAGCCCGCGAGCGGCTACGTCGGTGGCGATCAGGATGTCGATCTTGCCATTTTTCAGTTGCTGGATGGTGCGTTCGCGCACGTTCTGCGGAATGTCGCCGTTGAGGGCAACCGCACTGTAGCCGCGCGCTTGCAGCTTGTCAGCCAGTTCCACGGTTTCGTTTTTGGTACGCACGAAAATGATGACGGCATCAAACGGCTCGGCTTCGAGGATGCGGGTGAGGGCATCCAGTTTGTGCAAGCCGCTGACCAGCCAGTAACGCTGGCGGATGGTGTCAGCCGTGGTGGTGCTTACCTTGATTTTGACTTCCGCCGGGTTGTTCAGATAGCTCTGGGCAATGCGGTGGATGGCCGGTGGCATGGTGGCGGAAAACAGCGCGATCTGGCGGGTGGCAGGGGTCTGCTCCATGATCCATTCGATGTCTTCGATGAAGCCCATGCGCAGCATTTCGTCTGCTTCGTCCAGCACCAGTGCTTGCAAGCCGTCGAGTTTGAGCGTGCCACGGCGCAGGTGATCCATGATCCGGCCCGGTGTGCCGACCACAACCTGGACGCCACGTTGCAGTTGGCGGAACTGGGTGCCGTAATCCTGCCCGCCGTAAATCGGCATGACGTGGAAACCAGGCAGCTTGCCAGCGTATTTCTGGAACGCTTCCGCGACTTGTATGGCCAGTTCGCGGGTGGGAGCGAGTACCAGGATTTGCGGCCCGGTTTTGCTCATATCCAGCCGTGACAGCAGGGGCAGGGCGAAGGCTGCGGTTTTACCGGTACCGGTTTGCGCCTGACCTAATACGTCACGCCCCTCCAGCAGGTAAGGAATGGTTTCAGCCTGGATGGCTGAAGGTGTTTCGTAGCCGAGGTCTTGCACTGCTTGCAGTACAGGAGCGGCAAGGCCGAGTTCGGTGAACGCAGGTAGGGTATTTGTTTCTGGGGACATGAGGAATACAGGGTCAGGAGGAAACCGGGCATTATGCGCCAGTTGCAAGGACAGTTAAACAGTTATAGTGAATTATTTATCGTATCCATCAACGTGCTCTGAGATTGCTCGTACCTTGCCAGGGTGTGTGAGGCCGCTGTGTGCTAAGCTACCGCAAATCTTCGATCCAGGATGGCAGAGCCAGATGAGTGATAAACAGGACTTCCAGGCAAAATTGGTGGCATTTGTGCATGAGTTACACCGCTATGTCAGTACTGGAGATGGTCAGTGGACGGTCAAAGGGTTTATTGATGTATTCCAGAACGTTTACACAATTTCATCGGATACCAAGATAGTTTCCAAAATTCTGGAAATTCACCTTTTTCCGAAAATTCTCCAGTTCGCGCAGGAAAATGGTTACCGGGTTGTGCTGGCTGAACATCAGAACTATTACCCCGATATTTCCTTTGTAAAAGCAGATGATGAAAGTGTCAGGTTTGCTGTCGATTTCAAGACGACGTACCGTAACCCGAAAAAGCCTCATTTGTGCAACGGTTTCACGTTAGGATCTCACGGTACATACTTTGAGAATCGGCAAAGCACAAAAAACATCCAGTTTCCTTACGCTTCCTATCATGGGCACTTTTGTCTTGGCATTATCTATGATCGGGCTGATGGAGCGACAATAGATGAAACACGCCGACATCATCTGGATGAGTTGCAGTCCATTACTTCAGTAGTGGGGAATTTCAAGTTCTTTACAGTAGAAAAGTGGCAAATTGCCAGTGATAAGGGTGGGAGTGGCAATACTGCCAACATCGGTAGCATCAATAGTATTGACGACATCATCAATGGTCGTGGCATGTTTTCCCGTTTGGGAGAAAGCTGGTTTGATGATTACTGGATGAATTACCGGAAGATTACCATTCAGGATGATCAGGGAGCCACCCGGAAAATTTCGACGTTGA
The DNA here is from genome assembly GCA_018822845.1 of Gammaproteobacteria bacterium. Taxonomy (GTDB): domain Bacteria; phylum Pseudomonadota; class Gammaproteobacteria; order Thiotrichales; family Thiotrichaceae; genus Thiothrix. Next base: position 11,841 of record JAHJJD010000017.1, on the reverse strand, counting down.
AAGAGTTTGTCATTTACCGAGGTGGGGATGTTTCTCTCGTTGTCGATAAGCAAAACAATGGAGGGGATACCGAATGAAGGTATTGGTTCCTCCTATCAAGTCTCAAGGCATTAAAACCAAGCTTGTACCATGGATCAAAAGTATTGTTCCATCCGATTTCGAAGGCGCTTGGGTTGAGCCATTCATGGGAACTGGTGTAGTGGCATTTAACCTCGCTCCGCAGCGTGCATTACTGTGTGATACCAACCCTCACCTGATTAATTTCTATTCTGCTTTGGCAAAAGGGATCATCACGGCAGAAGCTGTGCGTGCCTACCTGAATCGGGAAGGTGCTTTGTTGTTGGATAAAGGTGAATCTCACTATTACGAAATTCGTGAACGCTTTAATCAACACCATGCGCCACTGGACTTCCTGTTTCTGAACCGCGCCGGATTCAACGGCATGATCCGTTTCAACCGCAAAGGGGAATTCAACATTCCTTTCTGCCGTAAACCACAACGTTTTGCCCAAGCTTACGTGACCAAGATTGTAAATCAGGTGGATACGGTCGCCAAAATCCTGCGTACCAAGCAGTTTGTGTTCAAGTGTCAGGATTTCACCAAAACTTTGCAGGAAGTTTCTGCCGGAGACATGGTGTATTGTGACCCACCGTATATTGACCGGCATGTCGATTACTACAATGGTTGGGATGATTTGCAGGAACGTCGTCTTCATGTCGCTTTGGCCAGTCTGAAAACGGACTTCATCTTGTCGACCTGGCACAACAATGATTTTCGTGAAAACCAGTACATCAAGTTGTTGTGGGGCAAGTTCAATATCCTGACGCGGGAACATTTCTATCATGTTGGGGCGAGCGAAGATAACCGTAACCCCATGATTGAAGCCTTGGTTGTAAATTACGACCCATATGCCAACGAAGAACAAGAATATCGGCAACTCGCCTTGCTGGAACAGGTGGGCAGCTACCGGGTCAAGTAGCAGTCTAACCATTCATGGTGATTCTATGCAAAACCTTCCTGCCAGTTTCAGACCCGCAGCCAGCTGACTGGCCATTGCCGATTCCATGCAGGCTACACAGTAGGCGATTTTGGTTGAATCGTGTTAGCGGGGTATGCGATATCACTATTTCATCCTGATGGTGTGCAAATATTCGGCTATGCTTTAGCCCAACTTCATTCTTCAGCGATTAGGGATATTACTGATGATAAACTTGACCAGACTGTTGCGGCTTGTGTTGCCGCTACTGCTGTTGCCGGGAAGCACCGCCCACGCCGCCAGTGAGTTCATCGGCATCAATACTAATGAAGCCGTGCATTTCGATTCCAGCGCGCCTTTCGTTGATCTGTTCCGGACTGCCGAGCCTTTCCGCGAAAGCCCGCTTACCAGGGGTAATGTCGATATTGACCCGCAGGGCTGGGTGCGAAGTCTCAATGGCGGGCAGGCTGGCAGCTACTTCGCCCGCTGGCTGCCGTTCGACACCTTGCCGAGTGGCAGTTACGTGGTGCGCTATGATGGAACCGGCAAGCTGGCGTATCAGGAAAGTGCCCAACTGGTGTCGGCTGCACCGGGGCGTGATGTGATCCGTCTGGTACCGGATAAAAACAACGAGATTTCTGCCGCACTGCTCATCCAGCAATCCGACCCCACCGACCCGCTACGCAACATCCGCATTACCTTGCCGGGCGGGATTTGCCGGGGCAAGCCGTTTGAGCGGGTGGAAAACGAGGGGCAGTGTGGTGGTGGGAAATACCTGTCGTTCGAGGAGCATGCGCAGGAAATTGTGTTCAACCCCGATTTCCTCCAGTTCATGCGTGCTTTCCGCACCATCCGTTTCATGGGCATGAGTGGTATCACCCGTAACCCGGAACAGTCGTGGGCGCAGCGCCCCAACATGCAGGAGGCAACCTGGGGCGGGCGTGAAGGTTCACGTGGCGTTCCGCTGGAAATCATGGTGAAACTGGCCAATACCCTCGGCGCAAACGCCTGGTTCAACCTGCCGCATCAGGCAGACAATGACTACGTGCGCCAGTACGCGCAATATGTGCAGGCAAACCTGCGCCCCAACCTGAAAGCTTATGTGGAATACACCAACGAGGTGTGGAACAGCGTGTTTTCGCAGGCGCAATACGTGCAGCAGATGGGCCTGCGCGAAAAGCTGGATAGCCAGACGCTGTATGCAGGGCTGAAATATTATGCCAAACGCAGCCGGGAAATTTTCCATATATGGGAACAGGTATTTGGCGGAACCGACCGGCTGGTGCGGGTGCTGAGTGGCTGGGCGAATAACCCGGCAGTCACACCCCATATCCTCAAATATGCCGATGTTTACAAGCACACGGATGTGTTTGCCGTCGCACCGTATTTCTATGCAGACCAGCAGCGCTTGATGCAGGCGGGCAGTGTCAATGATGTTTTCAGCCTGATCGACAGCGACCCACATTATTCGATCGAACAGGTATTGCAGGCAATGAACAAGCAGGCGGAACTGATCAAACCCTACGGTGTGAAACTGGTGGCCTACGAAGGTGGCCAGCATCTGGTGCATTACGGCACCCGCTCACTCAAGCAGCCGCCCAATCCCTTGTTGTTGCAGGCCAATCGTGATGCGCGTATGGAACAAAATTACATCAAGCTGATAAGCGGTTTCCGCAAGGCAGGTGGTGCCTTGTTCATGGCATTTTCCGCCCCGCGTATCAATGGCCATTTCGGCTTCTGGGGGGTAAAGGAGCATATCAATCAGCCGCCTGCGCAAGCACCAAAATACCGGGCATTGATGCGTTTCTAGACTATGATTAACAGGATTGTTAGCAGAATAGGAGTTAGGGATGCGAGGCTTTAACCGGTTTTGGGCGTTTGCCTTGATGGGTTTGTGGTTGTGTTGCATGAACGTGGCGCAAGCTGCTGGTCCTGAAATAGCCATGGATGGGCTGAAAATTGTCACTGCGTCTGCTGTGCAGATGCGGGCAGCGCCAGTGACCACGGCACCTGTCGTCACCCGCCTGAAGCTGGGCGTAACGATGCGGGCAACTCGCCGTACCCAGCAGGAAGAACAGATTGGCAACATGCGCGGTTACTGGTATTTCGTTACGGGTGAGGGTGCCAGTGGCTGGGTGTTTGGTCAGTTCCTGCGGGATTTCGTGCCTGAAAAGCAGGATGCCATCTGGATCGGGCTGGCAAAAGAGCGTGCGACCAACAAGAACCTGAAATTTGCTGATTACGCAGATACTTACGGTTTCATTTCCAGTGTCCTGCCCAAAGCGAAAGACAAGTCGATGGGGGTGGAACTGGCATTCAACCGCCTGATTGTCCTGCAACGTTCGGTGAACCTGATTACCTTTGAGAACGCCAAGACCCAGCCTTACAAACGCTGGCTGGAAATGCGCCAGGGCGAAGTATTCCATGACGAGATTTCCGGGCAATGGCTGGTGCCTGCAACGGCTTTCTGGAAACTGGCTGATCAGGTGCCCAATTCCCCGCTGGGTGATGAAATTTCCCGGTTTGCAGCTTCTGCGCCGCTTGGTGGCGAGTGTGAGGGTGATATTTCCTGCAATCTGGCGCGCTCCCTGATGACGGAGGGGGAATACCTGAAGCGTTATCCAAACGGGCGGTTTGCTGCTGCTGCGCTCAAGGAGGCGGGTGAGGTGCTGGCTTTCATACAGAAAGAACTCGCCAGCCAGCCGAATTACTTCCGCGACTTTCCTGACGACAGCAATGGCAAGGTATTGCAGGATTATCAGGCGATTGTTGGCAACAGCAGGGCTGCTGGTGTGGCGCAGGTGATGGGGCAGTTGCGGGCTATTGATGCGCGCTATCGCGCTACCACCCGGCGGTAAGAACCCCCTCCCGGCCTCCCCTTGTCAGGGGAGGTGTTAAGCTGTGCGAGATTTCCTGTTCCTCCCCTGACAAGGGGAGGTTAGGAGGGGTTTCTTCTATTCCTCGCCCATCCCCGACATGCCGAGAATATTCCAGCCACCGTCCACATAGGTGATCTCGCCAGTGATGCCTGAGGCAAGGTCGGAGCATAGGAACGCGGCGGCGTTGCCCACTTCCTCAATGGTCACGTTACGCCGCATTGGGGCGTATTTCTCGAAATGATCCAGCATCTTGCGGAAACCGGCGATGCCAGCCGCAGCCAGCGTGCGGATCGGGCCTGCGGAAATGGCGTTGACACGGATGCCCTGCGGGCCAAGGTCGGCGGCCATGAAACGCACGGCGGCTTCCAGACTCGCTTTGGCCATGCCCATCACGTTGTAGTTGGGGATGGCGGCAACCGCGCCCAGGTAGCTCAACGCCAGCAGCGAGCCATTGCGGCCTGCCATCATGGGCTTGGCGTAACGTGCCATGGCGAGGAAGCTGTAGGCGCTGATGTCATGCGCAATCATGGAGCCTTCGCGGGTGGTGTTGTCGACGATGCTGCCGGAAAGCTGTTCTTTCGGCGCAAACGCAATGGAGTGGATCACGATGTCGACGCCATCCCAGTGTTCGCCGAGTTGCTTGAAGGCGGCTTCAATGCTTTCATCGGTGGCAACGTCGCACGGAATGACGATGCTGGAACCGAATTCGGCAGCAGTTTTTTCCACCCGCGTTTTCAGCTTTTCATTCTGGTAGGTGAATGCCAGTTCCGCGCCTTCGCGGTGCATGGCTTCGGCTATGCCATAAGCGATGGAACGGTCACTTGCGATGCCCGTAATCAGGGCGCGTTTGCCAGCGAGAAAACCCATGTGAACTCCTTGAATTATCCAAAATAACCGCTGGGGGTTAAAGTCTGCGGGCTGCACCCTAAGCGGTGTTAATGTTATGCTTGCGTAAAATCAACCAGTATACACGAACAATATGCAAAAACGACTGACCGCCAGAGACTGGATTCTCTATTCCCTCATCGCAGTTCTGATCCTTTTGTTGCTACTGGTCATGTACCAGATCGACCGGCAGTGGATACGCCTTGCGGAAATGCAGACGGCCATGCAGGAGCAGGCGAAGGACATGCGCGAATTGCGCACGGCGGTTGCGTCCGGGGCTATCCGTTCGCAGGCGGCGGGTTCGGCGAGTGCTGCGGGCGAGGGCGTTTCCACCGCTTTCCGCCGCGCCAGGGCGATGACGCAACAGGAAGATTATGCGCAGGGCGACTGGAGCGTAAATGCGTTCGGCACCAATCTCAAAACATTGACACCGCTGGTTTCCACCGACGCCTATGCATCCGATGTACAGAGTTATGTGCTGGAAAGCCTGATTACCCGCAACCCCGATACGCTGGAGTGGGAGGGGCTGATCGCCAGGGACTGGCAGATTAGTGAAGATGGTTTGATCATCACATTCCAGATGCGCGATGACGTGACCTTCTCGGATGGCAAGCCGCTGACGGCTGACGATGTAGTGTTTACCTTCAATTTCATCATGACTGAGGCGATCCAGGCACCGCGCGACCGGGCCTATCTGGAAAAGATCAGGGATGTGGAAGCCAAGGGCAAATACGAAGTCGTTTTCACCTTCAAGGAGCCGTATTTCGAGGCATTGTCGCTGGCTGGCGGTCTGGGTATTTTCCCCAAACATTTCTATGAACCCTACCTGCAAAAGCCGCAGGAATTCAATGAGTCCAAAGGTTTGCTGCTGGGCAGTGGCCCCTACCGGATGCCTGACCCAAAAGGCTGGACGCCGGACAAGGGTAATGTGGAACTGGTGCGCAACGAACGTTACTGGGGTGATGTGCAACCTTCCTACAACCGCATTCTGTGGCGCATCATCCAGAATGACAGCGCCCGCCTGACCACTTACCGCAACGGCGACATTGACGCCTATGGCGCGCGCCCGATTGAATACGCCGACCTGAAAAAGGATCAGCAGATCATGGGCAAAAGCCAGAATTTCGAGTACATGCCACCAGTGGCCGGTTACAGCTATATCGGCTGGAATCAGGAGCGCAACGGCAAACCGACCCGTTTTGCCGACAAGCGCGTGCGTCAGGCGATGTCTTACCTGACCGATGTGCAGCGCGTTATCACGGATGTGTTCCTGGGGTATGCGGAACCTGCCGTCAGCCCGTTCAGCAACACCAGTAAACAGCATGACGCCAACCTGCAACCATACCAGTTCAATCTGGACAAGGCGCAGGCTCTGTTCAAGGAGGTGGGTTACGAAGACCGTAATGGTGATGGTGTGCTGGAAGACAAGGATGGCCAACCGTTCGAGTTCAAGCTGACCTATTTCGGCGATAACGAAGACACCAAGCGCATGGTGTTGCTGCTGAAAGACCTGTATGCCAAGGCGGGCGTGAAAATGGTTCCGGCACCGCAGGAATGGCCAGTGATGCTGGAAGCCCTCAACAAGAAGGATTTCGACGCCATCACACTGGGCTGGACCAGCGGCATTGAAACCGACATTTACCAGATGTTTCACAGTTCTCAGGCCAAGACCGACGGCGACAACTTCATCAGCTACAAGAATCCGGAGCTGGACAAGCTGATTGATCAGGCGCGCGCCACGGTGGACGAAACTACCCGCATGCCGTTGTGGAATCAGGCCGAGCACATCATGTATGAAGACCAGCCGTACACTTTCCTGATGCGTCGCCAGACACTGGCTTTCATCGACAAGCGCATCCATAACCTGCAAATGACCAAGCTGGGGTTGAATCGGGGATTTTTACCGGTGGAAAACTATGTGCCTGCCGCCATGCAGAAATACACGCAGTAAGCGGAGGCTACCGGCATGTTGACCTACCTTCTGCGCCGTATGCTGCTGATGATTCCCACCCTGCTGGGGATTACCATCGTGGTGTTTACCGTGATGGTGATGTCGCCCGGTGGCATCAGCGCCCAGACGCTGGTGGAAGGCGCAGACATGAAGCCGCAGGAAAAGCAGGCGCTGATGGCTTACTACAACAAGCGTTACGGCCTCGACCAGCCACCGCCGATGCAGTACTTGCGCTGGTTGAACAATGTTTCGCCGGTTGGTCTCACCCAGGATGAAGCCGGGAATTACACCGGCTTTTCCTTCACCAAGGGCATGGATCTGGGTACCAGCTTCATGTACGGGCGGCCTGTCGGGGAAATCCTCGGTGAACGCATTCCCATTACCCTGTTGCTCAATGTCATTACCATTCCGCTGATCTACGTGATTGCGATTGTGGTCGGGGTGCGAGCCGCTACGGATCGGGGCGGGCGTTTTGATGTCGGTTCCAGTGTGTCGATGCTGGCCTTGTGGTCGGTGCCAACCATGCTGGCGGGGGTGTTGCTGTTGGGGTTCTTCGCCAGTTCACAGCACTTCCACTGGTTCCCGACTGCCGGTCTTTCGGAACGGGAGGCGCAGGACATGCCCTTCCTGCCGCACTGGGGGTCGCTGTGGGATGTGCTGAAAGTGTTTGGTGGAATGCTGGCTGGCATGGCACTGGCGATTACGCTTTCCCGCGTGTTGCGGTTAGGCGTATGGTGGCTGACCAGTCTGCTGCTGTGCGGCGCAACCGCTGGCGTGATTGTCGGGATGCATTTCAGTGGTGATGGCTTCGTGCGCGGTTTCCTGTTTGATCGTTTGTGGCATCTGGCATTGCCTATCGTGTGCCTGTCCTACGGTGGGTTTGCTGCGCTGGCGAAACTGACCCGTACTTCGGTGCTGGAAAATCTCAATGCCGATTACGCCCGCACTGCCCGTGCCAAGGGTCTGGCGGAAAACGATGTGCTGTGGAAACACGTATTCCGCAACAGCCTGCTACCATTGATTACGGTTTCTGCCGGGTTGCTGCCCAGTCTGCTGGCGGGCGCGTTGATTGTGGAAAACATTTTCAGTATCAACGGCATGGGGCAACTGGCGGTGGAGGCGGTGAAAGGCCGTGACCGCGAGCTGGTGCTGTCGATCACCTGGATCAGCGGTTTTCTGACCCTGATTGGTTATTTGATTGCCGATTTCTGTTACACGCTGGTCGATCCGAGGGTGTCGTATGACTGAGCATATTGTCAGCCGCGAATCGTTTTCCCGCCGTATCTGGCGCAAAACCTGGCAGGGTGCAGGCGTCAGGCTCGGGTTTGCGTGGGTCGCCATTCTGGTGTTCATGGGTGTGTTTGCGCCGTTCCTGGCTAATTCCATGCCGCTGTTGATGAGCAAGGGTGGGGAAATTTCCGCGCCAGTGCTGGCTTACCTGAGCCGTGAGGATGTGCTGGTGCTGGCCATGTTTGCGCTGGCGGTGCTGTTGGCATGGATTCCGCTGAGTGGGGGCAAACGGGTGTTGGGCTTCATTGCGGGTACTGCGGTAGCGGCTTTGTTGGTCAATGCATTCGTCAAACCGCCTGCGGTGATGATTTACGACCAGTTTCGCGCACCGGCTTATACCGAAGTGGACTGGCGCATCATGCCGCCGGTACCGTATGCGCCGCAGGATTATTTGCGGGATTTCGGTGATACCGGGCTGGAAGCGCCGCTGGAGGCAGAAAGCCGCGTTCACCTGATGGGCACGGAAGAGAATGGTGCGGATGTGTTCAGCCGCATGATCCATGCTTCCCGCATCGCCTTGAGCATCGGTCTGATCGCGACCGGTATTGGACTGGTAATCGGGGTGATCCTGGGCGGGCTGATGGGCTATTTCTCCGGCGTGGTGGATATGCTGGGAATGCGTCTGGTGGAAATCTTCGAGTCGATTCCGACCCTGTTCCTGCTGCTCACATTCGTGGCGTTTTTCGGACGCAGCTTGTACATGATGATGGTGATCATCGGCATTACCAGTTGGTCGGGTTATGCGCGTTACATCCGTGCGGAATTCCTCAAATTGCGTAAACAGGATTATGTGCAGGCGGCGATTGCCAGTGGCCTGCCGCTGTCTTCCATCCTGTTCCGCCACATGTTGCCGAATGGAGTTGCGCCCTTGTTGGTAGGGGTGAGTTTCGGCGTGGCGTCAGCGATTCTGGCGGAGGCGACCTTGAGCTTCCTTGGTCTTGGGCTGGTGGATGCGCCTTCTTGGGGGCAGATGCTGAATCAGGCGGTGAAATCCTCCACCTTCAACTGGTGGATGGCGGTATTTCCCGGCGGGGCGATTTTCCTCACCGTATTTGCCTACAACCTGATCGGGGAAGCCTTCCGCGATGCGATTGACCCGCAACTGTCACGCAAGGCGGGGGTGAATGTATGAGCCAGCCCTTGCTTGAAGTCAGGAACCTGCATACGTACCTGCATCCCGGCAAGGATGTGGTGAAAGCTGTCGATGATGTGAGTTTCAGCATTCCCAGGGGGGAAACTTTCTGTCTGGTGGGGGAGTCGGGCAGTGGCAAATCGATTTCGGCGCTGTCAGTCATCCGTTTGTTACCGCATGGTTTGGCCTCGCACCCCCAAGGCGAAATCCTGTTTAACGGGCAGGATTTGCTCAAGGTGCAGGAAAGCGCCTTGCGTAACATTCGCGGTTCGCAAATCGCGATGATTTTTCAGGAGCCGATGACCTCCCTCAACCCGGTCTTCACCATCGGCGAACAGATTACTGAAGCGTTGCAACTGCACCATCCCGAGATGAGTGATGCCGATGCGGAAGGGCGTGCCATCCTCGCGCTGGAACAGGTGCAGATGCCCAGGGCGAAGGAACGTTTCCGCGATTACCCGCATCAGCTTTCCGGTGGGCAACGCCAGCGGGTGATGATTGCGATGGCGCTGGCCTGCGAGCCGGAACTGTTGATTGCCGACGAGCCAACCACGGCGCTGGATGTGACTGTGCAGGCTGAAATCCTGCGCCTGATGCGCAAGCTTCAGGATGAAACCGGCATGAGTACACTGTTCATTACCCACGATTTCGGGGTAGTGGCGCAGATGGCGCAGCAGGTTGGGGTCATGCAGCGTGGCAAACTGGTCGAGGTGGGGCTTACCCGGCAGGTTTTGCGCAATCCGCAGCATGCGTATACGCGGCAGTTGCTGGCGGCGGTGCCGGAGAATCTGGGGAGGAACCCCTCACCCCAACCCCTCTCCCTCAAGGGGAGAGGGGCTAAGACCGAAGATTCTTCACTCCCCTCTCCCCTTGAGGGAGAGGGGCTGGGGGTGAGGGGTTCTTTACTCCAAATCCGCAACCTCAACGTCTGGTTCCCGATCAGGAAAGGTATTTTCCGCCATACGGTTGATCATGTGCGGGCGGTCGATGATGTGTCGCTGGAGATTCCCAAAGGGCAGATTGTGGCGCTGGTGGGCGAGTCCGGTTGTGGCAAGACCACGCTGGGGCGGGCGGTGCTGCAACTGGAAAAGCCGACTTCCGGCAGCATCCAGCTACACGGGCAGGAGTTGACGGGATTATCAGCGCCTGAATTACGCCCCTTACGCCCGAAAATGCAGATCGCCTTTCAGGATCCGCAATCGTCCCTCAATCCGCGCTTGCTGGTCGAAACCACCCTGACCGAGCCACTCAAGGCGCATGGAATGGGTGCCGACCATGAGGAGCGCATCGAACGCGCCGCGCAGATACTGGCAGACATGCAACTGCCGCGCGATGCCCTGTGGCGTTACCCGCATGAATTTTCCGGTGGGCAACGTCAGCGTATCGGCCTGGCGCGAGCACTGGTGCTGAACCCCGAATTCATCGTTTGTGACGAAATCACCAGTGCGCTGGATGTGTCGGTTCAGGCTGAAATCCTGCAACTGCTGCTGAAAATTCGCGCCGAACACAACCTAACGCTGCTATTTATTACCCACAATATCGGTGTGGTGGAATACCTTAGCGACCAGACCGTGGTGATGTACAAGGGCAAGATCGTGGAGAGGGGCGCAACCGCGCAGGTATGCGGCAATCCGCAGGATGCCTACACGCAGAAGTTGCTGGCAGCAGTGCCGCGCCTGATGGTTTGATGTTGCTTCGCCGCTTTCTGGAGTACAATCAAGCTAGGAGGAAAGGCAAATGAAAACAACAGGCAGGCTTTTAGCCAGCATTCTCGGCGTTATCGTGGCGTCACCTGTATGGGCAGCCGGTTTCGGGAATGGTGGTTCGCCGTTTGGCGGTTCCAGTCCTTTCAGCAGCTTCAGTAATCCACTTGGATTCGGTGCATCGCCGTTCGGCCTTTCCCCGCTGTCGATGGCCAGTCCGTTGAGCGGAGGTGGTTTCCCCATGATGGGTAGTGGTTTTCCGATGATGGGGGGCAGCAGGTTTCCCATGATGGGTAGTGGCATGTCGCCGTATTCTGCTTTCTCACCTTTTTCCCCACTTTCTCCAATGGGTGGTGGAATGATGTCGCCGTGGTCTTCGGGGCTAATGTCGCGCGGTTTGGGAAGTCCATACGGCGGTGGGTTACCCTTTGCAGGCACATCCGCATACCCGCTTGGCGGGATGGCTTCACCGTACAGCATGTACGGAGCATCACCCTATGGCTATGGGTTGCCGCCGCTTACGGGAAGCCCTTATTTGCCGTATCCAGCCGTACCTGCTCCCGCTATGCTGCCGTTTGCGCCATTACCGTATTGAGCTATTTCCAGAAGTGGGTGTTGCAATCGTGGCAACGGTAATGTTTCTTGCGGTTGAAGATTTTCTGATACCACTTGCGGTGGACACGCAGGATAAAAGAGCCTTCGCATTTGGGGCATTTTACATTGTTGCCTAATGGGGCAGACGCAGAGTAATTACGGCCTGCTGACACATTATTTGGCATGGCTAATCCCTTCCTTCTACTCTACTTAGGTTTGTATATTGCCAATCAGTGTATATTAAAGGTTAGTGTGGATGGTAGGGGAGTAAATGACTTGTAATAAAAAATGGCTCATTATGTGTTTCGGGGTCTTGCCGCGTGAACATTGAAACTGCTGTTTGAATCCCCAACTGATAACCATCCGACAAACCAGGAAGGGGGCCAGATGGGCAGTTTGATTAGCATAGCCAGCCTGACCAGTGATGAAGC
>JAHJJD010000123.1 GCA_018822845.1 Gammaproteobacteria bacterium | reverse complement strand
TTCAGCGCTGCCCGTAACAACACGCCACCCAGCGAATGCCCGATCACGATGTAATCGCCCGTTGCCGCCACTTCACGTAACTTTGCCACCAAGCGCCGTTTGATCGATGCGAAATCCTCAAAGGTGACCAGGTAGCCGAAGGTAATGGTTCTCAGCCCACCCGCCCGCAACTTGTGCAGCATCGGCCAGCCGGACAGCGGCAGCCGCCCCATTCCATGAACAAACAATGCTTGCATAACGCCTCCCTGACTATGCCGACATCAACTGATCCAGCGCCTCAACCAGCGCAGCTTCCGGCCTGTGGAAGAATACGCCAGAGCCGGGTATGGCAGGCTGCATGCCACGCAAGAACAGGTACAGCGCCCCGCCCACATGGGTTTCCCACGTATAATCCACCAGCCGCGAACGCAAATAGCGGTGCAGCGCCAGACAGTAAATCAGGTATTGCAGGTAGTAATGGTGTTCCGCCATCGCCTGCTGCATCGTCGCCTGCGTGTAATCTTCCGGCACAGCACCCAGTTCGTTGGACTTGTAATCGACCACGTAATAGCGCCCGTCCGCCTCAAACACCAGATCGATGAAACCCTTCATATAGCCGCTCAACTGGCTGAATTTCAGCTTGTCGATAGCGGCATGAATAGTTTCCCACTGCGCAGGCAAATACTGGTGCAATAAAGCCTGCAATGGCTTGAGCCGCAGCTTTTCCACCGGAAAATAAAATTCCAGCTCATCCAGCCGCCGCTCTTTTGGAAGGTCTGCCAAACACAGGGAAACCGGACTTCGCACACTCACCCCCTTCCCCAGCCCTTCCCCCGCAAGGGGGGCAGGGAGCGAAGACCCCGAGAAGCTCTCCGGCGGAGCACCCTCTTGTCCCTTCCCCCCTTGCGGGGGAAGGTTAGGATGGGGGGTAAGCTGCGTCCGCAACGCATTTTCCAGCAAGCGTTCCGCCGCCCCTGCCCAACGTTCCGCCATCCCATTACGCTGCAAAGCTGGTATCAGCACCTTCTCCTTCTGCTGCGCCACCGGCTGCATGAAATCCAGCTCCTCCAGCATCTTGTGCAGACAACTACCCGCCTGAGCACCACGCGGAAAATGTTCACTTCGACTCCCTTCGACTCCGCTCAGGGAACGCCGTTCAGTGAACGGATCTGCCCGGTCGCTGAGCGGAGTCGAAGCGACCAGCGTATCGTAATCCGGCCTTTCGTCATCCTTGCCAGCAGCCAGCCCGCTGAAACTGCCGACCTTCGGCGCTGGCGGCAAACGATGATTGAAACGGCGCACTTGCGGCTCAACGGTTTCCGCTGGCGGCTGGTAACGGGTGCGGGCAGTCATCTCTGGCAGCGGTTCATGGCTGATGCGCCCGCAGGAAGTCGCAACGATCTCCTGCAAACGCTGCTGCATCAGGGTCTGGCGTTCCTCCGGCTGCATTCCATCCTTGCGCAGTTTGCCAAGCATATCGTGCCCCTGCTCCAGATCGCCAAACAGTAGCCAGCCGAGGGCGGAATAGTAGTCGAACTGGTTGATGCGCCCGCTGACCAGTGCGATGGTGCAGTGGTATTTGGCGCGGGTCACCGCCACGTATAACAGGCGCAAGGCTTCGGCCTGTTCCGCTTGACGGAAACGCCTGCGTTCCTCGTCGGTGGCAAGGGAATCCGCTTGCAGGCGGGAAACGCCTTCCCCGCTGCTATCGTCATGCCAACTGAACCATGCCCCGACCCTGGCGTCCCGCTCCAGCCACAAATAGGGGCAGTATACAATGCTGTATTCCAGCCCCTTGCTTTTGTGGATGGTGACTATCTGCACCAGGTTCTCATCGCTTTCGAGGCGCAACTGGTGGGTTTCATCCTCCTGCGCTGCCTCGGCCTTTTGCTGCAACCAGCGGATCAGGGAATGCATGCCGTGCCCGTGCAAACGGCTTTCGGTATGAATGAGTTCCGCAAGGTGCAGCAGATTGGTCAGACGGCGCTCGCCATCAGCCAGTGCCAGCAGATGTGCGTACAGGCCGCGTTGCAGCATCATCTGGCGGAAAAAGGGCATGAAACCCTGCGTATGCCACAGCTTGTTCCAGGCATGGAAAGCTTCCAGCTCACTCTCCAGGCGTTCAGGCTGTTCGTCGAGCGCGTATAGGTGGTTGGCGGTGTAGCCGAACAGTTCCGTCACCAGCGCCTGTTTCAGGGCAGATTCGCTGCCCGGTTCCGCCACAGCACGCAGGATGGAACGCAATTCAGCAGCTTCGCGGGTGCAAAAAATACTGTCGCGGGATTTCTGTACGCTGGCAATGCCGCGCTCCAGCAGCGCCTGTTTGATCAGATCACCCTGGCGGTTTTCACGCACCAGCACGGCGATGTCGCTGCTGCGGATCGGGCGGGAACCGATACGAGCCTTCCCGACCTGCGCGGCATTCAGCAGGCGGGCAATGTCGTCAGCGGTAGCTTCGGCAATGGCATCAAGTACGCTAGCCGTGTTGGCACCGTCTTCGAGGGAGTCGTAGTCCCACAGGCGGACAGGAGGAATTGTGTTATTACCCCCCTTCCCCGCCCCGTCCCAGCCGCTTGAACGCGGCGCTTCGCCCCCCGCAAGGGGGGCAGGGAGAAAGATGTCATCCTGTTCCCTGCCAGCTTGTACTTGTTCGTAGGCAATTTCACTACGGAACGGGTTACGTGACTGGGCAAACAGGTGATTGAGCGCTTGCAGCAAATCATTGTGGGAACGGAAATTGTGCCCCAGCGTATGCCGGTGCTGCACGGCATGGGCGGCTTGCAGGTAGGTGTAAATATCCGCCCCCCGGAAACCGTAAATCGCCTGCTTGGGATCGCCCACGTAGAACACCCGCTGTTCCGGATCATTTTGGTAAATGCGCCCGAAAATTTCGTACTGGATCGGGTCGGTATCCTGAAATTCATCAATCAGTGCCGCCTGATATTTGGCTGCCAGACGCGGGGCGAATTCGGGGTGTTCCTCCAGTGCCTTGCGCAAGTGCAGCAACAGGTCGTCGAACGTGAGAATGCCAAGTTGCTGCTTGCGGATGGGCAGTTGTTCGCGCAGATGATGCAGCAGTTGCAAACGCAGGTTTTCCAGTGCGGCCTGTTCGCTGGCATGCAATTCGTGGTGGGCTGCCAGCAGATCGTCGACCTGATTGAAGAATGCGTGTGTTGGGGTGGCTTTGCCG
>JAHJJD010000122.1 GCA_018822845.1 Gammaproteobacteria bacterium | reverse complement strand
TTTTCCCGCCGTTTTCATTCAGGCTTCATTGCGCTCCTGCACCAATACCCACGGTGCTACCACCACCGCCCACAGGTTTTCCGGTTGCTCGTTCACCCAGCAGGTGGCCTTTTCATCGCTGAGTTGACCCACCTGTTGCGCATCCATCCAGCTTTTCAGTTGCTTGCTGTCGTCTTTCGCCATACAAGTGGCGACATCTACCAGATCCAGTTCCGGTGCGACCAGAATCACCCGTCCACCGGCGAAATGGCGTTCCAGTTCCGGCCAGGCAATGCGGGCAGTTTCCAGGTTCATGCGGGTATGCAGGGGCAGGAGTTCTTCTTCCATCAGTACTCTATCCGTTATTCAGTAAAGTTTGGCGTCACCCGGAGGGCGGGTACGGAACAATTTCAGCAGCCACATATACTGGCGGATGTCTCGTCTGATCAGAGCCTCCAGAGCGGTGTTCAGATAGCGGGCATGCTGCTGTTCATCCTTGCTGGAAAAGCCGGGCAGAGCCTCCCCCACCGCAATGTCGTATGTGCCTTGCTCGGTATTGAAAAACGCCATGACAGGCAGGGCGACAGCTTTGCCCAGTCTGGTCAGCCGGGCGGGAGTGGTCAGGGTGGCTTTGGGTACGTCAAAAAACGGGGCGAACACCGAATGTTTGATACCGTGATCCTCGTCCGGCAGGAAAAACATCAACCGTCCCGGCTCCAGTGCCCGCACCAGTTTCATCATGCCTTCCTCGCGGGCGACCACGAATTCCACATCCTTCAGGCGGCTGCGGGCAATCAGCCAGTTGGCGACCGGATTGCTGAAAGGCTTGTAGGAACCGTAAGCCCGGTAATGCTGGCCGATGGCGACAGGGGCAAATTCCAGCCAGACCGAATGCCCCAGTAGCAGAATGACATTCTGCCCGTTGGCTATAGCCTGGTCGATATGCTCATGACCCTGAATGCGGGTACGTTTGTACAGCCATTGGCGCGAGCGGAAAAACAGCAGGCTGTAATCCAGCAGGGCGCAAGCGTATTCCTGCAAGTGTTGCCGGGTCAGTTGTTCCCGACGGCTTGCATCTATTTCCGGGAAGCACAGGCGCAGGTTGGTCAGAACGACATTGCGCCGTTTGTGGTTGCGCTTGTACAGCAGCTTGCCAATTTGCCTGCCCAGCCAGCGGCGTACCCGCCAAGGGAGCCAAGCAAGGATGAAGAATAGCCCCACGCCAGCCCATGTAGGCCAGTGTTTGGGAGCAAGCAGGCGCAACGGAAATGGGTTCACGCTAGACGTTCGCAACTTGTGTTGCCAGCCAGCATCCGCGCTTCGAACCATTCCCCGGCAGCTTGCACGGCAGCAGACTTGCCCTTGAGGCCGAAGTCAATCTGACGGCGTTCCGTAGTACTCGGCAAGCTGGAAAGGCGTACATCGGGGAAGGTTTGCAGTAACGTTTCCATCATCGGGATCAGGTCGCTTTCACGCACTTCCCGCAGCAACCAGCGCTGTTCGACGTTGGGTGCGCTGTCAAAATACTGCCGGTAATGGTTGTCGAGTACCCATTCGATCATCGGCCAGGACATATTGGGGAAACCCGGTACAAAATGGTGATGGCCCAACTTGAAACCCGGCATCCGGTTAACGCTGTTGGGGATCAGGGTGCAGCCATCAGGCAACTCGCTCATGCGGATGCGGTTGGGGTAAGCGCCCTCACCAAAACAGTCTTCGATCAGGGCAACGGCTTGCGGGTGACGTAACAGCCTGACCCCCGCAGCCGCAGCGGCAGCCTGTCGGGTGAGGTCGTCCGGGGTTGCGCCGATACCGCCGAAGCTGAACACGATTTCCTTGCTCTGCATGGTTTCGCGCAGGGTCTGCACCAGCAGATCCCGGTCATCGCCGACCATGCGTACCCATGCCAGTTGCAGGCCACGCGCTTTCAGGAATGTGAGCACTTGCGGCATGTGCTTGTCCTGGCGCAAGCCGCTCAGGAGTTCGTCACCAATCAGTATTAGCCCGACCTTCATTTTTTGGCTCCCTTGTCTGTGGCGCGTTGCAGGGTTTTTTCTGCCCGCTTTTGCTGGCTGGCTTCATTCCAGCCGGGTGTAGTTTCCGGCCAGCCCTGGGTGTGCTGCTGGATGATGTCGGCCAGCGCATGAATGTGTTTGGCATTGGCGTTGAGGGCCGGGATGTAATGGTAATTTTCCCCGCCTGTCTGCTGGAAATATTCGCGGTTTTCCTGCTGGATTTCTTCCAGCGTTTCCAGGCAGTCGGCGGCGAAACCGGGGCAGATCACATCCACGTTCTTGACACCCTCAGCGGGCAGCGCCTGCATGGTTTTGTCGGTGTAAGGTTGCAGCCATTCTGCCTTGCCGAAGCGCGACTGGAAGGTGACGCGGTATTCGTCCGGTTTGAGGTTGAGCTCTTCCGCCAGCAGGCGTGCAGTCTTGTGGCATTCGCAATGATAGGGGTCGCCCAGCATCAGGTTACGCTTGGGGATACCGTGAAAAGACATCACCAGCAGTTGCCCGCGTGGGTGCTTTTCCCAGTGTTGCAGCACACTGTCGGCCAGCGCTTCGATGTAAGCGGCATGATCGTGGTAATGGTTGACCAGGCGTAGCTCCGGCATCCAGCGCCATTGCTTGAGTTCGTCGAATACCTTGTCGAAGGTGGTGGCGCTGGTAGCGGCGCAATATTGCGGATACAGCGGCAGGATCAGCAGGCGACGTGCCCCGGCTTCCTTGAGCTTGAGCAGGCCGGACAGGATGGAAGGATTGCCGTAACGCATCGCCAGTTCAATTTTGACAGGGCCTTCGAAGCGGATTTCCATTTCCTTTTGCAGCGCTTTTTGTTGTTGCAGGGAAATGCTCAGCAGCGGTGAACCATTTTCTGTCCACACTTCCTTGTACTTGGCGGCACTGGCTACCGGGCGCTTGTTGAGGATGATGCCATACAGGATCGGGTACCAGACCAGGCGCGGAATTTCGACCACACGCGGGTCAGACAGGAATTCCTTCAGGTAGCGGCGCAAGGAGGGCGCATCGGGCGCATCCGGCGTGCCCAGATTGACCAGCAAAACGCCGGTGCATTCCGACTTGCCGTGGAAGTAATCTTTTTCATTGAGGAAACGGTTCATGGAATGGGGCGTCCTTTCTGGCTCATCGACAGCGGTGAATTGTCCATGGACTGGTATCCTTGTATCGTTAGCATGAAATTGTTTGGTAGGTTAAATGATGCAGCCCGATTTGCAAGTATTGATGGTGGAAATACGCCAAATTGCCCAGGAAGAAATCCTGCCCCGTTTTGCGCGGGCAGGTTTTGAGCTCAAGCAAGATGGAAGCTTGCTGACCGAGGCGGATTTGGCGACTGACCGGCGAATCCGTGAATTTCTGTACAGGGAATGGCCCCGGATCGCATTCCTGAGTGAGGAAATGGAGCGTAAGCAACAGGAACGGTTGCTGCGTGAGTCCGATTCGCTGTGGTGTCTTGATCCGCTGGATGGCACCAGCAATTTCGCTGCTGGCCTGCCGCTGTTTGCCGTATCGCTGGCGCTGTTCCAGCAGGGCGAGGTCGTGTTGGCGCTGACCTATGACCCGGTGCGGGACGAAATGTTTAGTGCGCAAAAAGGCTGTGGCGCATGGCTCAACGGTAAACCCTTGCGCTGTCAGGGCAGTCGTTTCGGGCTGCCAAACGCGGTGGCGATTGTCGATTTCAAACGTCTGACGCCCCGTCTGAAATGTGCACTGATGGAAAGCCCTCCTTATGGTTCCCAGCGCAATCTCGGCAGTTGTGTGCTGGAGTGGGCTTGGATGGCGGCTAATCGTGGGCACTTATATCTGCATGGCGGCATGAAATTGTGGGATCTGGCGGCGGGCAGCCTGATTCTTGCCGAAGCAGGTGGCCATGCCTGTACGCTGGAGGGCGAAGCGGTATTCAAAGCGGCGATGGAGCCGCGCTCAGTGGTCATTTCGCCTGACCGAGGGCTGTTTGATGCCTGGTTCCGCTATTTGCAGGAAAACCGGTAACGCCATGTCAAACCAGCAGCCCATTGGCGTGTTTGATTCCGGGTTGGGCGGGATTTCAGTGTTGCGCGAAATCCACCGCCTGTTGCCTGCCGAAAACCTGATTTACGTGGCGGATTCCGGCCATGCGCCGTATGGCAGCAGGGAGCCGGATTACATCCGCCATCGCAGTATGCGGGTGGCCGATTTCCTGCTGGAGCAACAGGCCAAGGTGCTGGTGGTGGCGTGCAATACGGCTACTGTGCATGCGGTGGAATTCCTGCGCGCCAGTCTGCCGATTCCGGTAGTGGGCATTGAGCCTGCCGTCAAACCTGCCGCCAACCTGACCCAAACCGGCGTCGTTGGTGTTTTGGCTACCCAGCAAACTGTCAACAGCCCGCGCCTGCGCCGCTTGATCAGCGAATACGCCAACGATGTGAAAGTCATTGCCCAGGCGTGCCCCGGTCTGGTCGAGCATGTGGAGGCGGGTGATTTCGGCAGCGAAGAGGTGCTCCGGTTGCTCAAGCATTACACCCTGCCGTTGCTGGATGCGGGGGCGGATACGCTGGTGCTGGGCTGCACACATTACCCTTTCCTGTCAGACGCGATCCACGCAGTGACGCATGGGCGCATGACGGTGCTGGAAACCAGTACGCCAGTGACGCACCAGCTTATGCGCGTGCTGGACAAGTACGGATTGCGGCAAACGGGAGGGGCACATGGCGAAGTACGTTTCTTTTCCAGCAAGCAGGGTGAGCAACATCACACCAGTATGCAAACCCTGTGGCAAAAACCCATTGATCTGGGCTTGCTGCCAGCTTCCCATGTCTGAAAAGTACTGATAGGACAGCAATTTGGCTGATTTCGTACTAAATTCAGTGAAATTGATTTTTCCACCAAAGGGGCTGAATTATGTTGAAAAGAAATGCCAGTGTGTTGGGAATGGCGTTGGTATTGGCGTTGGGCGTGTACGGTACCGCCCAGGCAGAGGAAAGTGCGGGCAAGGATGCGGCAGTGCCGGTCGAAAAAATGCCGCCCATTCCCGATGCGGTGCAGGATGGCGTGGTGTGCCTGCTTCCCGACGTGTATCACCGTCAACTGGATGGCTCATTCTGGCGATTGACCAGATTGAATGATGAAACGCCTCCCGCAAAGCTCGATATTACCATCGGTTTCCACAATGGCACGGTGGCAGGCTATTCCGGCTGCAACAGCTACGTCGGCACCTTTGTTAACCCCAGGGAAACCCTGTTTGGCGTTAAGGGCATCTCAACCACCGACCGCAAATGTGAAGCAGCCGTGTGCCCGAGTTTTGAAGAGGGCGGCAACTGGGAAGAAAAGTACCTGGGAGCCTTGAAGGCGATGGCAAAGGTCGAGAAGACCGATGCGGAGATGAAGCTGTTTGACGGTGAAGGCAAACTGGTGATGACGTTTGCAGCGTTGAAATGAAAAAGGGGCGCGGTTTAGCGCCCCCTCTCTCTTTTTCCCTTTCTTCTTAAACCACGTCGAACGCCTGTTCCAGATCGGCGATGATGTCATCGATATGCTCGATGCCTACGCTGATGCGGATGGTTTCCGGCCTGACACCAGCGCGTAGTTGTTCGTCTTCGGTCAACTGGCGGTGGGTAGTGGAAGCCGGGTGGCAAGCCAGCGATTTGGCATCGCCGATATTCACCAGACGCTTGATCATCTGCAATTGGTCGTAGAATTTCACCCCGGCTTCAAAGCCGCCCTTGATGCCGAAAGTCATCAGCGAAGCCGGTTTGCCATTGAAGTATTTCTGCGCCAGAGCGTAATACTTGTCGCCTTCCAGCGCGGCGAAATTCACCCACTCGACTTTCGGATGATTTTTCAGGTACTGGGCGACGGCAATGGCGTTGTCACAGTGGCGTTCCATGCGCAGCGCCAGCGTTTCCAGCCCTTGCAGGATCAGGAAAGCATTGAAAGGCGACAGGGCGGAACCGGTGTTGCGCAATGGTACGGTGCGTGCGCGCCCGATGAAGGCGGCTGGCCCCAGCGCTTCGGTGTACACCACGCCGTGGTAGGAAGGTTCCGGCGTGTTCAGGCAGGCGTAGCGTTCCTTGTGTTCCGCCCACGGGAATTTGCCGGAATCGACGATGATGCCGCCCAGTGAGTTGCCGTGGCCACCGATGTATTTGGTCAGCGCGTGCACCACGATGTCTGCGCCGTAATCAATCGGCGTACACAGGATTGGCGTTGCTACCGTATTGTCGACGATGACCGCCACGCCATGCTTGTGGGCAGCTTCTGCAATGGCTTCAATGTCAACGATGTTGCCTGCCGGGTTGCCAATGGTTTCGCAATACACTGCCTTGGTTTTGTCGTCGATCAGCTTTTCGATGGCGGCGGCGCTGTCGTCTTCGGCGAAGCGGACTTCAATGCCCATTTTCGGCAGCATGTGCGCAAACAGGGTGTAGGTGCCGCCATACAGTTGCGGGGTGGTGACGATGTTGTCGCCCATTTCCGCGATATTGATGATGGCGTAATGGATGGCCGACATGCCGGAGCTGAGCACCAGACCGGCGATACCGCCTTCCAGCGCGGCGACACGCTTTTCCAGCACATCATTGGTCGGGTTCATCAGACGTGTGTAGATATTACCCGGTACGGCCAGGTTGAACAGGTCTGCGCCATGCTGGGCGTTGTCGAATTCGTAGGAAACGGTCTGGTACAGCGGTACTGCAACGGATTTGGTGGTTGGGTCGGTGGTATAACCGGCGTGAATGGATATGGTTTCTTTCTTCATGTGACTCCTCCTTGGTGGAAGGGCAAGATATAACACAGCGTTTGTGATTTTGCATTGTCCGCGTGTGCGCGGCTGCATAGACTCATGCCCTTTTCGTTTAAGCAGAAAGGAAACCTCATGTCATACGAATTCAATACCACGATTCAGGGTAGTTTTGATGAGGCAGTGGAAAAAGTCCGTGCCGTGCTGCTGGAAGAGCATCTGGGCGTGGTCAGCGAAGTCAACGTCCAGGCCATTTTCAAGAACAAGATGGATAAGGACATTCCGCCCTACCGTATTTTCGGTGCGTGCAACCCCAAGCTGGCTTCGCAGATTCTGGAAGTGGAACCGAATGCGGGAACCCTGTTGCCATGCAATTTCATTATGTATGAAACCACGCCGGGCAGTGTGGTGGTGAGTTTCATGGACCCTGTAACCGTGCTGGGTCTGGCGCAAAGTGACGCTGCCCACGAAGTCGGCAAGCTAGCCAAGGAAAAGCTGTTGCGCGTCATCGACAAGCTATCCGCCTAAGGCAGCCCGTAGGGTGGGTGGAGCGCAGCGATACCCACCATTCCCCTCACCCCAAGTCATTCCAGAAATATCCGCAAAGCCAGCAAAATCAGGATGACGCCAAGGCCGCGTTCAATCCACACCTGATGCCGTTTCAGCCACAGCAAGGCTCGCCCCTGCGACAACACCGCCGCCACCAGCACATACCAGCCCCCATCTACCAGCGTAATGGTACTGACGAACACGGCTTTTGCTGCAAGACTCATGTCTTCATGCACAAACTGGCTGAACAGTGCGAGGAAATACAGCCCGACCTTGGGATTGAGCAAGGCAATCAGGAAACCATCCCGTGCCGCATCCAGCAATGAGGTGGCATTAGCCTGTGTCAGTGCCGGATGGCCGCTGCCCGGTTTCGCCATCAAACCCTGATAACCCAGCCACAGCAGGTAGGCTGCCCCGGCGTAACTGATTGCCCGAAATAGCAATGGCGATTGCTGCAACAGCAAAGCCAGACCCAGTACTGACAGCAGCGCATACAGCCCGATACCCAGCGAATGGGCAATGCCGGTCACCACGCCATGCAGGCGCGAGTTGTTCAGGGTTTGCCGCAGCACCACGGCAAGGCTGGCACCGGGGAACATTGCGCCCATCAGGCAGATGGCGAGCAGGGAAAGCCAGATGGTGAAGGTCATGATTTGTGTCAATCCTTTGCCAGTCGATAAACAGGGAGATTCAACGGGAATTTCATACAGGTACCGGATGTTTCACCTATACTCAACATATCTGTTTAACTGTAACTGATTGGTTTAACAGTAAAAGTAATGAATATGCAATTTATTAAAAAACTTGTATGAGTAAGGAGATATTCATGAACCTGAGCGCACCTACCATGCCTGTATGGGTTGTTGCCGTCATCGCTGGCGGTCTTGGAATTC
The DNA here is from genome assembly GCA_018822845.1 of Gammaproteobacteria bacterium. GTDB lineage: Bacteria > Pseudomonadota > Gammaproteobacteria > Thiotrichales > Thiotrichaceae > Thiothrix. The sequence continues at coordinate 5,944 of JAHJJD010000122.1, read as the reverse complement.
TGGGTAAACTGGTTGTCATTCCAGCGATTACACCTTACGCTTTCTGGCTGGTTGCCATCGGCTTTTTGCTGCTGCTGTTGGGAAGTGTACTGAAAGGCATGTAAACATTATTCCGCGTTTACCCAGCCCGGCAATCTTGCCATCGCGCCTTTCATGTCGGCGTGGACTGTTTTGTATTCTGGCACAAACTTTTCCACCAGCGCCCAGAAGCGTCTGGAATGGTTCATCTCGACTGTGTGGCACAGCTCGTGGATCAAGGTGTAACGCACCCACTCCGCAGGTAGCAGCATCAACTTGTAGTTGAGGTTGATATTGCCACGGGTGGAACAGCTTCCCCAACGCGTGGTTTGCCCCTTCACCCGGTAGCTGTCGTAATGCAGGCCGGTTTCCTGCGTGGCTTGTTGCAGCAGTTTGCCCAAGTGGTAGCGGGCGTAATCTTTCAGCCAGTCTTGCAGCACCTGGCAGCAAAATTCGGTATTACCCACCGCCCCTGTGAGGAGCAGCGAGTCATTGGCGCGATAGGATCGGGTAATCCCTCTGTCAGCAGTTGATGTGTAGATGATTTTGAGGGTTTCACCCGTGGCTGGCAGTTCCACCGAGTCGGGGACGCAGAGGGTTTGCGCTGGTGACTGTTGTGCCAGCGCCTCAACTTTGGGCAGATGGGTGGCAATCCAGTCCATCTGGCTGTTGATCCATTGCAGCAACTGGTGTGCGTTGACCCCGGCAGGTTGGGTCACGACCAGCCCTTTGTCGGCAGACAAATGCATCCGCATGTATTTCGCGCGCGGGTTAGGGCGAATTGTGAAGTTCACGCTGCGGCCATCCGGCAGTTTCAGGTGTGTGTTGTGCATAAGGTGGATTCTAGCCTGCAAGCCGCATAAAATCCCCGTTTTGACCAAACCCGAAGCACAAAATGAATATCCGCCAACTGCTTGATGACCGTATTACTGCCGCCCTGCATTCGCTGGGTGCGCCTGACACCGTTAGCGCCATCGTAAAGCCTTCCGCCCGCCCTGAATTCGGTGATTATCAGGCCAATGGCGTGATGGCTGCTGCCAAGCAGTTGAAAACCAACCCGCGCGAACTGGCAGGCCGTTTGCTGGAGGTGCTGGATTTGTCTGATCTGGCGGAGAAGCTGGAAGTGGCGGGGCCGGGGTTTATCAATATTCATTTGAAGAATTCGTGGTTGGCCGAAAATCTGGGAGGGCGACCGCCGGTCGCCCCTACGGAGGATGGTAGGGGCGACCGGCGGTCGCCCTCTTCGCAAACCATCGTTGTCGATTATTCCGGCCCCAACCTTGCCAAGGAAATGCATGTTGGCCACCTGCGCTCGACCATCATTGGTGATGCTGTGGTGCGGGTGCTGGAGTTCCAGGGGCATAAGGTTATCCGCCAGAACCACGTCGGTGACTGGGGCACGCAATTCGGTATGCTGATTGCGCACATGGTCAGCATCGCGGAGCAAAGTGGTGGCGTGGGCGGAGTTGCCCCCCAGCTTGCCGACCTTGAAGCCTTCTATCGCGAAGCCAAACAACGTTTCGACGCTGAGCCGGATTTCGCCAATGCCGCGCGTGATTATGTGGTGAAACTGCAATCAGGTGATGCGGAATGCCATGCGTTGTGGCAGCAATTCATCGATATTTCCCTGCACCACTGCGAAGAAGTCTACGAACGTTTGGGCGTGAGCCTGACCCGTGCGGATGTAAAACCGGAAAGCGCCTACAACGACGATCTGGCCACGGTGGTCAGCGACTTGCAGGCCAAGGGTTTGCTGGTGGAAGACCAGGGCGCGCAGTGCGCATTCCTCGACGAATTCAAAAACAAGGACGGTAGCATTACGCCGATCATTGTGCAGAAAACTGGTGGTGGCTACCTGTACGCGACGACCGATCTTGCGGCGCTGCGCTACCGCAGTGGCGTGCTGAATGTTGATCGCGCGCTGTATTTCACCGATGCTCGCCAGTCGCTGCATTTCCAGCAAGTGTTTACGCTGGCGCGTAAGGCTGGCTTCGTGCGTGAAAATATTTCCCTCGAACACATGCCGTTTGGCAACATGCTGGGTGAGGATGGCAAGCCATTCAAGACCCGTACCGGTGGCACGGTCAAGCTGGTGGATTTGCTGGCGGAGGCGGAAGAACGAGCCTTCACCCTGGTCACGGAAAAGAACCCGGAACTGCCGGAAGACGAGCGCCGCAACATTGCCCACACGGTTGGTATCGGTGCGGTCAAATATGCCGACCTGTCGAAAAACCGCAACTCCGATTACATCTTCAACTGGGAAACCATGCTCAGTTTCGAGGGCAACACTGCGCCGTATTTGCAGTATGCGTATGCGCGGATCAAGAGTGTTTTCCGCAAAAGAAACCCCTCCCCAACCCTCCCCTTGTCAGGGGAGGGGGCGAAGATTGCCTTGCACGAACCTGCCGAACGTACCCTTGCGGTCAAGCTGCTGCAATTCGGCGAAGCGGTCGACAGCGTGGCGAAAGAGGGGCTGCCCAACCACCTGTGTTCCTATCTGTATGAGCTGGCAGGCAATTTTATGAGTTTCTACGAGGCTTGCCCGATCCTCAAAGAGGGTGTGGCGGAGGATGTGCGTAACAGCCGCCTGCAACTGGCGGAACTGACCGCGCAAACCCTGCAAACCGGTTTGGGCTTGCTAGGGATTGGGGTGATGGAGCGGATGTAAGTCTAGTGATTTTCGGTTTGTTGTAAGTCGTCAATCATGGTTAGCAAGGTGGTTAGCATCAGCGGAATGTCATCCTTACAGATATTGAACAACTGCTCTGCATCAACGTGGAAATAGGCGTGCGCTAGCACATCCCGCATTCCCATCGCGCCGCGCCATTTGACTGCGGGGTATTGTGGAAACAGTTTGCCCTCGGTTTTACGGTCGATGTTTTTCAGTTCTTCGCCCGCTGCAATCAGGATCATGCAGATGGCGTCCATCTTGTCCACGCCTTCATCTGTCAGGTAAAAGTCGGCGGGTTTGGCAATGCTGGCGAAACGGCGCGGAATGCGTTCGAGCGCGGATAGCAACGTTTGCAGCTTTTCAATCAGCAGTTCGTGGTCATACATAGACGGCTTCCTTCTCGATGCGCTCTTTCAGGCGGGAATTCTGCAAACCACGTAGATGCAGCACATCCACGGGTCTGCCTAACACCTCTTCCAAATCCTGCTTCATCATGGCGGTCAGGAACAGGTTGGGGTTGTCGGTCTCAAATACGATGTCCACGTCACTGTCTGGGGTGGCGGTATTGTGGGCGTAAGAGCCGAAATAGCCTAAAGCGCGTAGGCTGTATTCCGCGCCGTGCTGTTGTTTGAAAGCAGACAGAAGAGCGCGGAGTTCAGGGATGCTTAACGTGCGTTGGTTAGCGGGCATTGGCTTCCTCCAGTAAAACGATCAAACTTCCAAATGAACAACTTATATTTAGCACGTATTTCATCAGTCTTCGATAGAGTTCAAATACGCCTCTGTCTCCTCGCTAACGGGAGATCGGTCATTAGTCAAATTCACTGGCTGTCTATTCTTTACTTTCTTGTAATAGTAACCATCCCCAAAAGCACACTCATGGAAACAACCTTGATCAACTATATATTCAAAGAACTCTTTTCTTCCATCATCGGAGTAGTTAACTGGAATATGCTCAAAAAAAGAATATCTTTCCAATAACCATTTGAATTTTTGATAGCTTGGATATTCCTCATTACTGCTAGGCAAACAATTAACCACCAATAAACAACCTAATCGATCATTAATAAAGGCGCGAACAATATTTGAATATCTCTTTTCTGCCTCAGTCAAATCAACAATCTTTAAAATATCAACCTCGACCAACTCTTTATTATTAAAATAAACAAAAATCATTTTTAATGCTTGAAATAAAACAATAAAATAACTTCTCAGGGTAGCACCATCACCTGTACGTAAATAATCCTCCAGCTCTATCCTTGCACAATTAATAAGACCCTTTTCTTCATTAAAATGCACCCAATCAATATTTGGCTTATACATCAAACCATTCATATCTCTAATCAATTGATTATGCTGATCCAATAGCTCAAAAAAAGTATTTTCAAATCTCTGCTGCTTCTGCGTTAGTGCCTGATCCTCTAATGCTTTGGTTGAGCTTGCTAATTCTTCACGAGTCAAAGCCAGCTCTTTCTGAGATTGATAAAGTGTTGCAAGCAACATTATCAATCCTAAAAACGCAAAAACTGGATTCAAAATGCCACCAAAAAAATCCCCAACGACACCCCAATTTTCTCTAACCCTCAAGGAAGGAAAAAGAGTATCTACGCCATAGATATACGCTATCGAAATTAAAATACCGAACACCAAGGCTAGAACGATCATTCCGCCCATAACAGAAACTAACCATCTCCCTGATTCTTTCTCTGAATTTTCCATTCTACCCCCGCTCCACCTGCAAAACCTCTTCCCACGTCAACCCATACAACCCATAAACCACCCCATTCATCTCGCGCTCTTTCGCCTCAATCCCCACCTGCAATTCATCCAGCTTTTTATCCAGCGCGATAATCTGTTTACGCAAGCTGTCATTGTCGGTGGTTTTGAGTTTGAGCAATTCGCCCAGCAGTTTTTCAGCGGTGACGCTCGGTGTGATGTTGGTGGAGCGAATCACGTATTTCCATTGCACCGCAATCAGTTCAGCATCATCTTCAAACAAGCTATCGAAAGCGGGTGTGCCGTTGGCAAGCAGGCGTAATTCGCCATCTTCATAACGTACCGTCAGTTTGAGACTGGGATTGAGGTTGACGGTGAGCTTTTCGAGTTTTTGCGCCAAGGCGGCTTGGTATTGTGCTTTTGCCCAATCGGTGAGGGCTTTGCCTTTGAGTCCGGTGGCTTTGGCGGTATCAGAGGCTTTCAGTTGTTTGTCGTCGGGGAGTGTTGCCCAAATCCATTGCGGGGTTTTGGTGTCGTCCGTCATTTGTGCGGCAGACAAACGCTTTGCCAGTTTTTGCAGTTCATCGCGGTAAGCGGTATGCAATTCTTGCAACTTCTCCGCCAATTCCGCCACCTGCTTTTTCTGTTCCTCATCCGCATTCGGAATCGGCAACGGTGCAATAAACTGCTTATTCGCAGCACGGTAGTCATTCTGAAATGGCTTGGAAATACGCCGCCAAACAAAATTGGCAACGGGCGCATTCACCACACCAGCAATGTAGAATAAAGCAGATGCATCCGTGACCGATACACCCCCAACATCCACATTATCTGGATAAAAATCACCATTTTTATCGACAGCACAGAACAAGTTTTTTACCAAACGCGGGATAAGCAGCTTTGGCTGTTCATGCCTATCCAGACTTTTAGGGTAGACGTATCCCCACCAACCAACCTTATTCATTTTACCATTTTCACGACCTTTCAGGGCTTTCTCATTTTTCAGCAAATATGCCCACCCCTTCGGAAAATACTGTTCAAATTCAACCTCCGAATACAGCCTCACGGGTTCTGCATCCAATTTATAAGGAAACAGCAAATAGGTGTCAGTTTGTGGTTGTTGATAGCGTTTAGCTTCTTTACCCGACACCAGCAAATGCATTAACTCATCCTCAATCTCGACTTCAACAGGATTTTCCTTGTCTGCATGAGAAATATACTTGCCACTTGAAACCTTATTGAGGTGATAAACATAATCAGCACTTGTAACCAAACCTTGAAAAAGTGCTGTTGTCAGGCTTGGATCGTCGAGGCGTTTGCAGGTGGTGTTGAGTTTTTCGATTAGGCGACGTTCGGGTTCGGGCATGAATTGCCATGCGTCGGCAGTGGGTAGATTGTCGTAAGGCAGGGCGTTGATCTGCCAGCAATTCCCGGTGATCCAAAAAGTCCTGTATAATCAATGATCCCAAAAAACGGCTCCTGTGCAAAATCGTGCGACTGAAACAGTATCCCTTGCCGAAACCCGGCACCCTGCGTTTT
>JAHJJD010000121.1 GCA_018822845.1 Gammaproteobacteria bacterium | reverse complement strand
CTGGATACCTAGCCGTGCCCGCAGGGCTGCGCTACGGTGTTGCGGATTGAACAGTTTGGCATCGATACCGCGTTCCAGAATGCCGAGTTTTTCATAGCCACAGGCGGTCAGTTGCTGCTGCAATTCGCGGGTGGGAACCAGTGTTACCAGGGTCTGGTTGTGGACATGGCGCAAATAGCGCTTGGCCAGATTGAAAAAACCGCTCAGCCGGTAGTAACGGCTGTACTGGTCAAAATTGGTGTGGAAATCGCTGATCACGGGAATCCCGAGTTTTTTGGCAGCCTTCATCGCGGAATAGCCGAGCGGCCCTTCGGTCACGATTTGCACGATGTCGGGGCGCTGCTGTTTCCACAGGCGTTTGAGGGCATTGTATTGCGGAAAGCCCAAACGGACTTCCCGGTAGAAGGGGAGGGTCAGTCCATTGACGAGGTATTCCTGGAAATTGCCGGTGCGGATGGCTTTTTCCCGCGCCTGCTGGCGGGGCCGCACCAGTTGTACGTGATAGCTGCCCGTATCCCGTATGCCATGCACCAGACGGCCAATGGTATTGGCAACGCCATTGATTTCAGGCGGCCAGGTTTCAGTTACCACTGCCAGCCGGGTAATGGATTGTACGAGTGTAAGGTTAGGAGCGGTCACGGTTTACATTTGGTTTTGAACACCCTGCTGATTTTGCTGCGTCAATGCTGCAAGACGGTGACGTTTTTGTGACGGTTGTGTTTAGGCTTATGTTTTTACTACGGGGAAATATTGCGTGCTGGTGGTTAACAATGCATGTGCGCGGTGTAAGATGCAGCCCATGAGTTTACCAAGGGTGTTGTTGTTGGAAATGTCTTTTTACCGTTTGTGCCGTCAATTGTGGGCGGGGATGTTTTTGTTGTGTTTGTCATCAGGCATGGCACAGGCATCCACTCCGGCATTGGAACAGGTTACGTTGCAACTGAAGTGGCGTCATCAGTTCCAGTTTGCCGGATATTACGCAGCGCAGGAAAAAGGCTTTTTTCGTGAGGAAGGGCTGGAGGTCAGGTTAAATCCCGGTGGCTCCGACATTGCCCCGCTGGTTGAAGTGTTGGAAGGACGTGCGCAATATGCTGTCGAGGCTGGCGAACTGGTTTACTACCGCTTGCAGGGCAAGCCGGTAGTGGCGCTGGCGAGCATTTTCCAGCATTCGCCAGCCGTGCTGATGGCGCTGGGGGATTCCGGTTTGCGCACGCCGCACGATCTGGCGCACAAGCGGATAGGCATCATGGTCGGTGGCCAGCCCATCGTTGAGGTTGCCGCCATGTTCGTCAACGAAGGGGTGTCGCTGGATGCGCTGGTGCTACGCCCCAATGGCGTGGGCATGGAGGAACTTTTGAACGGCAAGCTGGATGCGGATTTTGGTTACATGACCAGCGAGCCTTTCTTCAACCAGCAGGCCGGGCGCGATGTGCATTACATCCAGCCGATCAATTACGGGGTGGATTTCTACGGCGACACCCTGTTCACCAGTGAGCGGCATACACAGGAACACCCGGATCAGGTGGCCGCCTTGTACCGCGCGGTGGTACGCGGCTGGCAGTATGCGCTGGATAACCCGGAGGAAACCATCAGCACTCTGCTGAAACGTCACCCGGAACTTGAGCGCGAGGCGTTACGCTATGAAGCCGAACATATTCGTGAGTTGATCAAGCCGGATATTGTCCAGATTGGCCACATGAATGCGGAACGCTGGCGGCGCATGGCGGATACCTTCCTCAAGCTGGGGATGGTGAAAGACACCAGCAGGCTGGATGGTTTTCTCTATGACCCGGAGCAAAAACCGGATTACCGCTGGCTTTGGTGGGTGCTGGGCGTGGCGGGCGCTGTGATCCTGCTGGGGTTTGCAGGCAGTGGCCTGGTGGCGTGGAATAATGGACGCCTGCGGGAAAAGAATGTGCTGCTGCAACAGGTCATGCAGGAACGGCAGGAAACAGGTCGTCTGCTGCTGGAAAGCAAGCGTTCCCTGCAAAGCCTGATTGGCAACCTGCCGGGCATGGCCTACCGTTGCCATTATAACCGTGAGTGGTCGATGGTGTTTGTCAGCGAAGGCTGTGAAGCCCTGACCGGTTACCCGGCCAGCCGCCTGCTAGGTGCGCACGGAATCAGCTTCAATAGCCTGATCCACCCCGAAGATCAGGAACGCATATGGGAAGAGGTAACAGCCGCCCTGAACAGTGATCAATCTTTCCAGTTGACCTACCGGATTCGCTGCCGGGATGGTTGCTGGCGTTGGATGTGGGAACAGGGTCATTGTGTGGAACGCGATGGACAAGGAGAGCCGTTATTTCTGGAAGGCTTGATCATGGATATTACCTCGCAGGTGGATACCCGGCAAAAATTGCAGGAAGCCAAGGAAAAGGCCGACGCCGCTACCCGCGCCAAATCCATGTTCCTGGCCAATATCAGTCATGAAATCCGCACGCCG
>JAHJJD010000120.1 GCA_018822845.1 Gammaproteobacteria bacterium | reverse complement strand
CTAACAGCGAACAGGGCGATGCTCAGGGCGATGTGTTGGAATTTCATGGTCGATTCTCCTTGTAACATTATTTTGATATTGGTTTCTGTTGTTGGGCAGGCTTGGCTGCTCATGTCTGGGATATTGCAGGGAGCGTGCCAATAGATAAAATTTTTTATAAAACAATATGTTGCTTGTTTTTGTGTCGAGACCGTAGGGGGCTGCCTTGTGGATTTCCAACAGTTTGCTGGGGAGGTTTGTACAACTGATGTCGGCTTTCTCCAGAAGCGCTGTTTATAGTTATGGCGGCAACTATGGGATTCGGGCACACCTTCAGCATATTGCGTATAATCATTTGCATACCAACCTGTTTCCGGGGTGAAGCTGCATGGATTTAAATCTCTATATTTCCCTTTCCGTTGGCATTCTTGTGCTGGTGGTGATGGGGGCTGCGCTGTTTTCAGCCTTTTACAAGCGGGCGCAAAAGGACAGATCCTACGTGCGTACCGGTTTTGGCGGGGAAAAGATCATCATGGGTGGTGGTGCTTTCGTCCTGCCGGTGCTGCATGATGTTTTGCCAGTCAACATGCAGACCATGCGCATTGAAATTACCCGTGAAATGGAACAGGCGCTGGTGACCAAAGACCCGTTGCGGGTAGATGTAACTGCCGAGTTTTTCCTGCGGGTGGCTCCTGACGAACATGCCATCAGCACTGCCGCCCGCGCACTCGGTGAACGTACCCTGGATGAGACTAAGGTGAAAATGGTGTTTGAAGCTCCCTGCGTTGCTGCCTTGCGTTCGGTGGCGGCAGGTATGGAGCTGGACGAACTGCATCAGAAACGCGCCGATTTCGAGCATAACGTGGAAGAGGCGGTCAATGCTGAATTCCGCAAAAATGGTCTGGAACTGGTGTCGGTTTCCCTGACCCGGCTTGACCAGACCGACCGGGGATATTTCGACGCCAACAACTCATTTGACTCGCGCGGCCTGACCATCCTCGAACAGATCGTTTCCGAAAACGAAAAGCGCCGCAACAATATCGCGCAGGAAACGGCGGTTGCGATCAAGCAGAAAAACCTGGAAGCCACCATCCAGAAGGAAGAGGTTGATTACAAGGAATCCCTGGCGCAAAACCAGCGCAAGCTTCAGAAGGCTGAAAACGATGCCGAAACCCAACGCCGAATTGAAGAACTCAATATCGAGAAGGAGCTCAAGGTCGAGCGCGTCCAGCAGTCCATGAACATCCAGCAGGCTGAGCTGGAACGCGAAGTATCAATGGCCTGGATCGAAACCAACAAGGTCAAGGCCGAGTTTGAAAAGATTTCCGAGGAAATCCGCACTGCCCGCGAACGTGCCGAAGCCGAGCGCTCCCGCATCGTCGAGCTGATCAGCGCCGAAAAAGAAGCGCGGCGGCAACGCATCATTGCCGAGGCTAATGCCGATGTGGAAAAACTGGCGGCGCAGGCGGCACAAATCCGTTACGAAATCGAGGCGGCGGGCAAGAAGGCGCTCAATGAGGCTTCCAACATGCTTTCCAACGAGCAGATCGCCATGCAGGTCAAGCTGGAAATCGTGCGCCAGTTGCCCAACATCATCCGCGAAAGCGTGCGTCCGATTGAGAATATTGAAGGCATCAAGATCATGCACATCGATGGCCTCAATAATGCCATGGGCGGTTCAGGCCGTAATGGTTCGGGTAATGGCGGTGGTTCCTCATCCGGCGGTGGCAATGGCGGTAGCAGTCTGGCCGATCAGGTGGTGGATAGCGCCTTGCGTTACCGTGCCCAGGTTCCACTGATCGAAACCCTGCTGGGTGAAGTTGGTTTAAAGGGTGGTTCCATCAACGACATGACCCGTGACTTGCGGAATGAAATCCGCAGCGAAGACAAACGCGTGGAACAAGCCAAAAAGCAGGCTTCTAACCCGGCGCGAGAACGCGAACAGCCAGCCACGGTGGATGATGACGACTACAATGATCAGCATGATTAAAGAGATTCTTTTTTTGGGATGAATTTTTATCATCAAGATAAATTATCTGTTGGATAAATAAGCAATTAATGCCTAAATAAATCTTGCTTGCGAAATATGCCCTGTTTGGGTATCCAGATTGTTATCCGGTCAAGTGCCGGTTTTTTTTGTCTTAATGGATTAAGAACTAAAGCCTTATGGAAAAAATCATGTATTTTGCGCTCAGTGCGGCGCTTGTCATTTTTTTGTCAGCAACTCCCTTCAACATCAATGATGCTGAAGCTTCCGTCAAAAATGTCAGCCAAAGCAAGGTCGTCAAATCCGGCAAAAGTCGCCATTCCAGAAAACGTATCAGAAGCGGCGGTGGCGGCGGTTGTCAGTCACTAAGCTCTGCTACCCTGGCGCAGAAGGCCAGCCCGTACCATGACAATATTGCCAGCGCATCCGCCAAATATGGCGTCAGCAAGGATCTGATCAAGGCTGTCATCACCATTGAAAGCTGCTTCAAGTCAAGGGCGCGCGGTTCCCTCGGGGAAAAGGGCCTGATGCAGTTGATGCCGGGTACTGCACGCCGTTTCAGCGTTCGTGATGGTTATAATGTCAGTCAGAATGTCCATGGTGGAACCCGTTACCTGAGTTATCTCCTTGCCCGCTATGATGGTAATGCCCGCCGGGCGGTAGCGGCGTATAACGCGGGAGAAGGCAATGTCCGCAAGAATGGGCGCATTCCCAACACGGGTTATGTCAGCAAGGTGATGCAGGCTTATGGCAAGTTTGCCGGTGGTTCTGCCCCTACATTTGTTGCTGCCAAAGCCTATACGCCGGAACGGTCTGTTCCGGAAAAACCTGCATCCCGGCAGTTGGTAAAGCCAATGAAAGCTGTTCTCTCCCAGCCGTTGGCGGCAAAGATGAAACCGGCAGCAAAAGTGCAAAAAGCCGCATACGTTGCAAAACAGTCAGTAATCACCAGGCGTTCTGCTCCTGTTTCCGGCAGTGCCCTGCCTTGGGCAGACTTGCATACCACTTCCGGAACAGGAAATAGTACGGCAAGTTATCGGGTGAAAGCGGGGGATACGGTGTATGAAGTGATGCGCCAGACAGGCGTGCCGGTGAAGACCATCATCCGGCTGAACCGTCTGCCCGCGCCTTACGGAATTCAGGCGGGGCAGACCTTGCGCTTGCGTTAAGCAGGTTATCACGGGAGCAAAGCGGAAAAGTCTGTCTCTAGTACAGTTTGGTTAACTGCTCAGGCTTGCCCGCCCGACAATCAGCGGGTCGACTGGCGGTACGTTTTTCACATCCTTGCCTTTGTAGGGAAGTTTGCTCAGCACATAGCGCATGGCGTTCAGACGCGCGCGTTTTTTGCAGTCAGACTTGATGATCGTCCACGGGCATTCCGCCGTATCGGAGTGGAAGAACATCGCTTCCTTGGCCTTGGTGTACTCCTCCCATTTGTCGAGGGAGGCAAGGTCGATGGGGCTGAGTTTCCACTGCTTGAGTGGGTGGATTTCGCGTTCCTTGAAGCGGCGGCGCTGTTCCTTGCGGCTGACCGAGAACCAGAATTTGAAGACATGGATGCCGCTGTTGACCAGATGGCGCTCAAATTCGGGCGCTTGCCGCAGGAATTCCAGATATTCATCATCGCTACAGAAGCCCATGACACGCTCAACGCCGGTACGGTTGTACCAGGAGCGGTCAAACAGCACCATTTCGCCTGCTGCCGGAAGATGCTGAATATAACGCTGGAAATACCACTGGCCGCGTTCGGTTTCGGTCGGTTTTTCCAGGGCTACCACGCGCGCGCCACGCGGGTTGAGGTGTTCCATGAAACGCTTGATGGTGCCGCCCTTGCCCGCTGCGTCACGCCCTTCGAACAGGATGACGACACGCTGGCCGGTTTCACGCACCCAGGCTTGCAGTTTCAGCAACTCAACTTGCAGGTGGTATTTCTGCTTTTCGTAGTTCTTGCGTGACATGCGGTTTTTGTAAGGGTAAACCGCAGTGCGCCAGTTTTCTACCAATTCATCATCCGGGCTGACCGGCATTCTGGCGTCAGGTTCCTGCCAGCGTAACAGGGCATTGCGCAGAGCCTCGGCGTCATCCGGCGAAGCACCCGCCAGAATGGATTCCAGTGTCTTGATAACAGCCGCTGCATCAACCGGAACAGGGTCGGTATGGGCAAGTATGTCTTGTGCCGCAGCCACCTGCGCATCCTGTGCTTCTGCGACAGCTTGCAGAACGGCAAACGTTTCCACGCCCATTTCGGTAACGGGATTTGAGTCCAGCGTTTGGCTCTTTTCGGTTTCTTCTCTTTCCATCATTTGCTCCACATAATGTTTTTTTCACGAAAATTTAACACTAATATGCTAGCGAATGATGCTGCAAAGCGCACTGACAAATGTCAGCACAGCTAACCTCTGGGTATGGATTGTAAAAGGAGACCCCTATGACGCACCGCGCGTGGCTTTTTCTGTTGGTGGCAGTATTTGCGTCGCTGGCGATACCGTTGGGAATCGCGCCCCTGTACCGGCAGGACTGGCTGCTGGAAAACATCCTGTCGGTAACAGCGGTGATCGCGCTGTTGGCAACCAGCAAGTCGTTTCCATTATCGCGCGTTTCCTACATGCTGATTTTCGTTTTCCTGTGCCTGCATGAAATCGGCTCGCACTACACCTATGCGGAAGTGCCATATGAGCAGTGGTGGCAGTCAGCATTTGGTTACTCGCTGAACGGGGCGCTGGGGTTTGAGCGCAACCATTTCGACCGGCTGGTGCATTTCCTGTATGGGCTGCTGCTGGCGTATCCGGTGCGAGAAATGTTCATCCGGGTGGCGGATGTGAAAGGGTTCTGGAGCTATTTCCTGCCGCTGGATTTAACCATGTCCACCTCAATGCTGTATGAGTTGGTGGAATGGGCGGTGGCGGAAGTGTTCGGCGGCGAGCTGGGCATGGCCTACCTCGGCACGCAGGGCGATGTGTGGGATGCGCATAAGGATATGGGGCTGGCAAGTCTGGGGGCTTTGCTGGCGATGGGCGTGACGGCGGGTATGAATGGGTGGCTGCAACGCGATTTTGCGCGGGAGTGGAATGACAGTTTGCGGGTGAAACACGCCGAGCCGTTGGGGGAGGATGAGATCCGGCGGATGCTGGATGGGGGGAGTGACGGGCGCTAGGCCCGCCACGGTTGGTTGTGAAGTTTACGCTGCCTTGCTTTTGTCGGTCAGTCGCACCAGATCGTTCATGACGCCATCCAGACCGCCGTAGACGTTCAGGGTGTTGATCTGGGCAGTGACTTTTTCCAGCACTTCCAGCTCTTTCAGGCGCAGCAACACGGGGTTGCCTTCCATGACCTTGGCGGTGTTGTGCAGGGAACGGGTCGCCTGGGTTTCTTCACGCCGCTTGATCAGGTTGGCTTCCGCCAGTTTCTCCGCTTCGACCACTTGCGCCAGGATCGCCTTCATGTCGCCGGGCAGCACAATGTCACGCGCGCCGACGGTTTTCAGGTCGATGCCGAATTCGGCAGCCTTGGCGGCGACGATGGCCTGCACCTGCTGGTTGAGCAGGTTTTTATCCGCCAGCAACTCGTCCAGCGTCTGGGTGGAAACCACCGTGCGCAGGGCAAGCTGCAATTCGCGGTACAGGTAGTCCTGGTGGTTGGCCAGCGCTTCCTTGACCTTGCGTGGTTCACGTACCTGCCAGGTGGCGGACAGGTTGATCCGCAGGGATACGCGATCCCTGGTGAGGATTTCCTGACCGTTGACTTCCATGTTTTGCAGGCGGGTATCCATCGTCGTCACCCTGATGCTGCGGTTGAAATTCCACCAGACGTGGATGCCAGCCTTGAGCATGTCCAGTTGTTCGCCGTCGACTTCCAGAAACCCGACATGGCCTTCAGCGATGTTGCTGACGGTGATGGCCTTGAAGGTGGAAGCCAGCAGCAAGGGTTCCTTGGTCGCTGTCACCTGCCGCGCCAGCTCCTTTGGCAGCTTGCAATCGGTGCTGATGTCGAGCTTGCGGATGTCGATTTCCCGCTTGCCCAGCCAATATGCACCGCGCTGACCGGGAGCCTTGATGTCTTTCAACACCTTGCCCTGATAGAGCAGGCCAACTTCGTGCTCACCGGTTTCCCACAGCTGCATGTGTTCGGCGAAAGCTTTGGGGTGCAGGTCGATCAGGTGCAGGGTATTTTCGTCCACGCCCTGTTGCAGCGTGTGCTGAATATCGGCCTGCCGGACGCTGTATTGCTGCTTCCAGTCGTAAAATTCGTGTACACCTGCTGGCAGTACGCGCACGAATTGCTCGTCTTTGAACAGCAACCCGTGATGCGTTTCGGGGATGATGATTTTTTTCTTGAATAACATGGCTGTTCTCCTGAGTAAAAGTGGCATGGCCTCCACAGCCGTTCCGGCTCGGGCATTTGCGGAAGGTGGGATGCGCAACGTCTGCGTGTGCATCGCGCCAACCGTACCCATGTCCAAGGCGGGCCGGATGCCGGTCGCCTGCGCTGCGGGCGGGAAAGCTTGCGTGTCGCCACGTTACGCTCTCCGTCAGCAGGGCATTTGACCCGGAGGCCATTGCCTGTGCCCTTGCGGGCGTTTTATTAACTACCTTCGTAGGGTAGTGAGGTTTGCTAGCCGGAGTTGAACCGGCGACAGGTTGATTATCAGTCAACTGCTCTACCAGGCTGAGCTATAGCAAGGAGTCATTAGCCGGAGTCGAACCAGCATCCATCGATCCCAAGTCGATTGCCTTACCATTAGGCAATAATGACGGCATCTGACCTGCTGCAACGCCGATACACAGGTTTCCAGCGGAAGCTGTGTCAGGCAGGTCTCCAGAACCTGCTCCGCAAGCATGTGCAACGTGGCCAAATTTTTTGTGGGGTAATAAAACCCCTTCGCCTGACTTAAAAAATCAGGCAATAAAAATCCATCGCTTGACTAATAACATGTAGCCAAACGTAATAATAAAAAAAGCCCTCATAACCGGCGTCATGAGGGCTTTTAAATGATTGCCATGCATTAAGTAAAACGCATTACATGGCAATGCCCTCCTGTACGACAGGCGAGAAACAGTTCGGTTGTGGAAATTGGTTAATATGCTCAATCATCGTCAAAAACCTTTGTGCATCAAACAAATGGCAAGCCATTCCCCTGTCGCATGGTTGCAGGTATGTGGCTGAAAAATAGCAATAAAAAAGCCGCAACGTGTGCGGATTTCCTGAAACTTGGGTTATTTCAAGCGCGCACCACTACATGGCGAACCTCTCAATGCTCGGCAGTCGGATTGAATTGCATGTAAAGGTTAAAATGTTCATGGCGCTGTATGTTACATGACTTAAAAAGATTTGCAACAATAAATAATGGCTTTTTTCTTGTTAAAAGCAAAAAGGTTTTTATTGGTGTCTGGAGAGAGGTTTAATAGTTATCTTTTGACCTCATACCACGTCCCGCGCCCTTGCCCCTGACGCATCAGCAAGCCACCTGCCACTAAATCCGTTAGCCGCTTTTTTATAGTCGAGCGCGGTATTGCCAGCAGTGTTTCCGCTTCACCCACCGTAATCCGCCCGTGTTGCTGAATGTGTTCCATGATGGCGATGGCTTCTTTCGGCAGGCTTTCCCACGGATTGTGCAGGTCGACTTTTGCGGCCAGCCGGTCTTTTTGCGCCTTGAGGGAGGCGAGGAAAAAGCGCAGCCATGGCAGCCAGTTGGGGTCAGCATCTTCCAGTGTGCCCTGGGTGCGGCGCAGGGCGAGGTAGTAGCCTTCCTTGTTTTGTTCGATGACGCTTTCCAGCGAACTGTAGGGCACGTAACGGTAGCCTGCTTTCAGCAGCAGCAAGGTGGTGAGGATGCGGGAAAGCCTGCCGTTGCCGTCCTGAAACGGATGGATTTGCAGGAATACGACGGTAAACACGCCAATCACCAGCAGCGGGTGCAGGCTGTTGTCGGCGAGGGTTTCGCGCGTCCAGTACACCAGTTCCTGCATCCGCAGCGGCGTTGCGAACGGGGTGACGGTCTGGAACACCACGCCAATACTGTTGCCGTCGGCGTCAAAGGCTTCGACGTGGTTGTCGAGCGTTTTGTATTGGCCGCGATGGCGTTCGTCCTTGTGCGAATATTGCAGCAAAATGGCGTGAAGCTGCTTGATGTAGTTTTCGCTTAAGCTTAAATCGGCATGATTCTGGAACACGATGTCCATCAGTTCCGCATAGCCCGCCACTTCCTGCTCGTCGCGGGTGACGAATGACTTGCGGTTGATGTTGCTGAGCAGTTCCTCCACCTGCGAATCGGTCAGGCGCGCGCCCTCAATGCGGGTGGAAGAGCCGATGCTTTCAATCGTCGCCACCCGGCGCAGGGAGGCGAGCCGTTCGGGGGCAAGGTTTTGCAGCATACGCCAACTGCCCCGGAATTCGTCGATTTCGGCGATAATGCGCAGGATGTCGGGCGTGATGGTGAGGGAGTGAACTTTCATTGCATGTCCGATTCGTGAGCTGATACTAGCCGATTATAGCCGTAAATGTCCATAAGCGATGGGTTTTGAGTCCCGTTTCATGTTCGTGTGAGTTTATCCCGCTGATTTATATGTAGCCTTGTGCTCTCAGGAATTATCTCATTATATAAGGTGTCCAATTCTTTAGGCTTTGTGATCAGTTCATTGGCTATGTAGTTTAAGAGATGGAATAGTTTTAGAGCTATGTCACGGTTATCATCCAAATTGATTTGGCCAGGGTGAACAGCGTTATTACCTACCACTCGAAGAAGGTCAAGGGCTTGCTGTATCTTTGGACTTAATCCTTCCGATACAAGCTCCTTAATATCATTGTTGATATTTTTTCCTTCTTTACCAATTTGTTTAAGCAGTAATTGTAATGCCAATCTAAGTAAAGCCGTTGCTCCTTTGGGTGAGTCAATATAGATTCTTGAAGCTTCATTATACAATGATTTGATTTCTTCGCTTAAATCTTCATTTGGTCTGTCAACTAGTATTAGTCTGGGAAAAATGATCTCTCTATCTATCCAAAGAGCAATCTTGCTGCATGAGTTGCAAGTTGAGATGGCAAAGTTTGGAGGTATCGCTTTTTTATATTCTGTGCTAAAAAATTGACCAACTTTTTTTATGAATGCTTCAAGGGTTTCTTGTTGGTAGTCTCTAATGTTTACACGATAGTCAAAATAAATGTGGCGGATAATGCTATTGATGGTGGAGCTGGCCTCGGCTTCATTGAACCATTTTTGTTGCGCAACGACGCCACAATGAGGACATTGAAACTGGTTATCCATAAAAGTTGGGTTATCTTTGGTCATTATTAGGTTTCCTTTTGATTAATCCGTAATATCTCGCGTGGCCAATAATTAGTTACACTGATGATACTGCCAATCATTGGCTGATAAAAGAATTTACAAATCAGGTTTCGAATTTGCCTTTGGTTTTACATCACCCCTTCACGCACAACACCTGCTTCAGCGTATGCACAATTTCCACCAAATCGCTCTGCGCTGCCATCACTTTCTCGATGGGTTTGTAAGCCGACGGTGTTTCATCGATCACGCTGTCATCAGTTCGGCATTCCACCCCGGCGACGGCGCGTTTATGTTCTTCCATCGACACGCGGCGTTTGGCTTCGGTACGCGACATCACGCGCCCTGCACCGTGGCTGCAACTGCAAAAGCTTTCCTCGTTACCCAGCCCGCGCACGATGTAGGATTTCGCGCCCATGCTGCCGGGGATAATGCCCATTTCACCCGCGCGTGCGCTCACCGCACCCTTGCGCGTTACCCATACGTCCTTGTCGTAGTGGTGTTCGCGGCTGATGTAGTTGTGGTGGCAGTTGACCGCTTCCACATCGGCGGAAAACGCTTTCGGCAACACCTCGCGGATCGCTTGCAGGGTGCGCGCCATCATCACTTCGCGGTTGGCTTGCGCGAAATCCTGCGCCCACGCCACTGCTTCGACGTAATCGCGGAAATGCTGGCTGCCTTCCGGGATGTAGGCCAGATCCTTGTCCGGCAGGTGGATGAACCAGCGTTCCATTTCCTTTTTCGCCTGCTCGATGAAGTGCGTGCCGATCTTGTTGCCGACCCCGCGCGAACCGCTGTGCAGCATCACCCATACGGCCTGATCTTCGTCCAGGCACACTTCGATGAAATGGTTGCCGGTTCCCAGCGTTCCCAGTTGCTTCAGGTTGTTGCTGTTTTTCAGGAACGGGTGCTTGTCGCACAGGCGCTGGAAACCTGCGCTCAAGAGCAGCCATTTTTCCAGCACATCGGCGGGTGGATCACCCCAGCTTCCCTTGTCGCGCCCACCAAAGGTAATGCCGTGCGGCACAGCTTTTTCGATGGCGCTACGCATCAGTTCCAGCGAATCCGGCAGGTCGGCAGCGCTCAGGGTGGTTTTCGCCGCCATCATGCCGCAACCCAGATCGACCCCGACCGCCGCCGGAATTACCGCGCCAATGGTGGGAATCACGCTACCGATGGTCGCGCCTTTACCCAGATGTACGTCGGGCATGATCGCCACCCATTTGTGGATAAAGGGCATCTGCGCCATGTTCAGCACCTGCCGCTTGGCGTTATCGGCGAACGGTACGCCGCGCGTCCAGGATTTGACCGGGGCGTGGCCGGGTTCGTGCAGGACTTCGTAGTTGCCGGTGATGGTCATGATGTTTTCCTCGTTGATTTGCCGTCGAACAGGGCGACCGCCGGTCGTCCCTACGGGGTATTGTTGTAGGGGCGACCGGCGGTCGCCCTCTGGCAGGAGCATTATTGCAACGGCTGTGCCAAGGCGTGTCATGTGTTTTCAATTCAATGAAAAATAAGGAGTATTTGTTTTTTTAATATGTATGACCACCGCTATTCGCCTGAAAATTTTATTTTTTTGGATAGTTATCTAATTTTTTAGATAACCATGAAAAAAGCATCAGCCGCCAGCCGTGCTACACTTTTGCCATGATCCACATCTGATGAGAGATAAGCATGAAAAGATTCCTGCCTTTGTTGCTGTTAGCGCCCTGCGTTGCATTAGCTGATGTTGATTCGCTGTTGCCATCCGACCTGGGGTTGGGGGTAAAAGTCAGGCAGTCGCCATTCGTTGGTGGCGACAGTGAAACCAGCGTGACTTTTACCGGAACAGACCGTGATGGCTTCGACATTTCCGGCCCGGCATGGTCATTCAGCAAGAGCGACACCCAGCGTCTGTATCTCGGTGCGGGTCTGGATGAATGGGATCACGAACGCGGCGACAGCGAACAATTGCGCGACATGCACGAGCTCGACCGAGCCATCAACCTGCGCGTCGGCGCGGCGTGGAAACTGGCTTCCGGGGTGGTGAACGCCGAAGTTGGGCAGGATGTGGCCGCCCACAAAGGCGCGCAGGCAAAAGCACGCTACACCCTGAATTCGCTGTCGGAGCAGGTTTCCCTGCGGCCTTATGTGGAAGGCCAATGGTTGTCATCTGACCTGACGGATTACTACGTAGGTGTGGATGCTGATGAGGCCAAGGCAGGCCGCCCGGCTTATCAGGCGGATGACGGTCTTGCCCTGAAAGCCGGGATCAGGCTGGAAAAGCCGCTGACCGGCAAATGGGCGCTGGTCGGTGAGGTGGATGCTACCCGTTACGACGCAGCGATTACCGACAGCCCCATCGTCGAAAAAGGCACCCTTTGGGGCGGAAAACTGGGTTTGTCCTATCAGTGGCGTTAGCTTTCCGTGACGCAGCGTAACGTCGTTATCGGTATCCTCGGCACCCGGCTGGATCAGCAGGGGCTGGGTAAACGCCGCTGGAAACACTGGCGGCCTTCCATCAGCATCTTCATGCAGCCGGAATTTCGGGTGGACGAGTTCGTGCTTATCCATCAGGCTGAGGAAGTCGAACTGGCAAGCGTGACCCTGCGTGACATGCAGCAACTTGCCCCCCACGCCCAGCTCCATGCGCATCGGGTGGAATACGCCAACCCGTGGGATTTCGAGCAGGTTTACAGCCAGTTGCTCGATTTCACCCGCCAGTACCGCTTCGACCCGGAACAAAACAACTATTACGTGCACATCACCACCGGCACGCATGTGGCGCAGATTTGCCTGTTCCTGCTCACCGAAGCCAACTACATTCCCGGCAAGCTGCTGCAAACCTCGCCCAGCAAGGAAGGCGTGCAGGGAACCCTCCAGATCATCGACCTCGACCTGTCGCGCTACGACCAGATTGCCTCGCGTTTCGAGCACGAAGCGCAGGAGGGTGTCGCCTACCTGAAAGGCGGTATCGAAACCCGCAACGCTGCCTTCAATGCCCTGATTGCACAACTGGAACAGGTTTCGATCCGTTCCAATGCGCCCATCCTGCTCACCGGGCCAACCGGCGCAGGCAAATCACGCCTCGCCAAGCGCATTTTCGAGCTGAAAAAACAGCGCGGGCAGGTCAGCGGCAAACTGGTGGAAACCAACTGCGCCACCCTGCGCGGTGACCACGCCATGTCGGCGCTGTTCGGGCATGTGAAAGGCGCTTTCACTGGCGCACTCACTGCACGCACCGGCTTACTGCGCGAAGCCGACAAGGGCTTGCTGTTTCTGGATGAAATCGGCGAACTGGGGCTGGACGAGCAGGCCATGCTGTTACGCGCCATCGAAGACAAGATGTTCACCCCGTTCGGCAGCGACCGCGAAACCAGCAGCGATTTCCAGTTGATTGCCGGAAGCAACCGCGACCTGTTCCAGCAGGTGCGCGCTGGGCGTTTCCGCGAAGACCTGCTGGCGCGCATCAACCTGTGGACGTATGAACTGCCCGGCCTGCGTGACCGCCTGGAAGACCTGGAACCGAACATCGAATACGAACTCCAGCAATTCGCCCGCAAGGTCGGCCACAAGGTCAGTTTCAACAAGGCAGCGCGGGAACAATACCTCGCCTTCGCCTATTTGCCGGAAGCAACCTGGCGGGCCAATTTCCGCGACCTCAATTCCAGCATCACCCGCATGGCGACACTGGCCAGTGGCGGACGCATTACCGAAGACAATGTGGCGGGGGAAATCGGGCGCTTGCGCTACGACTGGGGCGGTTTCCGCGAAGAAACGCCTGCCGCCGACACGGATGCATTGCTACGGGAAGTATTGGCGGAAGCAACGCTGGCAGGCATCGACCATTTCGAGCGGGTGCAACTGGCGGAAGTGGTGCAGGTGTGCCGGGCCAGCAAGAGCCTGGCGGAAGCCGGGCGCACGCTGTTCAACGTCAGCCGCACCCAGCGCGCCAGCCAGAATGATTCGCACCGGTTGCGGGTATACCTGCAAAAATACGGCTTGAATTTCAGCGAACTGACTTAGGGGTTATTCCGTACTTCCGGGTCTTTTGTAGGAGCCAGCCATGCTGGCGATCGCTTGCAGGGCAAGCTCCTACAGAATGTGCGTGCTATCCCTTAGCGCCGCGCCCGCAACAGGTTGCCGTAATACAGCTCTTTTCCCGTCGTGGTTTTCATCCACAACTCGCCAGTCTCGCAATCTTTGGGGCGGAAATGCTGCTGCGCCAGCCGGGTAATCTCAGGTAGGCCGATGGTGGGTGAGTAGGTGTTGAGGATCAGGAAACCACCTTTCGCCAGCAAACCTTGCGCTCCCGCCACCAGTGTTTCCAGTTTGCTTTCCAGCTTCCACTTTTCACCTTTGACTCCCAGCCCCCAGGCGGGCGGGTCCATGATGATGCCGTTGTACTGCCTGCCGCGCTTGAGTTCGCGCTCGACAAATTTCAGCGCATCTTCACGCACCCACTTGATGTCGGCAAGGCCGCTCAGCTCCATATTGGTATGCGCCCAAGTGATCAGTTGCTTGACGGAATCGACGTGCAGGGTTTCCGCGCCAGTGCTGCGGGCGATGCAGGAGGCCGCGCCCGTATAGGCGAACAGGTTGAGGAAACGGCTATCAGCGGGCAGATTTTCTGCGATGAAATCCCAGTTGGTGCGTTGTTCCGGGAACAGGCCGAGGTGCTTGAAACGGGTCGGTTCCAGCTGGAAGCGTAGATTCCGGTAGCTGATTTCCCATGTGGTTGGCGCATCGGTTTGCAGTGCCTGCCATTGGCCGCTCTGGTTGCCAGTTTCGGTGAATTCCCAGTGGGCGAGGGCCTGCCATTCGGCGTAAGGCTTGCCGGGCTTGAAATAGGCTTGTACTTCGGGGCGGATGGTGATGATTTCACCCCAGCGTTCCAGTTTCTTGCCGTTGCCAGCGTCGACCAGTTCGTAGTCGTCCCAGCCTTGGGTGTATAGGTGTTGATTCATGGGAAATATTGTTGCTCCAGATGAATATCTGATGCCTTATACTATCGTATTTTGACAAAATGATCTGATATGCAAGCCCTTATCCTCGGTGGTGCCCGTTCCGGCAAGAGCCGTTTTGCCGAAAATCTTGCCCTGCAATCCGGGCATGATGTGCTGTACATTGCTACAGCGCAAGCCCATGACGCCGAAATGTTTGCCCGTATCCAGCATCATCAAGCCAGCCGACCAGCACGCTGGCAAACGCTGGAGGAGCCGCTGGCGCTGGCAGATGCCCTGCAACAACATGCCCGTCCCGACTGCTTGTTGCTGGTCGATTGCCTGACTTTGTGGCTCACCAATCTGCTATGTCTGGAAGATGAACCCCGTTTGGATGCCGAAATCTCCGCCTTGGTGGACTGCTTGCCCAGCTTAACTGGCGATGTGCTGCTGGTGAGTAACGAAATCGGGCTGGGAATCGTGCCATTGGGTGAATTGACGCGCCGTTACGTCGACCATGCTGGACGCTTGCACCAGCAATTGGCGGCACAAATAGATAATGTTGCGTTCATGGTGGCAGGGCTGCCCCATTTTCTTAAAGGAAACATTGCATGGAATGGTTAGATACGCCTTGCCCGTCACCTGATGCTGGTGCGATTATCGCAGCCCGCTTGCGCCAGTCACAACTGACCAAGCCGCCCGGCGCTCTGGGTGATCTGGAAACGCTGGCAATACGCCTCGCCGGTTTGCAGCGCCGTGAGCGTCCTGCTATCGATAAGGTTCAGATCAGCGTTTTCGCGGCTGACCACGGGGTGGCGGAGGAGGGAGTATCGGCTTTTCCGCAAGCCGTCACTGCGCAGATGGTGCAAAATTTTCTCACGGGTGGCGCTGCGATCAGCGTATTGGCAGGTGAGTTGGACGCAACCCTGGAGGTGGTCGATGTGGGGGTTAAAACCACGCTTTCCCATCCGCAACTGATCAGCCAGAGGGCGGGGGATGGCACGGCCAATAGTGCGCTGGAAGCCGCCATGGGCCATGCCCAAATGCACCTTGCGTTGCAAGCCGGGGCGGACGCTGCCGCGCGCGCCAGATCCGCCAGCGCTGACCTGTTTATCGGCGGGGAAATGGGTATTGCCAATACCACTGCGGCTACTGCACTCTATTGCGCCCTGCTGGACACGCCGATTGACGAGATAACCGGTGCAGGTACAGGGCTGGATGGTGCAGGCATGGCACACAAGGTGACGGTGATCCGGCGCATCCTGAACCAGCATCGCCACCATTTCCCTGATCCGCTGGAAACCTTACGCTGCGTGGGCGGGTTTGAAATCGCTGCGCTAACAGGCGCTTATCTGCGGGCAGCGCAGTTGGGCATGCCAGTGTTGGTGGATGGTTTCATCAGCACAGCGGCGGCCTTGGTGGCAGTGCGTTTGCAGCCAGCGTTGGCGGACTGGCTGCTGCTTTCGCATCTGTCGGCGGAGCAGGGGCATTCGTTTGCCGTTGCTGAATTCAAGCATCCACCACTGCTGGACTTGGGGATGCGCCTTGGGGAAGGGAGCGGCGCGGCGGTTGCCGTACCATTGTTGCGGCTGGCCTGTGCTTTGCACAACAACATGGCGACGTTCGCGGAAGCAGCGGTTGCAGGCAAGTTGCCATGAGTCATTGCATATGATCGTGCTATGGAGGGCATTCCTGCTGGCGCTTTCCTTCCTCACCCGCATCCCTGTCCCGAATTTGGGCAAGCCGGAAGCCCCCGACCTTGCCCGAGCCGCGCTGTTTTACCCACTGGTTGGGCTGCTGATTGGCGCGTTACTATGCCTGCCTGTCCTGTTGTTGCCCCACGCCCCGGCAATGTTGCTGGCGGCAATCCTCACCGTGTTGTGGGCTGCTATCACCGGCGGGCTGCATCTGGATGGGGTGGCGGATAGTGCCGATGCATGGTTGGGCGGTTTCGGCGATGTGGAAAAGACCCATCGCATCCTCAAAGACCCGCTGGTCGGTGCTGCGGGCGTGATCGCGCTGGTCGGTTTGCAACTGCTGAAATTCGCCGCACTGATGGTATTGCTGGAAAAAGGCGCGTGGTGGGCGGTGTTGCTTGCCCCGGCACTGGGGCGGGCGTTGGTGTTGCTGCTGTTCCTGACCACTCCCTATGTAAGGCCGGGTGGGCTGGCAAGCGCGGTGACGGAATATTTGCCGCGTGAAAGCGCGTGGTGGGTAACGCTGGCAATGCTGGCGGTGGCGATGCTGGTTTCGATGCAAGGATTGTTCGTTGCGCTTATCGGTTTTTGGTTGTTGCGACGGATGATGTTGCAACGCTTGCAGGGCTGCACGGGCGATACCGCAGGCGCGGTGGTGGAAAGCGGGGAAATGTTGTGGCTGGTCGGGGTTGCGTTGGCAATCTGAACGACTGCCAACGCAACAGCGCGTGATTAATGAGCTGCTTTGCCTTGTGCCAACTGCAATACCGCAGTGTGCATCAAGGCGGCAATCCCAACATACAGCAGGGTGGTTTGCAAATAGCCTGGCAGGTACTTCAGCACGGATACAGTGTATTCCGTCCCCCCCATTTGTTCGAAGTAGCCTGCAAATATATAAAAGCCGATGTTGGAAACCGCAAAACAAGCCGCAGTCCCCGCCACCACAGCTGTTGCCAGTGTCGTCAGACCTTGCCAGTCAGCGCGGTAATGGTGCGCAAACCAGCGGCCTGCTGCCCACAATGTGGCATACGCTGGGAGGGTGAAGCCATACGCAGGCGTGAAGCAATAGCTGGAAACCATGCCGTTGCTGGTCACCGTGGCATCCACCGCGAAACCTGCCAGCCAGAACAGAGGCATTGCCAGCGCCGGGCGCACATAGAACCCCAGCAGGAAAAACACCGCCCACGATGCATCTTGCAAATGGTCAAGCATGGGGCTGCGGGTCAGCAGCATGACCAGTAACAGGACGCCACCGACCAGCCATTGGTTTTTGTTTGAAAGTGCGAACATGTTTTGTCTCCTAAACTATTTCGGTGCGTACTTGATTGTCACCAGACCGTTGATGCCGTCCTGATTATACCCTCTGTTGGTCTGGTAATCCTTATCCAGCACGTTGCCGACTTTCGCGCCTATTGTCCAGTCTTTCGATAGTTGGTAGTCAGCGCGTAAATCCAGCGTGGCGTAGCCATGCAGTTTCTGGTCGGCAGTGTTGGCGGGGTCAGTATAACGACGGCTTTCCCCTCGCACCGTTGCGCCGACGTGGAGTTTGTCCAGCTGTCGGTCGAGGTCAACACTGGCAATGTGTTCCGGGCGATAGCTCAGGATTTTACCGGTGTTGGTTCCTGTCAGGTTCTCGGGGTTTTGCGCGGTCAGGTTACCGCTGGCATCCCAGCTACCCAGCTTGCTGGTGGCAGACAATTCGATGCCACGGATACGCGCTTCGTTCACATTTTCCATCGTACCTGCAAAAGTCACAGGGTCGGAGATATAGGTGATGAGGTTGTCTACCCGGTTTTCAAATACATTGGCTGACCACCTGCCGTGTGGCAGCTTGCCGCTAATACCCAATTCCATATTGCGGGACTTTTCTGGTTTCAGGTTGGGGTTGGGAGCATAGAATGCACTGGCAGGGTAATACAGGTCGTCAAAGGTTGGGGCTTTGAAAGCTGAGCCATACGCCGCTGTGATGCGCATTCCGTTTGCCAGATCCCGCCCGGCGGCAATGCTGCCGGTTTGCTGCTGGCCAAACTGTTCGTTGTCGTCGTGGCGCAAGGCGACATCCACATCATGTTGACCGAACTGGTGGTGATAACTGGTAAAAACGGCGTCATTGTCACGGCTGCTACGGGAATAGGCTTTGTCACTTGCCGTGATTTTGTCGGTCTGTTTGTCGAGGCCGAAGGTTATCGCGCCATTGATGCTGGTTTGTATGTCAGCCTGAAGACTAGCGGTGTCGCGGCGGGAGTCATAACGCCCATCCAGTTCGCCGGTGGGCGTGTGGTTGCTGGTGTTGTCTTTGGCCTGCCCTAGTTGCGCGGAAAGTTGCGTCCGGGCATTGAGCTGATGTTTGAGTTTGACTGAAGCAATCTGTTGTACCGTATCTGCCTGGTTTGCTCCTGGCGCACCGTCGTATTCACTATCGCCACGTATATGCAGGAAACTCAGCTCAGCTTCTGTATCAGCATTCAGGTGATGCCCAACGCGCAGCGCCACGCTGTCGCGCTTATAGCCGTCCGCATCGGGTTCATCGTAGAAGCAACCTTTGTCTGGTTCGCAAGCATTGAAACCATCCGTCTTTTCTGTGCCTGCGTTCAGGTTATACCAAGTGTTTTCTGTGCCACCTGCCAGATTCACGCTGGCGGTACGGGTATTGTGGCTGCCGAAACCCAGGCGGGCTTCTGGATGAAATCCTGCCTTGCTTTTGCGGGTGAATATCTGGATGACGCCACCAATGGCTTCAGAACCATACAGGCTCGAACGGGGGCCGCGCACCACTTCAATGCGTTCCACCTGATCCAGCGGCAGGTGTTCAATACGTGCCGAGCCTTGGGTTGTGGAATTGATCTTGAGGCCATCCAGCAGGATCAGGGTTTGATTGGCGTTGTTGCCGCGTATCTGGATACCGGTGTTTTTGCCTGCACCGCCATCGTTCTTGATGTTTATACCGGGCACGCGACGCAGCACATCAGCAATATCGCTAGCCTGATACTTTTCAATATCCTGGCGGGTAATGATGGTGACCGGGGCAAGGGTTTCGTCCACGGTGCGCGCCTTGCGATCGGCAGTCACGACGATTTCTTCCAGTTCGGTGGCGTCTTCAGCCAGCACGATTGGGGATGCAGACAGGTAAATACAAGCAGTGCCGAACAGGGCGGCCAAGGGGAGTTTTTTCATAGGGTAAGTTCCGTATTGTGCGCCCATCGCGCACCATTACTGGTAACGGCAATGGTTTTCCTCTTGCCCCCTCTCCCCTTGAGGGAGAGGGTTGGGGTGAGGGTAAACCACGACCGCGCGTTGTCAGGCTGGTATCGGGCTTGCGTGGACGCTAACCGTTGCGAGGGCAGCACTGGTCTTGCACCAGTTTCCCATTTATCTCGTTCCCATCAGTTGATGAACAAGCACCTGAACAGCGCGGCAAATTACGGGATTACGCAGGCAGAGTCAAATAATGCACCCGGGTTTCAAGCGTGCCATCAGGGTAGAGGGCGATGTCGCGCCAGGCCGGGCGGGTGTGATCCAGTTCGTAAGTGGGTGTCGGCAGTTTGAGTTGCAGGCAGGTGGCGGGCGTGGCGTAGACGGGCACGCTACGTTCGCCAAAACTGTAATTGCCAATGAATTCCTGATGCAGGTGCCCGCAGAAAACGGCTTTTACCTGTGGGAAATCCGCCACGACTGCCCAGAAAGCCTCCGGCTGTTGCAGGCGCATCGGATCCATCCACGGGCTGTTGACCGGCACGGGGTGGTGGTGCATGAACACGATCGCGTGCTTGTCGGGGTAAGCCGCCAGTTGTTGGCGCAGCTCATCCAGTTGTTGCGCCGTCAGGTAACCTTCCTCTTTGTCCAGCTCGCTGCTGTCAAGCAGGATGGCCTGCCAGCCGTCCAGTTGTACGGGTTGGCAGAAATGCACGTTGCCGCTGAGGTTGGCCTGCATCAGTTCCGGGATGTCGTGGTTGCCGGGGATGGTGTGTATCGGCAACGGGAAGGTGTTCAGGATTTGGTTCAGGCGCTGGTAGGATGCAGCAATTTCCTCCTGCACCAGATCGCCGCTGAACACCACGGCAGCGTGTGCCGGGCTGCGTTGGGCTTCCAGTGCGGCCAGCACGGCTTGCAAGCTACGATTGGGGTGAACCGGAACCTTGACCCATTCGAGCAGGCGATCATCGTCGGGATAACAGTGGGAATCCGTGATTTGGAATAGCCGGACGGGCGTCTGCGTTTGCATACTTACAGCCCTTCCACGGTTTTGTCTTGCGGGTAACTGACGGTATAGCCGTATTTGAGGGTTACGCTGTCGCCATCACCGACTTCACGTTGCCATGCAAGCACACCTTGCTTGCCGTCAATGTCTTTCTGGTCAGGCTTTTCGCCAGTTTGGGCGATGCGGATGTCTTCGTGTTCGGCAACCGGGATGTTGTCATACAGCACAATGGTACGATTCTTGTCGTGGTGGTTTTCAACGGTGACTTCGTACTGGCGTTCCAGATTTTCGCGGGTGCTGATCAGCCCTTTTTCGGTGGTGTTTTCCGGCAGTGGGTTGAATTTGATTTTCACCCGGTCATCTTCGCCGAAAGAGAGTTTCAGCTCTTCGCCTTTCTGCAACTGGGGCAGGTCGCTGCTGCCGACGAAGTTGCCGTCACGATAGAGGGAAACCGGCCCTGGAATCAGCGGTGCGTCACCGTCATAGCTGGCTTTGGCAGTCAGCACGGCACGCGGGTCGAGGCGCGGAACGCTACTCAGCTCCAGTTTGCCTTCCAGTTGGCGGGATTCGAGGGTAACGCGGCGGGTGTCGCCGCCGGATGCGAGGGTAATTGCGCCCGGAATCTGGTATTCAGCGTTGTAATCGCCGCTGGTGAGGGCGCTGTCCATGGTTTCCATTTTGCGCATGACGGGGGCAGGTGCCGGGGCGGGAGCAGCTGCCACCATATCCGCTGCGGGGGCACTTTCTTCCATGGCTTTCATTGCCATTGGTGGTGCTCCGGCGCTGGCGGGGTAGTAGACGTTTTCGTCCATGAAATTGATGGGCCAGCTTTCCAGTTCCGGCAAGGCAGCGTTGCTGGCAGGGCGCAGGGTGGAAAGGGTGACAGCGGCATTTGACCAGTCTTCGCCGGTAGCCTGGCGGATTTCGGCCTGGGTCTTGAGCTTGAGTTTGCCGCTGTCACTGTCCAGTTCCGCATCGTAAACCGGCATCCAGCTTGCACCGCTGATCTGGTAACGCAGGGATAGCTTGAGTTCGGTGGGCTTGTCGGTTTTGACGTGCAGGGTGGCGGTACGGGATGTGGTGTTGCCGGTAGCAACCTGTTCAAGCTGGGTTTGCAGTTGCGCCAGACCCTTGTCGAATTCGGCGATGGTTTTGTCGGCTTCGCGGATGCTGGCTTGCGCGGCGGCGGTGGCGGCGTCGAGGGTTTGCCATGCCTGTTGCCACTGTTCCATGGTCAGCGGGGTAACAGGTTTGGCTTGTGCCGCTTCACCTTCCGGTTTGGCCGGGGTGGCGGGAATGCCGCCTGCTGCGCGGATGAATTCGATCTGTTGCTCGGCGCGGGCTTTGGTGTCGACGGTTTCCTGGCGCTTGCGCTGCCAGTTATCGATTTCCGTGCGTAATTGTTTTTCGCGTTCCTGCACGACGTCGGCGGCGACCGTGCGCTCCAGTTGCACGCTGCCGAGGGCGACAGATTCAGCGCTTTCGCCGGATACGCGCAGGGAGGATTCGTCCAGCTCCATGGGGAGGTTGGGCAGCAGTATCTGGCTTTCACCCGCAGGCAGGGTAACATTTGCGTTGCGCGTGACGCGGGCGCTGTCGGGGTAAACCGTGATGCTGCTGATGCTGGAATCGGCCTGAATGGCTGCCTGGACAGCCAGCGGCGAACTCAACAGAGTGAGTGCAAGTAATGTGGATTTTTTCATTATGATAAGCTCCAGATTGGCAGATGCCGAGTGTGAGTATGGTACTGCAAATGCGTTTGATTGACACACATTGCCATTTCGATGAGCCTGATTTTGATGCTGACCGGGAGTCTCTGGTGCAGCAGATGCAGGCTGTTGGCGTAAGTGATCTGGTGTTCCCCGCTGTCACTGCGGCAACCTGGCCGCGCCTGAAGGCCATCTGTGCCAGTTCCCCCCATTTCCACGCCAGCTACGGCCTGCATCCGATCTATCTGGCGCAGCATCGCCCGGAGCATGTGCAGGAACTGCGTGGCTGGCTGGCACGTGAGCAACCGGTGGCGGTCGGCGAGTGCGGGCTGGATTTCTACCTGCCGGAGCTGGATGTGCAGCAGCAGGAGGAGCTATTCGTGGCGCACCTGCAACTGGCGCGGGAATTCGACTTGCCGCTGATCATCCATGCCCGCCGCTCAGTGGACATCATCATCAAGCACATCCGCCGTTTTCCCGGCAGTTGCGGTGTGATCCACAGCTTTGCCGGTAGCCAGCAGCAGGCAGATACCTTTATCAAGCTGGGATTCTGCCTTGGCGTCGGGGGGACTTGCACTTACCCGCGTGCCAACCGCTTGCGCACGATTCTGGCGCAAGTGCCGCTGGAAATGCTGTTGCTGGAAACCGATGCACCCGACCAGCCGGACAGTCAGTGGCGCGGCAAGCGCAACGACCCGACCCGCTTGCCGGTAATTGCTGCTACCCTCGCCGAGTTGCGTGGTGATACCATCGCGCACATTGCAGATATCACTACTCAAAACGCACAACGGTTATTCCGCTTATGAAATACTTTTTCCCTGCCTTGATGGCGCTGCTGATTCTGGTAGGCATTGCCCTGGTTGTAACGCCTTATGTCGCTGAATATTTTTTACCGGCCAGTGCAACCTCGCTGCGGGTCGCCAAACCCGCTGATGTGCGCCAGGCGCTGGCAAGCTGGTTTGGGGTGTCGCTCGAACAGGTGAGTGACGCCAAGGGTGTTACTCAGATGTCTGCACAAGGCAATACTTCATGGTTCAGTTTTGGCATGGAGCAGCAGGCTGTGGCGCGGTTTATACAGCAGAACCGGCTGGAGCAGCAGGAGCTGAATGCAGATACCCTTCAGCGGGTATTTTCGGCAAACGAGCCGCCTGCCGAGTGGTGGCAGCCACAATCCTTAACCCGGCAGACCTGTTTTATCGGTATGGATGAGGGGCACTCGCTGGGGCTGATTTACAACGCTGAATTGCAGCGTGGATTCCTGGTGAGCAAAACCGGCAAGAAAACCGGTAACTTTTGATTTTCCATCGTCCGGCTGCCGTCAGGCTTGCGGCTGGCAGTATTTTGCCTGAAACAATGAGTGGGCTGTTTGCGTCCACTCTTCCAGTGGCAGACTGGTGTCGTTGCCAATGACTTTCTGGATGCTGTGTACGTCATCCTTGGTGAATTCGGCTATCTGGCGGTAAGTGATGATGCCCAGAGCTTGCAGTTTGCTGGCAAGTTTCTGGTTGATGCCCTGAATCAGGGTCAGGTCATCACTCTGTTTATGGTCAGGGCTGGAGGTGGCCTGCAATGTCACTGCCCGGATATTTTCCTTTTCTACTGACTGATTTGCGCTTGCCTGCTTGTGCGCATCCAGTTCCTGTTGCTGGCTTTTGAGCTGCTTGTGTAGGATGCCAAGGGTTTTTTCCTGTTGGTGCAGTCTTTCCAGCAATCCTTCGTACTGACGGCGTGTGGCTTCCAGTGTTTTGCGAGTTTCGAGGTATTCACCGTAATCGGCTGCGGATGGTGAGGCGCTGAGCTTGCGTAAGCCCTGCTCCAGTTGGCGGAGTTGCAGACGCAGGGTGGCATTTTCCTTGGCGATATCTTCGTAATTGCGGCGTAAGCCAGACAACTCGTGTTGGCACTCAGCAGAGTACCTGCTGTAGATGAATTTGCATGTCCACCAGCCAATTGCAAGGCCGATGGTGACGGCCAGTACCAAAAAAGTGGAAATCTGGAGGACAAGGTATTCCATTTGCTATTCCTCTAGCACGGTAATTTCGACGCGACGGTTCTTTCTCTGGCCTTCTGCTGTGTTGTTCTCGGCTACTGGGCGCACAGATCCAAACCCTTGGGCTTTTACCTGTTCTGCCTTGACGCCTTGGGAAAGAAGGTGATTGCGGATTGCTTCAGCCCTGGCCTGGGTGACAGCCATGTTACCGAGCGGGGTGCCCTGATCATCGGTATGGGCAGAAACCATAATTTTCAGTTGTGGATTTTTCACCAGTTGTACAATCACCCCGGTCAGTGCATCGCTTGCATCGGAGCTGAGTTCCGCCCGTGAATAGTCAAACTGGATGGCACTCAAATCAACCTGTTCGATGGGGTGCTTTTGGGAGGGTTTGTAGAGACCCTTGCTCACAGGAGCGGGTATTTCCACCTGATCGTCAGTCTGCACGGTTGCTGAGCTTGCCACGATCAGGCGGTTGTTTACTGCCCGCACACCGTATACCTGCCGGGTGGCTTCAACCAATTGGGCGGCGGTGCTGTCACTGGCAACTGTGCCAGTGAGTATGCCGTCACGCCCCTGGAACCGAATGCCATCAGCAGGCAGGCCAGCTTCGCTCAATGCCTGACGGGTACGTTGCAACAGGTCGGTTTCCATGACTGGCTGGATGAATAGTATAGCAAACAGGGTCAGTGTCGCCACAATCAGCAGGACGAGAAATACGACCAGTGGAAGCAGGGGTTGTTTGTGTGCAAGGGGGTTTGACATCCAAAACTCCGGGATCAATCGGGAAACCATAGAATATAGTCTAATGGCTCAGGAAATAGGCTAATGTTTGCGGGTTTACTTGGCGAGCAGAAGGGGGATGGAGTGAAGAAATGTCGGGATTAGCAGGATAACCTGATAATTTTATGGGATAAATGGATGTCCGGGCTGCCGCCTTGCAGGCAGTCCGGAAGGAGTTGTCAACTGATGAAGGAAAGTATTTCGCGTGCTTCCTGTTTCTGCTGGCTGCCACCTTCAGTCATGACGTCCTTCAGGATGTCGGCGGCAGCTTCCGGGTTGCGCAAATCCAGATAGGCGCGAGCAATGTCGAGTTTGAGGTCGGCATCCGGGTTTGCCGGTTCTGTTGCAGCGATTTCCTCAATCTGCTCATCATCCTTCGTGGATCGGGAAAGCGGGGTGTCAGTGCTTTCCCGTGCTGATACCGCTGGCGGCGGTGCAGCAGGTTGCAGTGGTGCGGGAAGGGTGGTGATGCGGGGTTCATCGCGGTTACGTTTCAGTAGCCACATTAATGGCAGCATCAGCAGCGCCATCAAACCCAACAGTATCCATGGCAGGTAGCTGGAGCCTGCGGCATTGCTTTCGGCAACTGCGGTAGCGGCGCGCGCCTGTTGCAGGTCGTTGCTGAGGGCGTCATTCTGGCGTTGCAGGTCGGCCAGTTGGGTTTTGATTTCTTCGGTCTGGGCCTGACTATCGTCCAGATCCATTTTGGCCGTTTCCAGTTGGGTCTGGAGTTCGATATTTTCGCCTTCCAGCGTGGTAATTTTTTGCTGGAGTTCAGCGATGTCTCCGCTGGCGGCAGCAGGTGCCGTTTCCTGTTGCTTGCTTTCGCCTGCTGCCGTGCCTGCTTCCAGTTCCTTGACCCGCGCTTCCAGTTTGGCCAGTTCAGCGTCTTTGGCCTTTTTGGTTTCTTCGTAATCCTGGATCAATTCCTGTAACTGGGCGTTTTCATCTTCCATCAGCTTGATGGTTTCGCCCAGTTCGTCACGCTCGGCCTGAAGCGCTTGCAGTTTTTCCTGAGTGGCCTGGTCGGTTACGCCAGCACTGCTGGGCGGAGGGGGAGGTTGCAAGCCGGGAATGCTGTCGGCAGCGGGCAATTTAAGCGTTTTGCCGACGGTCATCCGGTTGAGGTCGTTGTTGATGAACGCATCCGGACTGGCCTTGAGGATCGCCTCCATGATGGCTTTCCGGTTGGCGTAGCCGGGGTATTCCTGGGCGACGATTGAGCCCAGGGTGTCGCCGGGCTTGATGTCCCATGTCTTGTCATCTGCTACGGCAGTGGACAGGCATAGCGATAAGGCCAATGCTGTCACGGAGACGGTCAGCAAGCGGGATGTCAGATGCGTTCTTTTCATACTAGTCAACCAGTGTATCCATCAGGTCAATCATAAACTCGGTGTCTTCCTGATCCTGTAGTTCCCATCTTTGCAAGCCCATGCTGGCCAATACGCCTTTGCCCTTGGCATCTGCAGGCATGGCTGGCAGCAATTCCTGAAGGTCGTTCAGGTGGCCCTGCAAACGTGGGCCTGCCAGCAGCACATGGCGGATGACGTAGATCTCGCTGTGGACCAGTTGGCGCAATTGTCGCTGGATCATGCCGGACAACCCCGCAAATGCCTCCTTAAGGAAGAATCCGGCGTCAGCCTTGCCTTGCAGCAGTCGTTTGGCGACCAGCACATAGGTGTCGACAGTCTGTATTTCCACGTTTTGTATTGACAGGTCTGCTGGCTCCAGCATGATCATGGAAATCAGGTTGACGTCCGGATCGTCGGTAGCGGCGATGCGTGTGCCGGGGCGCAGGTCTTCTACCCGCTGGATGGGAGACGCAGCGGCAACGGCAATGATGGCTTCATCCGAAATGTTCCCAGGCGTGGCGATGGCGGTAAAGCCTTTCTCGCGCACCAGCATGGCGGCATCATAGGGGTTGGCGTAAATCAGGTCGATTTCGTCATTGTTGATGGCCTCGCGTTGGCTGGCGAAGTCCGGATACAGTTCCAGATGAATATGTTCACCCAGTTGGCGCTGTAGCCATGTATTGAATATGTACCAGCCTGCAATCCTGTCAGGAGCGAAATCCGGGCTAACGGTCATTACATAACGCATGACTTTGTTCCTCCTCCTGCTTCATTTGGGCATAGAGCTTGATACATGCATCCACCTGTGAGCGTGATGGCTTGCGCCGCACGGATGTGCAACTGATGGGTTGTCCGTTGCGAACATTGAGTATGATCGTTGCGTAAACCCAGTAATAACGGCCATCCTTGCGCAGGTTTTTGACATAGCCATGCCATTTTATGCCTTGCGCAACCGTTTCCCAGGCATCCTTGAATGCCGCTTTGGGCATGTCGGGGTGTCTCAGGATGTAATGCGGCTGACCAATCAGTTCTTCCTCGGCGTAACCCGACATATCCACAAATGCCTGATTGCAGTGGGTAATCACCCCTTGCATGTCGGTGCGGGAAACAATCAGTTTCCCTTCCGGGAATGGTACTTCCTCATCCTTGATAAGGACATACCGCGAAGTGCCATCATAGTAATGCAACAGATGCCGGGTATACGGCTCCTGCACATTCTCGGATCTCATGTCGTCCATCGCAAATCTCTCTTGATCCTGCACCCGCAGCATAGCGGATACGGAATCACTTTTCTTATTAGAACCAGATTATTCGCTTCTCTGGCGGCATGGCCGCAAATCAGATGATTTTACTGATGTTTTCCGCTGCACGTTTAACATCCAGGAAAATCAGGCCGAGGCGGGCATTGGGCTTGGCCAGCACGGTTACAACGGCTTCATGGCCTGCATGTGCCATCAGGATGTAGCCTTTGGCACCTTTGATCAGCACTTGCTCAAGAGCACCGCGCGCCAGTTCTTCTGCTGTACGGTCACCCAGCGACAGCATGGCCGCACTCATGGCACCGACCCTGTCTTCATCCATGCCGGACGGCAGCAGGGATGCCATCATCAGGCCATCGGTGGACAGGACAGCCGAAGCTTCGATGTCTGCAGAAGAACCGTTCAGGTCACTCAGAATGGAGTTGAGCATTTCAGAGCGCATGTAGTTTCTCTCCTTGGTTGTATTTGTTTACATCAAACAGGTATTTCAGTATTGCCGTAACGCATTTCCAGTGCCCAGACCAGGCGTTTGAAGTCTGGCTGGTTGAATTGCGGTACGCCACCAATAATCAGGGTAAAACGGTTTTGACCGATATAAAGCGGCCAGAAGCCGACTTCACTGTTGCCGCTGGCATCAACCAGCCCCCAGGCACGTTGCCGGTAGCCAAGATTGCCTTGCAGCAATTCCTTGTGGCGCGCATAAACGGCAGTCAGGTTGGCGCTCAGCGCCGCGAGTTCTTCTGCGGCTTCGTGGGTGTAGCCTGCACTGCCAAGATATAGTCCACGGCTTTCTGCAAGGATGGCTTTGCCTTCATCGGAAAGGGTGCGCAGCAGTTGCGGAAGCAGGCGTTCCAGAGTTTCCTGCGGGGCGGATTCGCTGCGTTCCATGCCTGCAATCAGCCCGGCTTCCTGCATCCAGTGGACAAATTCGAGGGCGCGTTTTTTCTTGTAGCCACTCAGCTCACAGGCGACGTCGACGTTGAACAGCGGCGTTTCTGCTTCCTGCAACAATCGGTGCAGAAATATGCGCCCCGGTTCTTCCGTCTTGTCTTGTACGGCGTAATAGGTGCCGCCGGGCGTGACGCCCAGGTAAAGATTCTCGGTGAGTATGTACTCGCTCATCAGTTTGTCACTCCTGGATCCAGTGAGAACAGCAATGCCTGAACTAACATGGTGACATCCTTGTGGCTGCGGGCGTCGATCTCAAAAACCGGCGATTGCAGGGAAAGCGATTCCAGCCACTGCCGGTAATCAGTCAGGTTGGGCCTGCGTTGCAAGTCCATGCGGGTGATGCCGACAACCAGTTGTTTCTTTTCGATAAAGTCACGGAATGCGTTGGTGTAGAAACGCATGTCCTGGAAGGGATCCTTGCGGGTATTGTCCAGCAGCAGGATAAGGCCAATGCCACCCTTGGTGAGAATATCCCACATGAAGTCGAAGCGTTCCTGACCGGGGGTGCCATACAGGTGTACCCGCTCGTTTTCGCTTAGCCGGATCAGGCCATAGTCCATCGCCACCGTTGTTTGCGGCTTGCGGCTTTTGGTCATGTCTGATGCGTATTCATCGGTGGCTATGGGTTTGATGTCGCTGATGGAAGCAATGGCAGTTGTTTTGCCTGCGCCAACGGGTCCGGTAAAAATGATTTTGCGGTTGATTATGCTCATATGTTACTTGCGGCCTCCTCCCAGCAAGCGTTTCAGCAGGCGTGAGAACAGGCCACGGTTCTCCTTTGGCGTCTCTTTTTCGCGGCTCTTGAGTTTTGTTTGGTCAAGTTCAAACAGGTTCAGTGTGCTGGCTGCGGCGTAAAATGCAAAGACATAACGTTGCGGCACATCCAGAGCACGGGCAATCTCGAAAGCGGTTCCAGGCCGCTGGTTCCACAGGGCGGCGATACGCATGACATGCGGGAACTGTTCAAGGCGGGTCATGTTGGGCCAGTGTTTCAGCGCCACTTTCTGGTTTACATCAACATTTCGGCTCATCCGTCCTCTGGCTGTCAATAGGCTGATAACCCAGGTAAAAGCCTCCATGTCGAGCAGCTTGTCGGGGTTTTCATCCGCATGGCTTTCCAGTTGTTCCAGTTCTGCATTACTGGGTATATGTAGCCCAATCTGACTGGTTTGAACAGGGTTATTGCACAACATGCTGAATTCGTCAGACCGGGTGTCTAGCGTGCAGAATGCCTGATTGCGCTCGGGCATCAGCAGGGCGAAATGTCCGTGGGGCAGATTAATCTGTACATTTCGACCCGATTCACGGGTTAGGCGCAGGGCGTCCAGGAGGTTGGCCATCAGATAGTTTTCAGGCGTGAACAGCAGGGCCTCTGATTGCCATGAGGCGGTTTCATGCATGTCATCGTGTTCGCCGCAGAGTTCGCGCCAGCGTTGCTCAGCAATCTCCGGTGGGATGGAGGGCTCAAGCGGGCGGGCGATTTCTTCCATGCTGATGTCTGTTTCGGCGGGGTCAAATACACCTTCCGGGGTGGCCGGTTCTTTTGTTGGGGTTGGTGCCGCAACAGTTGGAGCAGGTTCTTCCTCTTCATCATCAGAAAAATTGATGACAAGTGAGCGCAATTTGCGTGACGGTGTTGACTTGACGCCAAACGGCTGTGGTGATGTGTCGCCGAACAGGCTTTTGGCGGAGGGAAGAGGCTCTGTTTCGCTTGGCGTGCTTTCCAGGGCAGTATCCGCAAAGGGGCGTTCTGCTGGTGCCTGGGATGCCAGTAAGTCATGCACTTGCGCGGCTGCGTCGGTCAGTGCCTTGGAGGTCAGCGGTTTGGGTATCCAGACAGCCTTCTGTAAATCCACCTGGTGTACGGAAAGTATGATGCCTGGCTTGCCTGAATTGGCGCGCTTTTTCCACTCGTCACCAGCACCGGGATTGTCGTAGTCGACAATGATGGCTTCTGCTTCCGGCTCTGCAACGGCCTTGAACAGGTTGCGGCCTGCGCCAGCGAAAAAGAACTCCAGTATCGCCTTGTTATGAGGGCTGATGCTTAGAAGTGCTACCTTGAGTGGACCAGTTTTGGAATGTTTCAGCATAAATCCAGCCTGCTTATCGTTGTTTTACCACTGTTCTGATTCCTGCTGTTTTTCTTTCCACAAGGCGGATACCTCGCGTCCAGCCTCCTGAAGGTGTTTGATCATGGCGTCCAGCCTCTCCCTGTCGCGCGTGTACTGGTAAATGTTTACAAGTTCCTGTTCCATGGTTTCATCCGTGCTGCCAGCGCGTATTTCAGCCTCCAGCAATTCCCTCGCTGTATCGACCTGCCCGTATTCGAGGCAGGCAATGACTTCTTCCATAACGTCGCTGTATTTTGCCACTTCCTGACTGCGCTCAATACGCAGTAGTTTTGCCGTGGTATTATCCTGGCCGGTTGCCAGCTGTGAACCTTTGCGCCACCGTGCGCCCATGTCTGAGCCACGATCCGATTTCAACCATTCAAGAAAGAATGACTTGTCCTCTTCGCTCAGGTCGTCACTAACCAGTTCCAGTAGCCTTTGGCGCAGTAGCTGGCCAGCATTGCCGAGGGCCAGAAACACGTCCTGTAAGGCTCCAGGCAGGTTGTCCCGCAGGGATTCGTGCTGAGCCAGCAATGTGCGCTGGGTATGTGCGCGCAGATCCTGTGGATAACGGTGAATGTGATGGGACAAAAAGCGCCATGCTTCAGCAGGCTTGTAATCCTGTTGAATACGCAGGCCGCGCTCTGTCGCAAGACTAAACGCCAGCGGTAATTCTGGTGGGGCTTGAGTGCTTTCCCCTCGCAGCAGCTTTCCAAGCATAGTTTTATGGGCCGTTGATGGTACTAAACCTTTATAGTTGATTTCTGAGCGTATATCAGAAATATTTTTGATCATAGTCTATAAGATGTGGCGAAAAACCTTTTTCTGATGAAAGGTATCGCGCCCTACCTGTATGATACTGTTAGAATATTTTAGCCAAGGAAGAGCAGGGAGTAGTTGATGATTTATTTGATCTTGCAGATTGCATTCATTTTGGGTCTGGCAGCGGTGGCCGGGGTCGGCGTAGGCTGGTGGGTTCGGGGAAGGGCAGCCGGTGGTGGTGGTGGTGCCCGTGGCGTCAGGGAATTGCCCGACAATCCGTTTGATGCGCGTTTCCGCCTTGAGCAGTGTCACCGTGATAACTCGGCGTTACGCCGGGAGCTGAAGGAGGTGGAGGAGCGTGCAGAAAAACTCCAGGCACGCTTTGAAACTGCCGAGCAGATGGATGATGATGTCATGGAGCGGCTGGAGTCAGCTGAAATCAGGGTTCAAGCCCTGATGGAAGATCTGCAAATGCGGGACGATACCATCGAGGCGCTCGAACGGGAGCTTGAGGCTCTGCGTTCGAATTCATGATGTGTTGCATCTGAAGTGCTGCTACTATTATCCCGCACTATAACTTTATTTTAGAATTTGGCATACAAGGCAGCATCCATGACCACCAGGAAATCATCCACATCATCCCTGCTGGAACACGATATTGAAATCGTTGGTGATATTTCTTTTAACGGCGACTTGTACCTGCAAGGGCGTATCAACGGTAATCTCACCGCTCCTCTTGATTCCGGTGCGACCCTTTACTTGCAGGAGGGCAGTGAGGTGATTGGCGAGATTCGTGTTCCTACCATTATCGCGGCAGGTAAAATTGCTGGCGACGTATTTGCTTCACGCAGGATTTCCATCAAATCAACAGCTGAAGTCGCTGGCAATATCCATTACATCGAGGTGTTGATGGAGCAGGGGGCAAGCATCAATGGGGTAATGACCAGCTTGCGCAATGGTGCTGATCAATCATAGACCTATATTAAGGGTTCCTGAAAAACTTATACAAAAACCAAAAAAGAGTGCTAGCATTATCTGCGTGAGGATTCCCGGTAGGGATGAGTGGGAGACTCACAAGATGACGGGGGTCGCGTATGCAGGCCCTCACCAAGGCGGGCTTCCAGACCATGGCCGCCGGTTTTTGCATTGATACAATGTTTTTGTGGAGATTTAAGAAATGACTCAATATCGTCTGCTGATCGCTGCTCTGCTGGCTACATTTGTTCTGACTGCTTGTGGCGAGAAGAAAGAAGAAGCTGCTGCTCCGGCTGCCGCTCCAGCTGCTGAACAGGCTGCTCCAGCTCAAGCTGCTCCTGCCGAGCAGGCTGCCCCTGCCGAGCAAGCTGCGCCTGCTGCTGATCCAGCTGCACCTGCTGCTCCAAAGTGATTATTTGGCCAATCGGCTGAGTAATAACAGACAGGGCGGATTTTCCGCCCTGTTTTGTTTTGTGGGTATCCGGCTCTCTGGCATAATCAATAGATGAATACTGCATTTCTGGCCTGAATCCATGAGTTACTATCAATATCACGTCTTTTTTTGCACCAACCAGCGTGAAAATGGCGAAGCTTGCTGCGCCAATTTCGACTCACGGGCCATGCGTGATTACGCCAAGAAGCGCTGTAAGGAACTGGGGCTGCATAAGGATGGCAAATCCCGTATCAATACCGCAGGCTGCCTGAACCGTTGTGCCGAAGGTCCTGTAGCTGTGGTTTACCCTGAAGGTATCTGGTACACATGGGTGGACAAGGAAGACATCGACGAAATCATTGAAAGCCACCTGCAAAACGGAAAGCCCGTCGAACGTTTGATGCTTGATCCTCAATGATGGAAAAGTTGAGTCACTACGCCCGCCTGATCCGTCTGGATCGACCTATTGGTATTTACCTGCTGCTTTGGCCGACGCTTTGGGCCTTGTGGATTGCAGCGGAAGGCGTGCCGGATTTCACCATTCTGTTTGTCTTTGTGGCTGGTGTGGTGTTGATGCGCTCGGCAGGTTGCGCGATCAATGATTACGCCGACCGCGATTTTGATCCGCATGTTGTGCGCACCAAGACACGCCCGCTGGCTGCGGGTCATATCACGCCGAAAGAAGCGCTGCTGGTGTTTGCTGTGCTGGCCTTTACGGCTTTCCTGCTGGAGTTGCTGCTGAATGGGCTAACCATTGCCCTGTCAGTGGTGGCGGTTATTCTGGCGGCGACCTACCCTTTCATGAAGCGCTTTCATCACTTGCCGCAAGTGCATTTGGGTGCGGCGTTTTCATGGGCAATTCCCATGGCGTTCACCGCCATAACAGGGGAAATGCCGCCTCTGGTGGCGTGGCTGCTGTTCGTGGCTGCGGTGCTATGGACGACTGCCTATGACACAATGTATGCGATGTGTGACCGGGAGGATGACCTGAAAATTGGCGTCAAGTCCTCCGCCATTCTGTTCGGTGACCGCGACCGGTTAATTGTTGGCATTCTGCAAGTATTGACCCTGCTGCTGCTGGCGGCAGTAGGCATGATAAGTGGACGGGGGGTCTGGTTCTGGCTCGGGCTGCTGGTTGCTGCCGGGTTCTCGGCTTACCAGCAAAGGCTGATCCGCCATCGTGAGCCCTTGCCGAGCTTGCGGGCGTTCCTGAATAACCACTGGCTGGGAATGGCGGTGTTTCTGGGATTGGTATTGGATTATGCGTTTGCGGGCTAATCCGTTACAATCCGCGCTTTACAGTTTTATTTCGAGCTTGTTTCTATGTCCAGACAATCCAGCTTTACTCGCGAAGAACTTCTGCAATGTGGCCACGGCGAAATGTTCGGCCCCGGCAACGCACAACTGCCTACCCCTAACATGCTGATGATGGATCGCATTGTCGAAATCAGCGCCGATGGCGGCAAGCATGGTAAAGGGCATATTCTGGCAGAGCTGGATATCACCCCTGACCTGTGGTTCTTTGACTGCCATTTCCCCGGCGACCCGGTGATGCCTGGCTGTCTGGGGCTGGATGCGATGTGGCAGATCATCGGTTTTTACCTCGCATGGCTGGGTAACCCCGGTCATGGGCGCGCATTGGGTGTGGGCGAAGTCAAATTTTTCGGACAAGTGCTGCCCAAAGCCAAAAAAGTTACCTATAAGGTCGAGCTGAGTCGGGTCATTACCCGCAAACTGGTGATGGGTATCGGTGATGCCAGTATGGAAGTGGACGGGCGCGAAATTTATACCGCGAAAGACCTGCGCGTCGGTCTGTTTACCTCCACTGACAACTTCTGATGCGCCTACACTCCTGATATGAACTTCCTGTCTGCTGGTTGTCCAACCGGCAGGAAGTCTGAAATACTATCCATATCAGGAGTTGTTGCAATGAAAAAATACCTTGTCGCATTATTGCTGGGTTTGTCTGCATTGGGTGCTGCTCATGCCGAAGGCAAGCCAGTCTACGACCGTATCGCTTTTTCCGTCAGTGCTGAAAAAGAAGTACCCAACGATGTGTTGACTGCCGTCCTGTATGCCGAACAGCAGGGGCAGGATACGGTGGCCATGGCTGATAGCGTCAATCAGGCGATTGCCTGGGCGCTGGATATTGCCAAGCAGGAAAGCGCCGTCGAAAGCCGTACCCTCAATTACACTACCAACCCCGTTTACACCGATGGGCGTGTAACCGGCTGGCAGGTGCGCCAAAGCATCCAGCTCAAAAGCAAGGACAGCAAGGTGCTCAGCGGTCTGCTTGGCAAGTTGCAGGAAAAGTTGCGTATTGAAGGCATCAACTATAGCGTTTCGCCAGAAGTGCAGGCCGAAACCGAAAAGGCCCTGATTGATCAGGCGTTGAAAAACTTCAAGGATCGGGCTGATCAGCTCAAAGCAGGCATGGGGCGCGCGGAATACCGTGTGGTAAGGCTGGATGTGCAAGCTGTTGGTGGCCAGTTCCCGCCACAGCCGATGTACCGCATGGCGGCAATGGAAGCAGCAGCGCCTGCGCCACCCTCACTGGACGGCGGCAAGCAGAATTTGCAGGTAAACGTACAGGCCGAGATTGAACTTTCAATCAATTAGGCTGATTTTAGTGATTGCGGATCGAAGGGAGCTTCTGGTAACATGCTGCCCTTTTCGCACACACCGAATAAATTTGAGGATTTCACAACATGAAGCCCGGCATTCATCCAAATTACAGAGAAGTCGTATTCCAGGATCTGACTAGCGGCTTCGCGTTCCTGACCCGTTCTACGGCTGCTACCAGAGAAAATATCGCTTGGGAAGATGGCAAGGAATACCCACTGATCAAAGTGGAAATTTCCAGCCAGTCTCACCCGTTCTACACAGGTAAGCAGGCTATGACTACCACCGCAGGTCGCGTTGATAAATTCAACAATCGTTATAAGCGCGGCAAGTAATCGCTGGCAGACCGAAACGGTTTGATGCATGATGGAAA
Organism: Gammaproteobacteria bacterium; assembly: GCA_018822845.1. GTDB lineage: Bacteria > Pseudomonadota > Gammaproteobacteria > Thiotrichales > Thiotrichaceae > Thiothrix. The sequence continues at coordinate 97,509 of JAHJJD010000120.1, read as the reverse complement.
GGCGCTCTCTGGAGCGCCTTTTTCGTTACTGGATGGAGACTGAAGATGCGGTTTACAGTAATTTATTCAAGCATTTTATTAAGTGGTTCAATTTTACTGGCAGGCTGTTCAGCCAATCCGGTATCGGGCGAAAACCAGTTTGCCCTGATGTCGGAGAATGAGGAAGTCAGTGCAGGCCAGCAGGCGCATCAGGAAATACTGGCGCAAAATCCCCCCTACCGTGATGCTGCCCTGCAAGCCTACGTTGCCCGTATTGGCCGCATGATGGCGGCGCAAAGTCACCGTAACAACCTGTCATATACTTTTACCGTGCTGGATGACCCAGGCGTGAATGCTTTTGCCCTGCCGGGTGGTTATATCTATGTTACGACCGGTTTGCTGGCTTACCTGAATTCTGAAGCCGAACTGGCAGGTGTGCTGGGGCATGAAATCGGCCACGTCGCCGCCCGCCACAATGTTAGCCAGGCGTCCTGGAGTGCAGTCGGCGATTTGGCAGCCTCGGTGTTGGGTGACAAACTGGGGAATCCGGAGCTTTTCGGAGCCATTAGCGAGTTGGGTTTGCGCAAATACGGGCGTGACCATGAATTGCAGGCTGACGGGCTGGCAGCGGAATACCTTGCCCGTGCTGGTTATGACCCTTCTTACATGGTTAACGTCATTGCCACCCTGCAAGCGTATGACCAGTTTACTGGCGGGAGTTCGGAACCCTACCGCGACCTGCTGTCCACGCACCCCAGCAATGATCAGCGTCTGCAACAACTGATTGGGCAGGCGCGCCAGTTTGGCAGTGGAGGCCGCGATCCGGGGCATGAGGCTTACCTGCGGCAGATGCAGGGCTTACGCCTGCCACTGGGTAATGGGCAGACAGCCCAGATCCAGTTGGTAACAACGCGCCGGGGTGAATCTTTCGAGACACTGGCGCAATCCAGTCGTTTGCGCAACAATGCTGCGATGCACCTGCGGCTGTTGAATGGCATGTTCCCGAATGGGGAGCCGCGCCCTGGCCAGTTGGTGAAGACCATACAATAACGATATTACGCACCACGGTGAGTGTCGATCTGTTACCGACCCAAATGGAGGAGTCATGTCCAGTTTAAAAGAAGATGCGTTGAGGTATCATGCCGAGCCACGTCCCGGCAAAATTGCTACTGAAATCACCAAGCCAACCCTGACCCAGCGCGACCTGTCGCTGGCGTATACCCCAGGGGTGGCCGAGCCTGTGCGCGAAATCCACAAGGATCCGGAAGCTGCCTATCAGTACACAGGCAAAGGCAATCTGGTTGCAGTCATTTCCGACGGTTCCGCTGTGCTTGGTCTGGGTAATGTCGGCGCATTGGCAGGCAAGCCAGTGATGGAAGGCAAGGGTGTCCTGTTCAAGCGCTTTGCTGACGTTGACGTGTTCGACATCGAAGTGGCGACGCAGGATGTGGAAGAGTTCATCACGGTAGTGAAGAATATCGCAGGCACATTCGGCGGCATCAATCTGGAAGACATTTCCGCACCGCGTTGCTTCGAGATCGAAAAGCGTTTGCAGGAAATGCTCGACATCCCGGTATTCCACGACGACCAGCATGGTACGGCGACCATCATTGCCTCCGGGCTGATGAATGCACTGGAAATCCAGGGCAAGAAGCTGTCTGAGGTAAACATCGTGTGCGTAGGCGCTGGTGCTGCGGGTATCGCTTCCATGAACCTGCTGGCAGCGCTGGGTGCTGATAAGCAGAAATTGCTGATGGTGGATAGCAAGGGCGTGTTGCATACCGGGCGTACTGACCTGAACAGTTTCAAGCGCGGTTATGCGGTGGAAACTGACAAGCATACACTGGCAGATGCCTGCAATGGTGCAGACGTATTCATTGGTGTGTCTGGCCCCAACGTCATGAGCGTGGATATGCTCAATAGCATGGCAGCCAACCCGATTGTATTTGCCTTATCCAATCCTGACCCGGAAATTGATCCGGCTATGGCGCTGGCGGCTCGCTCCGATCTGGTGATGGCAACTGGACGCAGCGATTATCCCAATCAGATCAACAATGTGCTGGGCTTCCCGTTCCTGTTCCGTGGGGCGCTGGATGTACGTGCCCGTTGCATCAATATCGAGATGTTGAAAGCGGCGGTATATGCCCTGGCGGAACTGGCGCGTGAGCCTGTGCCCGCTGATGTGCTGGCGGCTTATGGTCTCGACAGCCTGGTTTTCGGTAAGGATTACATTATCCCCAAGCCATTCGATGCGCGCTTGCGTGAGCGCGTGCCTGCTGCCGTGGCGAGGGCGGCAGTTGAGAGTGGTGTCGCCCGCCTGCCGTTATAAGCCGTTGTAAGCTGTATCTGGTACTGCCAGCGTCTGTGGAGTGCTCTGTTGGCGTTTGGTTGGTATCAGGTGCAGTTTTTCACCATCTTGCCGGATGCGGTAACGCAAGCCCAGACGGTAGCAGTGCTGGGCGTTTTCTGGCTCGTTCATGGTTTCCAGTAATTCCGCCAGTTCCAGATAGCCTTCCGCATCGGGGGCCTGGTTGAGGCTGGATTCGTAGTAATGCTTCGCCATTCCCCACAGCTTTTGCTGATTGTAGAGACGTGCCAGCAGCAGGAGTAGGGCCGGGTTGTTATCGGAGCGGGCAAGTTGCCATTTCTCGGCCTGCTGGATGGTGTTGGCCAGACTGTGATGCTGGATACGGCCATACAGGTCAGCCAGGTCATCATCCCAATGCTTGTTCAGGTTGGAACTGAGCAGGCTGGCGCAGGCAGCGTCATCCCCGGCAGTATGCAAGGCTTGCGCATACAGCAGGATGGCTTCGTTGTTTTCACGGATAGGGGCTGGCAGCTTTTTCCACAGTGCATACAGCTTGTCTGTCTGTTTGCTTTTGGCGTGCTGCTGGAACATGGCTTGCAGGGTTGCGCCCTGTACCTTGTTCATGTCTTCGTTTTTCAACAGGTTTTGCTTGAGCAGTTCAGGCAGGAGCTCCAGCAGGCTGTCCCATTGTTCCTGCCGGTACAGGGTTCTGGCCAGCAGCTTGAGGACGTAAGGGTGTTTTGGTGCAAGTTCGCGCAGGCGCATCAGGGTGGCATGCGCCTGTTCCAGTTGTCCGCTGCCAAGCTGCATTTCGGCCTGGGAAACGCCCACGGCGATATTGGCCTTGCTGTCGCTTTCGATGGCAAGTTTGAGCAGTTCATCGCGCTGCCCGAATTCTTCCTGCATGTGTGCGGCACGGGCGGCAGCCAGATAATTCAGTAACGGTGTATCACTGTGGGGGGCGTGTTCGATCAGCAGTTTCTTGCCCTTTTCCCAGTGGCCTTCGGTAAGCTGGATCAGTCCCTGGGTCAGGGCGCGGCTGGCCTTGCCGCCAAGCCGGGCTTCACGGAAGCGGCTGAGGTTCCGGCGCAGGCCAATGACATGGCGCAGCAAGGCAATCGCAACGTAGAACAGTACACAGGTCAGCAATACGGCTGCGGCCAGCGTGGCGGTTTTCATTTCAATGCTCCACACGCCCCAGGTAATGATGGCAGTACCGGGGTGTGCCAGCACCAATTGGCCCAGCCAGAGGATGGCGGCAATCAGTAGCAGCAGAACGATAAGATAGAAGATCATTCGCTTTTGCCTCCTTTGGTTTTATCGGTTTCGGCAGGCTCCTGGATTTTGGCTGCTTCGGTGTGGCGGGCACTTTCCAGTTGCTTGAGGCTGCCGGAAATGTCTGGCAGCGAAGGTTGCAGGTTTTCCCCGGCAAATTCCTCCAGTGTTTTCAGCAGCGGTTCCGCCTGATTTTCCGGGTAATAGGTGGCTACCGTTTCCTTCAGCAGTTCAAGTTGGGTGTGGAAACCGTTGTTATCGCGCTGCAATGCCAGCAGGCGCAGGTTTTCCAGCCGAATTCTGAGTAACTGGAACAGGTGTTGGCGGGCGTCGGCGTCCAGTTCTGCCTGCAAGGGCTTGTCGAACTGGCGGATGATGACAGCTTCGTTCAGGGTGCTGAGTGCCTGGCGCTTGTAATCAGCCCACAGGGAGTTGCCTTCCACCGCTTGTTCCGGGTTTTCACTCAAGGGAACGGCCTGGCCCTGGCCTTCAGGCGTGTCTATTGCAGGTAGCGGCTTGAGCGCGAGCATGGTCGCCGTGATGCGTTGGGAAATGCTGGCGATGTCAGGGGCGGGAGTGGCTTCCAGCCGGGAAACATCGCGGGAAATTTGCTGCCGCACTGGCAGGTAATTCACTTGCCCGAGTTTGGCCAGCAGGGTGTCGGCTTCTTTCAGGGCAGCAATGGCTGTCTGGGTATTTTGGGCCAGATGCAGTTCGCGGTTGGCCAGTTGCAGCAAATATTCCACTTCTGCAATCTGCCAGTCTTTGGCACTGGACGGGGCGGATGCCTGTTGCATGCGCGCTTGCAGGAAGGTGACCTGCTCAACTTGTGAGGCGACAGTATCGGCAAACTGGCGGGTCTGGTTCTGGAGGCGTGCCATTTCCTGCAATGCCTGGGTGTGTTCGGATTTTGACTGGGTGGTCTTTTCCTCGACTTCCTTGCGCAGGGTTTCGACCGATTCACTGCTTGGCGCTTGTTGCAACTGCGTGCGCAGGTTGGCGATTTCTGCTGCGTTTTCCTTGGCCTTGATATTCATCCGCTGCCAGTGCTTGTAACCAGCGGCGACACCGATGGTGGTGAATAGCAGCGCCAGTGCGGAAAGGAACAGGGCAAAGCGCGCCCCGCCGGATACTTTTTTCTCCAGCGTTGATTCGTTGTGGTCGAACGAGTCAATAGCGTCAACGGTAGTATCCAGTATGTCAGCTTTGTGTGCAGCTGGTTTGTCGATCATTGTTGGTGTTCCTGTGCCCATTGTATGAGGGCATTCAACATGGCCTCATCGCCGGGGTTGTCTGCAATAACCAGGGTTCCCGTGAACCCTGCCTGCCGGGCGGTTTCTGCCATACGCTGGCTGCCAACCAGTAATGGAACCGCTTTAATCCAGTCAGGATTATCCAGTAACGCGAGCAGGTTCAAAAGTCCTTCGCTACTTGTGATGGCAATTATATCAAGCTGTTGGCCTTCATGGCGTGATTTCAGTTGGCTGGTGGTGTTTTCGGGGCAAATGCGCCGGTAAACCTCCAGGTAATCCACACAGGCCCCACGTCGACGCAGGGTATCGGCCAGCAGTTCGCGCCCGCCTTCCCCCCGAAAAATCAGTATATGTCGCCCAGCCAGTTGCTGCATTTCAGGCAAGGCCAGAAAGTCTTCACTGGTAAAGCCTGTTGCTGGTGTCAGTCTGGCTGTGTGCCCGTATTGGTGCAGTATTCCTGCGGTTTTCTTGCCAACTGCGCCTAGCGTTAGCTGGTGTAAAAGTTGCTGCCGGGGTGCGTCCAGCAAAGCAAGTCCACAAGTGACGGCATTGGCACTGATGAAGATGGCCGTATCGTAGCTTTCCAGCTTGTCCAGCACTGCTTGCGCTGCCGTCAGGTTTTCCGGCGGGCGTATGTCGATGACGGGAAACAGCACGACATCCGCCCCTGCCTGTTCCAGTTGCTGCCGGAAATGGCTAGCCTGATGGGCAGGGCGGGTAATGACAACAGTCAGGCCATGCAGTGCTTCAGGCATGTATCCCCAGCGAGGCAAGCACCTTGTCGCCACCTTGCGCCAGCAAATCTTCGGCCACTTCCACCCCCAGCGCATCCGGGTCTACCACGCAGCCTGTCTTTTCGCAGGTATACATGGCGGAACCATCCGGGAAGCCAATCAGGCCGCGCATGCGCAGGTTGCCACCGACCAGTTCGGCAAAACCGGCTACCGGAACCTGGCAGCCACCGTTGAGGCGGTGGTTCATGGCGCGTTCGGCGCGTACCCGCACGGCAGTTTCCGGGTGCAGCAGTGGGGCCAGCAGGTTTTCAACCCGTGGGTCGTTACGGCGGCATTCGATACCGACAGCGCCTTGGCCAATCGCGGGCAGGCTCTGTTCGGTGGAAAGGTAGGCGGTAATGCGTGCCTGGAATTCCAGTCGGATCAGCCCGGCAGCAGCGAGGATGATGGCGTCGTATTCACCATTGTCCAGCTTGCCCAGCCGGGTGTTGACGTTGCCGCGCAAATCCTTGATCTGCAAATGCGGGTAACGCGCACGAATCTGGGTCTGGCGGCGCAGGCTGGATGTGCCGACGATGGCTCCTTCCGGCAGTTCGTCGAGATTTCCGTACTGGTTGGAAACAAAAGCGTCGCGCGGGTCTTCGCGCTCCATGATGATCGGCAGGTGCAGGCCCTCAGGGAATTCCATCGGTACATCCTTCATGGAATGCACGGCGATGTCGGCGCTGCCTTCCAGCATGCCCAGTTCCAGTTCCTTGACGAACAGGCCCTTACCGCCGATCTTGGACAGTGGGCTGTCGAGTATTTTGTCGCCGCGTGTGACCATGCCAACCATTTCGACCTGGAGACCAGGGTGGATTTCCTGCAAACGGTGGGCAACATGTTCGGCTTGCCACATGGCAAGGGGACTGGTGCGGGTAGCGATACGGATGATGTCAGCCATAATTCCTGCGGATGCATGATTCAGTGAAACCTCTGCACTTTACGGGAAAGTGGCTGAGAGTTCCATCCTTGCGCAAAACAAGCAGTCTTGGCGGATAAAACGCTCAATCAGTATTACGTTGCAATGAAAGTTTGACTAAACACTTGCATTTTTCTCCATTCAGGCTACATTAAGGTTTCAGTCAACGGAATGATAAAATAACACGGAAGTTACCCCTATCTTCCATTTACCTTGGCTGTAGGGATACAGATGGTCACCCCCATGTTCCATCTGGTTTTGTGCCGGACTTAAAGCCCGAGTCCGGCGCTTCCCTCTATAACAAGACTACTTCTCAACATTCGTAGGCGGCTTGTACAGACATGGTTCTGTTCCTGTCCGCCCGCGTGTCCTTTTTGTTTCTTCCCATTCAACAGCGCCTTATGCCGCAACCCTTGCCATGCGGGGATGTGTTTGCCTGAACATCTCTAGCTGGTAATGGAACCGGCGTGTGAATTCCTTTACCCTCACGTTCGTAAAGTCTCGACAAAGGATGCCCCCAAGCTTAACTGATGAATGTCATCGAATTGCACAATCTGCGTTACCGCTGGCGCGGCCAAACCAGCGATACCCTGGCTATTGCCGACCTGCATGTGCGCACGGGGGAACACCTGTTCATCCGTGGCGCGAGCGGTAGCGGCAAGACCACGTTACTGAACCTGCTGGCAGGGATACTGGTTCCAGCCAGTGGCAGCCTGGAAATTCTTGGACAAGCGGTGTACACGCTGGATGGTTCCGCCCGTGACCGTTTCCGCGCCGATCACATGGGCGTGATCTTCCAGCAGTTCAACCTGTTGCCATATTTATCGGTGCTGGAAAACGTGCAGTTGCCTTGCTACTTTTCGTCCCGGCGCAAACAGCAAGTGGGTGATTTGCAAGCAAGTGCATACCGCTTGCTGGATCATCTGGGGCTTGATGCCGGTTTGCGCCACCGTGCCGTGACCGAGCTGAGCGTGGGGCAGCAGCAAAGGGTGGCCGTGGCGCGTGCGCTGATCGGTAGCCCGGAACTGATTATCGCCGATGAACCGACTTCCGCGCTGGATACCGATACCCGTGACAGTTTCCTTGATCTGTTGTTCAGGGAGGCGGAAGCGCAGGGCAGTACCATCATCTTCGTCAGCCACGACCCGCACATCGCCAGCCATTTCCCGCGTGTGGTGGATTTACGGGAGTTAAACCAGCCATGATCCTTCTGAAACTCACCCTGCGCAGCCTGTGGAACCGTCGTGCCAGCCTGTTGCTGACGCTGTTTTCCATCGCTATCAGTATTGCGCTGCTGCTGGGGGTGGAATACATCCGTAAGGAGGGCAAGACTGCGTTCCTCAGCACCATTTCCGGCACCGATCTGGTGGTAGGCGCGCGCAGTGGGCCAGTGCAGTTGCTGTTGTACAGCGTGTTCCGCATTGGTAACGCAACCAACAACATCAGTTGGCAGTCCTATCAGGAAATCGCCAGCAACAAACTGGTGGAATGGACGGTGCCGCTCAGTCTGGGCGATTCGCACAAGGGTTACCGGGTGCTGGGCACCAATCAGGATTACTTCCGCCATTACCGCTATAGCGACAAGCAGCCGCTGGTGTTTGCGGCGGGTCAGCCGTTTGATGGCGTCTTCGATGCGGTGTTGGGGGCGGAAGTTGCCCGCAAGCTGGGCTACCATCTCGGCGACAAGATCGTGCTGGCGCATGGGGCAGGTTCCACCAGTTTTGCCATGCACGATGACAAGCCGTTTCATGTGGTTGGAATCCTCAAGCCGACCGGTACGCCGATCGACCGCACGGTACATGTGTTGCTGGAAGGCATCGAGGCCATCCACATTGACTGGGTAGGTGGTGCGCAAGTGCCCGGCTACAGGATCAGTGCGGAAGAAGCCTTGCAGAAAAACCTGCAACCCAAACTGATTACAGCGTTTCTGGTCGGCCTGAAAAACCGTGCGGCGGCATTCCGGGTGCAGCGCGAAATTAACGATTACAAGCGCGAACCGCTGCTGGCGGCGCTGCCCGGCATTGCGTTGGCGGAGTTGTGGCAGGCCATAGGCATGTTTGAAACCGTGTTGCGCATCATCACCGGTTTTGTGGTGGTGGCGGGCTTGCTGGGGATGCTGACCGTGCTGCTTTCCACCCTTAACGAGCGGCGGCGGGAAATGGCAATTTTGCGGGCGGTAGGGGCGCATCCCCGCCATGTGTTCCTGCTGTTTGTGCTGGAAGCTTTGGTGCTGGTAGTGCTGGGTTGCGTGTTGGGGGCGCTGCTGGTGTATACGCTGCTGTTTGCTGCGCGCCCGTGGGTGATGGCGGAATACGGCTTTTACCTGCATACCTGGGTTCCTGATGCTGCGGATGGGCTGATGCTTGCCGTGGTGGCGGGGCTTGCGCTACTGTTCAGCCTGATTCCGGGGGCGATTGCCTACCGTCGTTCATTGCAGGATGGTTTAACTGTAAGGGTTTGAGATGAAAACAAGGATTTTGCCTGTCGTATTGCTGGCCGGTTTGCTGGCAGCCTGTGGGGAAGACAAGACGGCTACCAGCCAGCCACCAGCGACTTCCGCGAATACTGCTGGGACTGCTGCCCCAGCCTTGCCCGCTGATGCGCCCGCTGTCGGTACCCCAATTGCGGATGTGGCCAAATCCGCAGAAGGAGACAAGCCTAAACAGGATGGCGAGTTCACCGAGATCGAGTGGGAAAATCTAGAACTGCCCGGCCAAGGCCTGGCTGACATCATCAAGAAATATCAGCCGCAAATCGATGCGATTCCCGAAGGCGATCCGGCGGAAGACGCAGTGCTGGAAAAAATGCAGGCAGAACTCAACTCGGCTCCGGTCAATCCCGAGTTAAATGGCAAAAAGATCAAAATCCCCGGTTTCATTTCCCCGCTGGAAGTCGATGAAGCCAAAGGCATGGTGAAGGAATTCCTGCTGGTGCCGTATTTCGGTGCATGCATCCACGTTCCGCCACCGCCGCTCAACCAGACCCTGCTGGTCAAGCCGCAGGAAGGCAAAAGTATCGGCATGGAACGCATGTACGAGCCGGTCTGGGTTTTCGGCACGCTCAGTACCGATTTCGCCCATACCGATCTGGCGGATGCTGGCTACCAGATCAACGACGCCAAAGTGGAAATCTACCAGGACGATGAGGGACAGCAATAGCTCTCAGCTGTTGGTGTGCGGAAGGTAGCGTTGCAGCAGCTTTTTCCACAGCAGCCAGTATAGCAGGATGCCGGTGGCGTCAGCCACGAAGTCGGTGATGGAAAGTGAGCGCCACGGGGTGAGCGCTTGTAATATTTCAATGCTTCCCCCGTAAAAAAGCAGTAATGGTACTTTCCAGAACCAGAAACTGCGGGAACTCGCAATATCCAGCAAAAAGGCAAAGCCGCAAAAGACCAAGGCATGCACAATTTTATCCTTGCCATTGTTGAGGTCGATCCCGTACAGGGGCATCAGGGCTGAAACAAGCCCCGCGAGTATCAGGCCGATAAACAATAACTTCAGTATGTGTCGGGTTTGCGGCGTGTCCGCCAACAGGCGTGATAGGATGGATTCCATGGATATTCCTGCTAGTGTATTCAATGAAGATTGGTTGGTAATCGCCAGTTTCGTATTGTTTCTATTGCTGCTGCGGGCTGTTCAGGGCGCACAGTGGTCGTATGTGCGCGAGCATATGCATGTTTACCTGGGTGCCATCGTGTTTGCAAGCGTGATCTGGATATTACGCGCAGGTCTGGGCGACAAGCTCAATTTCCATTTCCTTGGTGTGGTTGTTATGACCCTGATGTTTGGTTGGCGGCTTGCGCTGCTGGCAGTGACTGCTGTGGTGACGATTACGTTCTGGCGGTTGGGAACCGGCTTGCTGGCAGTGCCCATCAATACGCTGGTGATGGGGGGGATTCCGATCCTGATCACCCATTTCCTGTTGATCTGGAGTCAGCGGCGTCTGCCGACCAATATTTTTGTGTTCGTATTCATCAATGCGTTTCTGGCGGCAGTATTGGGTACGGTCGCGGTGATCATGGCGGGCAGTTTCCTGCTGTGGTTTACGGATACGTTCACCGCCCATTACCTGCAAACCTATTACCTGCCTTATATTCCGCTATTGATGTTGCCGGAAGGGTTGATCAACGGCATGTTGACGGCGATTGCAGTGGTGTATATGCCGCAGTGGATTCCGCTGTTTGATGACACCCGCTACCTGCGCAAGCGGGGAGAGTGATGCGTCATAACGCCAGCAGGCTGGTGATTTCCTCTTGCATGCGTTCCACAGTTTTACGCCCTTCCTTGATGGCTTCTTCGGCGCGGAAAAATTCCAGCAAACCGATGTTTTCCAGTCTTGGGCTGAGCAGGATTTCGGGCGGGTCGCCTGCCATGCGGCTACGGGTAATCTTGTCCTGCATGATGTTGATGGAGGCGGCCAGGGCTTCCATCAGACCGGGGGCGGTTTCCTTTTCCTTGCCGTTATCGGGCAGCAGGGCAGATGAGTATTCGCGCAGGGAAGCCGTCAGTGTATCGACCAGGCTTTCGACCTTGTTGTTTTTCTCGGGGGTACGAGCCGGTTTTTCTTCTGGTTTTACGGGTTTGGCTTTTTGCGTGTGGTGCGCGTAACGGCGGGCGACATTGCCATTGAGGTTGACGGCGATAATGATGTCAGCGCCCAGTGCGCGGCATAGTGATATGGGCACCGGGTTGACCAGCCCGCCATCCACCAGCCACTGGTCGCGGTGGCGGTAGGCGGGGAACAGGCCGGGCAGTGCAATCGACGCCCACACCGCATCCAGTACCGGGCCTTCCGTGAACCAGACTTCGCGCCCGTTTTCCAGATTGGTGGAAACGGTGGCGAAGGTGCGTTCCAGCTCATTGATTTGCAGCTTTTCGTCACAGACATGGGCGTGGAGGAATTGTTGTAGCTTGCCGTGTTTGACGAAGCCGTTGAATGAGGCGTTCAGCTCAAAAAAGCGTATCAGCTCCAGTTTGTTCAGCGAGAGCACCCATTCTTCCAGCATGTCCAGATTGTTGGCGGCGTAGGCAGCGCCTACGATGGAGCCGACCGAGCAGCCTGTCACGATGCTAGGGTGAATCCCAAGCTCTGCCAGTGCGCGCAAAATGCCGATGTGCGCCCAGCCGCGCGAGGAGCCACTGCCCAGGGCGATGCCGATGCGGGGGTTTTGCTTTATTATCATATGGTTACCATTGGCTCCATGGTTTGTGGATGCATTTCCTGCATGGTTGACAGTAAAGCTATCACCTGATTGACGCAAGTATCTGACAAAGAATTCCTCGCTATCGATTTTTCTGATTTTCCTGATTGGTTTTATGATTTTGTGTAAGCGCTTCCTCCATTCTAAGTTGTAAAAAAAGACAAACAGGAGGCAGGCGTATGTCCATACGATCAATCCATCCGTTAAGCAAACAGCACGCTTTTGTACCCACCGCACCCGCAGCCAGCGGTTATGAACAGGCCATCCGCACCCTGCTGGGCAGTGCAGGCGTTCAGGTTGGTGGTCAACAGCCTTATGATCTGAGAGTGCATGACGCGCGTTTTTACCGACGGGTATTGCGGCAAGGTTCGCTGGGTTTCGGCGAAAGTTACATGCAGGGGTGGTGGGATTGCCCCTCGATTGACAGCCTGATTTCCCGCTTGCTACAGGCAAACGTCGACGAAGCCGTCAAGGATAATCCCCATGTCTGGTGGCAAGTGTTGCGTGCCCGGCTGTTCAACCTGCAATCTTTCCGGCGCGCGTACCAGGTGGCCGATGCGCATTACAACCTGGGTAATGACCTGTTCGTCGCGATGCTGGATCGTAATTTGTGCTATTCCTGCGCTTACTGGAAAGGGGCTGAGGATCTGGATCAGGCGCAAGCCAACAAGCTGGATTTACTGTGCCGCAAGCTGGATTTGCAGCCCGGCGAACATGTACTCGACATTGGTTGCGGCTGGGGCAGTTTTGCTCATTACGCAGCCACCCATTACGGGGTACGGGTGACGGGTGTCACGGTTTCCAGCGAACAGCAAAAGCTGGCGCAGGAACGCTGCCGAGGTTTGCCGGTCGACATCCAGTTGCTGGATTACCGCAAGCTGGATGGGCGCTATGACAAGCTGGTGTCGATCGGCATGTTTGAGCATGTGGGGCGCAAAAATTACCCTGCCTATTTCGACGTTGCGCAGCGGGTGCTGAAGGATGGCGGTTTGTTCGCCCTGCATACCATCGGTAATGATCGCGTTACGCCTGTGACCGACCCGTGGATTGAACGCTACATTTTTCCGAACGGGAGTATTCCGGCTCTGGGGCAAATCGCCAGTGCCTGCGAAGCGTATTTTCTGATTGATGACGTGCAGAATTTCGGGCCGGATTACGACACGACCCTGATGGCGTGGAAACGGCGCTTTGATGCGGCATGGTCTGGGTTGAGCCAGCGTTACGATGAGCGTTTCCGGCGCATGTGGGTGTATTACCTGTCGGCCTGCGCGGGTGGATTCCGCAGCGGGCAGATGCAGTTGTATCAAGTGGTGATGCGTCATCGGAACCGTCAGCGGGCGCGCTATGACGCGCCGCGCTGACAGGTCAGCCTGAGCCGTTACTTTTCCGGCAGGACAGTGACTTCCAGCACAGGGGTCGGTTCGCCCAGACGGCATTTGACGTAAGTCCCCGGTGCATTTTCGATGGCAGCCAGTTTGCCTGCGCCCGGTTGACGTGCGTCTACCTGTTCGTCATTGGCAAGGCTGCGCACCCAGCGATCCCATTCCGGCCACCAGGAACCCGGCGTTGCTGCCGTCGCGGCCAGCCATGCATCCGCCTCAGCAGGCAGTTCATTGCTGACACGGTAATTGTATTTGTTGGCGGCTGGCGGGTTGACAATGCCAGCGATGTGGCCGGAACCACCCAGAATGAAGCGTACCTCGCCACCGAACAGGCGTGCACCGGCATAGGTGGATTTCCACGGCGCGATATGGTCTTCGATGGTGGAAATGAAGCAGGCCGGAACGTCGATGGTCCCCACATCCAGCGGCACGCCATCCACACTCAGCGCCTTGGGCTGGCACAACTTGTTGTCCTTGTACAAATTGCGCAGATACCAGGAATGCATTTTGGCGGGCATGCGGGTGGAATCCGAGTTCCAGTACAACAGGTCGAACGGGCGCGGATCGTTGCCCAGCAGGTAGTTGTTGACATAGAACGACCAGATCAGGTCATTGGCACGCAACAGGTTGAAGGTACCTGCCATGGTGCTGCCGTCCAGATAACCGGTTTCGGCCATCTGGCCTTCCAGTTGGCTGATCTGGTGGTCGTCAATGAACAGGCCCAGTTCGCCCGGATCGGAAAAATCCAGCATGGTGGTGAAGAAGGTGGCGCTCTTGATGCGTTCATCGCCCTTGGCTTTCAGATAAGCCAGGGTGGAAGTCAGCAGCGTACCGCCGATGCAGTAGCCGATCAGGTTCATTTCCTGTTCGCCAGTGTCGTATTCAACCGCATCCAGCGCCTTGATGACGGCATGAACGTAGTCTTCAAAACCGGTGTCGGCATAGGTTTCATCCGGGTTCACCCAGGACATGACATACACGGTGTGGCCCTGATCCACCAACCATTTGAGCATGGAGTTTTTCGGTTGCAGGTCGAGGATGTAGAACTTGTTGATCCACGGTGGAACGATCAGCAAAGGACGCTTGAGTACTTTTTCCGTGGTCGGCGTGTACTGGATCAACTGGAACATGCGGTTCTGGAACACTACTTTGCCTGGCGTCACAGCCACATTTTCACCCAGCTTGAACGCCTTGGTGTCAGTCATGCGGATGCGTAACTGACCATTGCCTGCTTCCAGATCTTCCAGCATGTTTTTCAGGCCGTGAACCAGGTTGGCACCCTTGGTTGTGCGGATTTTCTCGATAACAGCCGGATTGGTCAGGGCGAAATTGGTGGGTGACATGGCATCCAGCCCGCGCTCGGTGAAAAACTTGACGCGCTCGGCAGTTTTTTCATCCAGACCTTCGGCGGATGCGACCAGTTTGCGCGTCCAGTCCGACATCAGCAGGTAGGATTGCTTGATCACGTCGAAAGCGGGTTTGTTTTCCCAGTCTTCATGGCTAAAACGGCGGTCGGATTTGGGCTGCTCCACGAGCTTGGGCGCGGGCTGGCCGCTCATGAAACTCATCACGGCCTGCTGGGTCAGTTCCATCGACTTCTGCCAGAACTGCATATTGGTTTCGATCAGCTTTTCCGGATTTTGGCTGACGGCGCTCATCCAGTCGCTGTAAATCTGTTTCAGGTTGAAGGGGTCAAGCTTCATGCTTTCATAGGTCTGGTTGAAATTCGCCATGATTTCTTCGACCTGTTTGAAGTTTTCCTGCATTTCCCTGGTAACAGAGGCAAACCCTAAAGTATTGATGCCCTCTTGGGCATCCGTGGCTTGTGTATTTTCAGCCATTATTGTCTCCTGGTGGTATTTTCTTGGTGGTTGGGGAAATTATACGGGAATGAATGCGCATGCATGCGTATGTTTTCTGAAATCTTTAGCTGCTAGAATGCGTGCATGCGAAATCGTTTAGTGACATTGTTGATCCTGCTCATGGTTGCCTTGCCGGTCTGGTCGGCGAGTACCGTTTGCTGTCATATGCAGAAAGTGCAGCAGTCGCAAGCCATGCCAGAACAACACTGTCAGCACGCTTCGACTCCGCTCAGCACTTCGACTCCGCTCAGTGACCACACTTCGACTCCGCTCAGTGACCACACTTCGACTCCGCTCAGTGAGCAGGCGGCTAGTGGGGATAACTGCCAGTGCGACCAGTTCCAGCATAGCCAGTTTGTATTGAGCCTGCCGGAATTGCCGCTGTTGCAACCTACGCCGCATTTTGCGCCGGAAATTTCCATTCCCGCCCCGCTGGCCGAGCGCCACGAAACCATCATTCGCCCACCGATTGCCTGACTTGTAGCGGGCTTGCGCCCGAAATCCCCCTCGTTCCCCCTTTTGCCAAGGGGGAGGTGAAGATTGCAAGAGCGACAGGTACATCATGAAAACCGTTTTATCCGTAGTGCTGGGCGTAATGCTGTTCAGCACAAATGCACTGGCGGAAGACTCCAGCCAGACCCCCAAGCCTTCCGAAACCAAAGTGGAGGCGATGCTGGATTCCAAAGCAGAGCACGCTGCGAAACACGCCGACCCGACCTACATCTGCCCGATGCACCCGCAAATCCGCCAGGGTGAGCCGGGAACCTGCCCCATCTGCGGCATGGATCTGGTCAAGCAGGAAATCAGCGCCAGTTCGGCAGGCGATATTCCCGCCGTCAAGGTCAACGCCAGCACCGCGCAGAGCATGGGCATCCGCACCGCCCAGGTGGGCGAACGGCGTATGGCGCGTATTACCAACACGGTTGGTTACATCAACTACAACGAAGATGCGCTGGAACACGTCCATGCCCGCGCCAAGGGCTGGGTAGAAGTCCTCAACGCCCGCGCCGCTGGCGATCAGGTGAAAAAGGGAGAGGTACTGCTGGAATACTATTCCCCCGACATCCTTGATGCGCAAAATGAATTGTTGGTCGCCAAACGCACCGCCCACCTGATGTCAGAGGCGGGGCAGAAATCCCTGTTTGCTTCCGCTGAAAACAAGCTGCGTCTGCTGGATGTGCCGGAAAGCCTCATCGGCAAACTGCGCAACAGTAATGAAGCGATTCGCCGCATTCCGGTACTGGCTCCGCAGGATGGTGTGATTACCAACATCGGTGCGCGTGAAGGCATGTATATCGCCCCCGAAACCGAGTTGTACACCATTACCAACCTTGATTCCGTGTGGGTGCTGGTGGATGTGTTCGACCAGCAAATGGATGCGGTGAAAGTCGGCAATATGGCCGAAATCCGCACCGATGCGCTTCCCGGTCATGCTTGGGAAGGCAGGGTCGACTACATTTACCCTGATCTGGTCGGTCAGACCCGCACCCTCAAGGCACGCATCAAATTCGCCATGCAGGACGCCAAACTCAAGCCCAATATGTTCGTCGACGTGCGTATCTATGATGAAACCCGCAAGGCGCTGGCGATTCCGCAAGAAGCCGTGATTCCTACCGCCGACGGCGCGCGGGTGGTGAAAGTCAGCGGCGAAGGCGAGTATTCCCCGGTCGACATCAAAACCGGCCTCAGCTCTGGCGATTATGTGGAAGTGCTGGGCGGGCTGAACGCGGGCGATGAAATCGTGGTTTCCGGCCAGTTCCTGCTCGACTCCGAAAGCAACCTGCAAGCCAGTTTCCGCCGCATGGGCGCGGAATAATGGAAGAAGGGGAAGGGCGTATGCAATACGCCCCTACGAAGATCGTCCCCTGTAGGGGCGTATTGCATACGCCCTCTTGACCGGGGAAAGGAGAACATTATGTTAACAACCATTATTCGCGCGTCCATCCGCAACCGCCTGCTGGTGCTGATGGCGACGCTGCTGTTGGCGGCCTGGGGCGTGGTTTCTGCCCTGCGCACGCCGCTGGATGCGATTCCTGACCTGTCGGATGTGCAGGTGATCATCAAGACCAGCTATCCGGGGCAGGCTCCGCAGGTGGTGGAAGACCAGATTACTTACCCGCTGACCACCACCATGCTGTCTGTGCCGAAAAGTACTGTGGTGCGTGGCTATTCCATGTTCGGTGATTCCTATGTGTACGTGCTGTTTGAGGATGGTACCGACATCTACTGGGCGCGTTCGCGGGTGCTGGAATACCTGAGTCAGGCCGCCAGCCAGCTTCCCGCCGGGGTTGAACCGCGTCTGGGGCCGGACGCCACCGGGGTTGGCTGGGTGTACGAATACGCTCTGGTCGACAAAACCGGCAAGCACGATATTGCGCAATTACGCAGTTTGCAGGACTGGTTCCTCAAGTACGAACTGCAAACCGTGTCGGGCGTATCCGAAATCGCCACGGTCGGCGGCATGGTCAAGCAGTATCAGGTGGTGGTTGAACCGCAACGCTTGCGTGCTTACGGCCTGACGCTGGGCGAAGTCAAAATGGCCATCCAGAACGGCAATCAGGAGGCGGGCGGCTCGGTGCTGGAGCTGGGCGAAGCCGAATACATGGTGCGTTCCAAAGGCTACCTGAGCAAGGTTGAGGACATCGAAACCATTCCGCTGATGGTCAGCAAGGAAAGCGGTACACCCATCCTGCTACGCGACATCGCCAGCGTGCGCATCGGCCCGCAAATGCGCAGGGGCATTGCTGAACTGGATGGCGAAGGTGAGGTGGTTGGTGGCATTGTGGTGATGCGTTACGGTGAAAATGCCCGCGAAGTCATCCAGAACGTCAAGCTGAAACTGGAAGAGCTGAAAAAGGGCTTGCCGGAAGGTGTGGAAATCATCCCTACCTACGACCGTTCCGGCCTGATCAACCGCGCCGTCGAAAACCTCAGCCACAAGCTGCTGGAAGAATTCGCGGTGGTGGCGCTGGTGTGCCTGCTGTTCCTGTTCCACCTGCGTTCGGCCTTCGTCGCGATTGTCAGCCTGCCGCTGGGCGTACTGGCTGCTTTCATCGTCATGCACCAGCAAGGCATTAACGCCAACATCATGTCGCTAGGCGGCATTGCGATTGCCATCGGTGCGATGGTGGATGCGGCAATTGTGATGATCGAGAATGCGCACAAGCATTTGGAGAGGGAGGGTGAGGCCCGCGATCACTGGGAAATCATCACTGAAGCTGCCAGCGAGGTTGGCCCCGCGCTGTTCTTTTCCCTGCTGATCATCACCCTCAGCTTCATTCCGGTATTCGCACTGGAAGCACAGGAAGGCCGCCTGTTCGCCCCGTTGGCGTTCACCAAAACCTATGCGATGGCAGCTGCGGCAGGGCTTTCAGTCACGCTGATTCCGGTGCTGATGGGCTATTTCATCCGTGGCAAGCTGCCGAAGGAAAGCAGTAATCCGCTCACCCGCGTGCTGATCTGGGCTTACCGCCCGCTGCTGCGCACCTGTCTGTGGAAACCGTGGTTGACCCTGCTGGTCGCACTGCTGCTGACCGCTTCGGCGTATTACCCGCTGCAACACATCGGTTCCGAATTCATGCCGGAACTGGAGGAAGGCGACCTGCTGTACATGCCGACCACACTGCCGGGCGTTTCCATCGGCAAGGCGCAGGAATTGCTGATGCAAACCGACCGCCTGATCAAGACGCTGCCGGAAGTCGAGCGCGTGTTCGGCAAGGTTGGGCGCGCCGAAACCGCCACCGACCCAGCACCGCTGACCATGCTGGAAACCACCATCCTGCTCAAGCCCAAGTCGGAATGGCGCGAGGGCATGACGCTGGAAAAACTGATTGCGGAACTGGACAAGACGGTGAAATTTCCCGGCCTCACCAACGCCTGGGTGCAGCCGATCAAAACCCGCATCGACATGCTCGCCACCGGCATCAAGACCCCGGTCGGGGTGAAAGTTTCCGGCCCCGACCTCAAACAGATCGAACAGATCGGCGGGCAACTGGAAAGCGTGCTTAAAAGTGTGGAGGGCACCGCTTCGGTCATTTCCGAGCGCGTTTCCGGCGGGCGCTACATCGACATCACCCCCAACCGCGAAGCGGCGGCGCGTTACGGCCTCAACATCGCCGACATCCAGACCCTGATCAGTTCAGCGGTTGGTGGAACCAACGTTACCCAAACGGTGGAAGGGCTGGAACGTTACCCGGTTAACCTGCGCTACCCGCGTTACCTGCGTGACGACATCGACAAACTGAAGGAATTGCCACTGGTAACGCCCTCCGGCGCACAGATTCCGCTGGGCAAGGTCGCCGACATCAAAGTGACGGAAGGCCCGCCGATGATCAAGACCGAGAATGCGCGGCTGAATGGCTGGACGTTCGTCGACATACGCGGCGTTGATCTCGGTTCCTATCTGAAGGCGGCGCAGGCTAAAGTGGCTGAGGAAATCAAGCTGCCCGCTGGTTACAGCATCGTCTGGGCAGGGCAGTACGAATATTTGCTGCGGGTCAAGGACAAGCTGTTACTGGCCGTGCCTGCTACCTTGCTGATCATTTTCGTGCTGCTGTATCTGATCTTCCGCAACATCATGGAAGCACTGGTGGTGATGCTATCGCTGCCGTTCGCGCTGGCGGGCGGCATCTGGTTTGTGTGGTGGCTGGGTTTCAACTTCTCGGTGGCAGTGGCGGTCGGTTTCATCGCGTTGGCAGGTGTGGCGGCGGAATTCGGCGTGATCATGCTGGTGTACCTCGACAATGCGTGGAAGCGGCATCAGGCTGATGGCAAGCTGACACTGGCAGATTTGCGGGATGCCATTTTCGAGGGCGCGGTGATGCGCGTGCGCCCCAAAGCAATGACGGTGGCCGTGATCGTGGCGGGTCTGGTTCCCATCATGTTTGGCGGCGGAACCGGTTCCGATGTGATGCAGCGGATTGCCGCGCCGATGGTCGGTGGCATGATTACCGCGCCGTTGCTGTCATTGCTGGTGATGCCTGCCATCTACCTGCTCTGGAAGCGCCGCCGTGCAAATTGATTGGAGGATAATGGGGGTGCAAGGTAGTACCAATTTTTGGTAACATGAAGCGTATTCTAACCGGAAGAGGAATCGGCGGTGTCTAGAAATACTTCCATATCACTGAGCGGGAACCTGGAATCCTTTGTCGATCGAATGGTAAGCACAGGGCATTACCATTCCGTGAGTGAAGTTGTCCGTGCTGGCTTACGCTTGCTTGAAGAGCAGGAGCTGCGTCTGCAACGCTTGCGGGAGGCGTTGCTTGCCGGTGAAGACAGTGGCCAGCCTCAACCCTTCGATCGTGACGCTTTCAAACGCGAAATGCATGCGGAATTGGGAAACAAGTGATGCCCCAGTACTCCCTTTCCCCTTTGGCGCTGGAAGACTTGCGAGAAATCTGGCGCTATGGCTTCACAACGTGGGGGCAAGTCAAAGCAGAACAGTACGGTGAAAAGCTGCTGGATGCCTTCGACTTTCTGGCTGAAAACCCGTTGGCTGGCCGAGCTATGGATCATGTCCGCGCAGGCTATCGGAGCCATGCAGTAGGCTCTCACCGAATTTTTTACCGTGTCGGTATGGCCGAATGTGTTGAAGTTATCCGTATCCTGCACCAGGGCATGGACGTTGAACGTCAGTTGGATAACTGACCCGGAAACCACATCAAGGATCCATGATAATGACTATGCGAGGTCTTTACGTCATCACCGACGGTTCTGTGGGCGATGTGCTGCTGGCGAAAGTCGAGCAGGCTTTGCTCGGCGGTGCCGCTATCGTGCAGTTCCGCGACAAGACGGATGAAACGGAACGCAGGTTGCAGGATGCAGGCGCTTTGCGCAGCCTCTGCCACCAACACAATGCCCTGCTGGTTATCAACGATGATGTAGTGCTGGCGAAAAGCATGGGGGCGGATGGTGTGCATGTCGGCAGGGAAGATGCCGCACTGGTTGCAGCCCGCGATTATCTGGGCAAGGGTTCCATCATTGGCGTTTCCTGCTACAACCGGCTGGAACTGGCGTTGGAGGCTGCCGGGCAGGGGGCGGATTATGTGGCGTTTGGCAGTTTTTTTCCGTCCCCGACCAAACCGCAGGCAGTACAGGCAATGCCGACGTTATTGGCAGAAGCCAAAAGCAAATTCTCCACGCCCGTGTGTGCGATTGGTGGCATTACGCTGGAGACTGCGCCGCTATTGCTGGAAAACGGTGCGGATATGCTGGCTGTGATTACCGATGTATTCGGCAGTTCCGACATCCGTTTGCAGGCACAGCACTACCAGCAGCTTTTTGAGAAATTTTTCAGATAAATGCAGCTTTTTTTCTGCCTTGCTGGACAATATGGGCAGGGTAACTGAAAATAAGCAATTCTTAATATATTCCCAAGGATCTCGCCGTGACCCGATCTGAAGCCCTCTTCGAGCAAGCCAAACACTCCATCCCTGGGGGCGTCAATTCTCCCGTTCGTGCTTTCCGCAGTGTGGGGGGGACGCCACGGTTCATTGCTCGTGCGCAAGGCGCGTACATGTGGGATGCGGATGGTAATCGCCTGATCGACTACGTGGGTTCCTGGGGGCCGATGGTGGCCGGGCACGCGCATCCGGAAGTGGTGGCGGCAGTACAGGCAGCGGCAGTCGATGGTTTGAGCTACGGTGCGCCGACCGAAATCGAAATCACCATGGCGGAAAAAATCTGCAAGATCATGCCTTCCATCGAAATGGTGCGCATGACCAGTTCCGGCACGGAAGCCACCATGTCCGCCATCCGCCTGGCGCGCGGTTTTACTGGCCGCAACTACATGGTCAAGTTCGAAGGTGGTTATCACGGGCATGGCGATTCGCTGCTGGTGAAAGCCGGTTCCGGCGCATTGACGTTCGGTCAGCCGAGTTCACCCGGCGTTCCGGCGGAACTGGCGCAATACACCCTGACGCTGGATTACAACAACAGCGCACAGGTACGCGAAGTGTTCGCGGCACGCGGGCATGAAATCGCCTGCATCATCGTCGAGCCGGTTTCCGGCAACATGAACTGCATTCCGCCGGTGGCGGGTTTCCTCGAAACCTTGCGCGAAGTGTGTGACCAGTCGGGTGCAGTGCTGATTTTCGATGAAGTCATGACCGGTTTTCGCGTGGCTTTGGGTGGCGTGCAGGCGCTTTACAATGTGAAACCTGACCTGACCACGCTGGGCAAAATCATCGGTGGCGGTATGCCAGTCGGTGCCTTTGGTGGTCGCCGCGACATCATGCAGCAGCTTTCCCCGCTGGGGCCGGTGTATCAGGCTGGTACCTTATCCGGCAACCCGATTGCGATGACTGCCGGGCTGAAAATGCTGGAAATTGTTTCCCGTGCCGGTTTCTACGACGAGCTGACGGCCAAGACCACGACCTTCGTGAACGGTGTGCAGCAGGCGGCAGATGCGGCTGGCGTGCCTTTCATTACGCAACAGGTTGGCGGCATGTTCGGGCTGTTCTTCACCACAGAAAAACGCATCGATACCTATCAGCAGGTGACTGCTTGCAATATCGGGCAGTTTAACCATTTCTTCCATGGCATGCTGGATCGCGGCGTTTATCTGGCACCGTCCGCCTATGAGGCAGGGTTCGTTTCCATGGCGCATACAGAGGCAGATCTGGCGGAAACCATCTCCATTGCGGCAGAGGTTTTTGCTAGCCTATAATGTAAATCTCTCAGGGCAAAATGGCTTAGAATGGGGGTTGGGTTCGCCTGCTCATTTTTTAAAATTACGAAACAAGCTTTAAAAGCGGGAAAACAGGGAATGTACCGTTTAATTCTAAAAATTATGCTGGTCTTGTTGGCTTCGGTGGTCGCACGTCAGGTGTGCGCAGAAACGTCTTCATCCTCGATTTATCAGGATGTTGAGAAATCGGTTTATCAGGTGCGCGTCATCAGTAAGCTGGGTGGAGAAAAGACCACCATCGGTTCCGGTTTTGTGGTGATGGAACCGAATATCATTGCAACCAACTATCATGTTGTCAGCACGTTTGTGAATGACCCGGAGGAGTATGAGCTGGATTACCGTTCCACTTCAGGAAAAACGGGCAATCTGGAATTGCTGGCGGTCGATGTGATTCATGACCTTGCGTTGTTGCGCGCGGATGAGTTGCTGGGGACGCCGTTGCAACTGGCGGACGTGCCACCGAAAGGCACCAACCTGTACGCTCTCGGTAATCCGCTGGATTTGGGGTTCGCCATTATCGACGGAACCAATAATGGTGTCCTGAAAAGCGGTGATGACAATAATATTTTGTTTTCGGGCAGTCTTAATCCGGGTATGAGCGGCGGGCCGACAGTTAATGAGCAGCGTCAGGTGGTTGGCATCAATGTCGCCACTTCCGGGAATGAAATCAGTTTTCTGGTGCCAGCGCGCTATCTGGGCGTCATTCTGGAGCGCCTCAAGCTGACCGGATTCAATGCGGATAGCAACATTGATGAGCGGATTGCCGAGCAGTTGCGCAATAACACCCGCAAGCAGATAGAGCGCCTGTTGAATGCCAAGTGGACGAGCCGTTCTATCGGTAAATTCACCGTGCCGGGGGCGATTGACAACTTTACCCGTTGCTGGGATGAAATCAGCAAACCGGATGAGGATGACTTGTTGCGTTCCCGAGGCACCCGTTGCACCAATGATGGCTCCATTTATCTGGATGACGGGCTGGAGGTCGGGGAGGTGGCTTACGAGTATTTCTGGTTCAACGGTGAAAAAATGATTCCACCACATTTTTATCAGGGGTATGAAGATCAAAACGCCAGCTATTCCAGTGGCAAGGCGGGCAAGAGTGATGTCGGCAATTTCAACTGTCATACCGGCTTTACCCGAGTGGCGGAACAGGAGTTCAAGATGACAGTTTGTCGCCGCGATTACCTCTATTACACCGGGCTGAGCGATGTGATGGCGACAGCAGCCCTGGTCGGACACAAGCAGCAGGGAATGTTGTTCAATCTGGACATGACCGGGGTCGATTTCGACAGCGGGATGCAACTGCTCAGACGTATGCTGGAGGCATTCAAATGGCAAAAATAGTGTTGGAAGTCCAGAAGCGTGGTCTGAACCAGTATCACAAACTGGAGCAGTTTCCGGTTACGGTTGGACGGGCGCTGGATAATGACATTATCCTGTCGGATGGTTCCGTTTCCGCGCATCACCTGCGCATTGAGCAGGAGGAAAACGGCGAGCTGTATCTGCAAAACCTGTCGGAAGAAAATGGCACGTCCATGAATGGGCATATGGTGGGTAGCCAGCGTTCCCTGTTGCCTGTGCCCAGCCGCCTGCTGCTGGGTGGTAGACGGATAAACCTGCTGGCGTCCGACCTGGCAGTGGTACCTGCCAACCTGCTCAAGTTTGGCAGTTTCTTTTCGATCCTGGCGAATCCGCTCTGGGTCGTTTTGTTGTTGGCGCTGACCGGTCTGGCCTTGTTTGGCGAGAAATATATGCATACCTATATTGCGCAGGGAGCATGGTTCTATGTCAGTGAAGTTTTGCTGAATCTGGCGGTATTGCTGGTATTTGCGCTAATCCTGTCGACGGTGACATGGCTGGTTTCGCATCGCTGGGTATTTACGTCGGCGGTGGGAATGGTGTCGCTGCTAACCCTGCTCAAGTCGCTGTTTGGCGTTGTGGGCGGTGCTCTGGATTATTTCTTTACCTCCGATGTGCCGCAAGGGCTATTGCTGACGCTCTACAATATTCCACTGGTGACATTGCTGCTTTATTTTTATCAGCGCTGGGCAAGCTATCTGCGCCCGCTCTATGCGTTGGGGATTGCAGTATTGTTGAGCCTGCCGCTGATCGTGCTGGAACTGATTGACCTGATGGATCGGCAGGTGCTCAGCGGGGAATTCAACCCTGACCCGGAATACAACCAGACCCTGAGTTCTTTCAATATCCATGCTGCGCCTACCCAGTCGCTGGATGATTACATGACGTCGGTGCAGGAAGCGCTGCCTTCGCAAACGGAAGAATAAAAAGAAACCCCTCCTACCTCCCCTTGTCAGGGGGGGGAGAGGTTAGATGTCGCCGTAATGGTGCTGGAGTAGGGCCAGGGCGGCGAGGCTGGCTGTTTCTGCCCGCAGGATGCGCGGGCCAAGTGATACAGCGGTCATGCCAGCTTGCAGGCACTGTTGCACTTCCTCATCGGTAAACCCGCCTTCCGGGCCAATCAGCAGGGTAATGGGGGCAGGTAAATCCTTCGGCAGGGCGTTGATGTGCGGGAAATCACCGGGGGCAAGGATCAGGCGTGTGCCCGTACAGGCGCTTTCCAGCCATGCATCCAGTGTTAGTGGTGGCAGTACTTGCGGAAGCCGGGTGCGCCCGGACTGTTCGCAGGCGGCAACCACGATACCTTCCCAGTGTTGTGATTTTTTATCAGCCTTTTCCTTGCCAACCCTTACCACACTGCGCTGTGTGATGAGCGGCTGGATGGTGTTCACTCCCAGTTCCACGGCCTTTTGCAGGGCGAAATCCATCTTGTCGGGCTTGATGATGGCTTGTGCCAGTGTAAGCTGTATCGGGGACTCGGTGTCGATAGGGGAAAAGCTTTCGATATGGGCGGAAGCGGTACGCTTGCCGACGGATTCAATTCGTGCCAGATATTCGCGGCCTTCACCGTTGAACAGGATCAGTGGCTCGCCTGTGTTCAGGCGCAAGACCTGGATGGCGTGGCGGAAGGTGGTGTCGGGCAGGGGGAATTCCTGCCCGACGGTCAAGGCGTCGGTGACGTAGAAACGTGGTATCCGCATCAGTCCGACAAACCCAGATTGCGCCAGATGCTCATGGTTGGCTCAACCCGGTTCATGGTGTAGAAGTGCAGGCCCGGTGCGCCGGTTTCCAGCAGGTTTTCGCACAGCAAAGTGACAAATTCCGTACCGAAATCGGTAATCGCTTCAACATCATCGCCGTAGGTTTCCAGTTGCTTGCGCAGCCAGCGCGGGATTTCCGCCCCGCACATATCCGAAAACCGCGCCAGTTGGGTGTAGTTGGTGATCGGCATGATGCCGGGCACGATGGGAATGTCTACGCCCTTGTCGGCGCAGGTATCGACGAAGTGCCAGTACGCATCCGCATTGTAGAAATACTGCGTGATGGCGCTGTTGGCTCCAGCCTTGACCTTGCGCACGAAGTTGTCGATGTCGGTTTTCAGGTTCGGCGCTTGCGGGTGCATCTCCGGGTAGGCTGCCACTTCGATATTGAAATGGTCGCCTGTTTCGGCACGGATAAATTCCACCAGCTCGTTAGCGTAGCGGAATTCACCTATGTCGCGTGTGCCGGAAGGCAGATCGCCGCGCAGGGCGACGATGTGCCGGATGCCATTGTTGCGGTAGGTGTCCAGAATTTCACGGATTTGCTCCGCGCTGGAACCCACGCACGACAGGTGCGGCGCTGCCTCAATGCCGGAATCGCGCTGGATTTCCAGCACGGTATTCAGCGTATTGGTTTGCGTCGAACCACCCGCGCCATAGGTGACGGAAAAGAAGCGTGGCTTCAGTTCCGCCAGTTGCGTGCGCACCGCCCGCAAATTTTCCGCGCCCTTGTCGGTCTTGGGCGGGAAAAACTCGAAGCTGAAAATCAGGTCGTCACCATGCCCATGTTGATGTTCATCACTCATGGTCATACCTCTTAATAACGGTAATGGTCAGCCTTGTAAGGCCCTTCCACCGCCACGTCAATATACTGTGCCTGATATTCGGTCAACTGGGTCAGTTGCGCATTCAGCTTTTTCAACTGCAAGCGGGCAACTTTCTCATCCAGATGCTTCGGCAGGGTGTAAACGCCAACCGGGTATTTGCCGGAATCGCGTTCAGTCCACAGCTCAATCTGTGCGATGGTCTGGTTGGCGAAAGAAGAGGACATGACGTAGGACGGGTGGCCAGTCGCACAGCCGAGATTAACCAAACGGCCTTTGGCTAGCAGGGTGATGCGCTTGCCGTCGGGGAAAATGACGTGATCAACCTGTGGTTTGACTTCATCCCACTCATACTGCTCAAGGCTGGCAACGTCGATTTCGTTGTCGAAATGGCCGATGTTGCAAACGATGGCTTCGTTCTTCATCGCCTTCATGTGCTCATGGGTGATGACATGGTAGTTGCCGGTCGCAGTAACGAAAATGTCTGCCTTGTCAGCGGCGTATTCCATGGTGACGACACGGTAGCCTTCCATCGCGGCTTGCAGGGCGCAGATCGGGTCGATTTCCGTGACCCAAACCTGTGCAGACAGTGCACGCAGGGCTTGGGCGGAACCTTTGCCCACGTCGCCGTAACCAGCAACCACGGCAACCTTGCCTGCAACCATGACGTCGGTAGCGCGCTTGATGCCATCAACCAGTGATTCGCGGCAGCCGTACAGGTTGTCGAACTTGGATTTGGTGACGGAATCGTTGACGTTGATCGCCGGGAATTTCAGATCACCACGGGCGTGCATTTGGTACAGGCGGTGTACGCCGGTAGTGGTTTCTTCGGTCACGCCACGGACTTCAGCCAGACGGCTGCTGTACCAGTCCGGGGAAGTTTCCAGGCGCTTGCGGATTGCCGCGTACAGGTAGGTCTCTTCCTCGGAGGTTGGTTTGCCTACCACGCTGATGTCTTTTTCAGCGCGTGCGCCCAGGTGCAGCAACAGGGTTGCGTCGCCGCCATCATCAAGGATCATGTTGGCTTGTTCGCCATTTGGCCATTCGAAGATTTTGTGGGTGTAATCCCAATATTCTTCCAGTGACTCACCTTTGTAGGCGAATACCGGGATACCGGCGGCGGCCATCGCAGCAGCAGCGTGGTCTTGCGTGGAATAAATGTTGCAGGAAGCCCAGCGCAGTTCTGCACCCAGCGCTACCAGCGTTTCCATCAGCACGGCAGTCTGGATGGTCATGTGCAGGGAACCGGTAATGCGTGCGCCTTTCAGCGGCTGGCTGGCGGCAAATTCTTCGCGGATCATCATCAGGCCGGGCATTTCGGTTTCGGCGATGTTGATTTCCTTGCGGCCCCATGCGGCCAAAGCCATATCGGCGACAATGTAGTCGTTAAACGTAGTCATATTGTAGTCTCCAGAATCTTACAGGCCAGCAGCAGCGCGCAGTGCGTCAGCTCTATCGGTGCGTTCCCATGGCAGGTCGAGGTCGTCACGACCGAAGTGACCGTAAGCCGCCGTGCCGCGATAAATAGGACGCAGCAGGTCGAGCATTTTGGTGATGCCGTAAGGACGCAGGTCGAAGTGTTCGCGTACCAGGTTTTCGATCAGGGTTTCATCGACCTTGTTGGTGCCGAAGGTTTCAACCGTGATGGAAGTAGGTTGTGCCACACCGATGGCGTAGGAGACCTGGATTTCGCAGCGCTCAGCCAGACCGGCGGCGACGATATTTTTCGCCACGTAACGCGCAGCATATGCGGCGGAACGGTCAACTTTGGACGGGTCTTTGCCGGAGAATGCGCCGCCGCCATGACGCGCCATACCGCCGTAGGTGTCGACGATGATCTTGCGTCCGGTCAGGCCGCAGTCGCCGACCGGGCCGCCGATCACGAAATTGCCGGTTGGATTGATGTGATATTTGGTGCCTGCGTGCAACCATTCTTCCGGCAATACCGGCTTGATGACATGTTCCATCACCGCTTCACGCAGGTCGTCGAGGCTGATGTCAGGGCTGTGCTGGGTGGAAAGGACTACGGCGTCGATGGCGACGATCTTGCCAGCTTCATAACGCACGGTCACTTGCGATTTCGCATCCGGACGCAGCCATGGAAGCGTACCATTTTTGCGCACTTCGGACTGCACGCGCACCAGACGATGGGCATAGGTCAGTGCAGCAGGCATCAGTACGTCGGTTTCATTGCTGGCGTAACCGAACATCAGGCCCTGGTCGCCCGCGCCTTGATCTTCTGGCTTGGCACGGTCAACGCCCATGGCGATGTCAGGGGATTGCTTGCCGAGTGCATTGATGACAGCGCAAGTGTGGCCGTCGAAACCGATTTCGGAGTTGTTGTAGCCGATGTCGTTCACCACGCCACGTACCACGCCTTCGTAGTCGATTTCAGCCGTGGTAGTGATTTCACCGGCCAGTACGACCATGCCGGTCTTGGTCAGGGTTTCGCAGGCAACACGCGCATAGGGGTCTTTGGCGATGATTGCGTCCAGAATGGCGTCGGATACCTGATCCGCCATTTTGTCCGGGTGGCCTTCAGAAACAGACTCGGAAGTAAACAGGTAACTTCTCTCAGTCATTACACAATTCTCCATAAAAAGTTAACAATGACTGAGCGCCGTTTATGTCTTGAAACACAGTCCGAGCCTGGCAGGATAAGATCCTGTCGCAACGCTCCTCGGACTGGAACCCGCAATAATAACGGAAAGATAATGATCATGCAGCATTCATGGGTATTCAACATCTCCCAAATTTCTCATTGTTGATGCAGTATCTATCCAACAAGGGAGAGTTGCCCCTTCTCATGAAGTCGGCCACAATACAAGAGCTTTTACCTGCCTGAATAATAATTATACAACGGGAGGCCCTGCTTCGTTTGGTCGCGCTAGCGGAGTGGTGGTTAATGACAAGGCAATGCAGGAATCCCATGCTGAAACTGCACCGTGCCGTTTTGCAGTCAGTATCGGAATCTTGACATACGCCATTTTTAGGCCGTGCCACTTTACACGGCAGATCACGCTATTTGAAAACTACAGGAGACCCGTCAATGACTACACGCCGCGAGTTGGCTAACGCAATCCGCTTCTTGACTATGGATGCCGTGCAAAAAGCAAATTCCGGGCATCCGGGAGCACCGATGGGCATGGCAGACATTGCCGAAGTCCTTTACAACGATTACATGAGCCACAACCCACAAAACCCGCAGTGGGTTAACCGTGACCGCTTCGTCATGTCCAATGGCCATGCTTCCATGCTGCCGTACTCCGTGCTGCACCTGACAGGCTATGACCTGAGCATGGACGACCTGAAAGCATTCCGCCAACTGCATTCCAAAACCCCAGGCCATCCTGAGTATGGTTATGCACCGGGGATTGAAACCACCACTGGCCCACTGGGTCAAGGCATCACCAATGCTGTTGGTATGGCGTTGGCTGAAAAAATCCTCGCTGCACAGTTCAATAAAGATGGTCACAGTATCGTTGACCATTACACCTATGTATTCCTGGGTGATGGCTGCCTGATGGAAGGTATTTCCCATGAAGCTTGCTCTTTCGCAGGCACCATGGGTCTGGGCAAGCTGATTTGCTTCTACGACGACAACAATATCTCCATCGACGGTGAAGTTGACGGTTGGTTCACTGATGACACCCCGAAGCGTTTTGAAGCCTACGGTTGGCACGTTGTTGCCAATGTTGACGGCCACGATGCCGATGCAATCAAGGCCGCAATTGAGGCCGCCCGTGCTGAAACTGGCAAGCCTTCCATGATTTGCTGCAAAACCACCATCGGTTTTGGTTCACCGAACAAGGCCGGTTCACACGACTGCCACGGTGCAGCATTGGGTGACGCAGAAATTGCATTGTGCCGTGCTGAATTGGGCTGGTCACATGAGCCGTTTGTCGTTCCTGCCAATATTTATGCAGGTTGGGATGCAAAAGCCAAAGGTGCAGCCGCTGAAGAAACCTGGAATGGCCAGTTCAGTGCCTATGCTGCGGCTTATCCTGCTGAAGCGGCTGAATTCAAACGCCGTATGGCGGGTGAACTGCCTGCCAACTGGGCGGATGAGTCTGCCAAAGCCATTGCCGCGATTGATGCGAAAGCAGAGTCTCCGGCTACCCGTGTGGCTTCCAAGAATGCGCTGGATGCGTTCGCACCATTGCTGCCCGAATTCCTCGGTGGTTCTGCTGACCTGACGCCTTCCAACAATACCTTCAACAAGCTGAGCAAGCACATCAGTGCTGGTCATGGTAAGGCGCAAGATTTCAGCGGCAACTACCTATCATACGGTGTGCGTGAATTCGGCATGAGCGCGATCATGAACGGTATGGCGCTGCACGGCGGTTTGCTGCCTTACGGCGCGACCTTCCTGATGTTCTCCGAATACGCGCGTAATGCGCTGCGTATGGCTGCGCTGATGAAAATCCAGAGCATCTTTGTTTACACCCACGACTCCATCGGTCTGGGTGAAGACGGCCCTACCCATCAGCCAGTTGAGCAAATCCCAACGCTGCGCATGATTCCGCGTATGTCCGTCTGGCGTGCATGTGACGCAGTAGAAACTGCCGTTTCCTGGAAACATGCGATTGAATACAAAGGTCCAAGCTGCCTGATTTTCTCACGCCAAAACCTGAAGCATCAGGTGCGTACTGCTGAGCAAATTGCCAATATCGCCAAAGGTGGCTATGTGTTGAAAGACACTGACGGTACACCAGACGTGATCGTGATTGCGACCGGTTCCGAAGTTGAACTGGCGATGCAGGCAGCAGCGCAATCCGACAAGAAAGTGCGTGTGGTTTCCATGCCATCTTGCGATGTGTTCGATGCACAAGATGCGGCGTACAAAGAATCGGTATTGCCAGCCGCCGTGACTGCGCGTGTCGCGGTTGAAGCGGCCATCGGTGATGCCTGGTACAAGTACGTTGGTCTGAATGGCAAAGTGATCTGCATGAGCACTTTCGGTGAATCTGCCCCGGCTGACCTGTTGTTCAAGCAGTTTGGTTTCACCGCCGAAAATGTTTTGAACGCTATCAATAGCGTGGCGTAAGGCAGCCATCTTCTGTAGGAGCTTGCCTTGCAAGCGATCGCCAGCACGGCTGGCTCCTACAAAGATCAAATTATTTACTGTATGAATTGAGGAGTTTTTCATGACAATTAAAGTTGGTATCAATGGTTTTGGCCGTATCGGTCGTATGGCTTTCCGCGCTATTGCAAAAGATTTTCCGGGCATCGAAGTGGTCGGCATCAACGACCTGTTGGCTGCTGATTACCTGGCTTATATGCTGAAATATGACTCCGTACACGGTCGCTTCGGTGGTGAAGTTGCAGTCGAAGGCAACAACCTGCTGGTTAATGGCAAAACTGTACGCCTGACTGCTGAACGCGATCCGGCTAACCTGAAATGGGACGAAATCGGCGTTGACATCGTGCTGGAATGCACTGGCTTCTTCCTGACCGAAGAAACCTGCCAAAAGCACATTGACGCAGGCGCGAAGAAAGTGGTCATGTCTGCACCTTCCAAAGACAGCACCCCAATGTTCGTTTACGGCGTAAACCACACGACTTACGCAGGCCAGGCGATCATCTCTGCGGCCTCTTGTACCACTAACTGCCTGGCACCTGTGGCAAAAGTCCTGAACGACACCTGGGGCATCAAGCGTGGCCTGATGACTACCGTTCACGCGGCGACTGCTACCCAGAAAACCGTTGACGGCCCTTCCATGAAAGACTGGCGCGGTGGTCGTGGGATTCTGGAAAACATCATTCCATCTTCCACTGGTGCTGCCAAAGCGGTTGGCGTGGTACTGCCAGAGCTGAAAGGCAAGCTGACTGGTATGGCGTTCCGCGTTCCAACCTCTGACGTATCTGTGGTTGACTTGACGGTTGAGCTGAACACTGAAGCGTCTTACAAAGACATCTGTGCAGCGATGAAAGCAGCGTCCACCACTGGCGACATGAGCAAGACCCTGGGCTACACCGACGAGAAAGTGGTTTCCACTGACTTCCGTGGCGTTGGCTTCTCTTCCATCTTTGATGCTGAAGCCGGTATCGCGCTGGATGGCACTTTCGTGAAAGTCGTGGCTTGGTACGACAACGAATACGGCTATACCGCCAACATGCTGCGCTTTGTTGAGCACGTAGCGGCGAACTAAGAAACCCCTCCTAGCCTCCCCTTATCAGGGGAGGAACAAGAGGTGGAGTCCCTCTTCGCTCCCTCCCCTGATAAGGGGAGGGTCGGGGAGGGGTTTCTTCCCAGATCATCCAAATAAATCACCCCACGCTTTATTTGACTGATTTGAAATTCCAAAGGAGCTGCATCACATGGCTTTCATCAAAATGACCGACCTGGATCTGAATGGCAAACGTGTCCTGATCCGCGCCGACCTGAACGTACCTGTCAAAGATGGCAAGGTAACATCCGACGCCCGTATTACTGCTTCCATGCCGACTATTGAGCACGCGATGAAAGCGGGTGCGAAAGTCATGGTCATGTCCCACCGTGGTCGTCCAACTGAAGGTGAGGTGGATGAGGCCAACTCCATGCAGCCTATCGCTGACGACATGAGTGCAAAACTGGGCAAGCAAGTTCGTCTGGTCAAGGACTACCTCAATGGTGGTTTCGACGTGGCAGAGGGCGAAGTTGTGCTGCTGGAAAACGTCCGTTTCAATGCGGGTGAAAAGAAAGACAACGAAGAGTTGGCAAAGAAATACGCTGCCCTGTGTGACGTGTTCGTGATGGACGCATTCGGCACTGCCCACCGTGCACAGGCTTCCACCCACGGCGCAGGCAAATTCGCTCCGGTTGCCGCAGCAGGCATCCTGCTGACCGAAGAGCTGATCGCGCTGGACAAGGCGCTGGCAAATCCAGCCCGCCCAATGGTTGCTATCGTTGGTGGTTCCAAGGTTTCCACCAAGCTGACGGTACTGGAAGCACTGTCTGAAAAATGCGAACAACTGGTCGTTGGCGGTGGTATTGCCAACACCTTCCTGAAAGCGACTGGCCACAACGTTGGCAAATCCCTGTGCGAAGATGATCTGGTTGACACTGCCAATGCACTGATTAGCAAGATGACTGCACGTGGTGCGATCATCCCTATCGCCGTTGACGTGGTTTGTGGCAAGAAATTCGATGCCAACGAACCGGCAGTGCTGAAAGACGCGAAAGACGTGGCTGACGATGACATGATTTTCGACATCGGCCCCAAATCTGCACAAGAGCTGGTCGACATCATCATGAACGCAGGCACTGTTGTCTGGAACGGCCCGGTCGGCGTATTTGAATTCGACCAGTTTGGTGAAGGCACCAAGGCTATTTCCATGGCGATGGCTGAAACCAAGGCGTTCACGCTGGCGGGCGGCGGCGACACTATCGCTGCGATCCAGAAGTACGATATTTACGACAAGATTTCGTATATCTCTACTGCTGGTGGTGCTTTCCTCGAATACCTCGAAGGCAAAACCCTCCCGGCAGTAGCGATGTTGGAAGAACGCGCCAAGGGTTAATGACCCTTCCGTAGGGGCGAAACATTTTTCGCCCCTACAAACACATAGTACAAATGACATAGAACAAGCATAAACTAAGCACTTTAAAAGCACACAGTTATAGGTATTACATTGAGAAGGACAAAAATTGTAGCGACCATGGGGCCTGCTACAAGCACACCGGAAGCCATTGAAGCGCTTATCCGCGCAGGTGTGGATGTCGTGCGGATGAATTTTTCCCACGGTACCCATGAAGAACATGCAGCGCGCGCCGAGCTGGTGCGTGAACTGGCCAGAAAAGCGGGCCGCATTGTCGGTATCCTCGGCGACCTGCAAGGGCCAAAATTGCGTATTGCCCGTTTCAGGGATGGCAAAATCACCCTGAATCCAGGCGACGCCTTCATTCTTGATGCAGAACTGGAAGCTGACGCTGGTACGCAGGAGCGGGTTGGGCTGGGTTACAAGGAGTTGGTCAACGATGTCAAGGCGGGGGATGAACTGTGGCTGGATGATGGCCGCATTGTCCTGGAAATTACCGCAGTCCGGGGACAGGAAATCCATACCCGCGCCATCAACGGCGGCGTTCTTTCCAACAACAAGGGTTTGAACCGCCGGGGTGGGGGCTTGAGTGCCGCTGCCCTGACCGACAAGGACAGGGAGGACATCCAGGCTGCCGCCAACATTGGCGTGGACTTTCTGGCGGTCTCTTTTCCGCGCACGGCAGATGACATCCATGAGGCTCGCCGTCTGGCGGTAGAGGCTGGTTGCAAGGCGGCGATTATCGCCAAAATGGAACGTGCCGAAACCATGGAAGAAGCCGCCCGTGACGAGATCATTCTGGCTTCCGACGCCATTATGATTGCACGCGGCGACCTGGGCGTGGAAATCGGCGATGCTAAGCTGCCACGGGCGCAGAAATGCCTGATCAGCCGCGCCCGTAGCCTCAACCGCGCGGTCATTACCGCCACGCAGATGATGGAAACCATGACCGAAAACCCGATCCCGACGCGGGCAGAGGTATTCGACGTGGCGAATTCGGTTATCGACGGCACGGATGCGGTGATGCTGTCCGGTGAAACGGCTACCGGCAAGCACCCTGCACTGGTGGTCAAAACAATGGCGAACATTTGTGAGGAAGCTGAAACTTCCATCGAAACCCGCAAATCAGGCCATCGCATGGAAGAACGCTTTGAGCGCATGGATGAGGCCATCGCCATGGCCACCATGTATACCGCCAACCATATGGGCGTGCGGGCGATTGCGGCGCTGACTGAATCAGGCTCCACCCCGTTGTGGATGTCGCGTATCAGTTCCGGCATCCCGATTTATGCGCTGGCATCCAGCGATGAAGCCGCACGCCGGGTCAGCTTGTACCGGGGGGTTTATCCGGTGAAATTGCACGAGCCCCTCAAAGACCCCAAAATAGCCAATCGTCAGGCAGTCGAGTTGATGATTGCTGAAGGAATTGTCGAAAAGGGTGATCTGGTCATCATTACCAAGGGCGACCTGATGGGAACCAAGGGTGGAACCAACCAGCTCAAAATCCTGCGCGTCGGCGAACACCAGAACGGTTAAGGCCAAACACCTATAGCGTAAAATTTACTAACATTTGAGGAGAACATCATGGCTTTGATTTCATTGCGTCAATTACTGGATCACGCTGCTGAAAACGGCTACGGGATGCCAGCATTCAACGTGAACAACATGGAGCAAATCCACGCCATCATGCAAGCAGCAGATGCGTGCAACTCCCCAGTCATCCTGCAAGGTTCTGCCGGTGCGCGTTCTTACGCAGGCGAACCGTTCCTGCGCCACCTGGTGCTGGCTGCGGTCGAAATGTACCCGCATATCCCCATCGTCATGCACCAGGACCACGGCGCTGAGCCAGCGGTTTGCTTCCGTTCCATCCAGTCCGGTTTCTCATCTGTCATGATGGATGGTTCCCTGATGGCTGATGGCAAGACCCCTTCCAGCTACGAATACAACGTCGAAACCACCCGTAAAGTGGTTGAACTGGCACACGCTTGCGGCGTTTCTGTTGAAGGCGAACTGGGCTGCCTGGGTTCACTCGAAACTGGCATGATGGGCGAAGAAGACGGTCACGGTGCAGAAGGCGTGCTGGATCATTCCCAACTGCTGACTGACCCGGAAGAAGCGGCTGACTTCGTGCGCAAGACCGGCGTTGACGCGCTGGCAATTGCCATCGGTACTTCCCACGGTGCATACAAGTTCACCAAGAAGCCTACCGGCAATGTACTGCGTATCGACCGCGTGAAAGAAATCCACGCCCGCATCCCTACCGTTCACCTGGTTATGCACGGCTCTTCTTCTGTACCAGAAGACTGGCTCGAAATCATCAACAACTACGGCGGCGACATGGGTCAAACCTATGGCGTGCCGGTTTCCGAAATCGTTGAAGGTATCAAGCACGGTGTACGCAAGGTCAATATCGACACTGACCTGCGCATGGCTTCCACTGGCGCTATCCGCAAGCACTTGCATGACAACAAGGCTAACTTTGACCCACGCAAGTTCCTGAAAGAAGCGACCAAAGCCATGTCTGGCATCTGCAAAGACCGCTTTGAAGCTTTCGGTTCTGCGGGCATGGCTGACAAGATCAAGCCTGTTTCACTGGAAGTCATGTTTGGTGAATACAAAGCTGGCAAGCTTGACCCGAAAGTGTCGTAAGGCCGCTTAACGCATAGCGTTGAAAAGGGAGCTTCTGCTCCCTTTTCTTTTGCTGTCCGGCATGTGCTAGCATCAGCAGGATGTAGGGCGACAGCCCATTCCATTGTCTGGAGGAATGCATGCAGCCGGTTCCACAAAGTGTACGCAATACTGCCAACGTGCCATGCAAACGGCGCGACCTGCCTGCCAGCACCAGTGAGCGGGACATTTTCTACTACCTCGGCATCAACCACGTATTTTTTAACCGCGAACGCAGCCTGCTGTATTTTTCCGATGTGGATCGCACACCGGTATTACCCATCCTGAATGCCCTGACCGGCACGAATCCGCCTGCTTTCCTGCTGGAAACCCTGTATCTGGATGTGCACCACTATTTCTTCGGTGGCTATCGCCTGCGCCTGCCGGAAAGCCTTTCCACCCCTTTGCTGGTGGCACTGCGGCTGAAAGGCGTCATCATCAGCTACGTGTTGCCCGCCGCCTGCGGAAGCAACCTCAGGCAATAAAGGGGATGTCTGCCACTGGCCAGGGGCTGCTGCGTTGCCACCAGCGCCGTGCCAGGCTTGCATAGAGTGAGCGGAAGTCGAGGCTGTTTCTTACATCGCCTTCGTTGAGG
Source organism: Gammaproteobacteria bacterium (assembly GCA_018822845.1). Classification (GTDB taxonomy): domain Bacteria; phylum Pseudomonadota; class Gammaproteobacteria; order Thiotrichales; family Thiotrichaceae; genus Thiothrix. The sequence continues at coordinate 60,142 of JAHJJD010000120.1, read as the reverse complement.
GCGTCCAGATCGGGGTGGGTTCCGTACATGCCGCCCTTGACGCCGCCGCCGATGGCGAAATGGGCAGCAGCCGAGCCATGATCGGTGCCCATATTGTGGTTTTCCGCCGCCCTGCGTCCGAATTCGGAATAGCTAAGCACCATGACATCGCCCCACTTGCCATGCGCCTGCATCACCTTGCTGAAAGCGGCCAGGCCGTTAGCCAGCTCGCCCAGCAGTTTCTGATGCAGGTTTGGCTGGGAAACATGCGTGTCGAAATTGCCCAGCCCTATCTTGTACACAGGCATGTTGAAATCACTCAGGATCAGGCGGGCGATGGAGGCCAGCCCTTCGCCAAACGCCCCCTTGGGGAATTGCTGCTTGATGGCCTGATTGCCCTTGAGCTTATGGGAAACTTCTGCACCAGCATTGAGCAGCCGTTGCTGGGTGGCGAGGATATGTGCCAGCATCGGGTTGCTGCTGTGGGTGGGAACGGCAGGCAGGCTGCTGATATAGGCCGCAAACGCATCAATGTCATGCAGGTTGACCGCGTTGAAATGGCCGCCAGCCAGCGGCCCCAGTTCATCACCAATGACCACGCCTTGCAGGTGTTGGGCCTGCTCCGGGAACACCCTGCTCAGCCAGCCTTGCTGGCTATGCTGATCCTCGCTGGCCGTATCCCAGGTATGGATGGAGGTGAAATGGGAACGCGCCAGGTTTTGTCCCGGAATGCCCACCCCCTGAATCCAGGCCATTTCCCCGTTACGCCACAAAGGTAGCAGGGGTTGCATGGCCGGGTGTAGCCCCATGCCATTGCCCAGCGGCAAAACCTGTTGTTCACGCAAGGCAAGCTGCGGGCGCAAGCGGTAATACGCCGCATCCTGATAGGGCACCAGCGTATTCAGGCTGTCATTGCCGCCTTTCAACTCGACCAGCACCACGCAACGCTGTTTCTGCCCGGCTTCAACACTGGCAGGCAGCAAATGCAGCAAGGGAAGTGCGCCGAGGCTTTTCAGGAAATCACGCCGGTTCATGGGTCGCTCCCTATTTCAGTTGGTAGGCAGGGTCAAACAGGGCGGCCAGCAGGATTTGCTGCCGGGTGGTGCCTGCCAACGGGTTTGCGGGTGCGGTTGGCAAAAGCCATTGGGTAATTTGCGCACCATCCAGCTCTGGCAGGTTTGCTGGCCGCAGGTTGCGGCTCCAGTGAAACAGGATGCCGTAACGATCCAGCAGGCTCTGGGTGGTAATCCAGGCTTTGCCGCCTTCCCAGCCTTTGGGCGTGGGGGGAACGAACGGGTTTTGCCCCAGCTTTTCCGCAAACTTCACCAGTTCCTGCGGTGGCGCTGGCGATAACGGCAAGGAGCGGAACAGGCCGCTAATCAAATCCAGCGGCGACTTGCTTAGCATGCCGCGATGTTGCGTCGCCCAGAAGGCTTCACTCAACAGGATGCTTTCCAGCAATGCCTTGATTTCATAGCCAGATTCGCGGAATGCGTTTGCCCACTTGCGGATTTCAGCCTTGTCGGGGGTGCCAGTGCTGACAAAGGCATGCCAGCATTTTTCGGCAATATGCTCGGCGGTGCGCGGGTGAGCCAGCAGGGCGTCCAGCACCTGTTGACCATCGGCTACGCCGGTTTTGCCCAGAAAAGGCTGGGTATTGGGTGCATGGTGCTGGGCTGCGAACACAAAACGGTTGCTGTTGCGGTCAACTGTCCAGCCGGTAAAGGCTCTGGCGGCGGCCTTGATGTCGCTTTCCCGGTAATTTCCCGCACCCAGCGTAAACAGCTCCAGCAATTCGCGGGCGAAATTCTCGTTGGGTTGTTCCTTGTAATTCATCGCCCCGTCCAGATAGACGAGCATGGCGGGGTCGCGGGCAATGGCGTGCAACAGGTCGCGGAAATTGCCCAAGGCGTGCTGGCGGACAAGCTGGTGTTGTTGCAGCACCAGATCAGGCTGGTTGACCTTGTTGATGGAGGTGGTGAAATGATTGTGCCAGAACATCACCATCCGTTCGGTCAGCGGTGTGGTGGTGGTCAGCAGGTGTTGCAACCACCATTGCTTAAGCGCCATCTTGTCGCGGTTGAGGCGTTCACGTGCCTGCGACATCTCGCCACTTTCCAGCATGGATTCCCAACTGCCCCACGAAGACAGGGCAGGCGGATTGCCGGGTAAATGGGGTTTGGCGTCCAGCAACTGCCGGACAGTGGTTTGTGCCGATACACCTTGCCATGCCTGTAACAGCTTCCACTCTTCGCCAATACAGGCGCGCGCAGCCAGATGTCTGGCGGATGACAGGTCAAGACTGGTAGGAATCATTTACGTAAGCCCGTTATTCTGAAAGTGGTGATAACCTCACCGACACTCCTCGACAAATGCGGAATACTGCGTTGGGACACAGAAACGGGACTAGTTTACATCATAAGCATGTCTTATTTGAATGAAATTGTTGCAGTTTTTGTCAAATATTTGTAACGGCATGTAACGACTCTCATCCGCCACCCTTGCGGTAATACAGATCAAACTGGCGTAAAAAAGTCTGGAACGGAACATCCCCAATCCGGGAGTAATCGAATTCGACAGGAATCCACGGCAAGGCCAGCATGGCAATCCGCCGCACCTGTTCTTCCCCCAGCGTGATGGTCAGCAGTTTGCCGTCCACCGTCACCTGGATGCAGTCGTGTTCCTGTGTGTAAGGGTAATCATGCAGGGCTGCGGGCAGAATCCGGAGGAATTCCACCCGCGTAAAGCCCATTTCGCGCTTCAGGAGAGAAATGGTTTCACCCCCCTGCTACGGGCGGCCAGATAGCCAGCACATCGCCCGCTTGTAGCCTGCCGGGCCGGTCGCGGTCTTCGTGGCAAACGAATACGCCATTCAGCAGCACTAGATGCGCTGATTCGCGTGGCACCTTGAACTGGTCGATGACCGTGTTCAGGCTGGCGTTGTCAGCCACTTCCACCTCGGCAGCATTGCGCTGCGCGCGGGCGGGAAGCAGGCCGCTGAGGTTGGCATACAGCTTCAGGGTGATGTTCATGGGTCAGGGGCCATGACGGGGAACGTGTTGCGCCAGATACGCCTCCATGATGCGGGTCGGGTCTTCCATCAGTTTGTGTTTCCACTTGCCCAGCCGGGTCTGGTTCTGGATCAGGCCGCGCAGCACGCCGACATGCTGGGTCAGGCCCAGTGCGTTTGCCCCCACCAGCCGGTCATCCTCGAACTGGAGGTTGATATAGCGGTAACGTTGCGGGTTGTCCAGCGCCGCCGAATCGCCGCCATCCACGCCTTGCCACAGGCCAAATGATGCGGAAATCAGCCCCATGGTGTCGAGCACGTTCATGTTGATGCTGCCACGGTGCAGGGCGTCCTCGCCGCCTGCCATATTGATGGCAGCCAGCGCCCCGTGTTCAACAGCCGTCGGCTGGATGGCCTGTACGCTGTAGCCGCCGGTGGAAAAGTCCTTGCCTTCCGCTACGTCGCCCGCTGCGTAAATGTCCGGGTGGCTGGTTTGCAGGCGTTCATTGACCAGGATGCCGTGGTTGGTGTCCAGCAGGCCATCCGCCAGCTCCATATTGGCGCGCACGCCAGTGGCGCAGATCACCAGATTGACCTTGAGTGGCTCACGGCCTTCCAGTTCAACTACCAGCTTGCCCTTTTCCTCTGTGATGCACTTGACACGGGTGGAAGTCAGTACGGTCACGCCCTTGCTTTGGCACCATTGCTTGAGCAGGCCGCCGGACTGGTCGTCCATCATGCGTGGCACCATGCGGTTTTCCATTTCCACCACGGTCAGGTTGACGCCGCGTTGCGCCAGTGCTTCCAGGATGATGCAGCCGATGAAACCGGCTCCCATCAGCACCACGTCATCGCCCGCATTGGCTCCGGCGATGATTTTGCGCGCATCCGCCAGCGTCCAGCAGCTGACCACGCCTGGCAAATCCATGCCTTCGAGCGGTGGGCGGGTAGGGCGTGAGCCAGTTGCCAGCAGCAGCTTGTCGAACGTCAGCATGTTGCCGTTATCCAGACTGATTGATTTGGCGGCGGCGTCGATGCTGTTGACGTGTTGATGCAGCAGGGTGATGTCCAGATTGCGGAAATGGTTGGGCGCAGTACGCAGGTACGTACCACTTTCTGCAATATTGCCCATCAGGTGGTAAGGAATCGCCATACGTGAATACGGGCGCTCCGGCTCACCCCCGATCAGGGTGATGTCGGCCTCCGGCATCCGTTTGCGCAGGGTCTCGGCGGCCACCACGCCCGCCGGACCTGTTCCGATGATGATGTGTTTCATGCCAACCTCATGCAGGCAAACGGTAACGGCTACGGGTTTCGTCGGTCAGTTGCCCGTCAGTCGTCCAGCCACGCAGTTCGTAGTACTTGGGCAGCATCAGGTCAAGACCAGCCACTTTACCTTGTGCCGGGCCGACATTGGCGGCGTCTTTCAGCAGGCGCTTGGGCAAGGTGTCGTCCGCACCCGTCAGGCCAGCGCGCATGTTGAAATCACGTTCCAGGTTCCAGATGCGCGCACCCACTTCGGCACATTTTTCCACCGACCAGTCGCCTTCGCAGGCAGCGTCGATTTGCGGCGCAATGTTTTCCAGCGACCAGGCGAAGGTGGTGAACAGGCACAGGCCGGAGGAGTCGACCGCTGCGGTAGCGTCCTGGAAGGCGATGACCAGTTCAGGCTTGCCGTCAGTTTCCAGTGGGTCGGTCTTGACCGGGATGCCCAGCACTTCGGAGGCGACCGTGTAGCTGCGCAAGTGGCAAGCGCCCCGGTTGGAGGTGGCGTAGGTTAGCCCCATGCCCTGAATACCGCGCGGGTCATAAGCCGGGAATTCCTGCCCCTTGACCGTCATGGACAGTTCTGGATGGCCATATTTTTCGCACATGCGTTTGGAACCCAGGCCGAGGATTTTGCCGAAACCTTCGCCTTTGGCCGTCAGTTCGGTCACTTTCACCAGCGCTTCCGCCGAGCCGAATGTCAATTCGATGCCGCCGGTATCTTCCTTGGTAATCACGCCCATATCGTACAGTTCCATGGCGGCTGCCACGGTGGAGCCGTAGGAAATCGGGTCGAAGCCGTCTTCGTTGCACAGGAAGTTGACGTAGGTGAGTGCGTCAAGGTCATCCACGCCGGTATCCGGCCCCAGCGCCCAGGCTGCTTCGTATTCCAGACCGCCGGAGTTGCCCCAGTATTCGGGCTTGTTGGCGACCGAGAAGTGACCCTGGTCGACGGTGGAAATGCGTCCGCAGGCAATGGTGCAGCCGAAGCAGCCAGCATTGCGGGTCAGGTTGGGCTTGCCGTCGGTCTTGCGCTTTTCGTGCATGGCTTCGCCGGAAACGCTGTGTGCGCCTTCAAACTTGACTTCGCGCATGTTGCGGGTCGGCAATGCGCCCATTTCGTTGATAACGTTCATCAGTACTTGCGTACCGTAAGTTGGCAGACCCTGACCGGTAACGGCGTTGTCGGCCAGCACTTTTTTCTGCGCTGTTACTTCGCGCATAAAGCGGATCGGGTCCTTAATATTGCCCACGCCCTTGGTGCCGCGTACTGCGACCGCCTTCAGGTTTTTGGAAGCCATCACGGTACCGACGCCGGAACGCCCTGCCGCGCGGTGCAGGTCATTGACGATGGCGGAAAACAGGCAGCCTGATTCCGCCGCACGGCCTACGCAGGAAATGCGGATTTGCGGATCCTGATGCTTCTTGTGGATAAGCTCGTCAGCTTCCCACACCGATTTGCCCCACAGGTCATCGGCAGGCAGGATTTCCACCTTGTCGTCTTCCACGTAAAGGTAAACCGGGGATGGTGCCTTGCCTTCGAAAATGATCATGTCCCAACCGGCATTTTTCAGTGCTGCACCGATGAAACCACCGGAGTTGGAACAGGCGATTGTGCCGGTCAGCGGGCTTTTGGTGATGACGGAATAGCGTCCACCAGTGGAAGCCATGGTGCCGGTCAATGGGCCAGTCGCCATGATCAGCTTGTTGTCAGGGCCGAGTGCGTCGACTGTCGGGTCGACTTCCGCCACGAAATAACGGGTTGCCAGGCCACGCTGGCCGAGGTATTCCTGTGCCCATCCCATGTTGAGTGGTTCAACGCTTACGTCGCCGTTGGTCAGGTTGACGCGCAGAATCTGTTTGGTCCATGCCATGTCTTAATCCTCCTCAGGCTGCTGCATGATGTGCGGTATCGGTTTTGGTGGCCCACAGGCGCATGCGCTCCAGGCCGGTAGCATCAGCGTCGATGTAGGTAATCGCGCCGGTCGGGCAGGCTTGCGCGCACTGCGGGTTGCCACCACACAGGTCGCACTTGATGACCTTGCCGCTGGCCGAATTGTAATTTACCGTGCCGAACGGGCAGGCGATGGTGCAAACCTTGCAACCCACGCAGCGGTCGTTGATGATGTCTTTCGAGCCAGTTGCAGCATTGAGCACGATGGCCTCAACCGGGCAGGCTTTCATGCACCACGCTTCATCGCACTGCGTACAGGTGTAAGGCACAAAGCGTCCTGCATCATGGAAGGTGAAAACCTTGATGCGCGAGCGGGCCGGATTAAACACTCCTTCATTTTCAAACGAGCAGGCCATTTCGCATTGCAGACAGCCGGTACATTTTTCCGGATTGATGTAAAGCGATTTCATTAACATGCTGCATCCTCCTCTGGAATATCAGCTACTTGGTGTGTATATATTTGTAAGCCATACTAACAAAGCGTAGGTTGCAAAAAGGTTGGCAAGAAGAAGTCCACAGCTAGCAGCAGGAGGGAGTGACTGACATGCGACAACCAGACCGCCGGTTGATGCTCAAACAACGCAAGCAGGTTGCCGAGTCTGCGTGGGAGCGGTTTGTCAACGGTTACCCCCTGCTACCCGGTGATGCCATCAGCCTTGACATTGCCCGTTCGTGGCAACGCAGCCTGCAATACCTGAGTCCCTGGAAACTTTCCGTACCGCTGGTGGATAACGCGCCCGCCCTGTGGGAGGTATCCCCGTTAAACCAGGCCATCCAGCACATACAAGCCGAACTGGTACAACTGGTAGAGGAAGGGGCATTGGCACTGGCTTTGGCCGATGCATCAGGCCGTCTGTTGTGGACAACATCCAGCCATTACATGCGGGATCGCGTCGAGCGCGCCCACTACCTTCCCGGCGGGCGCTGGGATGAGATTTCCGCAGGCACCAACGCCATCGGTCTGGCGCTGCTCCACAAGCGCAAGGCAGTGGTGTTCGCCAGTGAGCATTACGCCCGCTGTCTGCACGACTGGGTAAGTTACGCCATCCCCATCGTCCATTCCCGCTCCGGTGAGCTGGCGGGGGTGCTGGGTATTGTCACTACCTGGGACAAACACACACCATTGGGGGAAATGGCCATCTCCGATCTGGCCCGTTCGATCCAGCGCCATTTGCCTGCCACCCAGCCACAGGCCGAGTTGCAGATCCACGCGCTGGGGATGCCGCGTGTATTGTTTCGTGGTGAGGAGATTCATCTGTCGCAACGGCAAATGGAAATCCTGTGCCTGCTGGTACTGAATCCGCAGGGGTTGGTGCTGACTACCCTGCATTCGGCGCTGTATGGCGATGAGCCTATTGCCATGGCAACCCTGAAAGCGGAACTTTCCCACCTGCGCAGCCAGTTGGGCGGGCAGATCGGTTCCCGCCCCTACCGTTTGCTGGTATCCACCTGGGCGGATTTCGTTACGCTATGGCGGGTGCTCAAGGATAAAAAGGCGGAAAAGGCGCTGGGTCTGTATCGCGGGCCATTCCTGCCGAATTCCAATTCCCCCGAACTGGGCGAATGGCGCAACTGCATCGACGCCGTGATGGAAAAGGTGGTGGATGCCTGTGATGACCCGGAAGTCCTGCTGGAAAGCCTGAGTCATGGATCACAGGGCAGTGGCATGGTGCGCGAGCGTCTGGTTGAGCTGACATCGGGTGCTGGCGCGCATTGAGCCTGTTCCTCAGTGCAGTTTGATGCGGGGTGTGGTGCTGCGCCGTATCATGCCATCGACCGTATCCAGTGCCACTTTCCAGAAGCCGTGCAAGCCCAGTTGATGCTTTTTATACAGCATGTTGTACATGAAACGGGCGAGGTAACCTTCCACGAACATCGTGCCCTTGGCCAGATTGCCCATCAGCCCACCAACTGCCCGGTTTTCCCCTAGCGATACCAGCGAGCCGAAATCCTGATAGTGGAAATCTTCCAGCGGCTTGCCTTCAATCTGGTTGCGTATCTGTCTGGCCAGATGCAGTGCTTGCTGGTGGGCGGCCTGGGCGCGCGGTGGCACCAGCGTTCCTGCCGGTTTGCCCAGCCAGGCCGCCGCAGCGCAGTCGCCGAAGGCGAATACATGCTCGTCCAGCGTGGTTTGCAGGCTGGGTTTGACGACCAACTGGTTGATGTCGTTGATTTCCAGGCCATCCATGTGTTGCAGGCAGACAAACGAGCGGATACCCGCCGCCCACACCACCAGTTCGGCGGGGATAAATTCGCCGCTGGCCAGTTGCACGCCATCCGGCAGCACGGCGGAAACGCGGGCGTTGGTGTGTACTTCCACCTTCAGCCGCTGGAGGATGCGCATGGCTTCACCGGCAATGCGTTCCGGCAGGGCGGAAAGGATACGTGGGGCGGCCTCAATCAGGTTGAGTCTGACATCGCGGTCGGCATCAATGCGTTCCAGCCCGTAATCCACCAGGGTGCGGATGCTTTTGTGCAACTCGGCGGAAAGCTCCACCCCCGTTGCACCCGCGCCAATAATGGCTACCTGTAATTGGCCCGACTGCAAGGGCTCATCCTGCGCATGGGCGCGGATACAGGCATTCACCAGCTTGCGGTGGAAGCGCTGGGCCTGTTCGGCAGTATCCAGCTGGATGGCGTATTCCGCCACGCCGGGAATACCGAAATCATGGGTGCGGCTGCCGATCGCCACCACCAGCGTGTCATACGCAAAGCTGCGTTGCCGGGTAACGGTCTGGCCTTCCTCATCGGTGTGTGCATCGACGAACACCAGTTTCTGCTTGCGGTCAATGCTGCTCATCGCGCCGATCCGGTAGCGGAAATGATGCCCGTGCGCCTGCGCCAGATAGTCCACCTCATGCATGGTGTAATCCAGGCTGCCGGAAGCGATTTCGTGCAGCATCGGTTTCCAGATGTGGGTCAGGTTCTTGTCGATCAGGGTGATGTGCGCCTGTTTGCGCTTGCCCAGCGTATCGCCCAGCAGGGTAGCGAGTTCAAGCCCACCCGCACCGCCGCCGACAATCACGATCCGGTACATGCCTTCCCCGTCGGGTATATGGGTTTGCATAAGTACTCCCGTTATTAGTAGTCGTATTGCAGTGCAACATAGTTTAACGGATGCGGGTTGGCAAAAGGTTGGAATACAAGTGTGTGATAGCTTCACGCAGGGCTGATTGCATGGCTGGCTCGTGCATGCCATGCCCCGCCTTGGCTGTAACCAGTTGCAGTTGCGGCAGTTTTGCCGCCAACATTTCTGCACCTGCATAGCGGCACACAGGATCATGCAACCCGTGCGCCAGCGTAGCGGGAATAGCGCGGATGGCTTCCAGCCCCGGCAAGACGCCTTGTGCGGGAAGGAAAAACTGGTGGACAGCATAATGGCTGTAGACGCGGGCACGGTTGGTGCGCGCCTGCCAGCTGGCCGGGTCGGGGTTGAAAACGGGCGGTGGAACACCCATTACGCTGGCTTCCCACGCATCCCACGCCAGCGCGTAACGGTAAGCAGCTTCCATGCTGGTGCGTGGGTTGAGCAAATGCCGGTGCAGGCTGCTGGCCGGATTTTCCCCCGGCTGCGCCTGCAAGGCTTGCAGCAGGTTTTGATAGGCTGCCGGAAACTGCTGTGCCACCCCGTGTGGCGTGCTGAACCATTGCCAGTCTTCCTGCCGTGCCAGAAATGCGCCGCGCAGCAGCAAACCTGATACCCGCTGGGTGAAATGTTTGGCGTATTCAAGTGCCAGCGTTGCACCCCACGAGCCTCCGTAAATGAGCCATTGCGCAATACCCAGATGGCGGCGCAGGCATTCCATGTCATGTACCAGCGCGCAGGTACGGTTGCCCAGCAGCTTGCCGCCGGGGGTGGAACGCCCGCAGCCGCGCTGGTCGAACTGGATGATGCGCAAGGTTTCTGGCAGCAGCAAAGCCGCGTGTGCCGGATTGCAGCCGGAGCCGGGACCGCCATGCACAAACAGCAGCGGAATACCCGCCGGATTGCCGAATTCGGCGTAATACAGCGAATGCCCCTGAGTGACCGGAAGGCAGGCTTCGCGGTAAGGCGTCATAACGCTGTAGGAGCTTGCCCTGCAAGCGATTCCCTGGCACCAGCACAGTTGGCTCCGACAGAAGAAGGCTCGCCCGACAAATGGAAGAAAGCCTCCAGCAGCGAGGGCGCGCCGGTTTGTGCGATGAGTTCAGCGGGTGCAGCCTGCGCCAGCAGTTTGCCCTTGTGCATGACCAGCACCTGATCGGCTTGTTCGGCTTCATCGATCAGGTGGGTTGCCCACAACACGCTCAAACCCTGTTGATGGCACAGACGGTGGACGTAAGCCAGCAGTGCAGCGCGGGAAGCGGGGTCGAGACCGACTGTGGCTTCGTCCATCAACAGCAGTTGTGGCCCGGTCAGCAGGGCGCGCGCCAGTTCCACCTTGCGCCGGTTGCCGCCGCTCAGGGTGCGGCAAGGGCGTTTGGCGGATTCCGTCAGCTCCAGTTGCGCCAGTTCGGCGGCGCTGCGTTCACGAATTTCCGCCTTGCGCATACCGTGCAAGCGCCCGTAAAAATCCAGGTTGGCCTGTAAGCTCAGGTCGAGATCCAGCGCTGGTTGCTGGAACACCACGCCCATCTGCGCCAGTGCCTGCGTCAGGTTGTGGCGGATGCTGACCCCGTTGAGGCGGATTTCACCCTGATCCGGCGCAAACAGGCCGGTCAGCAACTGGAACAGGGTGCTCTTGCCCGCCCCATTCGGCCCCAGCAACGCATGAAAGCCGCTGCCTAACTGGAAACTGACCTGATTGACGGCGCACAACGCGCCGTAGTGTTTGCTGACAGATTCGACGGACAGGATGGGCTGTTCAGGCATCACGGGTTTCCTCGACAGGTCAACGGGATGTCTGCATGGTTACATGCCTACAGGGATAAAATCCAGTCGACCAGTGTTTCGGCGTCTTGCTGGCTCAGGGACGGATTGGGTGGCATGAAACGCATGTTGGTGTCAGGCCATTTCTTTTCCTTGTCCACGGTGCCGTGCATGATCGAATCCAGCAGAACCGCTTTAGGGTTTTCGCTGGCTTTGTAACGCTCGGCCACGTCGTGGAAAGTGGGTGCCAGCGGGATGTAATGGCTGTCTTTGGTCTTGCTGACGCCGTGGCAGGCAATACAGCCGTTCTGGGCGGCCAGCGTCAACATGCCTTCGCGGGTGATGACTTCTTCAGGCACTGCGTCTTTCTTGATGGTGAGAATCCACTCCGCCAGTTGGCTGGCTTCTTCCGGGGTTACGCCCACATTGGGTGGCATGAAGCGCATATTCACCTTGCCTTCCCAATCCTGTGGTGTATCCACCGTACCCTTGAGGATGCGCCCGGCCAGATAGCTGGCGGCGTCCTTCTGATCCTTGAAGCGTTCGGCAATGTCCGCATACGCCGGGGCGAGCGGGACAGCAGGCCCGGTTTTAGTCTGCACCGAGTGGCAGATGAAACAGCCCTGTCTGGTGGCTGTTTCCAGCATGTGGTCTGTGGCATGAGCGGCTGTGCCCATCCCCATCAGGGTCGCCAGCGCCATGATATTCAAACACTTCATCGTCACTATCTCCTGTAAGCCAAATATGTTCGCTCGGATACGCCAAAGTCTAGGTTCAATCCGGTTGGTAAAAGGTTGGGATACCGGACAGCAGTTCAGGGTGCTGTTGCAGCAATTCAGCCTGCAAGGGTTGCAACGCGCTGGTTTCCAGCGGGCGGGGTCGCGCCAGGGGAACGCGGTAATCCAGAATCACATGGGCGGGTCGGGGTGACAGGAACAGGATGCGGTCAGCCAGCAGCAGCGCTTCGTTGAGGCTGTGGGTGACGAACAGCACGGTAGGGCGGCTTTCCGCCCACAATTGCAGCAGCAACTGGCGCAAGCCTTGCGCGGTCGGCTCGTCAAGCGACTGGAATGGCTCATCCATCAGCAGCAGGCTGGGCTGGGTGACGAAAGCACGCACCAGTGCGGCGCGGCGTTTCATGCCGCCCGACAACTGGTTGGGGTAAGCATGGCGGAAATCCTGCAAGCCCAGTTGCTGCAACAGCAGATCCATACGGGCGAAACGGCTCAGATCGGTGTGGCGGTGTGGTGCATCCAGCACCAGGCGGATATTGGCTTCCAGTGTCAGCCACGGCAGCAGGCGCGGTTCCTGGAACATGAAGCTCAGGCTGGCATCATGCGGGTAACTCAGCGAGCCGTGGAAACCCTTGTCCAGCCCCGCCAGCAGGTTCAACAGGGTGCTTTTGCCTGCACCGGAGGGCGCGACAATCGCCACGAATTCACCTTCTGCCACCTCAAAGCGCAAATCACGGATGGCGCACACGCCGTTGGGATAGGTTTTGTCCTGTAAATCAACACTCAGGAAACTCATGCGCGCCACCGGTTCAAATGCCTTTCCAGCGGGCGCAGCAGCAAGGCTTCCAGCGCCAGCACGATCACGACGAAAGCCAGCGTGTAGGCCAGAATTCCGCTGATGTCGAAAAAGTGGAAGTAATTGCCCAACTGGAAACCGACGCCGTTGCTGCGCCCCAGCAGTTCCACCACCAGCACGATTTTCCAGATCAGCGCCAGCCCGTTACGCGCCGCGCCGAACAGATAAGGGTAAAGCTGCGGCAGGTAGACCTTGCGGAAGGTTTGCCAGCGCGACAGGCGGTAAACCTGTGCCACTTGCAAGAGTTCGGGGTTGATGGCGCGCGCGCCTTCACGCAGGGTGACCACCACGGTGGGAATCTTGTTCAGCGCTACCGCCAGCACCGCTGCCGTTTCCCCCAGCCCCAGCCAGATATAGCAGAGGATGATGGTGACCAGTGCAGGAATATTGAGGGCGAGGATTAGTAGCGCATCCAGCCAGTCGTCCCATGTTTGGCGGCTGCCCATGAGGATGCCGAGCGCGACCCCAATCAGCATGGCCAGCGTGAAACTGACCAACACCCGCAACAGGGTGGCACCCAGATGAAACAGCAATTCACCGTTGGCCAGTTGTTGCCAGAGCGTATCCAGCACTGCCAGCGGGCCGGGCAGCGAGCGGCTTGCCAGCAGCTCAGCGGTCAGATGCCACAGCAGCACGAAACCGCACAGGACGATGAGGCGGATGTAGCGTGGGTGCATACTCACCCGGTACAGGCGGGCAGACTGAAGCCAGGCCAGAACACCTTGTCATCCAGTGGCGGTTTGGCCTTGCCCAGCAGCTTTTCCCCGCCAACTTCGGCCAGGATTTTGAAGGTGTCGGCAGCCGCCTGCTTTTCCTGCTCGCCGAAACAGGTGGGGATGCCCGCGCGGAAACCGTCACGCAACTGGGTGAAAATGGCGTCGTTTTCGGCTTTCATGCGCGGGCGTAGACGCTCCCATTCCGCGTCGGATTCCTTGAGTATTTGCTTGGCGGCGTAGTCGGCGGTGAGGAAGCCTTTTACCGCAGCGGGGTGTTCATTCGCCCATGTTTCGTTGACGACCCAGCCGACCAGTGGCAATTCGCTGTTGATGCCCAAGCCTTGCACGACTTCCGGTACAGTGATCAATGGTTGCATGCCAGCGGCTTGCAGGCGGGCGGCGTAGTGCCAGAAATTCAGCACGGCGTCGAGGTCACCACGTTGCATCAGTTCGTTGAGCAGCGGGGGCGCGGCGAATTGCGGTTCAGCTTCGGCTTGCAAATCCAGCCCTTCTTTTTGCTGGGCGTAGGCGCGCAGCAATAGCCAGCTTTTGTCGGTTGGCCCGCCTGCCACACCGAGTTTCTTGCCTTTCAGGTCGGCCAGCGTCTTGATACCGCTGTCGGGTTTGACCATCAGTGCACCGACTGCGTTGGAGTAGGGGAACAGGGTGTAATCCTGCCCTGCGGCACGTTGGCGCGCGACCCATACCCAGTCGGAGACGATGATATCGACTGCGCCACCTTGCAGGGCGACAGTGGATGCGTCGGCGGAAGCCAGCGGGGTGATTTCGAGGGCTATGCCTTGTTGCTCATCCAGCTTGTGCTGTTTGAGGGTATCCATTTCCCAACTGACGGTGCCGAATTCCAGCACGCCCACACGCACTTTTTCCAGTGCGAAAGCGGGCGATGACAGCCCGGCCAGCAGGCTGAGCGAGGCCAGCCAGCGTACTAAGGAACGTGCACGAAACAACATCCCTGACTCGGTACAACCGTGAAGAGGGCGTATGCCATACGCCCCTACGAAGACCATCCGCTGTAGGGGCGTATGGCATACGCCCTCTTTGGGAAGTTGTTTCGTGCACGTTTCTAACAAGCGACGGTATGAAAGTTTCATGATGTCTTCCTCCCCGATGACATGAATACTTTCTTGATACCGGAAAGTGGGATGGGATGCTACCAACCTTTTGCCAACCTGCGGGGGCGTCAACCTAGTACGTTAACAACCAAATCACCAGCAGCTGTGTTCAGCCTGTCATCATTTATCCAGAAGTCAGTGCAGCCGTGGTGGCGGGCAATTGCCAAATGCAGGGCGTCAGGTGTGTAACATTACTTAACGGACATTGTGGCCGATAACACCGCCTGCGACTGCGCCACCAACAGTGCCGACAGTTGATCCATCAGTAACGACATTGCCTACAACAGCGCCGACACCTGCGCCAATCGCTGTATTTCTTTCCCGTGTTGTCATGCTGTTGACACAGGCAGTCATGCTGAATAATACAAACGCCATAAAAGCGGCTGTGACAAACTTTTGTGCTGATTTCATTGGGAATTCCTCCCGTTTTCTCTCATTGGAATGATTCCAATATATCGGGTTTGGGGGAGAAAGCCGAAAGGCATTTATAGGGCTGCGGGAATGATGGCTTGTTTGGGAAAAGGGCGGATGTCCTGAATGCGGCGGGTGAGCTCTTCAAAATAGTCGAAAGGCTGGTCAGGGTTCTTCAGGCGTTCATCATCCAGCACAAAACCCTTGACGATGTATTCCCGCAAATGGCGGGTTGCCCACTGGCGGAAGCGGGTAGCGGTATGCGACTGAACCCGGTAGCCCACCGAGATGATGGCATCGAGGTTGTAGTGTTTGGTGCGGTATTTTTTTTCATCTGCGGCAGTTATTAAGAAATCCTTAACAACTGAATTTTCATCAAGTTCATGTTCTGAAAAGATATTTTTCAGATGGATATTGATGTTGGCAGTAGTTGTCTGGAACAACTCCGCCATTAGCTTTTGCGTCAGCCAGACCGTTTCATCCTGAAAGCGGACATCCAGTTTGGTACTGCCGCCTTCCGTTTGGTAAATGATTAGTTGTGAAGTGTTTTCCTGTGTTGTCATTAATAACTTCCTGAATCTGTCCGGTGTGATGACGGATTGATTCTGACACAGGAGGAGTGGAATCTACAATTTTCAAGCCTGTCGCGCCTTGCGCACCAACCCATGTTGCGGGTCATACCCCCACACCGCCAGCAGGAAAAACACAATCAAAGCGCCCAGTACGGCCAGTGAAGAGAGGAGGTTGAATTGGCCGTACAGGGCAAAACGGATCATTTCCACCACATGCGTAAACGGGTTGTATTGCGCCAGCAGGTGCACGATGGTTGCGCCCGATTCCTGCAATTTCCACAGCGGATACAGTGCACTGGAGAGGAAAAACATGGGGAAAATGACGAAGTTCATGGTGCCCGCAAAGTTTTCCAGTTGGCGGATGGAAACCGACAGCAGCAGCCCCAACGCGCCCAGCATCAGCCCGCCCAGCACCAGCGCGGGCAGGGCGTACAACCATCCCATCCACGGAATGTCGACCCCGAACACGGCGCACAGGGCGAGGAAGGCATACGCCTGCAACACCGACAGCACGGTTCCTGCCACCAGTTTGCTGAACAGCAGGAACCAGCGAGGTTGTGGCGCAATCAGCAGCAGCCGCATCAGGCCCATTTCGCGGTCATACACCATCGCCAGCGAGGACTGCATGCCGTTGAACAGCAGCACCATGCCCAGCAGGCCGGGCACCACGTAGACCTGGTATTCGATGTACGTCTCGTAAGGCGGAATGATCGACACGCCGAACACATTCTGGAAACCGGCGGCGAACACGATTAGCCATAAGGCCGGGCGCACCAGCGCCGACAGCAGGCGTCCGCGCTGATGCAGGAACTTGACGGTTTCGCGCTGACTAATCGCCAGTAATGCGGGCAAATGCCGTGTGGCCATAACCTCCTCCCGATGGTTTCCCTACTTGATAGCGCAATCCGGCAGGATTATCCACCAACCTTTCGCCAACCCTGTCCGGGTAAAACTGGCAAACAGTATTCTGGCCGTCATTCACCCTACGGGAGGTCAAGCGCATGAATAAAACCCCGTGGCTGTTATGCCTGTACTGGCTGTGGTTTTTCGGCCTGCTGCTGATGGGGTTGGTGTTGCTGTGGGATAACGGCATCTTGTCTGTCATGTTTGCCACCGACACCACCTGGCTGTCGCCGCTGATGGTGGCGCTGTTCCTGCTGACCTGCCTGCATTGCGGCTATCGCTGCCTGTTCCTGGCGCACCAGACCCATGCCTTGCAGCACTGGCAAGCCGGAAACAAGCCGGATGAAAGTGCGCTGATGAGCGGCTACTTACGCGAATTACAGGCCATTCCCAATGCACATGAAAAGCAGTTGATGGCGGAATTGCTGGGTGAACAATTGCGCGGCCAGCATCAGGTCGGCTGGTTTGTCACCGGTTTGCTGATCAAGCTGGGGCTGCTGGGTACGGTGGTGGGTTTCGTCATCATGCTGGGGTCGATGACGCAGATCGAATCGCTCGACATCGAGCAAGTGCAAACCCTGATGCAGCAAATGACCCAGGGTATGAAGATCGCCCTCAACACCACCATCATCGGGCTGGTCGGCAGCATGTTGCTGGGGCTGCAATACCTGATGCTGGATCGCACGGCGGACAGGCTGGTGGTGGAAGCGGTGCACGCCAGCGAGCGCAAATTATTCGCCGGGGCGGCCTATGGCGATGTTTAAACGGCAAGGCAGTTTCGATGTCGACCCGTTTACCGATCTGTTATTCAATGCCCTGCTGACCTTTGCCTTCCTGTTTTTCATCAGCCTGTTGCTCATGCACCCGCCCGCCAAAAGCGGCATCATCAACCCCAAGGCCGAATTCATGATTACGGTGAGCTGGCCGGACAACAGCCCCGACGACATCGACACCTGGGTGGAAGGGCCAGAAGGCCGACTGATATGGTTCAAACGCGCGCAAGACGGCCTGATGCATCTGGATCGCGATGACCGTGGTTTGGTCAACGACATGCAACTGATCGACGGCAAGGAAATCATCAACCCGCTCAATCAGGAAATCGTCACCATCCGTGGGCGGCCACCCGGCGAATACATCGTCAATGTGCATTACTACCGCAGCCAGACCCTGCGCGCCGTGCCGGTCACGGTGTATGTGGCGGAAGTGAACCCGACCCTGAAGGTGCTGCATTACGCCACCACCACGCTGGAACGCGCAGGCGAGGAACGCACCGCTGTGCGTTTCAGCATTACCCCCGGCGGCAAGGTCACCAATATCAACACACTACAGAAATCCATCGTTCTGGGAGGAAAACTATGACCGAAATGCTGACCTTGCTGGTGTTGGCGTACATTTTCCTGCTGGCGATGCTGGTGTTGGTCATCACCCACGGGCGGCTGCACTGGCTGTTCAAGTTGGGGCTGGTGGCGCTGGCGGGCGGTTTTTACCTCATCAGTTATCAGGGCTGGAAACAGGTGCAGGGCTGGCCGAGCCGGGTGGAACTGCCGGACAAATTCCTGCTGCACGCCTCGGTGATTGAGGAGCCGGATCAGGAAAAGGGTACGCAGGGGCGCATATTCGTGTGGGCTTCCAACCTGCAAGGCAGCAAACCGGCGGATGAGCCGCGCGCCTATGAAATCGCCTACGAGCGCGAAGTGCATTCCGCGCTGGAAGACGCCTTGCGCAACCAGCGTAACGGCAATGTGCAGATTGGCACGAAAGGCGGCAACAAGGCGGCGCGGGATGGTGCGCCGGTCAGCGTGCGGCAACTGGGCGAAGTGCAAGACAAGCTCAAGTTCAGCAACCTGCCTGACCCGGCTTTGCCGGAGAAATGAGCATGAAACGGATTCTTTTCATCCTATTGTGCCTGCCGCTGCTGCACGCCTGCGGCAAGCCCGCCGCCGACGACTATTTCCCGCTGGATGAAGGGCTGCGCTGGGAATACCGGGTCAGCGTCGAGCAACCGCACCATTCCGAAATCAGGCCATTCAGCATCGAAAATGTGGGCGAGGCAACGTTCAAGGGCGCTGCCACCAGCGTGCGCCGCACCAGTGATGGCACGGATTATTACATCAGTCGCCGGGACGACGGTTTGTACCGCATCGCCAAACGCACGCTGGTGGAACTTGCGCCGCAGCCGGATGCGCTGCCACGCATGGTGTTGCCGCTGCCCACCGCACAATCCAAAGGCAAAACCTGGTCGCTGGTGACCATGCCTTACCTGATCGAGCGGGTGTATGAAGGCGGCCACAACCTTTACGCCCAGGGCTTGCGCTTTCCCATGACCTACACGGTGGTGGGGGTGGACGAAACCGTGGCTGTGCCCGCCGGAAGTTTCAGCCATTGCGTGCTGGTCGAAGGGCAAGCGGAACTGACCTTGTACGCCGACCCGCGCACTGGCGACAGCCAGATACAGGTGACCACCCGTGAGTGGTATGCGCCCGGTGTCGGCTTGGTCAAGCTGGAGCGTGACGAGCCGCTGGATACGGATGTCTATAAGGGCGGCAAGATGACGCTGGAATTAATAAAATTCCGCTAGGGGCAGCCCCCAGCGTTTGCCCTTTCCCAACCTTTTTCCAACCTATGTCCGGCTAACTTCACGGTATGAGGTTCATTGAGAAGGAGGAGATCGTGAAATATCTGCGCCCGCTATTCGCCCTGCCATTGCTGTCGATCAGCCTGCTGGCTGCCAGCCCCGCTTTCGCCAAAGACACTGGCTACATCTTCGTCAGCAGCGAAAAAGACAACAATATCAGCGTACTCGATGCCAAAACCTTTGAAGTGGTGAAACGCATTGGCACGGCTGCCCGCCCCCGCCACCTGCAATTCAGCCCCGACCACAGCAAGATTTATGCAGCCTGTGGCGATGGTGCTGCGATTGACGTGATCGACGTAGCCAAGCTGGAACTGGTTGACCGCATTGCCGGTATCGAAGACCCCGAACTGTTCGACATCAGTGCTGATGGCAAAACCCTATACATCTCACTGGAAGATGACGGTGCGCTCGGTATCCTCAATCTGGACGAATACTTTGCCAAACGCGGCGAAAAGCCCGACCTGAGCGTGGCTGAACCTGCCCCTCCGGGTGAAACCAGCGAAGCCGAAGATGACAACGCTGACGACGAAGAAGAGGAAGACGGCGATGCTGCCGCCATCCCCGGCCTGAAAACCGTCGAAGTGGGCGAAGAACCGGAAGGCATCCTGCTCAGCCCCGACGGCAAAACCGCTTACGTCACCTCCGAAGTCGCCAACACCGTACATGTGGTGGACACCGCCAGCGGCGAGATGAAGGCCAATATCGTGGTAGGCAACCGCCCGCGCCGTTTCGCCCTGACACCTGACCAGAAAGAACTATGGGTCACCAACGAACTCAGCGGCGAAGTCACCATCATTGACCCTGCCACCAACAAAGTGACCCAAAGCATCAAGTTCCTGCCGAAAGGTTTCCGCGCGGAAGACGTAACCCCGGTCGGCATTACCATGACCCGTGACGGCAAAACCGTGGTTGTAGGTTTGGGCGGCTCTAACCACATTGCTTTCGTCGATGTTGCCAGCCACGAAGTGCAGGATTACGTGCTGGTCGGTGAACGCGCCTGGAACGTGGTGCTCAACCGTGACAACAGCACCCTGTATGTTGCCAATGGCCTGAGTGATGACATATCGGTGGTGGATGTTGCCAGCCGCAAAGTCACCAAATCGGTACCGGTTGCGCGTGTACCACATACGGTGCTGATCGATGATTAGAAGAAAATCCCCCCTGTCCCCCCTTTTGCAAAGGGGGGAACCCTCCAGACAGTACGGGTTTGGTCATCGGGTGAGCTGTCTTGCCTCCCCCTTTGCAAAAGGGGGATTGAGGGGGATTTTCTTCCTCTTGGTGATGTTACTGGGCAATGCGGCAATGGCAGCAGACTTCACCATCGGCTACCTGCAATTGCAAAACGACCCGCGTTACAGCAGCAAGCATACCTTTGCCCAATACCTGACACAGCCGCTAGGTCGGCCTTATGCCGGGGCGCAAGTGGCCTTGAAGGAAAGCAAATTCCACGGATCAGCCGTTGGCGCAGAATTCAAGCTGCAACAAGTCAAGGGCAAGGATAACGCCGATTTGCTGGCACAGGTTGATACCCTCAGCAAGCAAGGCGTGCATTTTTTCGTGGTGGATGCACCCGCTGCCACGGTGGCTGAACTTGCCGCTGCCACCAAGGGTAAGGACATCCTGCTCTTCAATATTTCCGCACGCGAAAACAGCTTGCGGCAGGCGCAATGTCAGGCGCATTTGCTACATGTAATTCCCAACTACGCCATGTTGAGCGATGCCCTGACGCAATACCTGACCGTGCGCAAATGGGGCAAAGCCTTGTTGCTCACGGGAGCATCGCCGGAAGATGTGCAACTGACCGAATCGTTCGAGCGTTCCGCCAAACGTTACGGCGTGAAGATCGTGGCAAAGCGCATCTTTGAACTCAGCAACGACCCGCGCCACCGCAGCCAGAACAATGTGGCCCTGCTCACCAGTGAAGCCGATTACGACGTGATTTTCGTGGCGGATACCGACGGTGAATTTGCCCGTGGCGTGCCTTACCAAAGCGTCAAACCGCAATTGGTGGTCGGTTCAGAAGGCTTGGCAGCAATGGCATGGCACTGGGCATGGGAACGCCACGGTGCACCGCAACTCGAAAAGCGTTTCGAGAAACAGGCGGGTCGCCCGATGCGGGACGTGGACTGGGCAGCATGGCTGGCAGTGAAAGCGATTGCCGAAGCGGTGCAACGCAGCGCCAGCACCGACTTTGCCAAATTGCGCGATCACTTGCTGAGTGATGCGTTTATTCTCGACGGTTTCAAAGGCAAGCGGCTGAATTTCCGCCCGTGGGATCGCCAGTTGCGCCAGCCGATCCTGCTGGGAACACATAACTGGGTGGTGGAACGCCTGCCGCTGGAAGGCTTCCTGCATCAAACCAACAATCTCGATACGCTGGGTTTCGACCAGCGTGACAGCAACTGCAAGTTTTAAGGAGTCTTTATGCGAACCAAACCGGCACTTTTCCCCCGTGTGGCTGTGACAGCCGCCATTCTTGCCGCACTTGGCTTGTGGAATACGCCACTCTGGGCGGATGACGACGTAGACGAGGCAGGGGAAACGCCGCAGCCACTGAATGATTTCTTCCAGTCCGATTCGGTATTTCCACAGGAACAGGGCGAATGGCAGGTTTCCATCGGTGCCGACTACATCAAAAGCGATGCGGGTAAGGTAACTACCCTGACCACCGGGCTGGAATACGGCATTACCGATAGTTTGCAGGTGGAACTGGAGCATACGCCCTACATCAAAATCAAACCCGGTGATGCAGATGAGGCAACGCTGGATGGGCAAGGCAATACCGAACTGGGCTTGAAAAAAAGCTGGATGCACATCGGCGGTTCACCCAACAGTGTTGCTGTGGGTTATGAACACGAATTCGCCAACGGTGACGACGATGTAATCGCAGATGAAGATGAGGAAGCCAGCGACAGCGATACGGTGCACATCACCCTGGCCCGCGATCTGGATACAACCGGCAATACCCAGGCATCGCTGCAAGTGGGCAGGGAAATGGCTGATGCTGGAGACGAAAATTTTGCCAATCTGGCTGCTTTCCATGCAGTCGGCAGGCATGTTTTCACTGGCGAATACAACTGGAGCGATGAGGAAAGCTGGGTAACACCGGGCGTGTACTGGAAACCGGCCAAGGGGCTGGATGTGGGTGCTGCGGTTGCTTTCGGGGTCGGCGATACCGACGGTAACCGTGCACTGCTGCTGCGCCTGAACTACGAATGGGATTGATGGAAGTTAAAATGAAGCGGTATTTCATGGCCATCATGCTTGTCTTGCTGGCAGGTCAGGCATTTGGGCACGGCATGTCGGAGGCCGAGAAGCAGATCATCATCGAAGGCGGTAATCTGCGCTATATCTGGATCGGGGCTACCCATATGCTGTCGGGCTATGATCATCTGGCCTTTGTGTTTGGCGTGGTTTTCTTCCTGACCAGATTCAGGGAGATCGTGAAATACATTACAGCGTTCACGCTGGGTCACAGTATCACGCTGATCATTGCCACGTTTAACGCCGTCAGGATCAACTATTTCCTGATTGACGCCGTGATCGCCCTGAGCGTTTGCTACATTGCCGTCAGCAATCTCGACTGGTTCAGGAAACACCTGAAAATCAACCCACCCAACATGCTGGCCATGATCTTTGGCCTGGGCTTGATACACGGTCTGGGTTTGTCTACCCGCCTGCAACAGTTACCGCTGAATCAGGATGAGCTGCTGCTGAATATCATCTCATTCAATATCGGTATCGAACTGGGGCAGGTGGTGGCTCTGGCCGTTATGTTGCTGGTGATCAACGCCTTGCGTAAAAGCCAGGCATTCCCTGCTTTCAGCAAACTGGCCAACCATACTCTGATACTGGCGGGAATAGCCCTGTTCGGCGTGCAGATTCACGGTTACCTCAATGAGGGCGCAAGTGGTGGTGGCGGGGTAGTTTCCGTGGTGCAAGCAGCAAACCCGATGCCACAGGCGGCTGACTGGCAGGATACGATTACCGTGAATATTCCCGCCCATGGGGAAACCGAGTACAAGCTGATGCTGGCCAAGGGCGGCGCATTTGATTTCAACTGGCGGCTGGACAAGGGGATTGTGTACTTTGATTTTCATGGGGAACCCAAGGGAGACACCAGCGGCTATTTCGAGAGTTTCAAGACGGCCATGGATGCCCAATCCAGCGGCAGCCTGACCGCAGGCTTTGAGGGTACGCATGGCTGGTACTGGAAGAATGACAACGACTTTCCGGTTGAGATCACCCTGAACGTGAAAGGGGATTACCAGCGTCTGGACAGCAGGGGCACGCGGACAAACTAGCCACCATGGTGGGTTAATCGGGGACGTGCCCCGATTTAATGCAGCAATCCCGCTCCTCCAGCGCTTCCAGCAAACGGCAATGCTCTGCTGTCTGGCTTTGGCATCCGGCAAGTTGCCCCAATGCCGCCCGGATTGCCTGTAAATCCCGGATTCTGGCATCCACTTCCGCCATGTGTTTTTGCACCAGTTGGTCGGCGGTATCACAGGGCTGTTGTGGCTGATCGGTCAATTGCAGCAGGGAGCGGATTTCCTCCAAACCAAAGCCCAGTTCACGCCCACGCCGGATAAAGCGCAGCCGCTTTACATCGTCCTCACGGTAATGCCGATAACCGCTGCTGGAACGGGTAGGCGAAGGCAGCAAGCCGTTGCGTTCGTAATAGCGGATGGTTTCAATATTCACCCCGGATGCTTGACCCAGTTTTCCAATCGTCAGTGTTGTTGGCATGGCTTGACCCTGTAGCGGCTACAGGGTTTAGCATAACTCCAATACAACAGTTGGGAGAAATGTATGGGCGCACAATGCGGTTGTAACCACAGTTGCGGCACCGAAGCCAAAACCCCGCACGGGCGTTACCGCCTGATTCTATGTCTGGCTTTGCTGATCAATGCCGCCATGTTTGGGGTGGAAATGCTGTTCGGGGTATGGGCGCAATCGGCTTCCCTGTTGGCGGATTCGCTCGACTTTTTCGGCGATGCGGCCAACTACGGTATCAGCTTGTGGGTGCTGGGTATGGGGCTGGCTATCCGCGCCAAAGCCTCGCTATTGAAAGCCGCAACGATGGCGGCGTTTGGGGTGTGGGTGCTGGGGCGTACTGGCTGGGGGCTATGGACAGGCAACCTGCCGGACGCCATGACCATGGGCAGTGTTGCACTGCTGGCGCTGGCGGCTAATGCGGCAGTTGCCGCCATGTTGTACGTTTACCGTGAGGGTGACAGCAATATGCGCAGCGTGTGGATTTGCTCACGCAATGATGCCCTGGGCAATATAGCGGTGGTGCTGGCGGCAGTCGGTGTCTTTGGGACAGCCTCCGGCCTGCCTGACCTGATAGTGGCGGGGGTGATGGCAACACTGGCGTTAACCGGAGCGTGGCAGATGTGGGGGTATGCCCAACAGGATTTGCGCCATACTGCCATCATTCCCTCCATTGTAAAAATAGAGGAGTTTCGTGCGCATGACTGAGGTTATTCTGGAATCTGTCCTGACCTGCCCGCACTGCGGTTTTGCCAAGCAGGAAACCATGCCCACTGACGCCTGCCAGTTTTTCTATGAATGCGAACAGTGCAAAACTCTGTTGCGCCCCAATCCGGGAGATTGCTGTGTGTTTTGTTCGTTCGGGACGGTGAAATGTCCGCCGATTCAGCAGGAAAGGGGTTGTTGTGGGCATCACTAAACAACATACACATGATCGCCTGATGCAACCGGGCATTCCGGCGGCGCTGGGCGCAGCCATCCTGTTCGGGGCCAGCACGCCGCTGGCCAAACTGCTGTTGGATGGGGCCAGCCCGTGGATGCTGGCGGGTTTGTTGTATCTGGGTTCCGGGCTGGGCTTGATGCTGTACCGCTGGCTCAGCCGCGCCCCATCCGTCAGCTTGCCCCGGCATGAAACCATCTGGTTTGCGGGGGCGGTGCTGGCGGGTGGGGTGGTTGCGCCAGTGCTGCTGATGGCGGGGTTGGCCAATATGCCAGCCTCGGGCGCTTCCCTGTTGCTCAATGCGGAAGGTGTCTTCACCGCGTTGCTGGCCTGGTTTGCCTTCCGTGAAAACGTTGACCGGCGGGTGGCGCTGGGCATGTTCGTCATTGTAGCGGGTGCGCTGCTGCTGAGCTGGCCGGGGGAGGCGCGCTTTGGCGAGGTGTTGCCAGCACTGGCTATTTTGGGCGCGTGTTTTGCCTGGGGGCTGGATAATAACCTGACCCGTAAAGTGTCATTGAATGATGCGACCTGGATTGCCGGAGTCAAAGGCTTGGTGGCAGGCGCGGTCAACCTGTTGCTGGCGTTACTGCTGGGCGCATCCCTGCCCGGATTGCCGGTGCTGGCGGGAGCCTTGCTGCTGGGGTTGTTTGCCTACGGGGTCAGCCTGACCTTGTTTGTCGTGGGGTTGCGGCATCTGGGAACGGCGCGTACCGGTGCTTATTTCTCGGTCGCGCCATTCTTTGGCGCAGCGTTGGCAATTGTATTGCTGGATGAACCTGTTACTTTGCCGCTGTTGTTGGCGGGCGCGCTGATGGCCATTGGCGTGTGGCTGCACCTGACCGAGCACCATTCCCACGAACACCAGCATTCGGCGCTGGAACACGAGCATGAACATACCCATGATGAACACCACCAGCATGGGCATGATTTCCCGGTTGCGCCTGGTACGCGGCATAGCCACCGGCACCAGCATGAGCCGATGGAGCATAGCCATGCCCACTTTCCGGATGCTCACCATCAGCATGATCACTGATGCTGGTTAGGGATTCCCCGGCAAGAGTTTGACTGACCGCGCTGTTCATGCGGTAACGTTGCTGCCGCCCGTTCCAGCAGCGCTTCCACGCCGGGGTATTCTTCCTGGCGGATGCGGTATTTGCGCCCGGCTTTGCCCCAGGATTCCCCCCGTGCCAGCAAGTCCTGCAACATTGCACTGTCGGGGAAAGCGGTCGCGCCGACTTCCTGCACGCCTCTTGAAAACACCACATCCGGCAAGCCGCCCGCACTGGGGCCGATCAGGCTGAAGTCGGGCACATTGCCGCAGGCGGCCAGAATATCGTCCAGCGTGCCGTTGATCAGGGTGGAAGCGGTGCACAGCACCTGATCGCACATCGCCAGATCCTCCGGGTCGGTGGTGACTTGCACCAGCGGATGCGGTGTAACCCGTTCGGGAAGCAATTCCAGCACCATCACCCTAATGTCCTGGCTGGTCAGCCGCTCAACAATTGGGCAGAAATAGCCGACCATGCCAACCGTATCGACTGGTGGCGGCGGCTTGATGCGTTTGTCGTGATTGCTGTGATTTTCCGGCTCATACCCGGCGATGCGCATGATGTACTGGCTCAGCGCGTTGAATGCGCCTAATCCGAGTGCGCGTGAAGCTGGCTCCTTTCCCCCCAGTCTGTCCAGCGCTGTTTTGAGGGGAAGCTTGACCTGTTGGGGAGCGGGAAATTCCTCCCATAGCGCAGGCAGGCTGTCTTCCAGACTGACGTAGAACGCACCGACATCGCCTGTTTCCAGAAAGACGAAGCCAAATTCGTCACGGAATTCATCCTGTTGCAGGGAAGGCAGGTAGAGGCTGCGCACGGCAGGCAGGGGAACGGCTTCCCGGATACGATCCACTAGCTGTAAATAGGCGTCACTCAGAATCATGCCAGCTTCCTGAAATCAATCGTCCCTGACCGGGACAGGTTCTGCTTTGGTTAAGGGTAAACCTGCTTCTTGCCAGCCATTTGTCCCGTCCTTATACCAGTATACCCGCTGATAACCGTAGCTGCGTACCCGCTGGACGGTGTTCCACGACATCCAGCAGTCGGCGACGCAGAAAAACACCAAGGGTTTGCCCTTGTCCCCGCCAGTCAGGCGTTGCAGGTTCTGTTGAAGATAGTGTTCCATCTGCGGTTCCAGCTGGCCGTAGCCGACATTCGGTAGCCACACGGCGTCCGGCAGGCTGTAATGGTCTTCATTGGGCAGCCAGACGCTGGGGAAGCCTGCTTCCTGACGCAACAGGATAGCCCACACATCAATCAGCACCGGTTTGTCCGCCTGTTGCTGTAATGCCTGCAAACCGGCCACATCCAGGGTAATGCCGTTGGGAACACAAGCCGGGGTTGGCCCCCGGTAGTGATCCATTTTCAGGCCAGGGGGCATGTCGGGGGTGCGTTCGCAAGTAAAAGTGTCTGAAACCGGTTGGCAGGCGGCGAAGAGGAGGCATATACATGCGAGGAGGAGGCTCCGCTTCATTCCGCCTGTTTCGCCGGTTTCAGACTGTCGGTTTCCAGCGCCGGGTAAAGGTGGCTTACCGAGCGCTGTAGTTCGCTGTGGGCCAGGGCGACAGCCTTGAAGCGCTCTGGAATGGGGGTTTGCATGACTTCGTTCATGTCCAGGCCGTTGGCAGCGCCTTGCTTGAGGGTGGCGCTCAGCCATTGCAGGTAGTCGCGGGTCTGTTCGATTGGAGCCTTGTCCTGCGCTACCTTGCCATGCCCCGGCACGATCATCTTGAGGGGCAGGCTTTGCAGCTTTTCCAGTGCGGTCAACCATGCCGCAATATTGGCGTGCGGCGTGGTGGCGGCACGGTTGTTGAACACCAGATCGCCAGCAAACAGGATGCCGGTGGTGTGGTCGAACAGCGCCAGGTCGCCGGGTGTGTGGCCGCTGAGGGCGATGGTTTCCAACTGATGGCCGCCGACGGTTTCCGTGCCCGCTTTGGCTTCTTTGTCCGGCAGGGTAATGCTGGTGCCGCGCATCCAGTCGCCGGTCATGCGGTACATATTGGCGGTGAAAGCCTCGCCTTCCAGTTGCATGGCTTGTTTGCTGGCGGGCAGCGCGTAGCGGGGGATTTCGCCATACGCCTGATTGCCGAGGAAATGGTCGGGGTGATGGTGCGTCAGGTACAACCGGATCACGGGCTTGCCAGTGGCCTTTTCGATCAGGGTGCGTTGCTGTTCGCCGAAACGTTTCGATGGGCCGCTGTCGATGACCACCACGCCATCAGCAGTGATGATGTAGCCGGTGTTGACGATGTAACCGCCATTCTTGCGTGAAAAATCTTCGGTTTTGCCTTCCAGTACGTAAGTGTCGGGCGCGATTTGCTGGGGTTCGAGCGGGTAGCCGAACGTGTCTGCGATTGCCGCGCCATGAATCAACAGCAAGAGGGCAAGCAGTGCCTGCTTGTACCCCTCACCCCAACCCCTCTCCCTCAAGGGGAGAGGGGCTAAGAGGTTATCTTTCTTGCTCCCCCTCTCCCCTTGAGGGAGAGGGGGGCGGGGGGTGAGGGGTATCTTCCTCATTCCACCACCTCTGCATCAATCCGGTTGCCGTTGTTGTCATGCCCTTCCAGTCTGAAACCGGTGTGTTTGCCTACGTCCAGGCTCAGCATCGGGTTTTCGCTGATAGGCTCGTGCAGGGTCATTTCCGCCAGCAGCGCGCCGCTTTCATCCAGAATGTTCATGTCTTCGATGTGGAAGGTGGGAATGCCGGAAGCCAGCCCGGTATCCATCGGGTGCATGACGCGCACCCGCAGCCGGTTGTTGTCCGGGCGCTGCCAGACATTGGCGGAAACCTTGCCAAGGGTGCTGCTCCAGTCGCCCGTGGCGGTGCCAGTGCTGGGCAGGGTACAGCCGCCGCCCGCCGCATCCACCCACGCGCCGCCGACATGCCATACGCCGTCAGCGGTTTTCGCCGCCGCCCTGACCGGGCTGCCCTGTTGCAGTTTCATGCGGAAGGAAAGCCGTGCGGGAATGGTTTTGGGGCGGAACTCCAGCACGCCCGGAATGGGGTTGAGGTCAGCCATCACGACGATTTTTTCCACCCCTTGCAAGGCGCTGGCGTCGAAGGTGATGGGCACGTTGAGTGAGTCTTCCGCCGAATCGGGGGCCAGCACTTTCACCTTGTCGTCGAACACGTAGGTTTCGCCGTTGAGGAAACGGCTGTGCATGACGCCCCATTGTGGGGAGTTAAGCGGGTCGGCAGGCGCATGGCCGGATTGTTCCGCCGCCGAGACAGGATTGCCGAGGGTGATTATCAGCAACAGGATGCAAGCGGGTAGCCTGAAAAGTGTCATGCCTTGTCTGTCTCGTGTGCTCATTGCTGGATAACCAGACGGGGAAACGCATGGGTTTCAGCCGCTGTTTCGTGCAGGTCATCCGGGGTTATCGGGTAAGCATCGCCTGCTGCTGGCGGTGCGGCGAGAATGTCGAGATCCACCGCGCGGATATCGCCTTCGATCTTGCCTTCATCCTCGTTGAGGGTCAGCTGGTAATAAACGCCATTCCACGGGTCAATGCCGTAATCACTGGGTTTGCGGTGAATGAACAGCAGGTCGTATTCGAGGTTGCGCAAGTCATCGCCTGTGATGTGGCTGGTTTTGGTGTAAGGGTAGGGCAGGTGGCACAGCATCTGCTGCGGTGCATCCAGACATTTGAATGGGCGCATGGAGAGGAACTGGTCAGAAAAGATAACCTGGTTCATGGCCAAGCTGTATTCGTATCCCCCTTCGGCCAGTGGCTTGAGGGTCAGTTCCGCCACCGTGACAGGCTCGCCCGTAGCGGGCAGCAGTTGCACTTGCATGTGTTCCGGTAGTGGTGCGGCTTGCAATTCCGCGCACAACAGGGTGGTTGCGGCTCCATACAGCAATTTCGGGATCATTTGCATGACGGGGCTCCTCCTTGCCTTCTTCATGATTGGGCAGGCACGGGAGCCTGCCCTTACGGAAGATATTTCGCGCACGTTGCTTATTTGCTGCTGTTGGCTACATCGGGCGCTTCTGCTGGCGGTTGGTAAGTGACCTTATGCTGCTCGAAAATCTTTTTTACCGTGCCGTCGCGCACCAGTTCGGCCATGGCTCCATCCAGCGCCTTGTCCAGCCCGCCTTCATCGCTGGCTTTGACTGCCAGGCCCATTGCCCAGCTTCCGCGCGCCAGGCCGGGCGTTACCAGGCTCTGTATCTGGATGTTGGCCGGGCGGGTAGCGAGAATGCCTTCCAGTTCGCCGCGCGGCCCCATGATCCCGGCAATTTCCCCGGCTTTCAGGGCTTCAGCAGCCTTGGTGAGATTCTCGAAGTGGCGGAGGTTCTTGCTGATCCCGCCCTGCATGGCTTGCAGCAGGTAGAAATCGCTCAGCGTATCGATTTCCACGCCGATCGGTGCACTCATGAAGTTGGCCAAAGTGGGCTGTGCGCCGACCTTGGCGGTGTCAAAGGCGAAAGCGACCTTTTCCAGTTGGTAGGGGGCAATGAAGCTTACCTGGTCGACTCTCTGCGAAAACTCACGGTCATACGGCATGTGCAGCATCACATCGGTGACGCCACCGCCGAGGTAATGGCCTTTCCAGACGTTGTTGCGCAGGTCGTCTTCCACGTTTTCATCCGCGCCGACCATGCGGATGTCACTTTCCACCCCCAGCTTGTCCGCCAGCGCCTTGGCCAGCTCGACATCAATGCCTTGCTGCTTGCCATCCTGTACGTAGGAATAGGGGGGGAAATCCTTGTAGAGGGATACGCTCAGCGTTCCCCTGGATTTGACATCTTCCAGACTGGCGGCGTGCGCAGGCAGCGCCACTATCAGGATGGAGGCGGTCAGTGTTGCTAAAGTCTTGATCCACATGTTCAATGTCCTCCTCTAAACATTGTTGGCGATACCCCCGTTGAGCGGCGGGTATCTTGTGGCGTCGGTTTGTTCGCCGGTTTACTTGCTTTCAGCAGTCTTTTCGTCGGGTTTGGCCTCGTCGGGCCTGGTTTCAGCAGCCTTTTCGTCCGTTTTTTCGTCAGCCTTTTCATCCGCTTTGCTTGCATCTTTCGCTGGCGCATCGACAGAAACGGATTCCAGCCATGCGCGGATTGCCCACAGACCTTCCTGGGCAATCAAGCCTTCAAATTTTGGCATGTAAGTGATGCCATTACGGATAGCTCCGTTGATCATGCGTTCCTTGAAGAATTCATCACCTTCTGCGCCCAGTGGCAGGGTTTCCCGCAGGTCGGGAGCAATGCCGCCGGAAACTGCGTCAATGCCGTGGCAGCGCGCGCAGTTCTGGGCATAGGCGTGATGCCCTATTTCGATGGCTTTTTCGTTGCCGGAATAAGGGTTGGTATCCAGCCAGGTGTTGGCGGAGTCCTCAATCGGTTCCAGGCCGGTAATGTCGACCGCTTGCGGTGTGACATCGCCGTGCGCCCAGACCTGGGTGGCGGCGCTCAGCGCAAGTACTGCCATGGCGCCAGAAAAAGAACGTTTAACCATTTGCATATTTACATACCTTCATATCAGAAAAGCCTGTTCCACAAAGCGGCGGGGCGGCCATTCGCCCCGCCAATCACAGTGGAGATCAGGAAGTTTTGGGAAGTTTGAACACCCACAGGCTACCACCCTGGTTGAGATGCTTGACGCGCTCGGCGACATCGCCACCCCACAGCGGTACTGCGCCACCCCAGCCGGATGGGACTGCTACGAACTGCTCACCGTCCTGTTCCCAGGTGGTTGGGCAGCCGACCACGCCGGAACCGGTCTGGAATTTCCACAGTTCTTCACCTGTTTTGGCGTCATACGCTTTCAGGTAGCCTTCCGGCGTACCGGTAAAGACCAGATTGCCAGCGGTGGTCAGCACGCCGCCCCACAGCGGTGCGTTGTTTTTGGCTTCCCACACGATCTTGCCGGTTTTCGGGTCAATGGCGCGCAGTGCGCCGATGTAGTCCTCGTTCAGTGGCTTGATGGTAAAGCCAGCGCCAAGGTAAGCCGCGCCTTTCTTGTAGGTGATTGGCTCATTCCAGATGTCCATGCCCCATTCGTTGGCAGGCACGTAGAACAGGTCGGTGTTGGGGTTGTAGGCCATTGGCATCCAGTTCTTGCCACCGAGGAAGGAAGGTGCCGAGAAGACGGATTTGCCTTTTTCAGCGCCTTCTGGCGCGCCCGGACGGTTGTCGTCAATGTATTCGGGGCGGCCAGTCTTCAGGTCGATGCCCTTCGCCCAAGTGATCTGGTTGACGAATGGTGTCGCATTGATCAGCTTGCCGTTGGTACGGTCCAGGACGTAGAAGAAGCCGTTACGGTCGGCATGGCCGCCAGCCTTGATGACTGTGCCATCTTCCTGCTTCAGGTCGAAGGAAACGAATTCGTTTACACCGTCGAAGTCCCAACCGTCATGCGGAGTCCACTGGTAATGCCATTTGATCTTGCCAGTGGCTGGATCAATCGCCAGCAGGGATGAGGAATACAGGTTGTCGCCAGGGCGCAGGTGTGAATTCCATGGAGCCGGGTTACCGGTGCCGAAGAACAGGCTGTCGGTGTCAGGGTCGTAAGTACCGCCCAGCCAGGTGGCCGCGCCGCCGGTTTTCCACAGGTCGCCTGGCCAGCTCTTGTTGGTTTCGCCGGTAATGCCGTTGTCCTTGCCGTCCAGGGTACCCATGTGGCCTTCTACGGTGGGGCGTGACCAGACCAGTTTGCCGGTTTTGGCATCGCGTGCTTCGACCTTGCCGACGATACCGAATTCACCACCGGAAACACCGGTAATAACCAGACCTTTCACCACGATCGGTGCGGCGGTGTTGGAATAACCAGCTTTGAAGTCTTCCATTTTTTCTTTCCACACAACCTTGCCAGTATCCTGGTCCAGCGCGACCAGTTGCGCATCAAGCGTGGAGAAAATGAACAGGTTGTCGTACAGCGCGCCACCACGGTTTACCACGTCGCAACAAGGCAGGATGCCGTCCGGCAGGCGGTGGTTATACTGCCACAGCTCTTCACCAGTCTTGGCATCGGCGGCGAACGCGCGGGAATAGGATGCAGTGACGAAAATCTTGCCGTTATGCACCAGCGGCTGGGCTTCCTGGCCGCGCTGCTTTTCATCCCCGTAAGACAGCACGAAAGCCGGTACGAGGTTTTTGACGGTGTCGGCATTCAGTTTGTCCAGTGGGCTGAAACGTTGGCCTTGCAGACCCATGCCATAGCTCACCACATCGTTGGTAGTGGTGGCGTCGTTGGCGATGTCATCATCGGTGACGGCGGCCATCAGGGCGGTGGTGTTGAGTGCGCAGCCGACGGCCAGCGCCAGCAACAATTGTCGGAATGAACGCTCTGCTTTCATGAATGGAATCTCCTCTCCGGCTTATCAAGCCAATTTGTCGGATTAAACCCTGCAACGACGCTCCCCGTGCCCTTGCAGGTGCTAAAAACCAGCTTAGCGAACATCAGGTTGGAAAAAGGTTGGGCGAATTTGATTTTTATCGTTGCTGAAAGCATAAGTATCTGGCAGGCAGAAAACGTGCTTAATAGCGCTCAATCGTACCGGCAGGAATGACGCCATCGGAACGCGCCTTGAGGTAGGCATACAGGCTGTCGAGGTTGTTCATGATATTGGGGTTGTCCTTCCAGGGGGGCATGACGCCAATCTGGCCCTGGTAGCCGTTTTCGACCCGGTTATAGAAGGTATCCTTGTCCAGCTCCTTGAGTTTTTCCAGCAGGCTGGGGGCAATGGTGCTGCCGCTGCCGTCAATGCCGTGGCACACCTGACACTGGCCAAATGCCCTGAAGCCCTTGGTCAGGAACAGGTCGATTTTGCAGTTTTTGCCGTCGGGGTCGCACTGGATGTGATCGGCGTAAGGGGTGACGGTTGTCTTTTCAGGTTCTGGAGCAGTTTCCGCTTGTGTTTGCGGCTGGGCACTTGCAGCGGTGGTTTCGGTCATGAGCGGAATGCCGTATTCCTGCAAAATTGCTTGAATCTGCGTGGCGTTGGTTTGCAGGATGGTATCAATCTGCTGTTGCCACTCATCCTCGCCAAAGCGCACGGCGGCAGAAATGGCGAAATCAAATTGCACGCCGGGTTCCGAAACCATCGGCAACAAGCGCAGTTTTTTCGCCTGACCGGTGCGCACGAAATAGGCTGCGGTTGGCCCCCAGACAATGGCGGCGTCGATTTTCCCCGCCTCAAGATCGTTCAGCAGCGGCTGGCCGGGAAATTCTTCCGGGTCGCCGGACTGCGCCCTATAGGGCGCGAGTTGCGCAAACAGGTTATGCCGTGCCAGCCACAAGGCTCCGGGGCTGCGTTCGGTGACGCCGATTTTGAGACCCGCTTTCTGTGCATCGTTTAAGCTCAGCAGCTCCCCGGCTTGTTGCAGGGAGGCCAGTTTGCCATCCACCGCTGTCACCAGTGCATAGGTGGAGCGCATGTACGGCGCAGTGGTGGTCGCCAGTTCAAACTCCTTGGGCACGCCAATCACCAGGTCACACAGGTAGCCGGAGCCATCCGGGTTTTCCTTGCGCAAGGTGTTGCGGATGAAGCCCATGCGCTGCGGGAACCAGGTGTATTCGACCGGCAGGTTCAGCGCCTTGCCGATCAGGGTGGCTATGCGGTTTTCATAACCTGACAGATCATTGCTGGAAAAAGGTTGGTAGTGCGGGTCAGCACAGACCTTGAGCGCCTTGCGTTGCGGGCCTGTCTCATCCACCGCCAGCACTGGAGCCGCTGCCAGACCGGCGTACAGCAGCAGCGAAAATAATGACCAAAGCAATGGGGTGGGTTTCATGGTTATGCCTGCTGCAATAATGCGCTCCCCCATTCCCTTGGAGGAGCGCGGTTGATGAACATGACTTCAGTTGTTGCTCTTGGCTTTGTCACTGGTTGCTGCGGTTTTCATGGCGCTGTCAGGCAGGCTGAAGACCGTGAGCACGCCACCCAACTGGGTGAAATCGCTCAGGCTCTTGTAAGCGCCGACAGCACCCAACCCTTCGGTATCGCCAGTCAGCCCGGCAGCCATGCCGATGCCTGCCCAGCCACCGATGCCGGACAGCACGCCAACATACTGCTTGCCGTCAAACGACCAGGTGTTGATATTGCCGATGATCCCGGAGGGTGTCTTGAAGCGGTAAAGCTCCTTGCCGGTTTGGGCGTCGATCGCTTTCAGGTAGCCTTCCAGTGTGCCGTAGAACACCACATCCCCGGCGGTTGCCAAAGCACCGCTCCAGACGGAGAAGGGTTCAGGAATCGACCACTTGATTTCACCCTTGTCAGCATCCCAGGCGATGAAATTGCCCAGGTTGGTGCTGCCGTCACCGGTCACCTTGCCTGCCGGGAACATGCTCAGGGTAGCGCCGACATATGGCTGGCCAGCAACGTAGTCGATGGCATACGGCTCATAGTCCATGCACACATGGTTGGTGGGCACGTAGAACAGGCCGGTTTGCGGCGAGAATGCGGAAGGCTGCTGGTCCTTGGTGCCAAGGGCTGCCGGGCATACGTTCTTGGTGTTGACATCCACCCCGTTCTTGTCGGTGCTGTATTCGGCAACCACGACGGGACGACCTGTCTTCATGTCGATATTCGTTGCCCAGTTGACTGCCGGGTCATACTTGGCGGCTACCAGTACTTCGCCAGTTTCACGGTTCAGGGTGTAGGCGAACCCGTTACGGTCGAAATGCACCAGCGCCTTGACGTCCTTGCCGTTGACTTTCAGGTCGGCCAGTTGCATTTCATTAACGCCGTCGTAATCCCATTCGTCATGCGGCGTCATCTGGTAGACCCATTTGGCCATGCCGGTGTCGGCGTCACGCGCGACGATGGCCATCGACCATTTGTTGTCGCCGGGGCGTGCTACCGGGTTCCAGGTACCGGGGTTGCCAGTGCCGTAGTAGATCAGGTTCAGCGCCGGGTCGTAGGAGAACCAGCCCCAGGTAGGGCCACCACCGATTTTCCACTGATCGCCTTTCCAGCTAGTCAGGCTGGAATCCTTGCCGACCGGTTGCAAGCCTTTATCAGTACCCATCCAGCTCATGGTTTTGGCCGGATCCATGCACATTTCATCATCCGGCCCGGTACTGAAGCATTTCCACGCAGGGCTGCCATCCTTGATGTTGTAGGCTGCCAGGAAGCCGCGCACCCCGTATTCACCGCCGCTGATACCGGTAATGATCTTGTCCTTGATCACCACGGGTGCGTTGGTGTTGGTTTCGCCTTTCTTGGGGTCGCCATTCTTGATGCTCCAGATCACTTTGCCATCTTCGGCATTCAGCGCCACCAGAGTGGTGTCGGCCTGTTGCAGGAAAATCATTCCGTCAGCATAAGCCAGACCCCGGTTCACGGTGTCGCAACACATGACCGGAATGGTGTCAGCACTTTGTTCCGGCTCGTATTTCCACTTGATGGTCTGATCCTTGAGGTTGATGGCGAAGACCTTGTTCGGGAAGGGCGTATGCACGTACATGGTGTCACCGATCACCATCGGCCCGCCTTCATGCCCGCGCAATACGCCGGTTGAAAAAGTCCACGCAGGCTGCAACATGGACGCATTGTCCTTGTTGATCTGGTTAAGGCTGCTGTAGCGGTTGCCCGCGTAATTGCCCCCCCAGATAGCCCAGTTGTTGGCATCGGCTATTGCCTTGGTCACGGACTCGTTGGCAAAGGCAGGGCCGAAAGGCAGTGATAGCGCTGCAATCAATAGCAGCCACCATCGTTTACTGGATAAACCTCTCATAATGTTCTCCTCCTGATGGTATCGGAAGCAGTATCATTCTCCATCACCTACGCTCCGCTCCCGAAGGAAATTTCAGCGTGTGCATAGTGTAATAAAAAATGGTTGGAAAAAGGTTGGATGGGTTATTTATTATTCTTTTTATTAAAAGTTAAAATACTAATTAACAAGTGATTTTTCTTTGATTTTGCGTGAAACCGAGCTGTTATTTACCATCATTATTAATTAAATAATGATGTATTATGTTATCTGCCAGGCAAATTCAAGGATTGGCAGGGGGCAACCCGCAGGAAACTTCCGCATCGGTTAGCAGGGTTTTGAACGCTTGCACGGCTTTACGCCCGCCGGTTCCATCACGGAATATTCCGCCCTTTTCGCCCGGCGTATTGATCATGACCGCCAGGGTGGTATTGGCAACGAATTCAGCATAGGGCATTTGCGTGGCAATTTTATCGATGGCGCAGATACAGTGATACATATTGTCGTAGTTTTCCCCCTTGTGCTGTTGCATGCAGCCGAAGACATATTCGACCCGTGCCTGGGTCGGATAGTCATTGTTGGGGGTAGCGGCACTATGGGCGGCTGGCATAATGGCCACAGCCGCCATGATGGGCAAACAGGCAATTTTCATGACTTCTTCCTCCTTGTGACGGGCGCAGGCGGAAGCCGGAAAACGCATGTTTGGTTCTATTGTTGTATTCCGGCCTTACAGATGGACTGAATTCTTCCGGCTGCGAAACATTAGCGGCTTCACCGTGACCTGCTGGGATGGCAGTCTGGCACGCATGGCCGCTTCCTCGACAATATGGTGATGCGGCGATTTGGAACAGGCCGGGTCGGCGTTGGTCGGGTCGCCGGTCAGCTTGAACGCCTGGCAATGGCAGCCGCCAAAATCCTTTTCGCGCTCGTCACAGCTACGGCACGGTTCCTTCATCCAGCCTTCACCCCGGAAATGGTTGAAAGCGGGCGAATCGTTCCAGATCCATTCCATGCTGTGGTCGCGCACATTGTGCAACTCCAGCCCTGGCAGATCGCGGGCGGCATGGCAGGGGAGAGCCATGCCGTCCGGAGCTACCGCGAGGAACACCCGTCCCCACCCGCCAACGCAGGCTTTCGGGCGGTTTTCGTAATAATCGGGCACGACGTAGTAAATGCGCATCTTGCCCTTGAGCTTTTCCTGATACACGTGCGCCACGCGCTCGGCTTCGCGCACCTGTTCCAGCGTAGGCAGCAAATGGTCGCGGTTGAGCAGCGCCCAGCCTTCAAACTGTGTCGTTGCCAGTTCCACGTAATCGGCTTGCAATTCCACCGCCAGATCCAGCATTTGCGCAATACGGTCGCTGTTCTGCCGGTGAATGACAAAACACAGCACCATCGGGTAGCCATTCGCCTTGACCGCGCGTGCCATTTCGAGCTTGTGCTGGAAAGCGTGCGTGCCAGCCAGATAGTCGTTCAACACTGCATCATCGGCCTGGAAACTGACCTGGATGTGATCCAGCCCCAGTTCGCGGAAACGTGCCACCCGGTCGCCATCCATGCCCACGCCGGAGGTGATCAGGTTGGAGTAATAGCCCAGTTTGCGGGCTGCGCCGATCAGGTCTTCCAGATCCTTGCGTACCAGCGGCTCGCCGCCGGAAAAGCCCAGTTGCGCCGCGCCCAGTTGGCGGGATTCGTGCAATACGCGCAGCCAGCTTTCGGTGTCGAGTTCGTCTTTCTTGGGGATGAGATGCAGCGGATTACTGCAATACGGGCATTGCAAGGGGCAGGAATGGGTGACTTCAGCCAGCAGCCACAGCGGTGGAGGTGGTTTAGCCATAGCGCACCCACCCGCGATCCACCGCTTCGCGCAAGAAGCCCACGACATCTTCGCGCAAGCCTTCCGCTTTGTATTCGTTTTCCAGATCGGTAATCACGCCGAGTATGCTGCGTGTCCCGTCACAAAAGGTCAGGATGGCGGCGGCGGTTTCATTCAGTTGCACCATGCCTTCCGGGTACAGCAGCACATGGCGTTCCTGCACCGGCTCCCACTGGAAGCGGTAGCCAGGGGCAAGTGTTGGTTTGGCATTCAGGTCACTCATCAGCGGCCTCTTTAATATTGAAGTAAGGCGGCATGTTTTGAATATACGCCAGATACATCGCATCCAACATTGTCCACAACACATCCAGTTTAAATTTGAGAATTTGCAGGGCGCGTTGCTGCTGTTCGGCAGTGGTGAAATATTGCAGTGTCAGCGCCAGCCCGTGATCCACATCGCGGTGCGCTTCGGTCAGGCGGTTGCGGAAATATTGCAAACCGGCGTTATCGATCCACGGGTAATGGTCGGGCCAGCTTTGCAGGCGCTGGCGGTGCGCGGTCGGCGCAAACAGCTCGGTCAGCGAGGAACACACGCCTTCGTGCCAGTCCGCGTGGTGCACGAAATTGATGTAGGCATCCACCGCGAAACGCACGCCCGGCAATACATGGCGCTGGTCGAGCAATTCCTCACGTGGTACGCCGCAGGCTTCGCCCAGCCGCAGCCAGGCTTCAATGCCACCGTCAGAAACATGGTTGGTGGCAGGCCCGCCATCATGATCCAGAATGCGCTGAATCCACACCCGCCGTACTTCCCGGTCGGGGCAGTTGAACAGCAGGGCAGCATCCTTGCGCGGGATGATTACCTGATAGTAGAAACGGTTTGCCACCCAGCCACGCAGTTGTTCGGCATTCAGTTTGCCTTCGTACATCATCTGCTGGAACGGGTGGAAAGTATGGTAATAGCGCCCTAGTGAGCGCAATTGCTGTTCAAATTCGGCGGGTGTCCACGCTGTCGTCATGTTTCAATCTCCTCTCCCAGATTGCTTTCCAGTATGAAATGGGCGGGGTTGGAGAAAGGTTGGTTCATGCGGAATGGAGGGCAGCGCTCTTGATGTTTTCTTAATATCCGCCAACACGTTCTTTGCTTTTTCTTAACGTCCATCCCGCTATTGTAAGGGGGTCAGTCCACACATTTGCTGGAGGC
This sequence comes from Gammaproteobacteria bacterium, assembly GCA_018822845.1. Lineage (GTDB taxonomy): Bacteria > Pseudomonadota > Gammaproteobacteria > Thiotrichales > Thiotrichaceae > Thiothrix. Next base: position 20,681 of record JAHJJD010000120.1, on the reverse strand, counting down.
GCAAATGAACATCTTTTATCTCATTGCCTTGGTCTGCGCTGTGGCGGTGTTCGCCTATCTGGTCGCCGTGCTGTTCTTCCCGGAGGACTTCTCATGACAACGAATGCTTATTTGCAGTTAGGCTTGTACTTTGCCGTGCTGTTCGCACTGTCGTGGCCGCTGGGCGTGTACATGGCACGGGTCTATCAGGGCAATATCCCGCTTTTCATGCGCTGGTTGCGCCCGCTGGAGTCGGGGCTGTGCAAGCTGTCCGGGGTCAGTGAGGATGACCGGATGTCGTGGAAACGCTATGCACTGGCCTTGCTGCTGTTCAACCTGCTGGGTTTGCTGGTGGTGTACACGCTGCAACGCTTGCAGGGCATTCTGCCCCTCAACCCGGACGGGCTGGTGGGGGTAGCGCCGGATTCGGCTTTCAATACTGCCATCAGTTTTGCCAGCAACACCAACTGGCAAGGCTACGGCGGTGAAACCACCATGAGCTACCTGACGCAGATGTTGGGGCTGACAGTGCAAAACTTCCTCTCGGCAGCTACTGGTATGGCGGTGCTGATTGCATTGGTGCGTGGCTTTGTGAGCAAGGAAGCGGGTGATCTCGGCAATTTCTGGGTGGATATGCTGCGTTCGGTGCTGTACATCCTGCTGCCCCTGTCGCTGGTGCTGGCCATCGTGCTGGTTAGTCAAGGCGTGGTGCAAAGCGTTTCCGCCCATCACACCGTGGCTTTGGTGGAACAGGCCGATGTGCAACAAAGCATTGCGGTTGGCCCGGCGGCTTCCCAGATTGCCATCAAGCAGTTGGGGACGAATGGCGGTGGTTTCTTCAACGTCAACTCGGCGCATCCGTTGGAAAACCCCACACCGCTGACCAATTTTCTGGAAATGCTGGCAATCCTGCTGATCCCATCGGCTTTGTGCGTGACTTTCGGGGTGTTGGTGGGCGACCGGCGGCAGGGTGTCGTCATCCTCTCGTCGATGACCATCCTGCTGGTGGTTTTGCTGGCAGGTTGCGTGTGGGCGGAACAGTCGGGCAACCCATTGTTTGAGCGGCTGGGGCTGGACACGCAAGCATCCGAACTGCAAGCCGGTGGCAATATGGAGGGCAAGGAAACCCGTTTCGGCATCGTCAATTCCGCGCTATGGGCAACCGCAACCACGGCGGCATCTAACGGCTCGGTCAATTCCATGCACGATTCTTACACCCCGTTGGGTGGGCTAGTGCCGATGTGGCTGATGCAACTGGGCGAAGTGGTGTTTGGCGGGGTCGGTTCCGGTTTGTACGGGATGCTGGTATTCGCGCTGGTGGCAGTGTTCGTCGCCGGATTAATGATCGGGCGCACCCCGGAATACCTCGGCAAGAAAATCGAGGCATTCGAGATGAAAATGGCAGCGGTGGCAATCCTCACCCCGCCCTTGATGGTGTTGCTGGGAACGGCGTTGGCTGTGACGCTGGAAGCCGGGCGTGCCGGGATAGCCAATCCGGGGGCGCACGGTTTTTCGGAAGTGCTGTATGCATTTTCGTCTGCCGGGAACAATAACGGTAGCGCATTTGCCGGGTTGTCCGCCAATACCCCGTTCTACAACACCCTGCTGGGGTTCGCCATGCTGTTTGCGCGTTACTGGGTGATCATTCCGGTGCTGGCGATTGCCGGTTCACTGGCTGCCAAGAAAACCATCCAGCCGGGGGCTGGCACCTTGCCTACCCATACCCTGCTGTTTGTGCTGCTGCTGGCAGGGACAGTGATCGTGGTGGGGGCTTTGACTTTCCTGCCAGCACTGGCACTGGGGCCGGTGGTTGAACACCTGCAAATGTAGCGTTAATCCCCCTCACCCCCCAGCCCCCTCTCCCTCAAGGGGCGAGGGGGAGCAAGAAAGAACATTTCTTAGCCCCTCTCCCCTTGAGGGAGAGGGGTTGGGGTGAGGGGTAAAAAATCAAGGAGCAAAGTAATGCGTACTGTCCAATCGTTATATGATGCCACCATCATCCGGGAAGCGGTGTGGGAATCGTTCAAGCGGCTTTCCCCGCAACACCAGCTTAAAAATCCGGTCATGTTCGTGGTCTGGCTGGGCAGCGTGTTGACCACGCTGCTGTTCCTTCAGGCATTGCTGGGAAAAGGCGAAGCACCGACGGGTTTCATTCTGGCGATTACCCTGTGGCTGTGGTTCACGGTGTTGTTTGCCAACTTTGCCGAAGCCATTGCGGAAGGGCGCGGCAAGGCACAAGCCGCTGCCTTGCGGGGTCTGCGCAAGACTGTCTGGGCGAAAAAGCTTCAGGAGCCGCATTCCAACGCCAAGGTGCATACCGTGCCGTCGGAGGAGTTGCGCAAAGGCGATTTCGTGCTGGTGTCGGCGGGCGACATTATCCCCGGTGACGGCGAAGTGCTGGAAGGGGTAGCCTCGGTGGATGAATCCGCCATTACCGGCGAATCCGCGCCCGTGATCCGCGAAGCCGGGGGTGATTTCTCGGCGGTCACGGGCGGGACACGCATCCTGTCCGACTGGCTGGTGATCCGCATTGCAGTCAATCCGGGCGAAACCTTCCTCGACCGCATGATCGGCATGGTGGAAACCGCCAAACGCCAGAAAACCCCCAATGAAATTGCCCTCACTATCCTGCTGGTGATGCTGACGCTGGCTTTCCTGTTGGCAACGGCTACCTTGTTGCCGTTTTCGTTATTCAGCGTGGATGCGGCCCAATCGGGCACACCGATTTCAGTGACGGTGCTGGTTGCGCTACTGGTGTGCCTGATCCCGACCACTATTGGTGGTTTATTGTCCGCCATTGGGGTAGCGGGGATGAGCCGCATGATGGCGAAAAACGTGATTGCCACCTCCGGGCGGGCGGTGGAAGCGGCGGGTGACGTGGATGTGCTGCTGCTCGACAAGACCGGCACCATTACCCTCGGCAACCGGCAGGCGGCACGCTTTGTCGCCGCGCCAGGCGTCAATGCCAACCAGCTTGCCAATGCGGCGCTGTATGCTTCGCTGGCGGATGAGACCCCGGAAGGCCGTTCCATCGTGGCGCTGGCAAAAGACCTGTTGCACCAGCGCGGGCGCGATATTCAGGCCGATGGAGCTACTTTTGCGCATTTCATCGCCCAGACCCGCATGAGCGGCATTGACTGGAATGGGCGCAGTATCCGCAAGGGGGCTGCCGATGCCGTGCGTGAATATATTGCAGCCTTGGGTGGCAACTGGCCTGCGAAGGTACAGGAGGCGGTGGAGGATATTTCCCGCCACGGTTCCACCCCACTGGCGGTGGTTGAAGGCAACCGGGTGCTGGGTGTCGTCGAACTCAAGGACATTGTGAAAGGCGGCATCAAGGAACGTTTTGCCGAATTGCGTCGCATGGGCATCAAGACAGTGATGATTACCGGTGATAACAGCCTGACCGCAGCCGCCATTGCCGCCGAAGCCGGGGTGGATGATTTTCTGGCAGAAGCCACACCGGAAGCCAAGCTTAAGCTGATCCGCCAGTATCAGGCCGAAGGGCGGCTGGTAGCGATGACTGGCGACGGCACCAACGATGCCCCGGCGCTGGCGCAGGCCGATGTGGCGGTGGCGATGAACACCGGCACGCAAGCTGCGAAGGAAGCCGGGAACATGGTGGATCTGGATTCCAACCCGACCAAGCTGATCGAAGTGGTCGAAACCGGCAAGCAAATGCTGATGACCCGTGGGTCGCTGACTACGTTTTCGATTGCCAACGATGTCGCCAAGTATTTCGCCATTATTCCGGCGGCGTTCGCGTCCACCTATCCGGTTTTGAATACGCTCAATGTCATGGGGCTGGCGACACCTGCTTCAGCCATTTTGTCTGCGGTGATTTTTAACGCGCTGATCATCATTGCGCTGATTCCGCTGGCACTCAAAGGCGTGGCTTACCGCCCGCAGGGGGCTAGCACCATTCTGCGCCGTAACCTGCTGGTCTATGGCCTTGGCGGGCTGGTGGTGCCGTTTGTGGGGATCAAGCTTATCGACCTGATCCTGGTCGGCCTTAATCTTGCGTAAGGAGATTACCATGTTGAAAGATGCCAGACCTGCATTGGTGCTGTTGTTTAGCCTGAGTATCGTGACCGGGGGGCTTTATCCCGCCCTGATTACCGGGGTAGCCCAAAGCGTATTTCCTGTTCAGGCCAATGGCAGTTTGCTGGAAAGCGGGGGCAAGGTGGTCGGTTCACGCCTGATTGGGCAGCCTTTTTCCGGCAGCCAATACTTCTGGGGACGCCCCTCAGCGACTGCGCCCATGCCTTACAATGCGGCGGCATCGGCTGGCTCGAATCTGGGGCCGCTCAATCCGGCACTGGAACAGGCAGTCAAGGAGCGGATTGCGGCCCTCAAGGCCAGTAACCCTGAGCAGCAAGCACCGATTCCTGTGGATTTGGTGACGGCTTCCGCCAGCGGGCTTGACCCGCACATCAGTGTGGCGGCGGCTTTATGGCAGGTTTCACGCATTGCCCGCGAACGGCATATGAGTGAAGACAAGCTTAACGAACTGGTTGCCCGGTATACGGAAGGCCGTGCGTGGGGGATACTGGGTGAGCCGAGGGTAAACGTCCTCATGCTCAATCTGGAACTGGACAAACACCATGGCTGAAGCCGACAAGCGCCCCGATCCTGATGAACTGCTGGCACGGCTGGAGGCCGAAGCTTTGCAAGCCAAACGCGGCAAGCTGAAGATTTTCTTCGGTGCCAGTCCGGGGGTAGGCAAGACCTACGCCATGCTCAATGCCGCCCGCTTGTTGGCAGGCCAAGGCATTGATCTGGTGGTGGGGGTAGTCGAAACCCACGGGCGGGCGGAAACCGCTGCGCTGTTACGCGGGCTGGAAATCCTGCCGCTCAAGGTCATTGACTACAAGGGACGCAAGTTAACGGAATTCGACCTTGAAGCTGCGCTGAAGCGCCAACCCGCCTTGATCCTGATGGATGAACTGGCGCATTCCAACGCCCCCGGTTCCCGTCACCCCAAACGCTGGCAGGACATTGAAGAACTGCTCAATGCCGGTATCGACGTATTGACGACCGTCAATGTCCAGCATCTGGAACGCCTGAACGATGTCATCGGCGGCATTACCGGGGTGAAAGTCTGGGAAACCGTGCCCGACCAGGTGTTTGATGATGCGGATGAAATCGTGCTGGTGGATTTACCGCATGAAGAACTACTCCAGCGCTTGCAGGATGGCAAGGTGTATATTCCCCAGCAGGCTGAACGGGCCATGCAGCACTTTTTCCGCAAAGGCAATTTGCTGGCCTTGCGGGAACTGGCCTTGCGCCGTACTGCTGACCGGGTGGATGAAGATGTGCTGGCTTACCGCAAGGAACAATCCGTCATCCCGGTGTGGCCAACCCAGCAATCGTTGCTGGTCTGTCTGGGAGCCAGCCCCGGCAGCAAGCGGCTGGTGCGGACGGGGGCCAGGCTTGCGACGCTGTTCAACGTCCCCTGGCATGTGATTTATGTCGAAACCCCCAAACTGCAACGCCTGCCCAAGGCCGACCGGGCGCGTATCCTGAATACCCTGAAACTGGCACAGGATTTGGGAGCCACCACCGCCAGCCTGTCCGGGCATGATCCGGTGGAAACGACGGTGGCTTACGCCCGTGAACACAATCTGGGTAAGGTGGTAGTGGGGCGGGAAGTGGCAAGGCTGTGGCTGTGGCAACGTAGCTTTGCCGAAAAGTTGGCCTGGGCCGGGCCGGAACTGGAGGTGGTGCTGGTTGCCAAGGAGACGGGCGACAGGGAAAGCAACCCTGCGTCAAGCGGCTTTCGGCCTTCGGGCGACCTGATGCACAGCGTCCCGCGTTACCTTTGGGCCACAGGTGTGGTTGCCTTGGTGGCTTTCGCGGCAACACCACTGCTGCCTGATCTGGATTTGACCAATATAGCCATGATTTTCCTGCTGGCTGCGGTGTTTTGCGCTTATAAGTTCGGACGCAACCCTGGTGTGTTTGCAGCGTTCCTGTCGGTGGCTGTGTTTGATTTCTTTTTCGTGCCGCCGCGTTTTACCTTTGCGGTCAGCGATGTGCAGTATCTGTTGACCTTCGGGGTGATGCTGGTGGTGGCGCTGCTGATCGGACAACTGACCGTCAACCTGAAATTTCAGGCGACAGTCGCGGAAAACCGGGAACGGCGCATCCGGGCACTGTTCGAGATGGCGCGGGAGCTTTCCAGCACCTTGGCGACGGTGCAGATTGCGGACATCAGCGAACGTTTTATCCAGCGGGTGTTTGGCGTGCGTTCGGTGATTCTGGCGCTGGACGATCAGGACAAACTCGCTATCGTGGGCAACCCGGAAGTCTTGCCGGAACTGGACATGGGGATTGCGCACTGGGCGCTTGACCGTAACGAACAGGCGGGGCTGTCAACCAGTACCTTGCCTTCTGCCCCGGCCTTGTACATTCCACTGAAAGCGCCGATGCGCACACGTGGGGTGCTGGTGCTGGTTCCCGGCGGGGAGCAATGGGCGCTGATCCCGGAACAGCAGCGCTTGCTGGATACCAGTTCCACCCTGATCGCGATTGCGCTGGAGCGGGTACATTTCATTGAAATCGCCCAGGATGCGCTGGTGCAAATGGAGTCTGAACGCTTGCGGAATTCGCTGTTGTCAGCGCTTTCGCACGACCTGCGCACCCCCCTGACGGTACTGACCGGACTGGCGGATTCCCTGAGCCTTGCCGGGCCATTCCTGCCGCAGGAGCAAGCCGAAATCGTGCAGGTTATTCGTGAGGAAGCACAGCGGATGAGTGCTTTGGTCAGCAACCTGCTCGACATGGCAAGGTTGCAATCCGGTGATGTCAAGATTAACCGCGACTGGCAGCCGCTGGAAGAAGTCATCGGGGTGGCGATGCAATCCCGCCTTCACTTGCTCTCCCGGCATGTGGTCAAGGTGCGGATTCCGGCAGATCTGCCCTTGCTGTATTTTGATACTGTCCTCATGGAGCGGGTATTCTGCAACCTGCTGGAAAATGCCGCCAAGTACACGCCACTGGGCAGCACCATCCGGCTGTCGGCACGCAAGAGTGAAGGCGACTGGGTTGAAATTCTCGTCGAGGACAACGGGTCGGGGTTGCCGGTGGGCAAGGAAGAAGCCATTTTCGCCAAGTTCACCCGTGGCAAGAACGAATCTGCCATCACTGGCGTCGGTCTGGGGCTTTCCATTGCCCGCGCCATTATCGAAGCCCACGGTGGCACGTTGCGGGCCGAAAATCGTCTGGAAGGCGGGGCGCGTTTCATCATCCGCCTTCCGGCAGGGCAGCCACCGGAAGTCCCCAGGGAGGAAACGGCATGAGCAGCCTGACGCCCGCCTACCATGTGGTGCTGATTGAGGACGAGGCGCAAATCCGGCGTTTCGTGCGTACCGCCCTGGAAGCCGAGCATTGCAGCGTGACGGAAGCGGAAACTGCTGAACGAGGTGTCATTGAGGCCGGGACACGCAAACCCGATCTGGTGGTGCTTGACCTGGGGCTGCCTGACCGTGATGGGATTGAGGTGATCCACGACATCCGCGCTTGGTCGGGTGTGCCGATCCTGATCCTGTCGGCGCGTAGTCTGGAAAGTGAAAAAGTGCGGGCGCTGGATGCCGGAGCCGACGATTACCTGACCAAGCCGTTCGGCATTGCCGAATTGCAGGCGCGGGTTCGTGCCTTGTTACGGCGTTCCGGCGGGGGGCTGAATGCCGGGGAAACCTGCATCCATCTGGGCGAGATCAGGGTTGACCTGCTCAAGCGGCAGGTCTGGCGCGGGGAGGAAGAAATCCACCTGACCCCGATTGAATACAGGCTGCTGACCCGGTTGATTACCAATATTGGCAAGGTGGTGACCCAGCGCCAACTGTTGCGCGAAGTGTGGGGGCCGGGGCATGTTGACGATACGCACTATTTGCGGGTGTATATGGCGGGGCTGCGGCGCAAGCTGGAGCTTGATCCGGCGTTGCCGCGCCATATCCGTACCGAACCGGGGGTGGGATATCGTTTGCTGATGGATTAGCGAGCCTGAGGCTGCTCAAATATCAAGCAGCATTCCGTCGAAGGAAACCTCAATCCCGGCGGCGCTGAGTTCCGCCCGCTCTGGCGAGTCCTCGTCCAGAATCGGGTTGGTGTTGTTGATGTGGATCAGAATCTTGCGGGTTTCAGGAAAATTCGCCAGCCATTCCATCATGCCGCCTTCACCTGATTGTGACAGATGCCCCATTTCGAGCGCATGTTTGCTGCCGACCTTGCGGCGCAGCATTTCGTCATCCGTCCAGCAGGTGCCATCCACCAGCACGCAGTCGGCGTTGGCAAAGAACGGTTGCAAATGGGGTTCAATTTCACCCAGGCCGGGGGCGTAAAACAGCTTGCCTCCCGTGGCTGTGTCTTCAAACCAGAAACCGGCGTTGTCGCCCGGGGTCGGGTGTTCGCGGTGCGGGGAATAGGGTGGAGCCTTGCTGTGCAGGCCAACCGGGGTAATGCGCAGGTTGTCGATGCCGGGAATGCTGAAGGTTTCACCATCCAGCGGCAGCCCATGACGGTTCACACCGCAATAATGTTGCAGCATGTTGAGCACGGGGAAACCGGTGGTCAGGTCTTCGTACACACTGTCGGTGCAATACAGTTCCAGCGGCTTGGGGCTTTCGCGCAGGATCAGCAATCCGGTGGTGTGATCGATCTGGCTATCGGCCAGCATCACGGCGGTAATGCCGGTATCGCGTAACTGGCGGGCAGGTTGTAACAGTTGATGGTTGGCGTTGAGCTGGGTGCGAATATCAGGGGACGCATTCACCAGCAGCCAACGCACTTTGTCGGTGGATACCGCGATGGATGACTGGGTACGGGAATGGGCAACAATCGAGCCACTCCGTTCTCCGGCGCACATCGGGCAATTACAGTTCCACTGCGGGAATCCACCGCCCGCAGCAGAACCAAGAACCAGGATAAACAATGGGTTAGCGGTTCATGATGTACAGGTTGATTTCGAAACCGTAACGCATTTCATTGAACGCTGGTTTGACCCATTTCATAGACTTCTTCATGGATGATAACTCCTCTTGGATTAACAGGTTTTCGGAGTTTTCATTATGCGCCATAAGGGTTGGAGAAAGGTTGGTCGCAAGGAGGGGGGAAAAAAATGCCGGGCAAAGGAGAGAGAGAAACCCGGCGAAACTTTAAGGAGTGTCAGATTGAAACCGCTGACCGCTACTCTGCAAAGCGGCCAGCGGTGCAGGGCTTGGTGTTAGAACGACAGCATCGCCCCTACCGCAACACTGCCGGATTTGTCGGTGCCAACGCCTTCCAGGTTGCTCTTCTGCCGGGATACTTCGCCAACCAGGGTCAGGCTGTCGGTCAGGTTGTGGTATGCGCCCACCGTTACCTTGTCGTTCTTGACCTTGGTCAGGTTGGTTTGCTTGCTTTGTGCAACATTAACGCCCAGCTTGGTTTTGCCGACCTTGTAGGTGGCCTGTACCATGCCGCCTTTGGACTTCTCAGCTTCACCCGTTGTACTGTCGAAACCGGGGAAGATGATGCCGCCCAGACCAAGAGTATCCATGCCTTTGCCCTGATAGTAGGAAGCGGCAAGGCCAAGGTTGTTGACATCCACTTTGCCGAAAACTTCCGCGCCGTTGATGCTGGGTTTGTTGCCGTTGGCCAGTTTGACTTTCTGGTTGATGCCGGTGACGGAAACACGGCCCTTGACGCCGTTGCCTCTGTCAAAGTCATAGCTGGCGCGACCGTGGAAACCTGGCTGGCCGCCGTCAGCGGTTGATTGTGCTGTTACGCCGTCGGATTCCACCCCGTCAACCGGGTTGAATACACCGATGGTGGCTTCGGCTCCGCCTCTCTTCGGGGTAGTCCAGTTAATCTGTGCCAGCCGGTCAGTATAGACATAGCCATAACCCAGGCCGCCCAATGTCGTGTGACCAGGGCCTGCAGCAGTAAAGGTGGCACCGTTGCCTACCAGGCTTATATCGTTGATGATCGGATCAAACCCGAACAGGCCGAAGTCACGGCCAGCCTTGACCGTACCCATTTTTTCATTGCCAAAGGTCATGTAGACCTGACGGGCGTCAACCGTGGAAAAATCCAGTGCATCACCCGCAAGACCGTTGGTGTCCTGGGATGCTATGCCGTAATAGACGTTTACGTTACCGCTCAGATCATAACCGTTCTGCTTGGTTTTGGCGCTGAAGTTCAGGGAGGCAGGCAGTAAGCCGTTGGACACACTGTGGGTGTCGCTACCGGTAAAGGTACCTGTATCAGGGTCAAGACAGGCAAGGCCAGCAAAAGTGCCGCCACCAGCACCCAGATCGCCAGCGTCACAATTGGTGACGGTGTAGAAGGTATTGACGTTGCCGCCCAGACCCAATTCCCAGTCGCCTGCTTGCCAGGTAGCTGCCGATGCAGTTGATGCGAAACCAGCCAGAATGGTGGTTACCATTAATGAAATTTGATTCTTTCTCATATACTCATCCTCTCCGTAATGTTTACTGTTCACCCCGGAACATCTTGGGCGGAGCTCATGATTAAACAAGGCAGGTTGGAAAAAGGTTGGGAGGTTTTTGGAAATAAGGATTATTTTTTTCGCGGATGCAGAGTTTTTATAAATAGATGATTTCTATTTGTTTTTCTATAAAACAAGAAAGGTTCCTTATTAAGTTGGAAAGTATTTTTTCTGGATTTACATTGAATGGGAATCCAAGCTAACAGATTAATATTTCTTGCTATAAATTAAGTCTGTATTTTGAATGTACTTTCAAAATATGAATATACGTGATACTCTCCTTCTAATAAGTATGGGTTAACAGTTTGCCATACAAACGCAAATGTTACCCGACTTGAGGTTGGGAAAAGGTTGGGAGGCCCTTTTCCACCATCTATGGCTTTATCGCAGGAGGAGGCGTATGAAGCAGGCACAAATGGCAGGGGGAGCCCTGTCCCAGCGCCGCTCAACAATTGAGACCCAATGGAGCCGCTTTGTGGCGGGCAGTCCGTTCATTAAGGCGGACAATGTGCGTGATGACATCATGTCATCGTGGCAACGCAGCGCCCAGTTTATTAAACCCCAGCAATACCACGCACCGGCAGACGATGAATACACCGCCGCCCGGCTGTGGCAGGAATCCCAACTGTGTCAGGCTGCCCGGCGCGAGCAGGAAGCCATGATGCAACTGGCCAGGGAAGGGGAGCTGGTTGCCGCCATAGCCGACCCGAGTGGACGCCTGTTGTGGACGTTTGCCAGCAGTCACATGCAACGGCGCGCGGAATCCGTTAACTTCACGGCTGGCGGGCATTGGGACGAGCGTTCGGTTGGCACCAACGCCGTTGGTTTGTCGCTGAAATTGCGGCGTTCCGTCACGGTCTTTTCATCCGAACACTATTTGCCGTTCGTGCATGACTGGGTTTGCTATGCTGCGCCGATCATCCATCCGCAATCCGGCGAGTGCGTCGGTGTTCTGGATATGTCCACCACCTGGAACCGGCACACCCCGCTGGGGCAGGCGGCAGTTACGGAACTGGCGCGCTCCATTGCCAGTGGCCTGCCACAGAACCTGCCGCACGCCGAACTGGAGATCCATGCCCTGGGGCATCCCCGTGTGCTGTTCCGGGGGAAACCCTTGAACCTGCCGATGCGTCAGGTGGAAATTCTCTGCCTGCTGGCATTGAACCCGCAAGGTCTGAGTCTGGAAGGTTTCCACGCAGCCCTGTATGGCGATGCGCCGGTTTCCACCGCGACCTTGAAATCGGAACTGTCGCATCTGCGCCGGGTGCTGGAGGGGCAAATCGGTTCACGTCCCTACCGCTTGTTGACCCCCGTGTGGGCGGATTTCATTCAGGTCTGGCAGACCTTGCGCCAGCAGCGCACCAATGAAGCGTTTTCACTGTATCGCGGCTCATTCCTGCCGCAGTCCGAATCGCCGGAACTGGAGGAATGGCGGCATTGCATTGATGCCGTGATGGGGCAGGCGCTGGAATCCTGTCAGGATCCTTCGGTCTTGATGGAAAAGCTTTGCCACAGTACCTCGGGTAGCGAACTGGTGCGCGAACGGCTGGCCGAACTGGCTTCAAACGGCAGATTCTGAATGCGCTAAGGCTTGCGGCTGCGTGGAGGGGCTTTGTTCTTGAGTGCCGTCGTATACGCCTTACGTGCCCATTCCAGTAGCTGTTCCTGATCTTCCAGCAGGTCTGTCGGGACTTCCCAGTAGGACATGACGGTGGCCTTGCCGTCCTTTTTGCTGTAGGTGAAAGGCTGGCTGCCAGCCTGTTCGTAATCGGCCTGATTATCAGCAGTGACTTTGAAGTACAGGGTTTCGTAGGCCACGAGGGCGAACATTACGTCGTCGCGATAAAGGCCGTAGCCGCCGAACATGGAACGGGAAGTGATTTGCCCGAGCGGGGCGAGCAGTTCGAGCAGGTAGGTTAGGTATTCGGATTGTTTGGGCATGAACTGAATCCTCTTACATTGTATACGGCCCTAAAACTTGCAAGCAGTTGGTCGATGGTGGTTTGGTCAAGGGTAGCGCAGTTCGCAGCGAGTTTGCCGAGTTCCAGCAATTGCGCTTGGCTGGGGTAACGCAGGGTACGCAAGTCGGTGGCGTTGACCTGAGTGTGACCAGAAAACACGCGGAACCAGTCATCCAATACGGTGGAATTGAGGAATGTTGCCAAGCCACTTGCCAGCGTAGCATCCAGCCCTGCTTTGCCGATGTGGAAGATGTTCCAGTGGTTTTCAAAACCGATCAGTTCGCTGTCCAGCATATCCGGCGTCAGGTGGTAGGCAACGACGCGGCGGCGTTCTTCCTTGGAGGAGAAGCGTTTGACCAGCACGTAATGCCCTTTGGGCATCAGCCATTTGCGGGAGGTCGGCGTCAGGTGCAGGGCATTGGGCTTCTTTTTGTGCTGCTTCGGCCAGACCAACTCTCCAGTACTGAAATGGTACGGGTATAGCAGCGGTGCTGTGTTGGCTGCGAGCTGTTCGCTCCAGCACTCCTTCAGGCGGAAATCGACCACAGGGCCAGTGCAGACTTCCAGCCCTATTGTTTGCAGGGTATGGGTGCAAATGGCAGGTATGTCTGTCTCATGCAGGCTGGTTGGGATGTGGATGAATCGCTCTGCATCGTCCAGCTTGACGATGGCGGCAAAGTCGAAGCGGGTTTCCTGATAGTCGGCAAAGCTGGCGTCGTGCGAAGTGGAAACGGTGACTTTGCCCTGTTCCACGCCTTTGCACAGGTGGATGATGATGTTTTCCTGCAATACGTCGTCTGCGCCGAAGGCTTTGCTGCGACTTTCAAATAGGTGGATATGGCGAATAGCGCACTGTTTCAGCAGTAGCTCGCGGAATGGGCGGTAGTAGCTGCCGTTGCAGAACGAGCGAGGAATGATGGCGACTGTTGGCAGGCTTCGCGGTGGAGATGGTCAGGGGTGGCTAACATTTATTACGCCTGCTCATCTGATGGCTGCTGTTCATCGTGACTTTGTTCTGGTCGTTGTAAGGGTTCGCCTTCCCATGAGCCGAACAGGTTGAAGTAGTTTTCAGGCCATTGTGTGCGGGTGTCTTTGGGGGGCAGTGCGTTGTCGGGCAACAATGCTCCCTGTGTTGTGCTACAGGGCATTAGGCGGCCTCCGCTTTCGGTGAGGATTTTGATTTCGAGGGTGCGTTTAGTCTTGGCTTGCATAGCATTGTCTCCTGTGCTCCCGTACATCGGTTATGATGCTTCAAACCAGCCGCATCAACAACGTCTCCACTGGCACTTTCACCGGCTTTCCCACCGCAAAGCAATCCGCTTCCACATATGGCATATCCATCACCACCTGCAAGGCATGTTCTGCCCCCAGTTGTTCCTGAAACCAGCCCAGATGTTTGTTGAGTGGCTGGCTGGCGGAGGTTTTTACCTCCACCAGCAACCATGGCTGGTTATCGCGGCTGATGAGGAAATCGACTTCTTTCTGGTCTTTGGTGCGCAGGTAGTGCAGTTGGTAATTGCCCAGCCCGTGAATTGATCTGGTTGGCCAATGTGCTGTAACGCATCACCTGCCCACTCTGTTCGCGCAGGATAGTGGCGAGTACATCCAGATGCGCAATGTCCTGCACCGTATTGGTGTCGCGGATGTCTTCCTGGATCAGTTGTTGCTGGCGCAATTGCTGCCAACGGTTGTAGAAACGGGTGTCGGCCTTGAGGAAGGGTTCAGGGAAACAGCAGTTCTGCATCGGTGGTATTGCCGACGCTTTCCAGAATCCATTGCCGGTGTTGGCGGTTGTTACATGGCGTTTCCCTTCAATATCCCATCCTCCCTGCACGGACAAGACTCAAGTGTGGTTTGGGCACAGCCAGCAAATAACGCGAAGTGACTGCCTCACGGGTCAACCCGCTGCTTTCCAGTACTCTTTTCCACGTCGAATAATCGAGCAAGTCAATCGCCCGCTGCACCATGCTTGGTTCTTCCAGCGGTATCTGCTCGTCAAGCTCTTCGGTCTTGGTATAACCATGCCGGGACAAATACACAAAACCCGATTTGGCCTGATCGGGTGTCAACAGGCCAAGCTTGCTGGCCCGGTAGATCAATGCTTTGAAGCTGACCCGCCAACGCAGTTTCATCTCTTTCAGCGCAGGCCAGTTCAGGTAACGCCCGCGCATCCGGGGAAATTCGGCGGAAAAGGATGTCCTCGGCATCAGCAAGGCACTGGCGAACTGGTTGGCCTGTTCCTCGGTCAACCTGCACCCGGTTTCCATGCCTTGGTGCAGCACCAGATGCCCGGTTTCATGCGCAATATCGAAGCGCAGGCGACAGGGGTTCAGTTTCGTCGTGTTGCGCACGATCAGCGGGCGTTCGTTGAACAGCGAAAAAGCGTCCACCCGATCGTCAGCTTCGGCTACATTGATCACCAGCGCGCCCACTTTTTCCGCCAGCTTGGTCATGTTGGAAACAGGCCCCAGACCCAGATCCAGTTCGCGCCGGAAGCGTTCGGCCAGACGTTCAATGCTGTCGATGCCGCTAATGTCGGCGTTGCCAATATCCGGGATGCTGATGGGGGGGAATGCCACTTCGTCTTCCAGATGGCTGGCGATGCCCTCAAAAATCTCGACCTGCGCGGCAATCATTCTCTTGAGCGTCTGCGTCGAACTGCGCACACTGCGAAAATGGCACTGTTCCAGTTCCAAGGGGCGCTTTCTGGGGGTGAAAAAAAAACCTTCCGTCACCAGCAGATGCTCAGCCAGCAACTGGATCTGGCTGTCCGACGGGACGGCGTTGACTTCCAGCTTATGGGCGTACTGGCGGGTCACGCCCAGCATTTCGCCAATATCCAGATAAGACTTGCCCGCCGCCAGCCGCGCCAGCTTCAGCTTGTCGTGGTAAAAGGCGTGTTCAGTTTGCCGCTTCATGCTTCAGGCCATCATCCGCAGGTTTGCTTTGGGAAGTGCGTCTTTGCAAGGGCGCGTCCTCGATGAATACTTCGGCAGGTTTGTCGCCGGTTTTCATCGGAATGCTGGCGACCTCGTCGTGACGCCAGATGCATACGGGGTTCTGGTTGATGTCAAAACCGACCAGGACGGCGTTCAGGCCAAGGAATTCATCGTCATAGTTCCTGTCCACAAACAATCGCCACGCCACAACGTCGGGCTCCGGCTCCAGTTCAAGGCTCATCTGCTCAATGGAATTGGCTTTCAGGCGGTGGATTTTCTTCGGCGCGAAGGGGTCATCCATCACAAACTGGACGTAGGTATTGCCTACCTTGAAGGTGAAATCCATGGTTTTGTTGGCGAGCGTCACCCACGGTTTGCTGTGGGATTTTTGCAGTTTCTGGAAGAAACCCTGCACCCGGCCATAGGCCAGCGTACCTCTCGTCCAGGCGGTATCGTGTTCAGTCCCGGCTGTGACGAGCGCCTGTTCCACAACATTCAATATCTCGTTGCACAGCTCTACCAGATATTCCTGTTTTAAATCAGGGGCGTACTCACTGGGGTGTTGGTATTCCTGTTCGCTCATGGGCTTGAATCCTGAAAGTTTGCAGATCGGGGAGGATGTCAACCCAATTTTTGTGCATTATCCATTAATTGTCAATCAGATTTGCGTAAAATAAAATTTATGACTACTTGCCCCACTATCCAGAACGTTTTAAGCTTGATGCCAACAAACAATAAGTGTCAGTTGTGCAAGATGCTAAGAAAAATAAGCAAGATTCACGCTGGATTGCTCCAGCGCCGCAAAAAAATCGAGCTACAGAAAGAACGTTTTTTCAACGGACAGCCCCTTTG
This sequence comes from Gammaproteobacteria bacterium, assembly GCA_018822845.1. Classification (GTDB taxonomy): domain Bacteria; phylum Pseudomonadota; class Gammaproteobacteria; order Thiotrichales; family Thiotrichaceae; genus Thiothrix. The sequence continues at coordinate 4,461 of JAHJJD010000120.1, read as the reverse complement.
TGAGAAGCAGCCCCACTGCAATGGGCAGTGTTCCCATCGGGTGAATGCGGACATTGTTGCATCCTGGTGGCGCACCCACCATTCCCTCCACCAGCTGGAAAGTGCCCCCAACGGTGACGCATACGCAGCCAGGCTTGCCTGGGAGGCGTCTCCCTTGCGCCCGGCAGCGGTGCCGGAAATTAAACAAATCACCCAATTGGCGCGGGAAAGCCCGCTGGCAGCCGCCATCGCCGATCCTCAGGGCAGGCTGCTGTGGACTACGGCAAGCAGACGTTTGCAGCCATTTGTGGAAGCCATCCAATTCACTCCCGGCAGCCATTGGGCGGAACACAGGGCAGGGGCCAACGCCATCAGCCTTGCCCTGAACCTGAAACAGCCTTGCACCGTATTTGCGGCGGAACATTATTTGTCTGCCTGCCATGACATTGTCTGTTATGCGTCGCCCATCATTCATCCGCAGTCCGGTCAACTGGTCGGCGTACTGGATATGTCAACGGGCTGGCAGCGCCACAACCCCTTGATTGAAGAAGCCGTCAGCCATCTGGCCCAGGCCATTGCCCTGCGCTTGCCCGCACGCCTGCCGCTGGCTGAACTGGAAATCCATGCTTTGGGGCAACCTTCGGTATTGTTCCAGGGTAAACCCGTGCATCTTTCCCTACGCCAGCTTGAAATCCTCTGCATCCTCGCGTTAAACCCGGAAGGGCTGTTGCTGGAGGCTTTGCATGCCTGTCTGTACAGGGATGCTTCCAGCAGCCACGCCACCATCAAGACCATTATTACCCAGTTGCGCCAGCTGCTGAACGGGCAGATCAGTTCCCATCCCTACCGTTTGCTCATGCCTGTATGGGCGGATTTCAGCGAATTGTCCGGCATCATCCAGCGGCGGAGCATGGTGGAAGCACTCAAGTTGTACCAGGGTGAATTGCTGCCGACATCCACGGCTCCGGCGATCGAAGAGTGGCGCAACCATATTGAGGCTGGCATGGAGGAGCTGCTGTATGCCTGCCATGACCCCCGGATACTGATCGACAATGCAGCCAACCCGCTGGGTCTGCCGCTCATTCGGGAACGCTTGCTGGAGCTGATGGAACAGGCCGCTTCCCATGACCTGCTGCCTACTGGATGAGCGTTTATAAAAGGTTGGAAGGATAGCATCGCTTTTCCAACCTTTCATAAACCCCCTTTCTGTAAGTTGGGAGTCGTAGGCAAACAACAGCAAATCCATTACAGAAGGAATAGTGTCATGAAAACAAAAACATCCATCCAACTGGGAATGATGGCGACGATGATGGCGATGACTTCCCCGGTACTTGCAAATGTGCAATTCCGTATCGCTTACGAGGCGGCCAGCAATGAATACGTGGTCTACATGAAACCTGACTCCACACCCTCGCCCGACATGGCGTTGTCTGCGCAAGTCACCCTGGTCGCGCCGCACGCAACGGGTGCTGCCCATTTTGGGGTAGGGAGTATCCAGAGCTCGGTGCAGGGGATAAACTGGGCGAACCATTCGCGGGTGGACGCCCCGGCGGAAAACCCGGCGGCTGATTACCTGTCATTCGGGCTGTTTTACACTGGCGGCAGGCCACCTGCTTTCGGCTGGGCGGCAGGCAGGGAAAAGCGTATTTTTTCCTTCAAGAGTCCGTCAGGCTGTATACCCGGCGTTGCATTGCTGGGCAACAGCGACCCATTCAGCCAGTTGCCGAACTCGGTAGGCACCAACCCAGGCAATGAGTTTTCCAATATCGGCTGGCTGGGTGGCAATGCGTATACGGGCAACTATGGTGATAGCGTGACATGTGGGGGGGCTGCGCAGCCGCCTGCGCCAACCGCCTCGGCCTGTGACAATAATGCGGAGCAACTGGGAGCCATTATTCAGGCAAGCTGGAAGCTGGATTCCACGATAAGCGGAATCCAGTCGCAAACCCAGCGGGCCAAACTGAAGGGCAAGCTGGATGAGTTCCGCAAAATCCTGGCCTGCCGCGCATGAACATGTCCCCGATATGCGGGGCCAAACCCTGGTCATACCGGCAAGCGGGTATGACCAGAAGCCAATAACAACAATAATCCGGGAAGTTGAACATGCCATTGGAACATTACAAACGCACGGCCACCACCCACAGCTTTTTTACCCGGTACATCCTGTACATCATGTCATTCCTGCTGGTGTTGGGGGCTGCGGTGATATTCTGGTTCAGCTACCGGCAAAACCTCAACATCAATGAGGAACTGGCGGTCTATGAAGCCCGTGAATTTGCGACAAGCATCAACCGTTTCCGCCTGTTCTATTCGGAGCAGATCATCCCCCGTGCCCAGGCACACGGCGTTCCGCTGACGCATGACTATCACCAGATGGACGCCATGCCGGTGCCATCTGCCCTGGTGGACGACCTCAGCAAGTTCCTGGCAGAAGACAGTGATGCCCACTATCAGTTACGGGTTTACAGCGACCATCCGTTCTCCTGGCAAAAAGAAGGGGGCGCGCAGGATGATTTCGAGCGCTGGGCACTAAACGAACTTACCAAAACCCCGGACAAGCCCGTATGGCGTATCGAGCAGGCTGAGGATGGAAACAACCTGCTGCGTTACGCATTGCCCAGCCGCATGACGGCAAGTTGCATCGGTTGCCATAACAGCTATGCGGGAACCACCAAAACCGACTGGAAGGTGGGGGACTTTGCCGGGGTGTTGTCCATCAGTCGGCAGTCTGGCAGCTTCGAGCGTGCGACGGCGACGGCGATGCAGAAATCTTTCCTGTTGCTGGTGGGTTTGGGGGTGGCGATGCTGGGCATGTTGGCGGTAGCCCTGCGTAACCTGCACCGTTCGCTGGGAGAGGCGCACATGGCGACCGAGGAAACGCGCCAGGCCAACCAGAAACTGGCGCTAGGCATTGAGGAGCGGGAGGCGCTGCTGGCGGAACTGGCAAAGGCGCATGATGCTGCGCTGGAGTCTGTGCGCCTGAAATCCGAATTCCTTGCCAACATGAGCCACGAACTACGCACCCCCATGAATGGCGTGATTGGCATGAGCCATTTGCTGCTGGGCACACGCCTCGACCGCGAGCAGCGCGACCTGACCGAGACCGTGCAGCAAAGCGGCGAAACCCTGTTGCGGATTATTAATGACATTCTCGATTTTTCCCGCATCGAGGTGGGCAAACTCAATATCTACAAGGGCAGTTTCGGTCTGCTGAACATGGTCGAAGGTGTCGTCAACCTGCTGGGGGAATCCGCCCACAACAAAGGGGTGGAGTTGGCTTTCTTCATCGACACCGATGTTCCCGCAGCCCTGTTCAGTGACTCGGTGCGCCTGCGCCAGATACTGCTTAACCTGCTGGGTAACGCCATCAAGTTTACCGCCAGGGGGCATGTAATCCTGGCTGTCAGTGTGGCCGAAAATCGGGGTAATTCCCTGCTGCTGCGCTTCGAGATACGCGATACTGGTTGTGGCATTGATGAAGAAGACCTGCCCAAACTGTTCACGGCCTTCTCGCAACTGGATGGTTCCAGCACCCGTCAATATAGTGGCACGGGTCTGGGGCTGGCCATCAGCAAACAACTGGCGCAATTGCTGGGCGGGGAAATGGGTGTCAGCAGTAAACCGGGCAAGGGATCCACCTTCTGGTTCACGGCGGAAGCGCAGGCGCTTGGGCCGCCGCCCCTGTTACGGATAGCGGCAGGTTTCAAGGTGCTGATGCTCTGTGACGACCCGGAACTGAACCAGCATTATGCCCACCAAATGCAGCAGTGGGGGCTCAGCCCGGTAATGACCGGTAGCCTGGGCGGCTTGCTGCAAATGCTGGAAACAGACCATGCATGCAACCTGATCATGCTGGATGCCGACATGATCTACCACCAGCCTAGTCACCCTTTGGGCATACAGGCCGTGGTCAGCGCCATCCGTGCGCACACTGAGATTCCCCTGGTTCTCTATGCCAGCAACAAGCGTATGCAAACGCTGCGGGACATACGCCTGGGGCAGTCCATTCATTTGCTGGCTAAACCCATCCGCCATTCCCAGGTTGTCAAACAACTGGAACGCCTGTCCCGCAGTTGGGCGGCCACGCAACAGGATGCCGCCGCAGCAGCAGCCAAACCCGCAGTTGGCATTGAAGCAGACGTCAAGGTGGCGGCCAAAACCGGGGAGGTGGCCAATGCCGCTGGCGTGCCGGAACTGACGGTTGCGGAACGGGGGGAAATCCGTATCCTGCTGGTCGAAGATCATCTCGTCAACCGGAAAGTCGCACTGATGATGTTGAAGAAACTGGGCTACGGGCAAACTGATTGTGCCGGGAACGGGGAAGAAGCCGTGCGCATGGTGCAGGAGCGGAGCTACGACCTGGTGCTGATGGATTGCCAGATGCCGGTGCTGGATGGTTACCAGGCTACCCGCAGGATTCGCAGTCTGGATGATGCCAGGTTCAAGGAGTTGCCCATCGTGGCCTTGACCGCTAATGCCATG